>CAXXRT010000001.1:0-13436 GCA_963666945.2 Marinifilaceae bacterium
GCCATAGGTGCGGATTTTCGGCAGTAAGGTATTTCTTTAAGCCAATAGCCATGGTTGGCGAAAGTGGAACAATACGATCCTTCTTATACTTGGTTTGTCTGATGTGGATGGTCATCCGTTCAAAATCAACATCGATATCTTAAGATTGATAACCTCTTGTCCTCGCAATCCGGCAGAATAAATGCGAGTGAGTACGATGCGTTGTTTAAGTAATATAGGAGCGGCAAAAAGTTCCTTTAGTTCCTGTCGGTTAAGAATAACGGGCAGTTTAGTGCCACCCTTTAACGATGGTAAAGCAATGGCTTTTTTATTCATGCCCAATAAGCGATAATAATACCGCAAGCCGTACACCATGTGCTTAAAGCTGCTGCGCGATGGTGATTTAGGATCACGAGCCAGAGCAACGAGGTATTCGTTAATCTCATCCTCACTAATGTTTTCAGGTAGTTGTTTGAAGTGTATTACAAACAAGGCTATACGCCTAATGTAGTTGTTTAAAGTACTCTTACTCTGCCCACGCAAGGTTACTTGATGGCTAAGTTTAGTTACAACAGAAGAAAATTCAGGAACGAAAGTAATAGCTTTTTCAACAATGGTTAATCCTTTTTTTTACGCATAGTATCTAATTTATTTATTAAGTATTTCTTTAATATAATAATAATTGTCTATATAATTATTATTACTATATTTGAAATAAGCTATCCCGTAGGGATTTAGTTCAACAACGAATATCTATCCTTCTTGCCTTTTGCTGCCTTAATACATATTAACCCCCGATCAGAATTAATATCGGTAACCTTTAAATTGATTAGTTCACTTCTTCTAAGTCCTGCTGAATATATTAACGACAAGATGCATCTGTGTTTTAAATTATTGCAGCTATTAATTATTCTTTTTACTTCTGCTTTACTTAAAACTTCAGGTAATCTATTTTCTCTTTTAGGCCTGTCTATCTGCCAATACATTCTTTCCCTGCCTAGTACTTTTTCGTAATAAAATTTAATGGCATTAATTCTCTGATTTTGCTGACTGGCAGACATTTTTTGATTACTCATCAAATTAGTCAAATAGCTGTTAATATCATCAGCACCTAGATCCCCTATCTTTTCGCCCGAATAGGCAGCCTGAAATTCTTTAAAGTACTTCGTGTAAGTTCGTACAGTACTATCACTGTATCTTAACCTTTCTAGTTTTTCCAAATATCCGTCTGGGAGTTTTATCTCTGTTATTTTTTTTTCGCTCGCTACTTTCTTTTGTAATTCAATAACAGCCAACTCAGAAAATACCTGTTTAAATTTTCTATAATCGAACTTACTTCTTTTCAATCCACCAAGTTTTTTTACTTTGACTCCAAATTACTGCAAAATTTTTCTTCAATGCATCTACAATACTTGAATTGTAGTTAAAAGTAATCAACACAACCTTTTGATTGTGATGCATACCTGAAGATAATTGTACTTTTGCTTTCATATGGAACTAATTTGCAAAACAAATTTAACAAATAAACCTTGTTTAACAAAGCTAACAATACGATAATAAACAAAATAAATATATTAACTCAATTATTCTGTACCAATTCTTCAAAATGTTATGGACAGAGTTCAGATTACACTCCCATTACACTTCCTCTATAATAAACCAATATTAACAGGTATATCACAAGTATTTTACAGGTATTTACCCCTGTTATACCCCAGTAAAATAATTAGAAACCATTTTATCCTGTTTTATAACCGGAAAGAACACACGATTAACAAAAATTTATGACCCAAGTCCTTTTATATCTTACAAAAAAAACAAATATTTGGGCTTTTAATAAAACTAAGTAAAACAACATAAAATGAGGATCATCAACAAACTATTGGTATTCTGCCTTTTAGTAGGCTCTGTGGCTGTTTGTTCTGCGCAGCAAAACACAAAGAAAATCACTCTTGAGGATTTATGGGTATATGGTACTTTCCGTCAGGCTGGTGTTTATGGCATACGTTCTATGAACGATGGTGAGCACTATACTACCATTGAAGGAAACAAAATAGTTAAGTCAAGTTATAAAACTGGTAAGGCTGTTGAAACTATTTTCGATTTAAGTAAAATTAAAAACAATAAAATAAAGGCTATTGAGGATTATACTTTCTCTCCTGATGAATCGAAGATTTTGATTACTACTAGCCCAAAGGCCTATCTACCGTCACTCTTTTACTGCAGAGTACTTTGTGTACAACCGCAGGACTAAGGATCTTAGAGCTCTTTCTAATAATGGAAGACAGCAGTTGGCTACCTTCTCTCCAACAGCAGCAAGATTGCTTTTGTAAGGGACAATAACATATTTATCTGCGATCTTCGTTTCGAGACTGAGAATCAGGTGACTTACGATGGTAAATTCAACCATATAATAAACGGTGCTCCTGACTGGGTTTATGAGGAGGAGTTTTCGTTCAGCAAGGCTTTTGAATGGTCTGTTGACGGGGAAAATCTTGCTTATATGAAGTTCGATGAGTCGAATGTTAGGTTTTCCACATGAATATGTTCCAGGGAATGTGTCCTTCGTATAACGACAATAAGCTTTATCCTTCGAACTACAGCTATAAATATCCTAAGGCTGGTGAGACTAACTCTGTGGTTAGTGTTCATGTTTACAATCTTAAAGATAAAACTACTTTGGATGTTAATGTGGGGTGACGAGAAAGATCAGTATATCCCTCGTATTAAGTGGACTAAAAGATCCTAAGACTCTAAGTATTATAAGAATGAACCGTCACCAGAATCAGCTTGAGATTCTTCTTGCTAATGCCAAAACTGGTGAGTCGCGTGTTATGTATAAAGAGAATAACAAATACTATATTGCCGAGAGTAATCTTGATAACCTGGTTTATCTTGAAGATGGTAAGCATTTTATCTTCTCCAGCGAGAAAAGCGGGTATTCTCATATCTATCTTTTCGATATGACTGGCAGAGAGGTTAAGGCTATTACCAAGGGTGACTACGATGTGATTGACTTCTATGGTTACGATAGCAAGAACAGGACTTTCTACTACTCTTCTCACGAGGTTTCGCCTACCGAGAAATACGTTTATTCCATTAAACTAAACGGTAAGGGTAAAAAACAACTTACTGACAATAAGGGATGGAATGAGGCTGATTTTAGTAGTAACTACAAGTATTATATCAACAACTTCTCGAATGCCACTACTCCTAAGGTTGTGACTCTTAACTGTACTAACGGTAAAACAATAAGAACTCTTGAGGATAACAAGAAACTGAACGAAACGCTTAAGGCTTATAAATTCAATACTAAGAGTTTATCCAGGTTCCTGCTGCCGACGGTAAGACTATGTTGAATGCATGGATGATTAAGCCTCTTGACTTCGATGAAAACAAGAAATACCCTGTGTTGATAACTCAGTACAGCGGTCCTAATTCTCAGGAGGTAAAAAATAACTGGAGCATGAACTGGGATAATTACCTTGCCCAGGAGGGTTATGTGGTTGTTTGTGTCGACCCTCGTGGTACCGGTGCAAGGGGTGAGGAGTTCAGAAAGTGTACTTATATGCAGCTTGGTAAACTTGAAAGCGACGACCAGATTGCTGCTGCAAGATGGCTGGCTGAAAAGCCTTTTGTTGACAACAAGCGTATCGCTATCTGGGATGGAGTTACGGTGGCTTTATGTCCTCTCTTTGCCTTATGAAGGGTAACGATGTGTTCTCTGCTGCTATTGCTGTGGCTCCTGTTACTAACTGGAGATATTACGATAGCGTCTACACTGAACGTTTCATGAGAACTCCTCAGGAAAATGCCTCTGGTTACGATGATAACTCTCCTATTAACTGGGTTGATAAGCTTAAGGGTAATCTTTTAATCTGTCATGGTACTGCAGATGATAACGTTCATGTTCAGAATGCTTACGAATTATCTGAAAGACTAGTTCAGGCTAATAAGCAATTCGAAATGCAGATATATACTAACAGAAATCACGGTATCTACGGTGGATATACAAGACTTCACCTATACAATAGATTCATGAAATTCTTAAACGAGAAGTTGTAATAATCATTCGCCAAAGTAGATCACCATGGTGATCTACTTTGGCGAATGATTATATTTAAATATACTGTTAGATAAACTCAATCTGTATTCTGAAAATTTAATAAATTCGCATAATATGTGATTCTCATCCACAACAATGCCTTAGCCCCAAATAGGTAAAGTTCTTATTATCTGGAAAAGATTTGTAAGTATTAATTTTACTTAGATTCCCGATTTATTTTATTTTTTACTTTAGGATATGAGGAAATCTTTTTAAGTATTTCATCAGGAAGATTAGGTAATTCAGGATTCTTTTCACACAAAGACCTGTATTTTTCAAAAAAACATATCGGACCTTTCTCAACACATTCTACCAAAGCTTCATGACCATCAAAATATTCTATATGGTAAGCCATAAACAAGCCTGTAATACAAATATATTTATTCCAATAATTACCATACACGCCTGATATTAAGGCTTCTTTTCTCTTATTTGTATCAAAATCAGCATTAAAAATAATCCTTGAACTATCTGACAGAGAAAAAAAGGCAGCCTTTTCTTTCTCCGACAAATCAGTTCCTTTATTATAATTTTCCTTCAATAATTTACCGTCTGAAATATAGTGTGCTAATCCTTCATTAAATATTAAAAACAAAGCATTTGATTCTATGGATTCATTATTCCATTTATCCCATTTTAAAAAAATATAATCAGACAACACTGCATGAAATAATTCATGAGACATAACATTCTTAAGTACATTAATCTGACTAGCTGGTGTTCTCCCATATAAAGAAGAAATGAGTGTTAAATTAAAAATTACCGCTGGTATTCCATTATTAGAAAGTCGATACTCTCCATTATTGACTTTGTAACAAAAAGACATAGCATCCCCCCATTTCCATCCAACAGCAGTAAAAAAAATATCATATTTACGTCTAGGTTCATAATCTTCAGGAAAGTATTTAATAACACGATTATATACTTCTGCAGAAAATTCTGTCTTTTTTATAATTTTTAAAAGATTAGCAATTTCTGTCTGTCTCTTATAAGCATTATTAATTAAATAGCTATTCCCTGAAATACTATCATTAATATTAAATTCTTCCAAGACCCTTCTGAAATCAGAAACACTTTCCTCATTTCTAATCAAAAGTTGCTCCATTATTTGATTTGCGGGCTGATTAATAAAATTATTAATTTTATTTTTATCACATCCTTTAGCCATCCATACCAGCAAGGAATCAACAGACTCGGTATGAAAACTAAGCTTTTTCTGTCCCATTAAATTAAATGTAACAAAAATAAAGAAAATCAAGTGCAACAGTATTTTCATTTGTACATATATAAATTATTACTAATAAAATCAACCCGGTTGAACCTTATTTTAAATATTATTAAATTTCAAATCAATAATTTCTAAATCGAGCCATGTCCAATCTTCGTTATCAAGCTTCCAGGTTGCTTTCATTTTTGAAGGTATCTTAATTCCTTCAAAAAAACTATATTCTTCCACTGTTAAAACCCAAGGAATGCGTCTGGAATTCTCTGTATTCCCTCTATATCTATTAGCAACAAACTTTATGAAATCTCCACTTTCATTGAAGTAAAAAATACCACTTCCAGTACACCCCTTATATCTAATTGTAGCTTTTGATGATAATTCATCTTTGTCCTCCCATTCAATATGCGGACTTAATGCCAAAGAAGGCATCCAGACCAACTCCCCTAAAAAACGTTGCAAAGTCCCCTCGTCAAGTTTATGGCCTCTCTCATTTACTACGTTTAGCAATGAATTAATTTTTATAAGCATCTCCCCTTTCCCCTCAACATACTTATCACGTCCCCTTATACTAACTAATGGCATCATCGATAAATCAACTGACCAAATAAAAGCAGGGGTCTGCGTAAATGAATATTGTTTGGCTTTTGCTATAAACCATTCTTTCTGACTGGGTTTTATTTTCATCAAAGCCTTTTGTTTAATGCAAGCAACTTTTATTTCTTCTTTACCAATAATTCCCGTTGTTCTTATCCATTTCTTAACTGGCATTGGCAAATCTTTAATGTCATTTTCATTAATTATTTTTAATTTTTCTTTCGAAACACCTGACAACAAAGCACTTGTTTCCGCTTTAACTTTTTTGTTAAAACTAAATTCGCCCAAAGAACAAAGCACGACAATTAAAATTATAATATTGGGGAAAGTTCCTGTTTTGCCATCTGTCCAGAAATAAATTATGACAACTTGTGAAACAAGAACCGCAAACATTCCAAATGCCCATGAATATTTTATATTGGCCAAAATACTTAAACCATAACATATAAGGCTTATTAAAGCCAAAAGAGATATTAGCACCCCTATTTTGGAAATAAAATTTGTTAACTCAATAAAATTACTATTCCCAAATGGTTTTATAAAGAAAGACACATGAATTAATCCATGCAAAAAAATTAAAACGACATAAGCAATCCTAATTATCAAATCCATATCATTATTACGTTATATCTTGTAAGATATAAAAAAAAACACCAATTTAAAAAGAATCCAATCTCTGAGTCATCTTAAAAAAATTTTTAAGTTCTTCTTTTCTAGGCTGGTCAATATCATGCCACCTAATTCCCTGAACTGCCCCTTCAATTGCCCAAAGTGTATTCACACAAACAGATTTATCAATAGTCTTTAATCGCAGAAATATTCTCTCCGCCCCCATTTCTTTTAAATCACTGGCAGACATTATTCCAACCAATTTTAATCTATCAGCAAGAACCTTCCCTATATTAGGTAATTTAATCAAACTATTACCATCTGATTTCATAAAAATTTCTTTATGGTTTTTTAAAATTTAAAGTAAAATTTCTTTTACTTCCATATAGTTTATAAAAACTAAATTTATGTTTTTCAACCAATTCTCTTAACTCTCTTATTGACATCTTATCCGGGTCCCCTGCAAGTTCCGATATTGAAAGAACACCGCCTGGTTTAAGAATCCTGAAAAACTCCTCCATATAGGCATCTTTATTTTCAACCTCTCCAATAACCGTTACCATATATATTCTATCATAGGAATTATTATCGAAATCAAAAGAGAAACCATTGCATAAATAATATTCCACATTATTTAACTTTCTTTTTTCAAGACGTTTACGGGCATAATCCAACATCTCTTTCTGGATATCAGCCAACACAAGCTTTCCATTAGACAATATCTCAGATACACTAACACTAAAATACCCGGGACCAGGCCCAAGCTCAAGAACTTTATAGTTGGCTTTTAGCTCTATTCTTTCTATTAACTTACGGGGTGACAAAATAATATTTCTCAACGGAAACAACAAAGTAAATGCCCATCGGTAAGGAAAAACTCCTTTTGATAAAAAACTTTTTGACGAATCCCGATTTAAAATTTTCATCCTGATTTATAATTATTCAACTAAATAAATCTACTATTGATTAATTCTTTACAACTAAAATTTATTATTCAAATCATTATGCTCTTAACAACACAAAAATATTTTTATACAATTACCATTATCGAACTTAGTTCTGTAATAAGTAATCTGCGACATAAGAAAGAGGAACCTTTTTTAATATTTCAGGATTCCTTTGTAATAAAGATTCATAACGAAATTTTGTACAAAACTTATTATCCTCTTCAATCTGAGTACACATTTTTAAATATTCGTGCTCTAATAATATTCTACCAAACTTCTCGAACTTTGGAATTTGTTCATACAAATCTAAAAGCTTATGCTGCTCTATAATAAATAACTCAGTGGGCTCTATTGCTTTTATATTAATTAATGATGGACAATTAGTCAAACGGCTTTTATTATCAGTAATAAATTCCCCTTCAAAGGCAAATTCTATTGCTAACTCTTTCTCATTTTCTATAGTCTTATAATTAATTAACATCCCTCTATTTACAAAACCAATATAATCGCATACCTCCCCCTCTTTTACAAACAACTCATTTTTATCAAGGGTTATAAGTTCGAAAGAGTCCAATAGTAACTGTAACTCCTCTTCTGAAAGAGAAATGAAGGACCTAATCTCTTTTTCTATTTTTTCAAATCTATCCATAAAAACAATATTTATATTCAAAAAACATCATAATAACATAATATCATGACTTTATATTATAACAATTCTATTATATTATCCTAAACAACCAATTCTATCCTATCGAATATTTTCTCAACATCTATTTTAGGTAGTCCTCTTAATAAATAATATCTGGTAAATAAATTTAAAAACATTACTGCCTATATAATTTTAGAACTCTATCTTAAAACTCAGATCAGGAATAATTATACCATCCCTTCGGGTATCAATATTACCAGTCCTAATATTGTAATAATCTCCACTATAACCCTTTACGCCACCTGCATTAAGAATATTTAAGGTAAACACATAAGAATACCTGGGTTTATTTTTTCTGTAAGATATATTAAAAGAAAAAACAGGCATATCATCAAATTTATCACTAAAGGCAATATTATTTTCACTTTCTTTATATATAACCTCCTTACTTTCCAAAGAAGCATTCATATCAATACATTCTTTTCTATTGCCTCCCAAAAAATTCATACGCAGGTTTACACCCAAAATATTATTTCTGTATTTTCCTAACAACCATTCCTTACCAAAAAGAGCATTAACAATATAGTTTTTATTAAACCTAGTGTTTCTTTCTTTTCCATCAGCAGCCTTGTATTTAGAATCAAAGAATGAACCTGTTAAAAGATAATAATATCCATTTTTTAAAAAACGTTCTATCGTTATATCTAAACCTATATTTCTTCCTGTACCTTTACTTATCATTTCTTCATTAAAATATATGTCATTTTCTAAATTTATCGTTGAAAGATAACTGTCGGGGGCTACTGGAACATTTTTTAATTTTTGAAAATAAGGCTCGATAACCATATGTAAATTCTCAGAAAAACTAAAATTATAAGAAAGTACATAATGAGAAGATTTAAAGAAATCCAAATCTTTGTTTGGTCTTCTTCCCTCTTTCTCAACAAAATAAACCTGTAACATCTCTGTTCTGCTATGAAGTCCATATGCTAAGGCTAAACTATGATTATTATTAAATTTGTATTTTAAAGATAATCTGGGTTCCACTGAAAAATTATCGTTAAGAAGGAAGTACTGAGAATGAAAACCAATATTGACATCGATACTAGACGACAAAGAAATACGAGACTGTGTATAAAAATTTAACAAACCAGCTTCTCCTTCATTTTTAATTAACGAAACATTATCCCCTCCCTCTATCAACGGTCGGCTAACATCTATATTATACCCATAATTTGTGAATTTAAAGCCTGTTTTATTTACATGCCTATCACTTAATAGGCTATTTATACTAGTCTGAAGTGTATACCCCCAGGTCTTATTCTTTATATCTCCCCAAGGAGTAGAATTCATATCATAATCGTATCTTGATTCCTTAAATGTCAAACCTTCTCCAAATACAGCCAAATCAGATCTTAAATAAATCTTATCAAATAATCTTAACTTATGTCCTATTCCCGTCGCAAACAAATATAAATCTGTTTCAGAGTCCTCTCGGTCAAAATCAGATTCCCAGCTAGCTATCTCATCAACATTCATTTCTTGTCCATCCAAAGCTGCTATGCCCCATAATGAAAATGTTCCAGCCTTCTTTGTAGGGAAATTAGCTTTAAAGCACAGATCCTGATATTCTATGACACCAACATCATCTGGTAAAACAGATTTAATCAATCCCATTGTGGAATATCTATAATTTACAATATAGGAAGCATCATTTGAATTGGAAAATGGACCTTCTGCTGAAAAATCTATACCTATTATACCTGCCTGAAATGTATTCTCTTTCTTACTATTATTACCGTTTCTTAATTTTATATCAAAAACGCCTGATAAAGCATTACCATATTCCGAGGAAAAAGCACCAGTATAAAAATCACTATTACCCATAACCTGATTACTAATTACTGTAAGCATACCACCACCAATTACAGTAAGATTAGCAAAATGATTAGGATTCGGAACCTCAACACCTTCTACTCTCCACAATAAACCATATGGATTATTACCCCTCACTGAAATACCATTACTACTAACAGCAGTTGTTGCAACACCCGCAAACGCAGAAGCTAAACGCGCAGGATCATTCATTCCACCTGCATATCTTTGCGTTTCCTCTACTGTAAATTGCCTACCGCTAACAGCAGCCATTAAATTTAACGGTGCATCCTTTTTAGCTTTTACAACATGTTCATCCAAAAAGTTATCACTTTTCTTAAGCCCAACTCTTAAATTTACCTCCTTACCACTAGTAACCATAACCTCTTTTACTGTAGAGGTATCGTAACCAATCATACTTACTCTAAAACTAGTCCTTCCTATAATTACATTTTTCAGAACAAAACCACCGTTCTCACCAGATATTGCACCAATTAAAGGATCTGACCCTGGAATAATTATAGTTGCATAAGAAAGAGGTTCATTAGTCTCCAAATCATAAACCACCCCTCTAACCGTTTGTGTAATTGTCTGATTATATGATTCATTAAAAAAACAAACAATCAAAACAAATAACAGAAAAAAACTTCTCATAACCTACATATTATAATTTACAAAAAAAAATCTCTTTTCTTTAACCAATAAATAACCCAAAAAAATTAGCAATAAAACGGTTTGTATAACCTTACTCATTGGATGGGTTGAAAATATTTCATTGAAAATAACAGCTGAAAGATGAAAAATAATCGTTATTGCTATATTTCTTCCCGACTTATAATACAACCAATTCATTATCAATACAAAAGGAATAAGACTTATAAAAAAATTCAATGTATATAACCACCCTGATTCAACAAGATTACTTTGATAATAGTCTTTAATAAAAGCCAGAGGAAAATGCCAGAATCCCCAAAAAATTGCAAATATCAAGGATGTTTTAAATAAACTAAAACGAGATCTTAAACAATCAGTTCCATAAGAATGCCATCCTATCTCTTCCATAATTGGAGCAGCAATTAAAATAAACCAGACAGGCAAAACTCCTGCTGAAAAAGAGAAACCCTCAGTAATTTTAAACTGACTGATGTCATACCCAAAAAACAATGACACTGCTTGGGCAAGTAAAATACTAATAGGCATTATTAAAAGAGTTAGAAAAAAATATTCCTGAGGAACCTCTTTAAAATTATAAAAACGTCTTATGAAATCTTTTTTTAATCGCTTATCATTTAATGATAATAAACCTGCAACCACAGCAGGGGTAACTAAACCCATAATTGCTAAAATCGCTATTATTATATGCAAAAGTCTATTTTCAAAAGGAAGATTACTTAAATAACCTCCACAAAACCATAACCCCCAAGGAATAATAATTGACAAACTATAAAATAAAACTGGGTGTTTGTACCTTTTAGTAATCATTTTTTATAAGTTCTTATGATGTTTTAACTAAAATTATCACAACAAAAAAACCATAAAACATTTTACCATGCGTCCATAATTATAAACTTGTACACAAAACAAGTACAATCTTACAGGAATAGACACACAAAGATCTAATAACCAACAAACAATAAAGATGTAAAAAAATAAAAAAAACTAATCAATATTTATTCCAGACATATACTCAGAAGGTGTAATGTCTCTAAATTTTTTGTAACTAATATTAAATGACGATTTTGAATTAAAGCCGGCATCAAAAGCAAGAGCAATAATACTATATCCAGAATTTTGCTTTGCTCGCATTTCAAATTCAATTACCCTGTACTTGTTAACAAAGTCACGAAAATTCATCTTCTCATATTGATTAATTATTTGAGACAAATGATTAGGAGATAATTTCATCATATCGGAAAGACCACCCAAAGTAAGTTTAGGATCCAGATAGGGCTTTTGGCTATTCATAAAATCAATCAATTTTTTATGAGCTTCAATTGCAACTTCCTCCTTAAGGCCAGATTTACTGTAACTAGGAGCAAATGATGAATCGAGAATACTACTTCTCAAGCTTAAATCAGATGCTAAAACATCTCTCTGACGAATACCAAAAAAACCAATAAAACATACAAAAGATATTACAAGCAAGGAAATAATATAATTGATATTAAAGCTAAATTCAAAATCCAACAACTCCCCAAAAAACATAAGCAAAGAGGCTATGAAAAAATACCAAACCAATGCTCCATATACAATATTTTATCCAATTAAGATTCAAATTCTCATCATAAGAAAGGTTTCTGTCGATAAGTCTACTGTATTTATCGGCAACCTGATATGCTATTATACAATAATAAATACTCGACACACTATATATAATCAACAAAACAATTGAAAAAAACGGCAAAATCACTCACCTCTCTATTACTTACCATTAATTTCTCTTCCTGAGAATAAAAAAAAGTAGAAATTAAACATATATAAAAACACCACCAAAGCAGGAATAAAATGAAGATAATCAGTCCTCTTTAGTTTCTTTTCTTTTCTGAGAAAAGTTACTGTATATAAAAATAACATTGGGCCATGAAGCAAACAAAGTGGTACAGTTAAACCTATAAGATGAGGGTATTGCTCACAATAACCTGACAAATGTACATGGAAGCCTAATAAATGAACCCCTATTAAAATCATCCATAAAGCCAGAATCTTATCTGCAAGAATCTTATTTTCTTTTAACCATAAAACATATGCAATAAAAAAAGATAAAAACACCCCCATAATTAACAAATACTAATTAATTTTTTATTCTGTCCCAACCTTACACATTTTACATAAACCTATTCAATATAGCATGAAACATACTTAAAATCAAAACATGCTTTACTAAAATAGTCGCATATGAAGAAACAGATCCAAAACTATTACGTGAAATAAAACCATTCCTGATTTAGATTATTTATTTTTTATAACTATTTACAAAAATAATCAAATAAAGGTTAAAAACAACATTGAATATTATTATGGCTAAATCTCTTTTCCAACTTGATTTAATGACCATTATTTAACACACCGTACAGAAAACCCATTATTCTTATTACTTGAACCACCAACTGGATTACCATATATTTGGAAATAATTACCATAACTTATTGAATTACTTGTTGATGACCAAAAATAACCATATAATCCTCTATTTACCAATATCCCAGACCTGTAATACAATAAACAACCTGCAGTATGAAGTCTAAGCACCGAGCTAAAAGCATCCTGAACTGTTGTCCAACTTCCTGAAACATCTGCAGCAGCCCATTCCAATTTAGTTGGAAGACGCCACTCTGCCCCCAAGAGCAACCTACACGGATCTTTGTCCATCTGCCAGTCATTGTTTTCTGAAATACTAGTTATCCATGCAGTATTCGGATATCTGTTAACACCATCATGCCTGTATCCCTGCAT
>CAXXRT010000002.1:0-44908 GCA_963666945.2 Marinifilaceae bacterium
CGGAATAAAAAGTTGGAGCCCCTGTAATATGGTCAAGACCAGCGAATTTATAAGAGTAAAAAGAGTTTAGTGCCCTCCCTTTTATGTAAGCATTACCATTAAGATAATCATTATAGGTGTATTTAACATTGCCGTTATTAGGATCCTTGTTAGTCTCTGTTGCTTTTGACAATAGTTTATTTATTACCTGCCCTATTTGAGGATCTACTCTCCAATAGAATGATTCTCCTCCTCCTATGCTCTGATTTATAGGTGTAAAATTAAAAGATATTTCAAATCCTTCGTTTTGAACATGCCCCGTATTAGTAACATAAGTAGTCACTCCATTTATATTTGCAACCGTTTGATTTAAAAATGCATCTTTTGTATCCTTATGAAAATATGCCAAGGAACCATTTAATTTATTATTAAACAACGAAAAATCAAGCCCCAGGTTCAAAGAAGCTGTTTTTTCCCATTTAAGTTCAGGATTTGGAAATCTTTCTATACTCGATTCATAATGTTCAAACTGTTGGTTCCATCCTCCTTTTTTGATTATCAATTCAGGACTCACTGTTGGTAACATATTTCCCTGGTAACCAAATGATGCTCGAAAAGACAACATATTAAGCCACGATGTATTTTCAAATAAGTTATCTTTCATATTCCACCTTCCTGACACAGACCATATAGGCAAAAATTTGTTATTAGTCTGATCTCCAAACTTATTTGAAGCATCTATTCTGGAGTTTATATTGAAAGTATAAATATTTTTATAAGAATAAGATATGGTTGCATAAGTAGACATAGTATTTTCAACATTATCACTTATTATACCTCTTGCCTCAGGTGTATCCTGGTACCAGGCTCTGTATGCAGAATATTTCTCCATATCAATCTCATTGAATACTTTTCCCCTGTCAGGCAAATATCCACGGTGTATCTGACTAAAGGAATCATATTTAATAGAATTTACTTCAAACCCCAAGGCCGCAGTAACCATATTATTTTTGGCATCATCAATGTATTTATTAAAATCTAACTGAGATCTAAGTAAATAATTATAATTTTTTACAGTCTTTCTTCTCAATTCTCCTCCAACAGGCAATTTAGTATTTAAGTCTTCCTGCTTATCACCATATTCGGCATCCCGCAAATTAGAGGCATAATATGTATTATCTCTAAATTCTGTTTCCATCAAGGAATGGTTTAAAGTATAGGCAAAAGTCTGAGCTAATTTCAGATTATCAGTAAATCTGTAACTCATATTCACATTAATACTCAATCCATCTGCGGAATTATTATCAGAAGAATTACCCATTTCATGCAATATATTAAAGCGATACGCATTACCATTGCCATTATTTAGATAAAAAAACGGAGAACCATCTTTGTTATAAGCAGGAATTGCCCTAGATGTTTCATAAGCATAATTCATCACATTTAATTCTCCTGGGTTATATTTCCTTTCACTCTGGTTTGCATTAATACCAAATTTAAAACTAAACTTCTCAAAATTTCCGTTCAGATTAACCGTAGCATTATATCTCTTAGTTCCCTCATTATTTATAACCCCTCCCTGATCGGAAAATCCTAAAGATGTATAGTATCTAAAATTCGGACTACCACCCGACAGACTAAGTGTATGATTCTGCGATAATTCATCTTGGGTTAAAAGATCAAACCAATCAGTATTAACTGTTTCATAAAATACAACCTCTTTCTTAAAATCATCAAAAGAGATATCCCCCTGATAATATTTTTTCAATGCAGCCTCATAACCTACAGAGAAATTAGCATCATCTGTATAGCTTATTCCTTTATTTATTATTTCCCTTGAAAAATCTATTCTCTCTTTTGAATTCATAAGATTTATAGATTTATCTGAATAGTGAGGTCTACTTGTATAAGTAATAGTATTAGAATAAGCAACAGTTGGAGAGCCTACTTTACCCTTTTTAGTTGTTATTACAATTACCCCATTTGCCGCTTTAGTTCCGTAAAGAGCAGTTGCTGCAGCATCCTTTAATACATCTATTTGATCAATATCCTCTGGGTTTATACCAGATATGGCATTACCCAAAAGGTTTACGAAATCCAAGTCATTCAATCTTTGAGGGTCAACCTGCACAGGATCAGTTAAAGGAATTCCATCCAATACCCAAAGAGGCTCACGATTACCAATAATAGTAGAGGTTCCTCGAATTCTAACTTTAGGAGCTGCACCTACCTGTCCTGAATTCTGCATAAAAATCATACCAGGAACCTTACCTTCCAACATATTATCAATAGTAGAAATACCAGGCACTTTTATCTCATCTACTTTCAATGAAGTAACTGCACTTGTAAGCCTCCTTTTTTCAATATTTTGGTAACCAGTGGAAACAACAACTTCATCCAATTGCTGAGTATCCTCCTTAAGTTCGATATGCAAATTCGTTCCTAAATATTTCACTTCTTTTGTTCGCATTCCTATAAAGGAAATTACCAGTACATCTCCAATTTTACCGTTTATAGTAAATTCCCCTTTTGAATCTGAAGACACACCAATATTTGTCCCCTTAACTAATATTGTAACTCCTGGTAATGGATTCCCTTTAATATCAACAATTTTCCCATTAATAGTAGTATTATCCTTATGTTCGTCCTTGATAATTACAGGCCTTACTACTATAACTTTGTCCTTTAAAGTATATTCAAGATCTCTGGAAGTAAAAATAGAATTTAAAACATTCACTAATTTTTCATTAGTTACATTTACATCAACATTCTTTTTTGCATAAATCAAATCATAATTATATAAAAAATCATAATTAGTTATGCTAGAGATTTTTTTCATAACATTATAAAGACTGGCATCTTTCATTTTCAAAGTAATAATCTCATTTTGAGAATGCACTTTAGCAGAAAGCTGCATTATGCCAAGAAACATTAAAACTGTAAGAATCTTCATAAACAACAGTTTTTTTCTAAGCCACTTCCGTATATCAGAAATGCCATAAATTCGACTTTTTTTCATAAATTTGTGATGTTTACTCGTTAAACATTGTATTCATACGCCTATCTGCAAAAATTGTACGTATGGATACATTATCTGAATAGGTCGGGCTTGCTACCAACAATTCCGACTTATTTATTTTTTATAACTACTACTCCCTTTCTTAACTCAAAGTCAACATCATTAGTCAGGCTAAGAAGTTCTATAAATTCAGATATATTACTATATCTCTTCACTCTTCCTGAAAAATTAATGTTCTTTAAATCTTTATTCCTATAAAAAACTTCAATATTATACCATCTTGACATAAGCTTCATTATTTCATCAAGACTCTTATTTTCAAATTTATAATAGCCATCTTTCCATGAGGTATAAAGATCGATGTCAACATCCTTTGTTTTCAGTAAATTTGTATTTTTGCTATATATAGCCTGTTTACCAGGTTCAAGAACACAGTATTTCCCTGTAGAATACATGTCCGTAACTTTAACCTTACCTGATACCAAAGTTGTGTATACATTAATATCTTCCTCATATGAAGAAACATTAAAAGAAGTTCCAAGTACCTCTATGTTCATCCCACCAGCTTTAACAACAAAAGGCCTTGAGCTATCTTTTGTAACTTCAAAATAGCCTTCCCCTTCAAGCCATACTTTTCTTTCTTTACTACCAAATCTCACAGGGAACTTAAGTTTCGAATCCGAATTTAAATATACTTTTGTTCCATCTTCTAACAACAATTGATACTCCCCTCCCCGGGGAACAGTTAATATATTATAAGTGAGTTTTGGAACAACAATAGTTTTATTTTTAGGAGAATATTCTAAAACACTATTATTACACTTTATTATTGAAATACTATCTTCAAGCAGTGTTTCAGAATATTTATCAAGATTAACAACTTCCCCATCAGCCAATTTAAGAATAGCTTTAGCAGAACCAGAACAAATGTCACTAACCTTTACAATCTTATTCTTTATCTCAGAATTAAAATCTCTTGTGAAAAATAGTATTGAACACACACACACTATAATTACAGAAGCAGCATATCCAAGTCTAGTATATAATTTACGAATCACTTTTTTCTTTCTTATATTGAAAAGAACAAAATTTTTGTGATAAGCCTTTTCTAAATCAATACCTCCTATTTTCCTGAAGTCATTTAAATCATTCACCAGATTAGATAATCTACCTTCAATACTAACGTTAGTACTATTACTATTTAGCCAAGCATTGAGAATATCTCTTTCTTTATCAGATATATTTTCTCCTGATAAATAAGCAGCTAATATTTCATAAATCTTTTCTTGCATAACTTTTCTAAATCTTCTCATCTATAAGACACCGAAAAAAAAAATTAATGTGACAAAAAAGATTAGTTTATTTCAAAAAAACAATGACAAGTACTGCCAAACAATAATTTATTCCTTCAGATATTTTAAATCGCTTCTTCCGAAAAGTATAATTAAACTGAATACAGATCGATCCAAAGATTCCCTAAGAAACTTAAAAGCTCTTCCCATTTGAGTTCTGACCGTATTAATCGAAACATCTAATTCATCAGCAGTTTCCTGATATTTCAAACCATTAATACAACAGTATGTGAATACCTTTTTACACTGTTCTGGTAACCTGTTTATAGCTTTGTAAATTTCTTCCTTTTCCTCAAGTTCTTCAATATTAAATTTAAACTGGTAATGATCATTAATTATAATATCCTCAAGACGTTTACTTTTTCTTTTTTCACTTCTCAAATAATTAAGACAAATATTTTTAATAGATTTAAAAAGATATCCATCCAAATCAGTTTTTACTATTTGGTATTTTTTATCAAACCAAAAATCTATAAAAAATTCTTGTATAATATCTTCAGAGGCATGAGTGTCATTAACAATACTATTGGCAAATAAAACAAGGTCTGAATAATAATTCTGGAACAAAAGTTTATACCCATCTTCTTCTCCAGATTTAATTTTTTTTAATATATAAAAAGATTTATTCATTTTCCTCCCCCAAATTACCACACAAACTTAAGAAATATATTATGAATCCGATTATTAAAAATTAATTTTCTTAAAAAATATTTACTGCCATTATTTCCTCCTTACATATAGCTAAGAATATATTTACACCAGCTATTAGAAACTCTGTAACCGCAGTCAAAACAACAACAGTTACAGAGTTTCAATAATGTTATATTCCACTACGCCCCCCTATTATTCTCTTGTCTTTACAGCCTCTTTAATATTAATTGATTTTGCAAGTTTTTTAGCATCATAAACAGTAAAACCACCACATATACACATTACAAACACATCTTCCTCATCCTGAACCATCATAAGTAATTCATCGCAATTCTCCTCAGATTCCCTTATTTTAAAAACAACATTCGATCTACCATCTTTTACCTGCATAATATCTTTATACTTAGACTCAGACAAACTCTTCTTAAGATCCTTAACAAGCTCCTTATCAGCATCATCAGCAATAAAGAAGTTTACCCTTTGCATCTTATTTACCAGTTCGTCAACATCCTCCTCAGCATTATGCCTTACAACAAAGCCTACAAGACCAGCAGGAATGGAAAAAGAGACAACCCCTTCACCACCCTTATGAGAATTATAAAACTCCATATAGCCGTCTGTATTAAGATTCCTGGTAGAAAACACACAGGAAGAACAAACAACAATCAAAAATAATACAAGCAAATTTTTCATAACTATAGGTTTAAATTATTATTTCTTATTAGGCTTAAGTTCTTTCAAGTGTTCAAAACCATCTATTTTAAACGATTTAGACATTTTAGACACATTATTCAAATCGATATCTCCCCCCATATAAATAAGCACCGGTTCATCAGCACCTTCAACAGTCATTACCAGTTCCACTATCTTCTTTTTCACTTCAAGAACCTTAAATGTAACAGTCTCATTACCATCTTTAACAACCATAAGATCCTTATAAAGAGGCGTTTTAAGAACAGATTTCAGATCTTTCATAAAGACCTTTCTATCTCCAGCCCGGCCATCATCGCTGATTGTTAATATCTTAATAAAATCAAGTCCCTTAGTAACATTCTTAAACTCCTCCATATCCTCATCAGCTTCTATTTTAGCAACAAGCTCAAACATATAGTCTGTAATAAAGACAGAAGTATAACCATCCATACCCGAATACTTGTCAAAAAACTCATTCAACTGTGATTTCTGCCCAAATACTATATTGGGTATCACAAACATCAGTATTATCAATAAACGTTTCATAATCAATATTTTTTAATATTTATTCTTTAGTAAAAGTAAATTCTCCACCACCTTGTTTTAAAACCATTGAGTTTTTTTCCAAATCAAACTCCATAACAACCCCCGCCCTTTCGAACTTAAACTTATCAATATCAGTAGCCTCAAGCGGAAAAGAAGATTGTCCGGTTGCCTGCGCAACCAAAGTATTATTTTCTTTGGTAATAGTTATTTTCAACGCAATCTGGGTAGAAGAATAAACACCTAAATACTTATCCAGATCTTCCGATTTGACAGCATAGGTTTCAAACACAGGAATCTCGTAAGGTTTATTATAAAAAGCACTTAAAACAGCAATCGAAATATTGTTATTATTATAGTTAGTCCCGTTGGAAGTCATTGCATAAGAAATTTCTCCATCAGGAAAATAGCAAAAAACAGAAGAGAACCCATCAATACCACCAGTATGTCCATATCCTGTTTTTTCATAGAAAGGAAATTTAAACAACCCAAGACCATAATTACCTTTAAAGGTTTTCATCAGTTCAAGACTCTCTTTATTCAGCAGCTTACCACCAAACAACGCATCGCTAAACTTAACCAAGTCACAAGGAGTAGAAACAATACCCCCAGCACCCAATGGCACAGACATATCAGTCTCACTTTCGAGATCCCATGTTCCGGAAAAACCATAGGAATTACATTCATTATTTTTAGTATTAATCTTACTACCAAAATAAGTATTGGTTAATCCAAGCGGCTCAGTAATATATTTTACTAAAAGATCCCCATAAGATTTTTTAAACGTTTTTTCAAGAATATAGGTCAAAAGCACATAATTAGAATTGCTGTACTCAACCTTAGCCCCAGGTTCAAAAACACTCCCCCCACTGGCAATAATTTCAACCATTTCCTTTTCCGTTTTGGCCTGAGTATTCCAATTCAAATAATCCTTATCACTCGTAAAATTAAGTATTCCACTATTATGACCAAGCAGGTGCTTTATATTGATTTTATTGGCATTTTTAACTGTAGGGAAAAATTTATCAATAGTCTGATCAATCTCTAACTCACCTTCCTCTATAGCCCTCAAAACCAATACAGAAGTAAACGTCTTGGAGATTGAACCAATTCTGTACTTTGAATTTTCATTCGCTTTAATCTTGTTTTCAATATCAGAAAACCCTATTGATTTTGCATAAACAATTTTCCCATTCTGAGAAACAGCAACACTACCCATAAACCTGTTGTTTGTATCGAGTGTGTTTAAAAAACTATCTAACTTAGCTTTGTCGAACTCCTGAGCAAAACCTCCCAGACTTAAAATTCCAATTAATAATGTGGCAAAAAAAATTCTTTTCATAGCTTAGGTTTTATTTAAATAATCAGCTGACAGCATTTTTTATCTTATAAATTGCTATAAGCTCATGTAAGAAAAGTTATATTAACTTTTACAATAAGACGCTGGAAAGAAAGATAAGGTTACCATAACAAACCGAAAAAAGCCTTGAATAATAAACAAATAAAAAAATTTATGCTACTGAACCATTACAAAGCCTGACAATTTTCCCCTCTTCAAGCCGCTTTAAATGACAGAACAATAACTCACCAGTTTTTTCATCCCTTAAATACCCAAAAACACAAAATACTACTATTCCATTTAAGACATCAATGCTCGCATCTAATTATTTAATTCCTGATATCTATATAATTCATAAAATTTCTTATTATAGGGATAATCCCAACACCCCATTCTATGATAAAGGTTTCCTCCAAAACCTTTCTTATAAACATGTACACCATGTAATGGGTGAGTCTGTTTTAAATTTGGAGCAGCCCCAAACATATCATATTCTGCACACCCCCATTCTTTTGCCATTCGTATTGATTCCCACTGTAGAGCATAGCTAGCCATTAAGTTATTTTTACAAGAAGTAGAAGCACCATATAAATATGTCCCCCTTTTCTTTGATAAAACCAGAAACATTGATGAAAGAAATTCCCCGTCAAGATCAGCCATCAACATCTTTACTGTTACTCCATTTTTGTTATTATCCTGATTTTTAAGAACATTAGAAAAAAACTCTTGATTTTGAAGAGGCATATTATGCCTAATAGCCGTATCAAGATATAACTTATACCAATCCCCCATATGTTCGATACCATATTCCTGAACCCTAATCCCATTTTTCAGAGCTTTTCTTACATTATATCTTGTATTATATCTCATATTGCAGAGCAAATCCTGCTCATTTAAAGTCAAGTCAAGAAAGAATGTATTTTTTGGAAGAATATCACCTATACTCTTTTTTAAATTCCAGTTATTAGTTTTAAAATTAACTCTGTATTCCTGTGTCTGACTCGGAGGAGCACCTATCCAATTCCCAGCATTATCGAAATATTCTTCTTCCACCGCCCACTGATTCTCCCAAATCAAATCATAACGAATAAACATACAATTTAGAGGCAGATAAGGTTTTATTGATTCCGACAACTGTTCCAGAAATAATCCTTGATTTTCGAATGAAGGTTCTAATTTGGGACCATAAGGAACATAGGCAAAGCAATTAATATTGTCGATATACTTTATAAGCACCAATAGATCATCAGCAGTTTTTAATTGAGAATCCTCTGAGTCGTTTAATAAATCTTTTGAAACGGTCAATTCAAATCCTTTAGGTATAAATCCCTGCTTTCTTTTTATACGACCCCAGAAAGGGGTTTGAGGCAAGATATTAGATGTTTTTAGTTCTTCAATTCCTTTATTTTCCAGTCTACAAATCATTTTTTCTTATTTTTTTGCAAATCTAAAAATTAAATAATGCAATAAAAAAACAAGATGGACTAAATTGGAAAATCTCAATATTCTATCCCTTATTTTGAATCAAAGAATTAAAAAATTAAAGATTTTCAACCGTTTTAAAAACTCTCCCCATTCAACGGATTACACATCGATGCTACAATTTATTTACACTCGCGTAATACAGCTTGGTTATTTGAACAAACAAAGCTTCAGCCCCCCTCACGAGCTTAACTGTCTGCAACTATTCTATGTGAACAGCAAATTGCTTAGGAAGAATTTTCACCTGCTGGAGAACCACAGCTTCGTGGCACTCCAACTGTTACGTATATAAAAAGTTTGGCATTTCGGAGAGCAAACCTGTCAAACCGCCACAATTTTTATTAAATGTAACAGCCTTAAAATAAATACTATCCACCAAATGTTTCATATACTTTGTTAGCTGCTGGTGTTCATTCATTATCAGTTAATTATTAATCTTTTACAATCATAAATCTGCTCAATCGAAGCACTGCTGTTCCCGAAAAAATTAGTTTTTATGGTCGGCAAAAAAGCTGTGGCAGGCAGACAAGCTCTTTTATAATTTTGGGTCATGCGTTGGCTTGTGCGAATTGCAAATGTACTTGACTGTGTGGGCTGCATATCACTCTGTTTCAATTAAGTTCATATTATTAATCAAATCAATAGCATTTTCAAAATCATAATATCTTTCTTTCACAATTTCAGCTTGATATTCCAATGGTAAATATTTTCCCCATTTAGAAAATCCAATCAATGATTCATTCTCTTTAAGTTCTGCTATCAAGTAATCATTAATCTTTTCATATATCGTGTTGACTTCTGTTACCAGTTCTTTAAAGACAGATTTATCTATTTCGAGTTCAAAAGAACTGCTATGGTCATCAATGGATGGTTCAATACCTGTCAACGCTAAAAAGAAATTCAGACTTTTATTAATCTTTGAACCAGTAAATGTGTATAATAAAAGCTTTCCTTCTTTTTCAATTATTGGACAATCATATTTAAAATCATTGATAGCAAACCCTTTAAAATCATGTCTCATTTCGGCAATAACTTCACTACTGCTATAATCCAATTCGATGTAATCTTCATTGCTTTTAAGGATTCTAAGCATTTCTTCCCTAATCTGCTTATGAATATTACCACCTCCACCAAAGAATTTTGGTTTCTTTCCATCACGGGCTGGAATTACTATAATTTTTGAACCTTTAAAGTCAATATCCTTTATCTTCCAAATCTTTGCAGCAAGCATAATATTTTCGTCAATCCTTACTTGTGGAGAGAATGGAATATCTCCAATCTTTTTACCAGAATGAAGGACTTTGAAATTAGGCTCGGTTTTGAATACACTATAAAACTCACGAGAATTTACAATATTTTCGCCTTCAATACCGAGTATTAGTTCCCGGTCAATCTTTTCAAAATAATCAAGTTCTACAAATTCATCAATCAGACTATTTATCTCTGTTTCTGTAATTTTTTTAAATGTTGGATTAAGTCTTAGTCGTTTAAATACTTCGGTTCTTGAACAACCTGAAAGTTGCTTTACAATGGATAATAACTGATGTAAAAAAATATCGAAAGGCTTTTGAGCTGTGCTAATCGGCTCTAAAAAATCGGACTTATAAAGATTCCAACAAGCTAATGATTGCAGTAGACTCCATTTATCGGTAGCGTATAAATTAACAATGCTTTTTTCTCCTTCTCGACGGCCGCTCCGTCCAATCCGTTGAACCAATGAAGCAACAGAATGTGTAGAATCAATTTGTACAATTTTGTCTACAGTACCTATATCAATCCCAAGTTCTAAGGTTGAAGTACAAGAAATGCAGAAATTAAATCTTTCGTTGCTTTTAGCAAAATGCTCAATGCTTTCACGAATTTCTTTATCAACCGATGAGTGGTGGGAGTAATAGAACTTATGACCGTTTACTCTATCTGAGATTTTTCGAAGCTTTACAGCAACTTCTTCAGTTCTTCCTCGGCTGTTTGGAAAAATCAATACTTTGTTTGATGCTGTTTCTTTGTATAAATCCTTTAACAAATCCAACGATAACTCGGCGGTGCTATTTTTAAAATACTTGAATTTAGCTTCCGTTTCTTTTTTTTCTCTGTCTAAAAGTATTTTTGTTGAATCAATATCACCTGTTAAGCGTTTAACCTCAATGTAATTATCATCCCCTATTGTAGCCGATAAACCTATTGTAGTAATTTTATTTTTGTTGACCTGTTGTATTCTTGAAAGGATAGACATTAATTGTAAACCTCTATCAACACCAAGAAACGAATGGATTTCATCAATTACAATATAATTCAAATTGCCAAATAACGCAGAAACATTGTAAGGGGCATTAACGAACATAGCTTCCAATGATTCAGGAGTAATTAAAACAATTCCGTTGGGATTTTTTATCAGGTTGGTCTTTAAAGATTTTTTGGCTTCTCCGTGCCATTTTGTAACCGAGATTTCTAAGTATTTACATAAATCTTCAATCCGATAGAATTGGTCATTTATTAATGCAATTAATGGCGAAATATAAAGAACCTGAACACCTTCTACATTAAAATCTGCTTTTGATAGAATTGGTAAAAAAGCTGCCTCTGTTTTTCCTGATGCTGTTCTCGATGCAAGAATGTAGTTATTATCGGACGAGATTATTTTAGAAATTGCTGCTGCTTGAATTGGACGCAAAGATTCCCAACGTTTATAACGGATATATTTTCGTATAGGTTCTGATAATAAATTGTATGACATTATTCTATAACTCTTCTATGCCGTCAACTAAAGTTTCTTCAGGTCTTTCATCGGAAATCTCAATATCTGAAATTAGAGATTTCTTATCTGCATCTGTGTTTTGTCTTAAAATGCTTAGAATATTCAAAAAATCTCGAATTACTTCCCTTGGTGTTAGAAATTCACTTGCGCCTGGCTTATTAAACATTTCCTCCATGAACAATTCAATATCGTTATCATTTATGTTTATAACAACATCAAAATTCGTATCAAATATTTCTTTTAGCTTTTTAAGAAGAACAAATATTTCATTATGGTTTAAAGGAACAAGTTTAATTACAGGTTGTGCTAAATCTCTATGTTCCGAAGTTTCAAACTTATTTGTTTCTAATCGAGTTTTTAAAGCATCATAACTAAACAAACCACGTCTTTCATTTTCTAAGAAGTCTTTAGTTCCAGCAAAATTTATAAACAAGTTTGATACTTTCCCTTGAAAGCAATCATTAAAAATGGAAAGAACTTTTTCATAATTCTTAGCTCTCATGTTTGCTGTTGAAATCTTATAAAGGTTGATTGCTTCATCAAGATTAATCATAAAACCGCTGTAACCCATGCTAACAAATAAGCGACAGAAGTTTTTAAGCATATCGTAATAATTCAAATCATTTATAATTTCACGAACACCTAAATCCTGACGTGCTTCTGTTTTAGTTCTGTATTCACCTTTCAACCATTTCAAAGCACTTCGGCGAAGGAACTCATCATTTTTTATGTATCCTTCATAATATTTAATAACGACCACACCGAAGTCAAAGCCACCAGTTTCGGTAACTTCATTTACTGTTTGCATTATATTTTCCTGAATCAAATTGAAGTACTTCTCGTCTCTAATTTCAGTTACAGCAATATTATTTACTTGTGCAGTTTTTGAAACAACTTGTTCAATCCATTTATCAAGTAAGGTTGGTAATGCTCCACCTTCTGGCTTTGTTTGAATTGCAATATTATCCATTATGGCAGTGTACAAAACAAGAGCTTTACCATCATTTGAATAAAGCCTGTTGTCAGGGGTGAAATCAGCATTTGCAACAACAAACTTTTGTTTTGTAGCGACAGTGTTAAGCAAATGAAGCATAAAAGATTTTCCAGAACCAAAGTCGCCAATCCAAAATTTTACCATGCTATGGCCATTCTTTACATCGTCTAAAGCTTGTGTAAATGCCTCAATTTCTAATTGTCTACCTACTGTAATGTGCTGAACTCCACTTCTAGGAACAACGCCTCCCGAAAGAGAATTTATAATTGCTGTTGCTTCTTTTGCTTTAATTTTTAACGCCATAATCTATTTTGCAATTTCTTTATAATAAGATTCTTCAATTATATAGTTCTCATCATCTTCCTCAATTAATGCTTCACCATCCAAATGCTCTTCACAAGCTTCATTAATACTATCAATTAATTGATTCTTGAACATTCCATTTGCTGTAGCATATTTATCAACTTCGTCTTGATGAATTTCGAACGAATTATTAATTATCATTTTCACAAGTTCCTCTTGAACTTTTCCCATACTAATTTCTGAAATAAATACTGAATTATTTTCTTCAGAAGGGATTATTGCTATTTCAACATCTTCCTCCATTTTTTCTTCTATTTCTGTTTTTTCTTTTCCGTCATCCAAATATTCATTTAGTAACTCAACCGTACCTTCATGTTTTTGCTCTACTTCTTCTATTTCGGAACGGTCAAGCTGTATTCTCTTACGTTTAGGAATATATATTTTCGATATTTTTTCTAAGGCTGTTTGTATCTCTTTTGTTTCTATTAAATCAGCAATAATTTTCTTAAAATCATTTATTTGTTCCTCAGTCTTGAACAACGATTTTTGAACCGTCTTAGTAAGTTCTTTATTGTCAAACTTCTTAGATTTTAGGTCGTAATAGATATACTTCGCATAATACTTTAGTGATTGAACCTTGTCGTATTTTGAAATAAATTTTGAAGCTTGGTAAAAAATATTTTCAATATTAGGATTCTTTTGATTTGTTTCTTCCAAGTGTATAACACCATCAATAAAATTGCCAATCTTCTCCTTCTCAAACGCAACAATTAATTCATCAAGCTCTATTCTCCATCTATTGACATTTTGTGTATTTAGTTCTATTTGGGTCTCAAGGTTTGGTTGACCAACATTGTCTTTAAACTCTTCAATCAGGGTATTAAGCGAATTGCCAAGTTTCGTTTCAAATTCTTCGGATAAATTCTTGTCAGCATTCGGAAAATCACCTGATACTTTTCTTTTATGACCAAAGGATTCTCGAACAGAGTTTTCAACTCGTTTAAACATTGCAAGATAAACTTCTGATTCAGCCTGATTTCCTAAATAACTAGAATCATAATACCCCCAGTCAGAATTTCTTTTAACGTAGATAGCTTTTAACTTTTCTTTGAAATAAGTTACTTCTTTGGCTAAAGTGGTTTCCTTCCTTTTTAATTGTTTTTCAAGTTCTTTTAAAAACGTTACATATTGCATCACAGTAGCAATACAACATCCCTCAATAGAAAGAAATACATTTGTTGGGTTATAGAACTTATTAAGCCATCTAATCTCTTGTTTATTAAGTCCTAATTTGTCTTTATACTGATTTCCGAGTTTGTATAAATCAGGATTGTAATCTGAATAGCCTTGTTCAAATTGGTAGCTTGGTTCCTCTAGGTCTTTTAGTTTACCAACGGAATAAGAATCACTTCTTTTTCTTAATTCATCTTGCAGTGAGCAAAGCGAATAGCTTCTTGTTTTTGGGCAAATTTCTCCAAGTAGTTGAAATTGCTCATCGAGCAACTTTATATCTCTATGATTCTGATACTCATTTAAGAAGTCAAAATAAAGTATGAAAGCATAATTTGTGTTTCCCTGTATATCTACGTAATTGCCATTTGCAACTTGGCTCTTGAAATACACATAAAACTGCTCTTGAGCTTTTGTGGCATACTTTATTTCATCGTATGAATAAACATAAGAATGTTCCCAATAAGGCGGTTCATGATTTGAAAAGCTACTTACTTCATTTTTTTCGACAGACAAATCAAGGTTCTGCGAGTTGACATCGATAATTGTTTCATCCATGTTGTTTTGTTTCGGTTGGTGTGAAATCACTTCACTTCCAATTTTCACATTAATTGTCGACAGTCTTTGGGGTGGTACTTGATTTACCATTTTAGTTTTTACTTTTGGTCTTCTTCCCCAATTATACAAATCATTGAACTTTGTCTCTTTCATTACCGCTAATTTGATGAAATCAATTAAGCCAACTAGAGAAGGAATAAAAGTCCAGCAAAACAAAATTGAGTAAACTCCTTTGTTTTTCTCTCCCAGATAAAATTTCTGAAATCCAAATGCTCCTAAAAAGAATGATAAAACCGTAGCTGTTAATTTATAACGATATTTTTCTCCTGATTTTTTTAGAATAGCAGAACTCACAATAACAATTGTCAGAATAACGAGAAAAACAATAAACCCATTGCCACTTTCAGTTTCATCTTCTTCGATTTTCTCTATTTTTTGAAGGTATTGTTTGGCTGAATATCCTACTTTGTCTTTGTATTGAATCTTTGCCCAATAGTCTCCAGAATTGTCAAGTAGAGTTACAGTATCTCCTTTTGATAATACAGTAATTAATTTGAAGTTTTTTCCAGCACCCTTTCTCAAATTCAAATCTACTGTAGAAATATAAGAGTCTTGTGCATGAGTACTTATAAAAGCAAACAGCAGTATCAAGATGGCACAAACTTTCAACAAGGCATTGTGCGAGGGTAAAAATTGCACTCTTTTGCAAATTTTGGTTTGTGGGTCGGCTTGTGTGATTTGCAAATGTGTGCAATGTGCTTGGGCTACCCCAACTGTCCCGAAGGGCGGAAGCGGGTCAGCAAAAACTATTTTTTTATTGCACCAACCTTCAATCAATGAGACAATATTTTTAATCCTCTTTTTCAAATTTCTAATCAGGTTATTATTTGTGTTATTCGGTCTTTTTGCCTTGACTACAACTTCTGTGAATCAATTATGTCATTGTCATTTATCTAATACTTTTCCAAAAGCGTTATTATCTCCTCCCACCGTCACACCAAAAAATATTTTAACATATCATATCATCAATACCACCTAACAACCCCCAAAATTAACAAAAAATCAAAAAACGCTTAACTATTCTCAAATTATATTCATATATTTTCATAAATCTTATGAAAATTCACAGATTCAGTCATAACTTCCAAATCTTGGCGTAAACTCTTTCTGTATGAATTATATCTACAACTTCCATCTTTTTTACACTTCATCATTATATCATCAGCAGGCATACTCCAGACCTTCTTCAGAGCATATCCATTATTTAAAATATCTTCGTGCTTGGCTTATTCTATCTATGAAACATAAACCTAACACAAACCTAACATAAACATAACACAAACCCCAGTGTTGGTATATAGGGAAATTGGGATTATTTTAACGATATTTGCTCTTTATTGTATTTTACCGCGCATTCTCTAAGAAAGTCTTAAATTTTCCTAAAAATTGCATCTTTAAAAATATTTCACGTAAAAAATTATTATCTTAAATCTTTGAAAAATATTTATTACACATAATAAACTAAAATTGAGGAATCCTTAAAATTTAAAGTCATGACAGATATTGAAATTGCTAATAAAGTAGTGCTAAAACCTATAACTGAGATTGCAAAAAACCTAAATATTGATCCTGAGATAATTGAACAGTACGGGAAATACAAGGCAAAGCTTCCTTTGTCGTTGATTGATGAGGAAAAGATTAAGGGTAAACACCTGATTCTTGTGTCGGCTATTTCTCCAACTCCTGCGGGGGAAGGAAAAACTACCGTTTCTATAGGACTTAGTGAGGGGCTTAATCGTATCGGTAAAAAAACTACTGTAGTATTGAGGGAACCATCTCTGGGTCCTGTTTTCGGTATTAAGGGTGGTGCTACAGGTGGTGGTTATTCTCAGGTGCTTCCTATGGAGGATATTAACCTGCACTTTACTGGTGACTTCTCGGCTATTGAGAAGGCCAATAACCTGCTTGCTGCTCTTATCGACAACAATATACAGAGCAAGACGCGTTCTCTGGATATAGACCACAGGACTGTCACATGGAGAAGGGTAATGGACATGAACGACAGATCGCTTCGTCACAATATTGTGGGTCTTGGTGGTCCTACTTCGGGTATCCCTCGTGAGACCGGATTCGATATTACTGCTGCTTCTGAAATTATGGCTATTCTTTGTCTTGCTAAGGATTTCACTGATTTAAAGGAACGTCTGGGAAGAATATTTATTGGTTTTACTCACGATAAAGAGCCTGTTTATGCAAGGGATCTTCATGCACATGGGGCTATGGCTGCGTTGCTGAAAGATGCTATAAAACCTAACCTTGTGCAGACTATTGAGGGTAACCCTGCTATCATCCATGGTGGTCCTTTCGCAAATATTGCTCAGGGAACTAACTCTATTATTGCTACTAAGATGGGATTAACTTTATCTGACTATGTGGTTACAGAGGCGGGATTTGGTTTTGACCTTGGTGCTGAGAAATTTATGGATATCAAGTGTGTGGCTGCTGGATTAAAACCGGATGCAGTTGTTTTGGTTGCGACTGTAAGAGCTCTTAAATATCATGGAAAGATGGATATTAAGGATCTTACCTCTCCTAATCCTGAGGCATTGAAGGAAGGTCTTGAGAACCTTGAAAAGCATGTTGAGAATATGGAGAAATTCAACATCTGTCCTGTGGTTGCTATCAACAAGTTTGCTACTGATAGCGATGAAGAGCTGCAAATGATAATTGATAAGTGTAAAGAGCTTAAAGTACCTGTTGAAGTTGCCAATGTTTGGGGTAAAGGTGGTGAAGGTGCTGAGAATCTTGCAAGACTGGTTAGTAAGGTTGCTGAAAACTGTACTAATGTTATGAAACCTCTTTACGACTGGAACTGGAGTATTGAGAAAAAAATTGAGACCATTGCTAAAGAAATATACGGAGCTAAGGCAATTGACTACGCTGCTCAGGCAAAAAGCGATCTTAAAACAATAAAAAGACTTGGCTTGGAGCATTTGCCTGTTTGTATTGCAAAAACACAAAAATCTCTTTCGGATAACCCTGCATTACTGGGAAGACCAAAGAACTTTGTGGTTACTGTAAGAAGTATAGAGATAGCTGCCGGAGCTGGATTTGTTATCCCTATAACAGGAAAGATTATGCGTATGCCAGGTTTACCCGAAAAGCCTGCTGCAGAAAATATTGATATAGATAACGAGGGTCATATCTCAGGTTTATTCTAGTCTAAAATACTTATGTCATATGTGTTGTACAGCACATATGGCATAATTTCAACAAATTAATCCCCCAAATATCTGATTATTACCATTCTTTTTATATTTTTACACTCCGAAACACAGAATAAAATAATATTTTAATAACTTAATAATCAAGCAAATAAAATGGCAACAGAAAAATTTTTATCTCGCCATATCGGACCAAGAGAGCATGATGTAAAAGAAATGCTTAAAGTTATTGGTGTTGAGTCAGTGGAAGATCTATTACAAGAGACTGTACCAGAATCGATACGTCTAAAAGAGAGATTGAATTTACCAAAAGCTCTGACAGAGTCAGAATTCTTTGCCAGAATCAAAGAACTAGGATCAAAAAATAAACTATACCGTTCATTTATCGGATTAGGATATTACGATACTATCACTCCGGCAGTCATATTAAGAAATGTACTTGAAAACGCTACCTGGTATACATCTTATACTCCATACCAGGCAGAGGTATCGCAGGGACGTCTTGAAGCTTTGTTGAACTTCCAGACTATGGTTTTGGAACTTACAAAGATGGAATTGACAAACTGTTCCCTTCACGATGAGGCTCAATCTGCAGCAGAGGCAATGAACATGATGATGAATCTACGTTCAAAGACTAAGAAGAAAGCTAATGCAAGCAAGCTTTTCGTTGATAACAGCGTTTACTCCCAGACTAAGAGCGTACTTGAAACAAGAGCTAATCCAAGGGAGATAGAGATTGTTTACGGAGACTACAAAACATTTGAATTCACAGAAGATATTTTTGGTGCTATTGTTCAGTATCCTAATGCTGAAGGAACAGTAAACGACTATAAAGAATTTATCGCTAAGGCTCACGAAAATGAAGTATTGGTTAGTGTTGTAGCCGACTTGATGAGTTTAGCTTTATTGACTGCTCCAGGAGAATTGGATGCAGATATAGCATGTGGTACTACTCAGCGTTTCGGTATTCCTATGGGATACGGGGGACCTGCAGCAGGATATATTGCTTGTCGTGCTGAATACAAGAGAATGATTCCTGGTCGTATCATCGGTGTTACTGTTGATGCTCAGGGTAATCCTGCTCTTCGTCTTTCTCTTCAGACAAGAGAACAACATATTAAACGTGAAAAAGCTACATCAAACATCTGTACTGCTCAGGCTTTAATGGCTTCTATGGCAGGTTTCTTTGGTGTATATCACGGAAAAGAAGGTTTGGTAAGAATTGCTAAACACATTCACTCAAGCGCTTCTATCCTTGCTGAAGAAATTTCTAAATTAGGATACAAGCAATTAAATAATAACTTCTTCGATACAGTTGCTTTCGAGATTCCACAAGGTGTAAATGTAGAAGATATCAAAAAGGCAGCTCTTGAGGCTGAAATGAACTTCAACTATTTCACAAAAGGTGTTGTAAGTATTGCTACTGACGAGAAGATGTCGGAAAAAGAATTATCTGCTATCGTTGAAATATTTGCTAAAGCTGCCGGTAAATCGGCTACTAAAGTTGAAGAAATCAATGAAGTAATAACTATAGACAACGCACTATTAAGAACAAGCGATTTCATGGCACAGGATGTATTTAATCGTTTCCGTTCTGAAACAGCAATGATGCGTTACATTAAGCAACTTGAAAGAAAAGATGTTGCTCTTAACAACTCAATGATTTCTTTAGGTTCGTGTACAATGAAGCTTAACGCTGCTTCTGAAATGCTTCCTATTTCATGGCCTGAATTCGGTGGTCTTCACCCATTCGTTCCTGTTAATCAGGCTGAGGGTTACCATGAATTAATTAAAGAATTGGAAGAGTGGCTATCTGTAATCACAGGATTTGCAGGATGTTCCCTACAGCCTAACTCAGGTGCTGCAGGTGAGTATGCAGGTCTTATGACTATCAGACAATACCATATAGCAAACGGACAGGGACACAGAAATGTAGTTCTTATTCCTGCTTCCGCTCACGGTACAAACCCAGCTTCTTCTGCTATGGCAGGAATGGATATTGTTATCGTTAAATGTGACGATGAAGGAAACATCGATGTGGAAGACTTCAGGGCTAAAGCTGAGGCTCACAAAGATAATCTTTCTTGTACAATGATTACTTACCCATCTACTCACGGTATTTTCGAAGAGTCTATCGTTGAATTGATGGATATCGTTCACGAGAATGGTGGTCAGGTTTACATGGACGGTGCTAATATGAACGGACAGTGTGGTATCACAAATCCTGGATTTATTGGTGCTGACGTTTGTCACCTGAACTTACATAAAACATTTGCTATGCCTCACGGTGGTGGTGGTCCTGGTGTTGGTCCTATCTGCGTTGCAGAACATTTGGTAAAACACTTACCTTCTCACTCTATCATTGATCTTGGTGAAAAACAAGGGTCTCAGGTATCTGCTGCTCCTTATGGTTCTCCTTTATTGTTGCCTATTACTTACGGTTATATTGCAATGTTAGGAGAAGAGGGAATCACAGCCTCTACCACAATGGCTATCGTTAACGCCAACTACCTTGCATCTGCTTTCGAGCACCTTGGATTTAAAATCTTATTCAAAGGTAAGAATGGTCGTGTAGGTCACGAAATGATCTGGGATTGTAACCACTTCAACAAAGAGGTAGGTATCAGCGATCTTGATATAGCAAAACGTTTGATGGACTTCGGTTTCCACGCTCCTACTCTTTCTTTCCCTGTTCACGGTACTCTAATGGTTGAACCAACAGAGAGTGAACCAAAAGAAGAGCTTGACAGATTTATCGAAGCCCTTAAAACAATCAGAAACGAGATTATTGAAGTACAGGAGGGTAAAGTTGATAAGACAAACAACGTTCTTAAAAATGCTCCTCACACTCACATTCTTTGTACTTCATCTGATTGGGATAAGCCTTATTCAAGAGAGAAAGCTGCTTACCCTCTTAAATGGGTTATCGAGAACAAATTCTGGATTGGTGTAGGCAGAGTGGATGATGGTTATGGCGACCGTAACCTAGTGTGTACTTGCGAGCCTATCGAAGCTTACAGAGCAGAAATGGTTGAATTAGATAAATAATCTGAACAACATAAAATTAAAGAAGGGGTTGAAATATTTCAACCCCTTTTATTTTGCTATTTTTATAGTCTGCTATTTAAAAAATTCACTTATCGCAAAGTCTTTAATGAAAACTTTCAATACAAGCTTATTTAATTCATTTACAGAGTCATAAAAAACAAATAGACATCATATTAATAATCTGGATTCTGTGTAAGGTTATCATTAAGATCGGTCTCCCTGATTGGTATTCTGGCAACCATCTTATAACTGGCATACTCTAATATTTCTCCTGAAGGTTTTATAATATCCATTCCCTTTCTTTTAAGATCGAAGAAGCGGTGACCTTCATATGCCAGCTCAACCCTTCTTTGCTTGGCTATCTCTGCTTTTAAATCTTCTCCCGACAAGTCCAGCCTGACTAATCCCCTGGCTTCCCTTAAGTCATTTAAATCATCCAATGCCAGTGATTCCATTTCCGGGATGTTGGAATAAGCCTCTGCCCTTATCAGATAAATCTCAGAAATCCGAAAAACAGGAACATCGTCAACACCAAAAGCACCACACATATCCATTAAATTTCTGGTTCCAGTAAATTTCCTCATTTCCTTTCTTGACTTTCCTTAAAACATCAAATCTCTTGTCTCCTGATTCATAACTATTGAGTAAGGAATCCGATGGAACCACATCTCCATATCCAGCACCAAGATCGTTACCAAAGCCATCATCATCTCTTTTTCCGTCGTCATCACGACTATATATTGACTGTAAAGAATCGAATGTCGATCCTTCGCTTATAGTGTAGGCAACAGCAAAAACCGATTCCGACTGAAGAGAAAACACCTTGATATAATCATCTTTTTCAAGCTCTATTCCAGACTTTTCAATCACATAAGAGGCCGACTTATAAGCATCTTCCCACTTTCGCTGATACAGGTAAACTCTTGAAAGTAAAGATTTCACTGCTACAGCACTAACCCGGTATGGTGCTAGTTCCTCATCATTATTCTCCAACAGCCTGAATGCTTCCAATAAATCATTCTCGACAAAAAGATAGTTGTCATCAACCTTATCTCTTTGAGGAAAAACCTTTTTATCAATTTTCCCGTCAAAAGGCTTTGTGACAAAAGGAACACCCAGATCAAAATCGCCTACGTATCTACCGGGCTCCCTTGCATAACTTCTCAGTAAATCGTGATATGCCAGAGCCCTAAGAAATAATGCCTGACCTTTGATTCTATTTTTGACAAATATATTTCCTTCTACTTTATCTATATTTGTAATCACATGATTTGTCCTTCCTATAAGGGTATAGCAAATTGCCCAACAATCCATATGTGCTCCCTCTGCATTAACATATTCGTTCACAAATCTATTGGTATTAGCTATTGTAATTCTGCAATTGTCTGAGAGCACCTCTGATTTCACAATAAAGTCTCTTCCGTAATATTCATCATCCTGAAGGGCCTCATAGCAAGAGATAAGAACAGAGCTAAGATTTTCAATATTACTGGTAGCATCATCTGCAGAGATGGAATCTTTAGGACTGGTCAACAACCATGATTCGCAAGAAGAAAGAATAACACAAAAAGTAAAAAAATATATAAAGGTTAATAATTTCATTCGCTTATATTTATTTTCCAATTATCACATATAGCCTTCTACGATTTTATTGTAATATATGTCTTCACGTACATAATCCACAATATCCATTCCAGAACTGTATATGTAAATATAGTAATTTTTTTATTTCTTTTGGATATGCCAGCATCATATACAAAAAACAGCCTATATTTTTTTTGTAAATACAGTCTGTTTTATATGTTTATGTTGATTAAATAATTTCACCGGTAATTCCCCGAACAACTGGCGCAAGATTAGCGCATTAGTCTTACATCACCATCACGGTAAACCAGTTTTCTCTCCTTCAAATATATCAAATAACTGCATTGTGATTTTCCTGTTGGCACCCAAAAGGTCCCCTATATGCAGATACTGTAATTCCTCCGTCATTACTCTTCAGATACTCAACCAGGATATTGCGGGCAGTATTTAACGATTTCCCGTAATAAACAAACAGGACCGAGCCTAAGTATCTTATTCAATTCCCCCAGATACTTTATAATATACTTAAAGGTTCTTTCATCAATTCCTTTTTGCTTAGCCTCCCATTCCCAGATCTTCCAGGTCGATATTAGTTATTCCGCTCTCTTCCATCATTCTCTCAACAATAGATATCTGAGATTTTCTCCCTGTCGCTCAGTTTCTGTCCTCTGTCCTGCTAACTTCCAATTATTTTGATTTCTGACGATCTTTCCTTTCTCTTCAAGACCATCCATAATAATTGTAAGCAATTTTCTCATTGGAAAACGGTGTCTCTATAGGGTTTTGTTATCTTTGGTAAATTCCGCTATCTTCTTTTTGGAAACGCCATTAATGCTTAAAGGATTAGTCTTATGGTATTTATCCATTTGCTTGATTATTGTATCTGTAATAATCGTCATAAACTTTCCTGTCAACCACATGACTATCCCCCAGTCTTGATTTAATAACCTCAATATTATCTGATTCTTTAATTATTTCGATTATCTTGTCTTCCTTGAGTTGAAGAGTCTTTTCGAAATATTCAATATCGGTAATTGCAATATTTTCCTTAGTCTTTATCTCCATATACCTCAGCTTGCTGTCGGCAATGGCAGTTAACGACTCTGATAATTTTTTGTGAATTCTTCTTATGATTCAGAGGAAGGGGATCGATAACTTCACCTCCACCTATAGTCATATTCGACGAGGAATTTCTTAAAATAAAAATGATCGCCCTTTACAAAATACCAATCCTTATTCAGATATATCTGAGCCAATACCTCATCATCATTATCTACTTTGGCACTAAGTATTTTAACTTTTACAGACATCTTATTAGTACCAATAAGCAATATGGCATCGAATCTATCGGAAATATTATGAGAACCTTCCAATAGGGATATCTTAACATCTATCTTATCACTTTTGGGAAGAGGGAATCTGGTAAGTATATCACCTATATTAATATCCCTTTTCTTTACTCCGGTAAGATTAATAGCAACCCTTGTTCCCTGGGGGGCAATATCAACGGTTTTCCCCATGACGTTGAATCTGACGTACCCTGACCTCCTTATCAGCTGGCAATATTCTTATACTTTCATTTACACCAACGCTTTTCAGCAAGCACCGTACCGGTTTGCTACGGCGCCGAATCCCTCTACATTAAATACCCTGTCGACATACATCCTGAAATAATCCTGTTTCTCCCTTAATGCCAGCTCATAATCCTGTTTAAGAAGATACTCCTTCAGCTCAGGTATTCCATCTTTTGTGTGAGAAGAAACTGCAAACACAGGTTTGTCTTCAAGAAAAGTGCCTTCTACAAAATTCAGCAATCTCTTCCCTGCACAATTCAAGTTGTTCCTCATCGGCCAGATCTTTCTTATTTATGACGACAATACCGTTTTTTTATTCCCAGAAGACTACATATTTTTTAGATGCTCTATAGTCTGGGGCATTACTCCCATCGTCGGCTGCAACAATCAACATCACAAAAATCTATACCCGATGCACCGGAAATCATATTACTTATAAATTTATGGTGACCCGGGACATCAATAAATGCAAGATGATTTTCCATCGGATGTTTTTTAAATAAGCAAAACCAAGATTTATGGTTATACCCCTTCGTTTTTTCCTCCGGGTGAGTATCGCAGTTTATATCTGTCAGAGCCCTTAAAAGACTAGTCTTTCCATGATCAATATGTCCCTGCCGTACCGATGATAAAATGTTGCATACGATATAAAATTTAAAACGAAATATAAAGGAAGGAATCTGTTGCCCTATATATAATTGCAGAGGAGGCAGGAATCGAACCTGCCACAGCTGGTTTTATCCATCTGTTACTGGTTTTGAAGACCAGGTGAAAACACCAGTTCCATCCCCTCTGTATCAAAATCAATAATGTTGATTATCCGATCACTAAAATATATTATTATTTAATATTAAGCAAGTATCCCAAGGGGCACAGGGCATTCTTTCACTGTATTTAAAAGATTTTTAACATTTAGGGAATAATTTCAGATAAAAAAATAACCTCCGAAGTATTGGTTCCGAAGGTTATAATAAAATTATATTTATAAAAACTATCTCAATAGAGATACTATAAAATTCATATTCTATTATTTTACCTAATAAAAGATAAACGTGTCCGTAATTTTTTCATTGACTTATAGAATTTCATCAGTTCTTCTCTACTCATACCTTTTCTCAAATTCTCCATGAAACCCTTCTGTGTATTCATTTCTTTATCAATCTTTCCATCTTTATAGGCTATTTTGGAACCTACAAGTAAATCGGGTTTACCATCGTTATTCCAATCTGTTGGAAATATCCAGTAAGATGAACCTGGAATAAATTTCTTATTTTTCTTATTCTTATATATTGGCTTGCCAGGCTCGTAAATACCATTTCCATTACCTTTGTAAAAAGAAATACTTGAATCTTCATTATCAGCAACCAGAAGATCCTTTATTCCATCCATATCCCAGTCAACAATGGCAACAGTAGGAGAAGAACCTCCAATTGTATCTCCTGCAGTTGTTTTAATAAACTCGCGTCTTCTAAATTCAGGATTTTCAGGGGTTCCAATATTTTTATTCAAATAAACACTCGTAAAGTCAGTAACAAAAAGATCAAGATCCTTATCCCCATCAATATCGGCAAACCTTGGAGTACACTTATACATACTTATGCCCAGACGTTTGTTCTTTTCCCCTTTTTCTATCTTTCTTCTTTCCTCTTTTAGCTCAACGCCATCCTGGAAACCATTCTTGCTACCCTTAAACCATGTAACATTGTTTGGATAATATTTTCCTGATACTATATCAGCATATCCATCGTTATTTAAATCCACAAACTGTGGAGTTATACCGATACATCAACCAGTTGTTACAAATAGTTCCTCACCATCGGCTTTATGACCGTAGAACCATTTATCAGAAAATACTGGCTTTGAATCAGTCCCTACATTAAGGTAAACACGGAATTTTGCTTTACCTTCAAATTCCCCTATAATAAGGTCTTTCTTTCCGTCCTGATTCCAGTCATAAACAGATGGATGCGCTAATCCCCATGCTTCAGTTTTTACGGGACCGGTCTCTCCCATTATAAGAACAGGCTTTTGTACTTTAGTCATTTTAGCCTTTTTAGCCTTTCCGTTTTGGGCACACAAACCCATAGTAAGCAAGACTAAAGCAATTAATAAATTTAATCTCTTCATAAAATGTTTATTTGAATTGTTATAAATAAATTGTTCACAATAAATACTGTCTGCAAACAATTTCATTATTATGGTTTTTAAATTTATTAAAAGCTTATGAATTATTTACATCACACAATTAATATTTAAGTTTTTTTAATAATAGTGTTAAAGATATATTAAAAGAATATATCCAATATTTCTGTATTAAAAAGTAATGACCAAAGCTACTAAATGATTCTAATTAGACAAAGCAGCACCCAGTGCACCAACTATCTGTGGATCTTCCGGAATAAACAGAGTAGTATCGAGACTTTGCTCCAGTAATCTCACTATTCCATTATTGAAAGCAACGCCACCCACAAAAACTATATCGCTATCTATCCCTACTCTTTTCAACTGTGCTATTGAGCGATTGACAACCGACTGCATAATACCCTTAGCAACAGCAGCCCTTTCTGCCCCTCTTGCAAGTTGTGAAACGACCTCTGACTCAGCAAAGACAGTACACATACTATTTATCTTTTCTGTCTTTTCAGACTCCAGTGCCCTGTCCCCGAATTCCTGTAAGGAGAAACGCAATGCCATTGCCATTATCTCTAAAAACCTTCCTGTCCCCGCTGCACACTTATCATTCATCTCAAACTTCCTTATCCTTCCTTTGGAATCCATTGAAATGGCTTTAGTATCCTGACCACCTATATCAAGAATAGTCCTACAATTGGGAAATAAGTAATGTGTTCCAGTAGTGAATGCCTTTATTTCGCTTATCACATTAGAGCCGAAATGCTCATTAAATAAATGACGGCCATAGCCTGTTGCCGTTATATTATCGTATTTTACATCCTTAAGGATATCTTTACAATTTTCTACTGTATTAAAAGAGTTTTCTATTTTTCTCTTTTCTGTAATTTTTCCATCTTCAATAACAACCAATTTAATGGTTCTGGAGCCTATATCTATCCCTGCATTAATCATTGTAATATTATTAAGTTTACAGGCTACATATTAACTTGTAGCCTGTAAATATATTCAATTAGTCTCTTAATCTTTCTACAAATGCCTCAACCCTTGTCTTTAACTGACCCATATCTTCCTGACTATAGTCAGTTTCAATAGTCAATGTAGGTATATCCTCATTTTCAAGTTCTTTCTCTACTCCCATTGCTTCGTGAGCATATGGCTGACAAAACTGAAGACCATAGTGAATAACACCGTCTGCATTGTATTTTTTCACCATTTCTTTTATATGCTCTAATCTGTCGTTGTTTGGTGTAAACACAGCACAGTCTATTTTGAAATATCTGTCAACAATAGCATCGATTAATTCATCAACAGTCTCCATATTCTCTTCAACAAGGAACTGTGTACCTCTTTCACCAGTACACATTTCTTCACCAACGATTACAGCACCCGATGTTTCAATAACATGAGGCAACTTCCAGTTAGGTACAGCCATTGGGCAACCTGATACAATGATTCTTGGAGTATCTTTAGTAAACACCCCTTCATCGTCGGCAATTCTCTGTTCCAGCTCATCACAAATAGCATTTACAGAAGCAGTAAATCTTTCTGGATTATCGTAAAAGAAAACCTGATTAGCCAATAAAGCATCCAATCCCGAAATAGGAGCTGGAAGAGCTGCCCTTAACTGAGACAACCTATACATAGCCTTTCTTTTTTCATTAACAATCTTAATACCCTTTTTAAGAGTCTCAATAGTTATTTTATTTCCTGTAATCTCTTCCAGTTGTTTTGCAAAACGTTTATATTCTGTCTTTAAAAGTTCTCTTCCCGACTGCGACTTCATCTGAGGAAGATCCATAACATACAGGTTATCAACTATCTTCCCATAAGCCTCATATGCTTTTTTCTTACCATCGCATGTATTCTCTCCCACTATTAAGTCAGTAGCCTCGATATAAGGACAAACTTTTGCAAGCTTGAATCCGAAAGCCGACTTAATAAGGGCACAGGTATTTCTTGGTATATACTGTTCTGCTGCCTCAGAGGCCAATTCTGCACCTGCACAAAGCCCCACCTGTATTCCGTTAACCGCCAATACCAATTCCTCAGGAACAAACACGCAAAAGGTACCTATAACTTTTCTTCCCTCCTTGCGTGCATCCATAAGCTCCTTAATTCTTAAACCATGGATTTCACTCATTACAAAATCAAAATACTCCATTCCCTTTGGACGGTTATTTTGAGTTAAAAATATTTGTTGATAAGCCTCACCTAAAACATTAAGTAATCCATCGTGAGCGGCTAAATCAATACCCATCTCAGACCACATTTCTCTGTAATCAGACATAATTTTCCTCCTAATAAAAAGTTATTGTTAAATAAATAAGATTAATACTATTTAATCACCCCACCATAAGCATCATTAATTGCAGCAGCGATCTCCTTGATACTCTCTTTTTCAAGAGTGAGAGCATCGAAAAAAATGGAGCCGCTAATTAAATTTGAAAGAATCGGTTTTTCCTGCTGCAATAAAGCATGATACAACTCTTTACCCTTACCTTTCTGGTTAGATTTTGGAATATCGAAATTAAGTTTTACTGAAAAACTGTCTATTCCAAGATCGGGTAAAGTTCCTCCTCCATACTGAGCCTTGCTTTCGGTTATCTCAGAACTGATTCCTAATGAATCAAGCTCCGCTTTCAACAATTCAGCAGTCTCCCTGATCTCGTCCTTAGACTTATTAAGTGTTTTAAATAGTATATTTTTTTCAAAAAGATCTTTATCATTCAGATAATAACTACAGGCGGTTTCCAATAAAGCCAATGTGGTTTTACATACCCTAAGAGCCCTCATCATAGGTTCTTTCTTGATCTTTTCAATATATTTCTTTTTACCGGCAATAATACCAGCCTGAGGACCTCCTAAAAGTTTATCCCCGCTAAAACAAATAATATCAATTCCTGTATCAAGAGCCTCTCTAACGTCAGGTTCATTCTTCAAGGCATCCTTATCGACCTTTCTTAAAAGACCAGAACCAATGTCGTAAACAACCGGGATGTTGTTTTTATTACCAAGATCGACCAACTCTTCAAGTTCAACCTCATGGGTAAAACCTTTAATCACGTAGTTTGATTTGTGGGCCTTAAACAAGATAGCAGTCTCATCGGAAATAGCATCCCTGTAATCTTCTATCTTAGTCTTATTGGTGGCACCCACTTCCACCATCTTACAATCAGAGGCAGCCATTATCTCGGGAATCCTGAACGATCCACCAATCTCTATAAGCTCTCCCCGGGATACAATAACCTCCTTGTCCTTTGCAAAAGTCTTTAAAATAAGCATTACCGCCGCAGCGTTGTTATTCACAACCACCACATCCTCTGCTCCGGTCAGGTACTTAAGGATATCAGCAGCATGATCGTTTCTATGCCCTCTTTTGCCTTTTAATAAATCGAATTCAAGATTGTTATATCCTCTTAACACATCGGTAATACTTTGCAGCAAATGTTCTCCCATGGGAGCACGACCAAGATTAGTATGTATTACAATACCCGATGCATTAATTACCTGTCTAAGACTGTTAGAGGTAATTTTTTTAGAAAGATACCTCACCCTTTCAACAAGAGTCTCAATATCCGGAGCTTTAGCGCCATTTAAAATATCATTACGAAAGCCACTTAAAACATGTCTTGTGGCGTACTTCACGGGATCTTCCCCATATTGGGCAATCATTTGCTTAACCTCAGGCAAACAAATAAATTTATCGACACCCGGAAGTTTTTTAAACTCTTCCCTAAATGAATTCATTTCAATTCAGTGTTTAGGCAGCAAATTATTTTACTGGCAGAGGAGGCAGGAATCGAACCTGCCACAGCTGGTTTTATCCATCTGTTACTGGTTTTGAAGACCAGGTGAAACACCAGTCTCGTCCCCTCTATTAATAATTTGTGCTTATTATCATTAATCTGTCGCTAAACTAATTGAATAATTTTTTAGAATACAATAAAAAAAGTTAAGCAAATATGTAAATTAAGTATTTTTAGGAAAACTTTAACAGATTTCTATAAATGATATCCTTATTAAATATTAAATTTATTTCCCTTCTATTACTCGTATTTCTTTTTAACCTCCTTATGCCTTATATAATCAACACAATTACGTTGAACCATTTTATACAGAAGAGGTTTTATGGGATATGAAAAATCGAACTCGCTATTTTTAGACCATAAATTCTCAAACACATCATTGACAACATCCTTTGAAGCCTCACTATCATTAAGAAAACTAAGAGCATTGTAATATAAGGATTCGTATTCTTAAACTATTTTTCAAAAGTTTGTTTATTTATCCTATTGTTTCCTATAATTTCCTTTTAAACATTCCTAATGCTAAAGTAATGTTTTTTTGGGGGATAATTCAAAAAACTGGGCATCCACAAAATGGTAGATGCCCTGAAATCACATAGGAATTGTAATTTAAACAATTAATTTTACTTAGTAATTAAATTTTCAATTTTTTCATAAAACTCTTTACCATCTCCAACTGACCTAAATACAATTTTTCCTTCTTTATCTATAAATATCTTTGTCGGATATCCCTGTACATTAAACATATTTACAAAATTGTTGTCCTTCTTATCGGATTTTATATGAATCCAATTAAAATCCTCAGTATAACGAGATTTCAACCATATGTCTTTTGTATCTCCACAATTAACGGCTATGACTTCTAATCTATCAATATACTTATCTCTAAACTCTAATAAATGAGGCATACCAGCACAACAAGCTCCACACCATGTTCCCCAAAAATCCATAATCACATATTTCCCTCTTAAACTTTTAATATCAAAAACATTACCATCAATAGTATGATTTGTTTTAAAATCAACAACATTTCCGGCTTTAGTTTTTAAATACCCTTCTACTCTTGTTTTTAAAGCTTTATAATAAGAATTGTTGTAATATTTTTTCATCTACTTTTTCCAAATACGTTATTACCTCATCCATCTCTATTTGAGAGCGAATAATCATATCTTCTGCCAGCCATAAAGCGGCAATAGAGGAAGGATTTTGCTTAAGAAAATCAAGTCTTATTTTATTTTCTTTCTCATAAAGACAGGCAATTTCTTTCTCAATATTATCAATTTCATCTTTAGATAAAGACTTATTTACAGCCTTTCTCACCATAAGATTAGCTCCTTCATTCATGACAGGATTTAGCTCTTTATTCAATTATGCCAACTTATTGTTCTCTCCACCATCTTTAGGATAGGCATTAACAAAATCTAAAACATTACCCGATACTTTTATATCTGCACCCGGATAAGCAATAAAAAATGAGATTAATTTTTCTCTTTCATGACTGACAGATTATTAGCTTTCAGCCACGCCTCACATTCAATATATATATTAGCGATACTTTTAACAGGATCAATATCCGGATGTTTAATTAATTCACATATATAAAATGGAAGATAAACTGAACTGCTCAATTTTATAATTTCATTAAACTGCTCTCTAAATAAACTTATAATATCATCGCTATAAGTCTCTGCAGTCAGGGTTTTATTATTCCTGAAATTATCTACTATAGAATACCCTAACTCCTTTTCAATAATTTTTATTTCATGGATAATAGAAAGAACAACAACAGTAGATTTTTCAACTATTTAGAGGGGGTAAAACGAAATGTGTAAAAATATAATATTAGCAAAAACCGCTAAACCCCCCATGCTTATTAATAATAACAAAGATTAAACGAGAATTTGAGAGTAAAACGAAATGTGTATATTAGTTTAATTTTGGTTTAATTTCAGATCTAAAAATGTTAATACCGGATTTGGTTGTTTAATGATTGGCTGATTATTTGTATCGTTGAATAACTTCTTACACATAGATGGCATAATACTTTCCGCTAAACGCTGTTTTTAAAGGGATTTAAGCCGATATCAAACCACTTTCGACATATCTATCCAATAATATATTTAGCTCCTTAATTGGGGCTTTTTTATTGTTGAAATGGTAAATCTTGATTGTTTCTTATTTTGCTAAAATATGTCTTTGGTTCTTCAATTGGTTCTTCAATTGGTTCTTCAAAACATGGTATTTTTAAGCCTTTTTAAAATACTTTATTGCCATAATAATACTAAAAAACAGGCAAAAACATGTTTAAGATACCCTTTATTACCACCGAAACAATATTGAAAACAGAATACTGTAGCAATATAAGCATCTGTAGTTCAATGACAATTGATTATAAATAATTAAGGATACGTATTTTATTTTGTGTGTGTTTCAGACTATGCATGATTAATTCGATTTCATAGCTTTTATAACTATACTTTTAAAGTTGGTTTTATTTTGGATTATATACAAAGCAAACTCTTTGTATTTCTATAATATCGGATTTATATATTTTAAAACGTGGGTAATTAGGACTAACACACCATAAAATATTTTCATTTTCAAAATCAGGTTCTATACGTTTGATCATTCTGTCTTCATGGGTAATAATCAGATATATTCTTTCTGTATTAAGAGTGTCCCAGTTATTCATTTTTCGCACACCTATTATAGCACCATTAGATATTTCAGGTTCCATTGACATACCAGATACAGGTAATATGTTTTCTGCGACATCAATGCCAGGCAAATCTTTTATATATCCAGTCGGTTTTGTAGCACCGATAATCTCTTCTACGCTATGACCTGCTGATACAGGAAGATTCCAATATGGAACAGCCCCTTGCGGTAACGAACCTGTTTCAACAATTGAAACAGGTTTTTCTTCAATGAGCATTTCCCCTTTACCTGTTAATAGCCACGTTGGATTAATTATTTCAGAATATTCTGAAATATATAATTTATTGAAAAAATCAAAGCTAGGATTAGCCTTGCCGTTAATTATATCGTAAATTGCCTGAGAACGAGCATATCCAAGTTTTTTAGCAAAAACATTTCTAGTAATACCCAAGTAATCAAGTATTTGTAGTATTCGTTCAGATATTTCTGTATTTTTCTCCATTTAAAATTTGTTTTATTCAGAATATTCTGAATATATTTGTAACAAATAATTGTTTTAACAACGAATGTATGAAAAATTATTAATAATAAAAACAGGTATGGGACGAAGAAGAAAAATAGTACGAAGGGAGATATTACTTGAGTCTTACTTAAAACAGCAGATAGCGGATGAGTTAAATACAACCACTCAGACAGTAAGGCAGGCTCTCAAGTATGTCAACAACTCAAAGCTTGGAATGAATATTCGCAAAAGAGCTAAGGAACTACTGGAGGACGAAGCTGAAGGTATTGAGGATTTTGAATAAAGAAAGTATAAAATGAAAAATATACTTCAAATACTTTTCAATAAAATAAGGCTATATCGAGAAAATGAACGCAAGGAAAAAGAGGCGATAAAACTTTACCACCTCCATCTAGAAAAAATTAAAGATAGTACTAACAACAAATACAATATTTATGGATAATTTTCTAAGATTCAGGAAAAAAACTAATCACAAAATTCGTTTAACTTCTCAAGAAAGGAGTTGTTATATGCGACAAATGGGTCGAATAGGTTTGGTACTTGCAACAAGCCCCATTGGGCGTAAATACTTAATGCTTGGCGAAACAGACAACATTCCCTGTAAGTACCAATAAAGGAATAAGGAATAGAGGACTTTGATATTGGGATATTTCCATTTACAACATTCTCAGAATTATTCTTATTGCCTTGACTGGCATTAAATGACTTAAGAAAATTAGTTGTGTTTTTACAATATTCTTTAAATCTGATTTTGTTAGTGTCCTCTATTAAAATTAATCCTTGAAATTGGTATAACTGATCCAGCATAATAGATAAAATTAAATGTTTAACAATTGTTTTTAGGGTTAACAAAGTTAACATTTTTTACTGACTGGCAGACACCGGGGTTCGAGTCCCCGGTGTCTGCAAAAAAAGAAAATAATCATGGTAGAATGGTATCAAAATAGATTGTGTGTACACGGAGGTTGGCTCTACGGTGAAGGTGAAATAATGTCTTTTTCTAATTATAGAAGTTTGACAGGACGTAAACATCTTCAGGTATTGCGCAAAGCCTGCAGAAATACACCTGCCCTTGTTGATTTTGAGAGTATGCCAGAGAGGTTTAAATCTGAAATAGTAAACCGCGTAGGTAATGTATATCAACTTGTAAAGGAAAACCAACTTTTGAAACATATTCAACATGATGCAAAAGCTTTAAAGTTCTTTCAATACCACAGATTTGGTAATGAAAATGAACGTTACCTGCCTCAAGAGGCTCAACTTGAGTATTACAATAATTCTATTGTTATGAATGCCGTACATACCGTTTTTACAGATCGTAAAGCTAGACGTAGAGCATTAGGTGGTACAACAAAAAAAATATGGGAAGATTTGAGTAATGCTGTAAATAGCCTGGATAAAACTAAATATAAACACTCTCTTCCTACTAATCACAGAAGATTAAAGGAGAAACACAGTGATTATATGAAGGAGTCATATAGTACATTTATTCATAAGGGATACTGCAACAAGAATACAGAAAAACTAAATGATGAAGTTAAACTATGGCTCCTTAGCCAGTGGGCAAATAATATTGAAAGGATTACATCTGAAGAACATTTACTGGAAGAGTATAATCTATATGCTGAAGAGCAAAGAGCATTGAGTACTGATATAAATACAGTTTGGAAAGAAATAAAAAGTGCAAGTACGCTACATAACTTTTTATACTCTGAAGGAATCAAACCTCTTTGGTGGGCTGCTCGCTTCGGGGAGCTAAAAGCTAAAGAGAAATTTATGTATCAGCATTCAACATTAATGCCAACAATGAGAGATTCTCTTTGGTATTCTGATGGAACAAAACTTAACTATTACTATCTGGACGAAAATGGCAAGATTGCTACAATATCTGTTTATGAGGTTATGGATACCTACAGCGAGGTGATGTTAGGTTACTGCATAAGTAAAAACGAAGATTATAAAGCTCAGCATGAAGCCTATAAAATGGCACTTGAATTTTCAGGACATAAGCCTTACCAAATCACTTACGATAACCAAGGAGGACATAAAAAACTTGAAAGTACAGACTTTTTAAATCGCCTTGCCCATGTAGCTATTAAGACTCAGCCATATAATGGTAAAAGTAAAACAATAGAAAGTGCTTTTGGTAGATTTCAAAGCCAGTTTTTAAAGCGTGACTGGTTCTTTACTGGTCAAAACATTACTGCCCACGATAAAGAAAGTAGAGCAAACCTTGAGCATATTCTAGCTAACAAAGAAAACTTACCGAATCTTCAGCAAATCAAGGATGCTTATCTAAAACGTCGTGAACAGTGGAACAATGCACCACATCATAAAACAGGCAAACCTCGCATAGAAATGTATAGGGAGAGTGTTAACAGTGCAACTGCTGCTATTGGTCTTGTTGATATGGTTGAACTATTCTGTATAACTAGACAAAACAAAGTGAGGGTTTCTGCTTATGGCATCAAATTCACAGAAAACAAACAACAATACAATTATATGGTCTATAAGAGAGATCTACCTGATGTTCAATGGTTGGCCGATAATGTGGACAGAAAGTTTGTTGTAAAGTATGATCCTACCGATCGTAGTCGAGTTTATCTGTATGATGAGACAAGCAGAGGTTTAAGATATGTATGTTCAGCTAAAGAGAAAATTGAAATTCACAGAGGCATACAGGAGCAAGAAGATTGGGAATCTGCTTACATCAAGAAGATAGAAGAAATGAAACGTGAGATTAGGATTAATAACCGAGATAAAATGAATGAGATTCTTGAGGATCAGAACTTACTTCCAGAGCAACATGGAATGAATAGCCCACGAATTAAAGGACTTGAAACCTCAATAGCTTCTCGCAAAAATCCTGAGATAATAAGACGTAAGGCGAAAAAAGAGAGAACTAAAGGTATCGCAGAGATTCAGAAGGAGATTAGCAATGCAGTAGCATTAGGTAACGATGATGAAATTGATAAGTTATTAGATAAGGTAAATGACCAACACCCCTTAGAAAAAGAGAGTGTTAGCATTTACGACAGAATGTAGTACCAAGTACATTCTATAAACAAAATTACAGACACAAAATTATGAAGACACAGGAGAAAAAACAAATCACAGAGGCCTTAAAATCGTATTGCGAGCGATACGACAGCCAAAATCGTGCAGCAAACAGTCTGCAGGGGGTAAGTTCCGCAACAATCACCCAAGTATTAAAAGGTAACTGGGAATTGATAAACGATAGCATGTGGAGAAATATCGCATCACAAATTGGATTTTCATTGAAAGCCTGGACTGCAGTTGAGACTAGTAATTTCAAGATGCTTTACGAGTGCCTTGAAGATGCCCAGGAGTATAGCAATGTTTTTGCAATAACAGGCAACGCAGGCAGTGGTAAAACTTTTGCTATGCGACATTTCACTCAACAAAATAAAAGAGTGTATATGCTACAGTGTAATGAGTATTGGAATAGAAAGATGTTTATGCAGGAACTTTTAACTGCAATGGGAAGAGATTACAGTGGTTATACTGTAGGTGAAATGATGAATGAAGTTGTCAGAGGTTTAAAGATGCAGGAAACCCCTCTGGTAATAATGGACGAAGCTGACAAGTTAAGTGACCAGGTAATGTATTTTTTCATTACTCTTTACAATCAACTGGAAGATCATTGCGGAATAGTAATGTGTGCAACTGATCATCTTGAAAAAAGAATAAGACGTGGTCTGAAGCTAAATAAGAAAGGTTACAAAGAGATTTATTCCAGGATAGGTCGAAAATTTATAGAGCTTGATGGAGTGGAAACTGCTGATATTGTTTCAATCTGTGTAAAAAACGGGATAGAAGACAGAAAACTTATAAAAACTGTTGTTGAAGATTGTGAGTGGGATTTACGTCGAGTTAAAAGAAAGATTCACGCCTTAAAGCGCAATGCTTAAACGGTGTTTAAATGATGATTAATCAACTATTAAAAGGAAAAAAATGGCTAGAGCTCTAAGCGTAGATAATATACTAAACTACAACCCTGTAACACTTCCCTTTGAGGGCGAATGGGAAGAAAGCTTTGGAAAACCTGAACTGTGCGGATCCTGGTTAATTTGGGGTGCATCGGGAAACGGGAAAACACGCTTTGCACTTCAATTATGCAAGTATCTGTGCAAATTCGGGAAAGTTGCCTATAACTCTTTGGAGGAAGGTTTAAGTAAATCTATGCAGGAAGCAATAATTGCAACGGGTATGCAAGATGTTTCTCGCAAGTTTATGCTCCTTGACAAAGAGAATATTAGTGATCTGATAAAAAGACTTAAGAAACGGAAAAGTCCTGAAGTTGTTGTTATCGACTCGGTGCAATACACAGGAATGAATTATAACGATTATAAGAAGTTGCGTTCGCAATTTCCGCACAAACTATTTGTACTGATATCGCATGCTGACGGAAAAGAGCCTGAAGGAAGAGTAGCAAAACGCATTCGCTTTGATGCTTTTGTTAAGATAAGAGTTGAGGGTTATAAGGCTCTTCCCGTTAGTAGATACGGTGGTGGAGAACCCTTTGTTGTCTGGGAATCCGGAGCGGAAAAATACTGGGGAGAAACAATTGAAATTTAAAAGTATGACTAGAAACTATAAACAATTACATGTATTACTGAAACAACAGCCTGGTGCTGGAATGATTGATGTTTCAGATTTAAAAATCGACTTAGCTTTTCGATTTAGCAGTGGTAGAACTCAGTCTGTAAAACAACTTACAGATAATGAATACAAATCCTTAATAAGTACACTCAAGAGGAATAGTGTTATAACTAATAAAATGGATAGGTTAAGAAAAAGAACTATTGCATCAATCTTCGGATTCTTTAATCTAATTGACAAACAGGTAACTCTTAACTATGTAAAAGGTATTGCTGTAAGAGCAGCCGGTGGCGATTGTAAAAGCTTTAATGCTATCAGTGAGACGAAACTAAGAGCCATATATAACGAGTTCCTGAGACAGCAGAAAGTTGTTAACAACATTGGCAAAGTAGAAGCTATTGCCAAAATGGACGCAAGTCTTTTATCCTTATGTGGTATCCAAATCAGTGTTAAACAAACGAAAGGAGCCTGTTAGATGGGGAAAACATATAATGGAGAATACACCCAAGCCGAATATAGGCGGCATGCTCAAAAGGTACTGGATAAGACCAAGAAAGAGCATTCTAAGTATAACTGGAAGGCTACTAAAATAAGCGACATGCCACGAACAGTAATTTTTGAAAGAGAAGGTTTAAAAAATGCAAAGGAGGTTACAAATGCACATGATTGAAGTTGAATTATACTTTAACGAAGAGGAGGCAATTTCTCTTTTTGAAAGAGCAGGCCTCAAAGTTGTCCAGGAGGAAATACCATATTCGGTTGGAAAGATGGATTGCCCATATACAGAACACTTTGTTATTAACCCATTCAATGGAAGTAAAGTCGTTCTAAAAAATGCCTTCAGGGAAATAGTAAGGCAGAGAAATAAAGAGTTGTATGTAAACAATGTAAACAAAGGAACAATACTACAAATATTTAATAATTAATATCATGGATTTAAATAATTTATCAGTTGAAGAGTTGGAGGCAGCTCTAGCAAAGAAGAAACAAGCAGAAAAAGCTGAGGCAATTAAGAAAAGAGAAGCTTATGAGGGAATACGTGCCGAGATCGTTCATAAGATTATGGGTAAGGTAAAAGATGTTTGTGAAAATGCAAAAGGCCTTTTCGATTTTGTTACAAGTGAAACATCCGCCTTTAAAGAAGTAATGACAGAGTACTCTCAATTAAAACACCCTGGACAATTAAGTTTTAAAATTGAAGATTCAGGTTTTAGAGTGTACGTTAAGAGTAATAAGGTTAAAAAATTCGATGAACGTGCAGATGTTGCAGCAGCTCGTTTGGTGGAATATCTTCAAGAATGGATCAAGGACAGGAACGATGGTACAGACAACCCAATGTACCAACTTGCAATGATTTTACTTGAGCGCAATAAAGAGGGTGATCTTGAATATAAGAGTATTTCAAAACTTTACGACATGGAGTCAAAGTTTGATGATCCACGATATTCGGAAATCATGCAACTATTTAAGGAGAGTAACGTTGTTTCCGGAACTGCAACCAACTATTATTTCGAGGAGAGAGATGAAAGAGGCGTATGGCGAAAATTAGAACCTAGTTTTAACCGTTTATAATTCATTTTTGAGATGCAGATACGTAAAGAAAAAAGAATTACTTATACGGCTGTTTATCAGAACGGCCAAGGTGTCATTGACGCTTATAAAAGACCCAATGGTAAAGCAGTCCAATACAAATCTAAAGCTGCAATAGATAAGTTCTTAAAAGAGCAAAAAGAGCCTGTAAAAGGATACTACTCAACTGAAATCATTCAACGAGCAGTCTTAGAAGGTTTACCTAAGGGACACACATATAAACTTGAAGATGCAAACTAATTATGGAAAATATCTTTAACGAAATAAAACAAGAGCGTCAAAGACAAGATGCTAAATGGGGTGAGCAAAATCATTGTCCTGTTGAATGGTGTGCTATCCTTGGTGAAGAGGTAGGTGAGGTTAATAAAGCTGCATTAGAAGCTCATTTTTACCCTTTGTTTAACAATGATGTACAATTAGCAAATTATCGAGAGGAACTTATTCAGGTTGCAGCTGTGGCTGTAGCAATGATAGAAAGTTTTGAAAGAAATAAACAATAATAATTAAAACACAGACAAAATGGGAGTACACAATTGGTTTGAATGTAAAGTAAAGTACGTCAAAATTGACGAAAGTGGTAAAGAAGGTAAAGTAACTGAAGCATATATGGTTGATGCTATTGATTTCACAGAGGCTGAGGCAAGAATCACAAAGGAAATGGAGGCAATGGTACAGGGTGCTTTTATTGTTACCAACCTTAAGAAATCTAACATCACAGAGATTATACCATCTGATGATGAGTCGGACGACAGGTGGTATAAAGCTAAAGTTGCGATTATAGACGCTGATGAGTTAACAGGAAGAGAGAAAAAGAGCAATCAGTTTAGTCTTGTAGCTGCTAAAAATATAAACACAGCACTTAGCAATTTGGAACAAAGCATGGCTAATTACATTGTTCCTTACGAAATAGCAAGTTTAGCGGATACAACCTTTATGGACGTATTTCCATATTTCAACGGTGAAGAGGATACAGAAGAAATACCTGAAGGTTTAACTCCAATTGCTGAATATAACGAAAATTAAAGGGAAACTGTGGTTGGTGACCCTATCAGAAATAAACATTCTCCTGGACGGTCGAAGAGGGAGTTCGACTCTCCCTCCAGGAGCAAAATAAAAAAAAGCCACGAATTTCTCCGTAGCCCTTACCCAAGAACAAATTTACGGAAAATTTTTGGCAATGGCATATAACAGAAAGAACATATTGAAAAGAATTGTTGATATACAGAATACAGTACTTGAACATACCAATAAAGGGGTAAGTCAGGAATGGGTATATAACAATATAATTGCACCTAATTATCGTGTTAGTCGGTCAACGTTCTATTCATATCTTTCTGTTAATGCTAAACTCGAATTAAAAAAGCTTGAAGAGGTTCATAAACTTCAAATGTCCTTATTTTAATAAATCTATTTACTATATTTGAATATTGTTAACAAAACATCATTAATCATGAAAAAATTTTTAAAATGGTTTTTAATTATTCTTTTAGCTATCTTTGGATTAATAACACTACTAATAATTGTTGATCTTCATTCTTCTGTAGATGAATATAACCATAATAGTCAAACTGAGAATAAAAAGAATAAGATACATTTATCAAAACCAACTGATCTAAAAATTGACATAAAACTAAAAGACACGGATAGCCAGTATAGAATAATTGGAAAAACAAATTTACCTGACAGCACAAAAATATCTATTGATTTTATTGTTGGAGATAATATTAAAGGGCAGACTAGCACTTTTGTTGAGTTTGGTAAATTTGAATTTTTATTCGGTAAAAAATTAATAAACATTGATTCTATTGAAATATCATGTATTAATAATATACATTGGCAAACTCCTTCAGTTTTAAAACAATTGATATTTTTAAATAACTTAAGTGATAAAGGTTCTATTTCTAAGAAATTTCTAACGAAAGGATTAAAACGCGAATTTTTTAGCAATATTTTAGATTATCAGCAGCCTGAAAATTTAAAACTAACAACCCCCAAAATAAAAGATGTAATATCTAATAATTGTAAAAAGATTGTTGTTGACTTAATGGTTGATAAAGCTATCACTGATAAAGAATTAGAAAAACATATAAAATATTGGACTATTGAAGAGTTAGTTAAGGATTCAGAAATAAATGCGATAACGGTTAGATGTTTTCATAAAGGAGAAGATATTACATTTAGACCTAACGCTGTTTTTGCTCCTTATGGTGATTGGTCAAAAGCTTCTGAGCAAATGAAATATTCAGACTATACTTTTAAGATCTAAGAATTATTATTCTATCTCAAGAAAACGCAAAGCAAAGAGCTCTGCGTTTTTTTTATTTTTAATCAATTTGATAAATCAATCGTTTTTTAGTATTTATAGCTTCAACAACACCCTCCTGATATTTTTCTTCCAAAGAAACTTCTTCAATGCTGCAAGTAAAATCAATAATCTGATAGTTTACAACATCTGCCTCTGCAGGTCGCTCACTAACAAGTTTTAATTTTCCTGTATGTTCGCTGCTAAGCCCTTTTAGAACTTCTTTAACTACATTATATAATGTCATTATTTCAAGGCCTGAGAGTTTATTTGGAGAAATACTTGAGGTGGAGTGAGTCTGATCCGTCATAACATGAACCGACAGGTTAAGAATATTTGTCTCCCAGTTAATCGAATACTCAAGAAACAATGCCGGAACATCGTATAACTCGAAGAGTTGAGGTGCAAGTGGTTGTCCTCGGTATAGATCAATATACTTAATTGGTGGCACATTATTCGAAATAAATAGATTCTGTTTTGTTTCAACAGTATCCAGTATCTTTAAATATAGTTTATCCATGGTTTAAATCTATTTTAAACAGTTTTCAATTTCATTAATTAACATTTCTTCTATTTGCTTGTTTAACACTGTCGACTTTCCCATAAACTGCCGCTTGGGCATTATAAAAGAAACTTTACGGGAATGAGCCTTTACTGTATGTGCTTTTACAAATTCCGTACGTCCTTTTCTCTTCCTGGAATGAACCTTAACATTGTGCGAAGAGACGTTGACTGTCTGGTCAATTTTCCCTCCTTCATTATGAATTTGTGCATAAGGAGCATCTGTACCTATTGTAACACTATCAGAGGTGGTTTTGGTTACCCTGATGCTCCGCTTTAATCTCCCGGACTTAATAAGTGTTCCCCTTTTGCTTTTTGTTTTACGCTTGCGAGGTTCCCATTTTTCCTTGCTTGTATCTAGCCAGGCATTTTCCCTAAATCTTTCTTTAAAAAAGTTAACAGCAATTACCCCGGCTTTTTTAGGAAGAACGGAGTAAATGCTAGTTAGCTTATCTATTTTTTTAAAAAACTGATCCATTGTTAATACGAAGTTTCAATGTTTCTAATAGTTCTCATTAAAAGATTATCAAATGCATCTGCCATTTGTTCAACGGTTGTATTTTCACCTTCTTTATTGTTGTTAATCATATCTCCTTTGTGTAATGCATCAATATGTATCTGTATGTTTTTTACCTGTTTAGCAGAGCCAACAATGTTTGAAACGGGATTTGAAGTTGTGGTACCAGATGTGGATCCATCACCACCAGCTCCACCACTTGCTTTTGCAAAAGGATTATTCTTTTTGCTTTCTTCTTTCTCTTCTTCCTTTTTCTGTTTCCATGTTATGCCAAATTGACTCATGGCATTTTTCCTAGTAGTTTTATTTATATTTTTCTCTTTATTATACAGTTGAATTGTTTGTTGATAAATATTATTTTTATTTGTGACAAGCTGTTTTTTTCTGTCTTCAAACTCCTTAAGCTGAGTACTTCTTTTTTGTTTGAGTTCCTCAATTTCAACACTTGCCTTAGTAGTGATTTTGGCTGTTAAGGCTTTTTTAGCCTCTGCAAATTTCCCTTTAAATGCAAGTTTAATGGCATTACCAATATTAGAAAATAGACCTCCAATATACTGTGCAAAGTGTTTAAATGTAAGCTTAAGCATCTCTAGGCGGTACATAAATTTAGCAACAAGTTTATCCCATGAAAGTTTTATTCTATCTATAGCATAGTTAAAATATAAAGAAACAATTTTCCATGCAGTTTTAAGATCCAGAATAAACTGCTTAAAAGATGTTTTAATCATGGTTATTACTGCTTTCCAAGATCTACCCCAACCTTCAGTATTTTTAACTACCCAGGTAATTGCAGAAATTAAGGCAGCAATACCAAGAATTATTAACCCTATTGGGTTTGCATTCATGGCCACATTTAATGCTATTTGTGCTGTAGTCCACAATTTCCATATTGCGATGGCTCCTAAAATTGTTCCTCCTACATAACCAACAACTGTTTTTATTTTATCAAAATTATCTGCAGTCCATATTAGAAAATCATTTAGTTTCTCAATCCCTCTTATAATTGTGGGTAAAACCAAATTTCCTAATTTTTCTAAAACAGCATTAAATCTGTTTCCTGCTAATTTTTTAAGAGTTTTAAAATCTCCCATAGCATTCTTTAGAGCTAAGTCAATATTAAATTTAGAGCTGTCAAAAGCTTCCAGTGTATTAAAAAAATCGTCGGCTCCAGTTTTTAGTTTTACAAATAAATTTCTTAATCCTTCAGGACCTCCTATTTTATTAATAGTCTCGTCAACAGCTTTCGGCGACATAGTTTTAAATTTTGCTGCAACTTCTTTGAGTACTTTATCAAGGTCTCGCATTTGCCCTTTTGTATTATACATTGAAACCCCCATCTCCTTTAAACCGACAATAGTTTGTTTTTGAGTTAAACCCATGAAAGCGGTTTTAGTCATTGTAGCAGCAGTTACACTGTCCTTTGCAATAGAAGTAAAGGCAGCAAATATTTTGTTTGCAGTATCAACATTTTGTCCTGCTCCAGATGCGGCTCCGGCATACTCTGTTTGCACTCTTGCCAATTCCTCAAATGTTGTAATACCTACCTGAACAGTTTTTGCATTACTCTCCAGGTAAGCATCAATATCATTTGCTCCCAACTTAAAAGCTTTCATGGCTTTAGTGGTTGAATTTATGGTGTCATTTAAGTCCGCACCTGTAGCAATAGAAAATTTACCAACGGCACTAACGATTGTTGCTGCATCTTTACCGTATACCCCTGTAGCAGACTGAACATCGTAAAAAGCCTTTGCAGTAGCATTTATTTCTGTACCCACAGCAATAGCAGTATCCAAAATAGTCTTTTTGTATTTTTTAAGATCTGCTGTTGACTTATCTAGGTTAAGGTTTTGTATCTGTAAAAACTCAT
>CAXXRT010000003.1:0-33203 GCA_963666945.2 Marinifilaceae bacterium
TCGTGAAGAGGACATTTACCTATAAGGTTTGGCATTTTCACTACCGAATTAACAAAAAAGTATCCATTAAGAGCGCTATGGAAAAGACATACAACCCACAATCTATTGAACAGTCTCTTTACCAGAACTGGGAAGAGCAGGGCTACTTCAAGCCACACGGTGACACATCAAAAGACGCGTACAGCATCATGATCCCGCCACCAAACGTCACGGGTAGCCTGCATATGGGCCACGCTTTCCAGGACACCATTATGGATACCCTGATCCGTTGTGAGCGTATGAAGGGCAAAACACCCTTTGGCAGGTAGGTACTGACCACGCTGGTATCGCCACTCAGATGGTTGTTGAACGCAAAATCGCAGCAGAAGAAGGCAAAACCAAGAACGATTACGGTCGTGATGCTTTCATCGACAAGATCTGGGAATGGAAAGGTGAATCCGGCGGTACTATCACCAAACAGCTGCGTCGTCTTGGCGCATCCGTAGACTGGGATCGTGAACGTTTTACCATGGACGATGGCTTGTCTAACGCTGTAAAAGAAGTCTTTGTCCGTCTGTATGAAGAAGATCTGATCTACCGTGGTAAACGTCTGGTTAACTGGGATCCAAAACTACACACAGCAATCTCAGACCTGGAAGTAGAAAACAAAGACAAAAAAGGCCACATGTGGCACTTCCGCTACCCATTAGCAGACGGCGTAAAAACTGCGGAAGGTAAAGATTACATTGTCGTAGCAACCACCCGTCCGGAAACCGTTCTTGGTGATACCGGCGTAGCCGTCAATCCAGAAGATCCTCGCTATAAAGATCTGATGGCAAAGACATCATGTTGCCTTTAGTAAACCGTCGTATCCCTATCGTTGGCGATGAACACGCTGATATGGAAAAAGGTACCGGCTGTGTGAAAATTACTCCAGCTCATGACTTTAACGACTATGAAGTCGGTAAGCGCCACCAGCTGCCCTATGATCAACATTCTGACCTTCGATGCGAACATTCGTGCTGAAGCAGAAGTATTTAACAGCAATGGTGAAGCCAGGTGATGTTTACAGCACTGAGCTACCAGAAAAATACCAGGGCATGGAGCGTTTCGCTGCACGTAAAGCAGTGGTTGCAGAATTTGAAGAGCTTGGCCTGCTGGATGAAATAAAAGATCACGAACTGACCGTACCATACGGTGACCGTGGCGGTGTGGTTATCGAACCAATGCTGACTGATCAGTGGTACGTACGCGCAGCACCGCTAGCGGAAGTGGCGACTCAGGCAGTAGAAGACGGCGACATTCAGTTTGTACCTAAGCAGTACGAAAACATGTATTTCGCGTGGGATGCGTGATATTCAGGACTGGTGTATTTCCCGTCAGCTATGGTGGGGTCACCGTATTCCGGCCTGGTACGACAACGACGGCAACGTATACGTAGGTCGAACAGAAGAAGAAGTCCGTGAACAAAATAACCTGGCACCGGTAGTCGTGCTGCGTCAGGACGATGACGTGCTGGATACCTGGTTCTCATCTGCGCTATGGACCTTCAGTACTCTGGGCTGGCCTGAGCAGACCGATGAGCTGAAAGTGTTCCACCCTTCCGATGTACTGGTCACAGGTTTCGATATCATCTTCTTCTGGGTGGCGCGTATGATCATGATGACCATGCACTTCATCAAAGATGAAAACGGCAAGCCACAGGTACCATTTAAAACCGTTTATGTGACCGGTCTTATCCGTGACGAAAACGGCGACAAGATGTCCAAGTCGAAAGGTAACGTACTGGACCCTATCGACATGATCGACGGTATCGATCTGGAGTCTCTGGTAGAGAACGTACCGGTAATATGATGCAGCCTAAGCTGGCAGCGAAAATCGAGAAAAATACCCGTAAGACATTCGAAAATGGTATTGAAGCCTATGGTACGGACGCACTGCGCTTTACTCTGGCAGCGATGGCATCAACCGGCCGTGATATCAACTGGATATGAAGCGTCTGGAAGGCTACCGTAACTTCTGTAACAAGCTGTGGAACGCCAGCCGTTACGTGCTGATGAACACAGAAGAGAAAGACTGCGGTTTTGCAGCAGGTGCAGAGCTGGAATACTCGCTGGCAGATAAGTGGATCGAATCTCAGTTTGAACTGGCTGCAAAAGCATTCAATGAGCATATCGACAACTACCGTCTGGATATGGCTGCCAATACCCTGTACGAGTTTATCTGGAACCAGTTCTGTGACTGGTACCTTGAGCTAACCAAACCCGTACTGTGGAAAGGCACCGAAGCTCAGCAGCGTGCGACTCGTCGTACCCTAATCACTGTGCTAGAGAAGACCCTTCGTCTGGCGCATCCAGTGATCCCGTATATCACTGAGACTATCTGGCAGAGCATTAAGCCTCTGGTTGAAGGTGTGGAAGGCGACACTATCATGCTGCAGGCATCTGCCTCAGTACAATGAAGCCAACTTCCACCAGGAAGCTCTGGATGACATCGAATGGGTGAAAGCCTTTATCACCAGCATCCGTAACCTGCGTGCTGAATACGACATCAATCCGGGTAAGCCACTGGAAGTGATGCTGAAAGCGGCGAATGAAACCGATGCTGCTCGTATGGAAGCTAACAAGCAGGTTCTGCTATCTCTGGCTAAACTGGAAAGTGTACGAGTTCTGGCTGCCGGCGAAGAAACGCCAGCATGTGCAACCGCACTGGTTGGCAAATCGGAGCTGATGATCCCAATGGCTGGTCTGATCGACAAAGATGCTGAGCTGGCCCGTCTGGCTGGTGAAGTTAAGAAGACTCAGGGTGAGATCAAACGTCTGGAAGGCAAGCTGAGCAATGAAGGTTTTGTTGCAAAAGCTCCTGAAGCCGTTGTAGCTAAAGAGCGTGAGAAGCTAGAAGGCTACAAGGAAACACTGGCGAAACTGGAAGAGCAGCAGACTGCGATTGCAGCGCTGTAAATCCTAAAAAATTTACAGACAAAAAAGGGTTGAGCATTTCCGCTCAACCCTTTTTTTACTTAATTATACGGTTATAAAATCTTAAAGCTGCCGACTAGTCGACATAGGATTGGTTATTTAGACAGTAAGATAACGGCTTACTGCTCTCCTTCCTCGTCATCACCCTCTTCGTCATACAGGGCATCTTCTCCCTCATAAAAAGTACCCCATCCGTCGTAGATAATGTCGTACTTTTCAGCGAGGTTAACCAGCTTTTCAACCTGCTCATCAATAAGCTCAGCATTCAGGGCCGATTCCATGGTTGCGTCACAGCACAACAGGCGATTACCATCTTCGTCTTCCGTCTCTTCCGCTTCCAGCACTTCAAAGCCCATCTTAAATGCTTCTACTACCGCTTTCTCCAGAGCATCAAAGCTTTCTGCAAACAGGTGATGTTCAATCTCATACAGAGAATCCGGATCACTTCCGTCTTCAAGAAGTGCAGCGATAATATCGCGGGTTTCTTCTTTCTGAATGTCGATCAATTCTTCAACGGACATGTATTCATCTTCGTGAGACATATCTTTTATGAGACATAGTGGTGCTCCAGGTAGTTAGTTTTCCAGATAATACGTTTTACAGATGAGTAATTCGCGGGAAATATGGCACGGTTTCAAGGCAAATACTAGGGGCAGCTGAATAATTATATAAATAGTAGCTGATCTTTCTCCTTTCTACCTCTTAAGCTTCTTTCAATTGGCGCTTGCATCTTTAGTTCAAGCTTGTCATAACTAGTTTAACCAAACGCCGTAAGGATACAAAATGAGTAAGTTATATGTTGGCTCAGAAGTGGGACAATTACACCGGGTACTGGTACATCGTCCGGAAAGATCTCTCACCCACCTCACCCCGTCAAACTGCCAGGATCTACTGTTTGATGATGTTCTTTCGGTGGAAGAAGCCGGTAAAGAACATGATGTCTTCGCTCGCACTCTGAAAGAGCAGGGAGTGGAAGTTTTGCAGCTACATGATCTTCTGGTTGAGACTCTGGCAATCGACGCAGCGAAACAGTGGCTGCTTCAGAGTCAGATATCTGATTTTCGTTATGGCCCGACCTTCGCCCGGGATTTGCGCAACTATCTGGCAGATATGGACAGCGAACACCTGGCAACCATTCTTCTGGGTGGCCTTGCCTATGCTGAGCTGCCTATTCGCTCGGCCTCCATACTACCGAAGATGCACCGCCCGCAAGATTTCGTTATCGATCCACTGCCAAATCACCTTTTTACTCGTGATACCTCCTGCTGGATTTATGGTGGAGTCTCCTTAAATCCCATGACTAAACCAGCCCGCCAGCGTGAAACCAACCATTTAAGAGCCATCTACCGCTGGCACCCTCTTTTTACCGCTTGTGACTTTGTCAGCTATTTCAAGAACGACAATGTCAGTTACGATAATGTCAATATCGAAGGCGGAGATATACTGGTTATCGGTAAAGGGGCTGTGCTGATCGGTATGTCAGAACGTACCACACCACAGGGAGTTGAAAACCTGGCGGCCAGGCTGTTTGAATCCGGGCAGGCGACCCAGGTTATTGCCCTGAATCTGCCGAAACATCGTTCCTGTATGCACCTGGATACTGTGATGACCCATATCAATATCGATACCTTCTCTGTCTATCCGGAGGTAATTAACCGGGAACTGGAAACCTGGCGCTTAACACCAAAAGGCCATGGAGAAATGGACGTTAAAGCCATGCCTAACTATATGCAGGCGATAGAATCCGCTCTGGGGCTAGAGCAACTGAACCTGATCACCACTGGTGGTGACAACTATGAAGCAGAAAGAGAGCAGTGGAATGACGCCAACAATGTGCTCACCGTAAGGCCGGGGGTTGTTATCGGTTATGAACGAAATGTCTATACGAACGAAAAATACGATAAAGCCGGAATTGAAGTACTGACCATTTCAGGCAACGAGCTGGGACGCGGACGTGGCGGTGCCCGCTGCATGAGCTGCCCTGTTGAACGGGGATGGCATCTAAAAATTTGATATAGATCGCACTTTAATGCTTTATCGTTTTCGTAATAAACCGATGCAAAAGCTGGATGAATATGCACTCATTACCCCAATCGCTCTTGGATACTTAGGTTTATTCATCTGGCACATTCTTTCTGTGTAAATATTTTTGCATTTTTTTAGGATATTTATTCACTTTTCACCTTAAATACGTTACACATAGGGTAACGTATTTGGTTATCATTTTTCATAAAGGTTATGACGGGTATAAGTGGTAACCCTCGTAAAAGTATTTTTAAGAGGAACAAGTAATGGCTTTTAATCTTCGCAACCGTAACTTCCTGAAACTTCTCGATTTCACCCCACGAGAAATTCAGCATTTGCTGAATCTGTCGGCCGAACTTAAAAAAGCCAAGTACGGCGGTTATGAACAACCAAAACTGAAAGGTAAAAATATTGCACTGATCTTTGAAAAAACCTCAACACGCACCCGCTGCGCATTTGAGGTTGCAGCCTTTGATCAGGGTGCGCAGGTTTCCTACCTTGGCCCGTCCGGCTCTCAGATTGGTCATAAAGAATCCATGAAGGACACTGCCCGGGTTCTTGGCCGCATGTACGATGGTATTGAATACCGCGGATTTGGTCAGGCTATTGTGGAAGAACTGGGGGAATATGCAGGAGTTCCGGTATGGAATGGTCTGACTGATGAATTCCATCCAACCCAAATCCTCGCTGATTTCCTTACGATGCAGGAATATGCACGAGGCAAGCAGTTACATGAGGTTAAGTTCGCCTATCTTGGCGATGCCCGCAACAATATGGGTAATTCACTGATGGTAGGTGCAGCTAAAATGGGTATGGATATCCGCCTGGTAGCACCGAAATCGTTCTGGCCAGAAGAGGAGCTGGTAGCAAGCTGCCGTGATATCGCAGAGAAAACCGGCGCAAGTATCACCCTGACAGAAGATGTTGCAGAGGGAGTTAAGGAATGTGACTTCCTGTATACCGATGTCTGGGTATCAATGGGCGAATCCAAAGAAGCGTGGGACGATCGGGTTAAAGTGATGACACCGTATCAGGTGAATATGGATATGATAAAGGCTACCGGCAATCCGCATGTGAAATTTATGCACTGCCTTCCAGCGTTTCATAACGATGAAACCACAGTCGGCAAAGAAGTCGCAGAGAAATATGGTATGAACGGCCTTGAAGTCACCGAAGAAGTATTCGAATCCGACTACTCTATCGTCTTCGACGAAGCAGAAAACCGTATGCACACTATTAAGGCTATTATGGTTGCCACTCTGGGAGACTAATTACTCCCCTGGTTCAGCGTTTCGCAATCGCTTGCCTTCACAAAAATTAGGGGTATAATCCTCCGCAATTTGTCCACGGAGAGATAGAAAATGAACCTTTTGGTGTCCCCAAATTCAACAGGTTACCGACCAGAGCTGGTTGTTGTTTCGTTTTCTATTATTTCTGGTTTCTAAAAAATGCCTCCTTTGTTTAGGGGGCTTTTTTTTGGCCTATTATTAGCCTAAATCAGACATGAATTTAGCGGATACTTTTTAACAGAAATTCTTTAACAGATACATTTTCAACGAATAAGCAAGAGGGAAGAGAACCATGGCGCATTCGCTGTTTAATAAACACATCATTTCCATTCCGGAACTAAACCGAAGTGAGCTTGAGTTGATAGTCGAAACCGCAGGCAAGCTAAAGGCTGAACCGAATCCGGAACTGCTTAAACACAAGGTAGTTGCAAGCTGTTTCTTTGAACCATCAACCCGTACCCGCCTCTCCTTTGAAACGTCTATCCAGCGTTTGGGTGGTACAGTTATCGGTTTTGATAACGGCGGCAACACGTCGCTCGCGAAGAAGGGAGAGACACTGGCCGACTCGGTACAGGTTATCTCTTCCTACGTTGATGCTTTTGTAATGCGCCACCCACAAGAAGGCGCTGCACGTCTGGCTTCAGAATTTTCTAACGGCGTACCGGTGATTAACGGCGGTGACGGGGCAAACCAGCACCCAACCCAGACTCTGCTGGATCTCTTTTCTATCTACGAAACCCAGGGTCGTCTGGATAACCTGAATGTGGCACTAGTTGGTGATCTGAAATACGGCCGCACGGTTCACTCACTGACCCAGGCATTGGCAAAATTCGACAACAACCGCTTCTTCTTTATCGCTCCGGACGCATTGGCGATGCCAGATTACATCTATGAAGAACTGGATGAAGCCGGCATTCCTTACAGCCTGCACAGCGATATGGAAAGTGTGATCCCCGATCTGGATGTTCTCTATATGACCCGGGTACAGAAAGAACGTTTTGACGAATCAGAATACCAGCATATTAAATCAGCATTTATTCTGAATGCCAGGATGCTGACTGAAGCCAAAAACAACCTGAAAGTACTGCACCCGCTACCACGAGTGGATGAAATCACCACTGATGTGGATAAAACTCAACATGCCTACTATTTCCAGCAGGCAGAAAACGGTGTCTATGCGCGACAGGCACTGCTGGCCCTGGTATTGAATAAAGAACTTTAAGTCGGAGGAATCATTATGGCGAATAAAACAAAACTTCAGGTTGAAGCAATTAAAAATGGTTCTGTAATCGACCATATTCCGGCTCATATCGGAATCAAGGTGTTGAAACTGTTCAATATGGATAAAAGCAACCAGCGCATTACCATGGGACTGAACCTTCCGTCTTCTGCTCTCGGTGCGAAAGATCTTATCAAGATTGAAAACACCTATATCACTGAAGAGCAAGCCAGCCAGTTGGCACTGTATGCTCCCAATGCAACCGTGAACCAGATAGAAGACTATGAAGTAACCAAAAAGCTTGAACTGTCTCTCCCGGATCAGATCACTGGAGTGTTTAAGTGTCCGAACACCAACTGCATCACTCACGGTGAGCCAGTTGACAGTAACTTTAAGGTCATCACCAAGAAAGATGATATCCAGCTTAAGTGCAAATACTGTGAGAAGGTATTCTCTCGTGAGATCATGACTGAGGGGTAATCGACCTCATTGATTTCGAGCCTTGTTAGTTCTCATCCAGAAATGAATTCTGGGATTCTGTCCTACATGAGAATCCTTTAGGCCCACATTTGTTTCCACGTGAGAGCGTGGGAACAAATGTCAAAAGAAACCTCAAATCTATTGACCTTGAATCAAACCTATTGACCTTGAATCAAATCTATTGACCTTGAATCAAATCTATTGACCTTGAAGAGGTAGGGTTGCAAACTGTCCTGCACGCTATACGCACTAAAAAGGAATAATTACAATGACTAAAGTTTTACACACAGAAAATGCACCCGCCGCTATCGGCCCATATGTACAGGGTGTGGATCTGGGCAATATGGTAATGACATCTGGCCAGATCCCAGTGATCCCGGCCACTGGTGAAATCATTGATGAGGATGTAGCCAAACAGGCACGCCAGTCGCTGGATAACGTAAAAGCCGTGGTGGAATCATCCGGTCTGTCGGTGAGCGATATCGTGAAAATGACGGTATTTGTAAAAGACCTGAACGACTTTGGTACAGTAAACGAAGTATACGGTAACTTCTTTGATGAGCATGGTGTGGCCAATTACCCGGCCCGTTCATGTGTGGAAGTAGCACGCCTTCCAAAAGATGTGAAGATTGAAATTGAGGCGATTGCAGTTCGCAGTTAACGAAAAGAATACAGAGCGGTCTCAAGCTCCCTTGAGAATACAGAATCGAGAAAAAAGCAGGCTGCTTAATATCATAAACAAGCCTGCTTCTGTATTCTCAAAGCGAAGCACTCTGTAATCGAACATTGTTTAAGCTTTAAGCCGCATTCAGCCTGTCTACTTCCGCATCCAGTTGTTCCAGTTTCGCTTTCATCTGCTCACGACACGTCTCAGCCAGTTTACGCACTTGAGCTTTATCACAGCCCTCAGTACTGATCGGCGGCAGCATTTCAACAATTACATGGCCATTGTCCCACTTATTCAGGTTTAGTTTACCCTGGGTTGTGCTACATACGATGGGAATAATCGGCACTCCAGCACCGATAGCCGTGTGGAAAGCGCCTGTTTTAAACGGCAGCAGACCGCGGCCACGGGAACGGGTTCCTTCCGGGAACATCCAGACGGAAAGATGATCACTCTCCTTCATTCGGTTGATAACCTGCTCAATGGTTCCCACCGCCTTAGAGCGATTAAAGCGATCAATAAGGATATTCCCGGTCAACCAGTAGATTTGACCAAACAGAGGGATCCAGACCAGACTCTTTTTTCCAACTGTCACTGCCTTTGGCGTAATTGCTGCAGACACAGTAAACAAATCCCATGTGTTCTGGTGGTTGGCAATATAAACATGCTGTCCCTGTTCATATGCCCCTTCGGGAAGGCGCAATTCCAACTTGTAACCAAAGATTCGTGCCATCCGACTAAACTGGCGGCCAATCACAAACGCGTTTTTCGGATTACGCGGACTCAGCAGACAATACCCGCAGCCAAACACAAACATGAGCACAGCGAAAATTGCCACCGCAATAATACGCAACAGAGCAATCATTTAATCTCTCCAGTAGAGTTTTCTACCTAGTGTTCGTTCGAAAACAATTGTCGACAACTCGTTCCCACGCTCCTGCGTGGGAATACATTCCGACCTGAAAAGGACTCCACTCAAATACACAAGAACCAAAAATTGTTTCCGAACTCGAACTACCTAATAAAACAAAAAAGCCGAAACCTTAAGATTTCGGCTTTTGTAAGAAGCATTCTTAACCCGCCTCATTCACGCGCTTAATATTCGCGCCTAACGCAGCCAGTTTGTCTTCAATCTTGTCGTAACCACGGTCGATATGATAGATACGGTCGACAATGGTTTCACCTTTAGCGATACAACCAGCGATAACCAGACTTGCAGAAGCCCGCAGATCAGTTGCCATTACTTGAGCTGCACTCAGGCTTTCCACATCACCACAGATAACCGTATTACCTTCTATCTCAGCCTTCGCCCCCATGCGCTGCAATTCAGGTACATGCATAAAGCGGTTTTCAAAGATGGTTTCAGTGATAACACCACCCCCTTTCGCCATCATATTCAGCAGGGTAAACTGTGCCTGCATATCGGTCGGGAATCCCGGATGCGGAGCTGTTCGAACGTTAACAGCCTTTAGTTCCCGTCCAGTCATATCCAGGCTGATCCAGTCATCACCAGTTTCAACCTTGGCTCCGGCTTCTTCCAACTTCGCCAGCACCGCTTCCAAAAGACTGGATCGGGTATTATGGCAGACCACTTTACCGCCAGATACCGCAGCAGCAACCAGAAAAGTGCCGGTTTCGATACGATCCGGAACCACGGCATGCTTACCACTACCAAGGCGTTCAACACCTTCAATAGTGATCGTATCGGTTCCTGCACCAGAGATTTTAGCACCAATGGTATTCAGAAAATCCGCTGTATCAACAATTTCCGGCTCACGGGCAGCATTATCCAGAACCGTCTTACCTTCCGCCAGAGTCGCCGCACACATAATCGTAATGGTTGCACCAACACTGACCTTATCCATCACAATGTGAGCCCCTTTCAAGCGGCCATCAACCTCTGCTTTGACATAGCCTTCATCCAGAGTAATGCTTGCTCCCAGCTGCTCCAATCCATTGATATGCAGGTCAACAGGACGAGCACCGATAGCGCAGCCCCCCGGCAAAGATACCTGCCCTTGACCAAATCGTGCCACCAGCGGACCCAAAGCCCAGATAGAAGCTCGCATGGTTTTAACTAAGTCATAGGGCGCACAATATTCATTGATGGTACTGCTGTCGACATGCACCGAACCATTACGTGAAACCTTCGCTCCCAGACGCTTCAGCAGCTCCATGGTGGTGTCAATATCACGCAGTTTTGGCACATTGGCCACTTCTACCGGCTCCTCTGCCAGAATAGAGGCAAATAAAATAGGGAGTGCGGCGTTTTTGGCTCCTGAAATAACAACTTCCCCTTGAAGCGGGGAGCTGGAACCATTAATTCGAAACTTTTCCATTAAAAACCTTAAAGAGACATCAGCTTTTTATCACGCTCCCACTCCTCAGGAGTGAGCGCTTTTATAGAGAGGGCATGTATATCATTATTCTGGATGTGTTCCATCAGAGGACTGTAAATTACCTGCTGTTTTTTGACACGGCTCAATCCTTCAAAACAAGCGTCTACGGCAATGACTTCAAACTGACTGCCATCACCTTTAACGTGTACTTCCTGCAGGGAGAGAGCATCATCAAGTAGCTGCTTTATTGCGGCGGGTTCCATTAACTAACCTTTTTCTTTTTTCACATGTTCAAGCATCATTGATTCAATATTGCTTAATTGGAACAGAGTCATTACCCGTTCCGGTACGAAGCTGAGCATTATATGACAATTGGAAGTTTTCGCATGCTCAATCAAGTGGATCAACATCACCATTCCGGCAGAATCAACTCGCTGAACCTGCCCCAAAGAGATCTCCAGTTCATATCCCTTTGGCTGCCAGGTTTTCAGATAGTTCCATAACGCCGGAACTGTATCCCGACTCAGATCGCCTGTCAGCCAGTATAATTGAGGGCCTTTCTGCTGCCATTGCGCGTGACTCATTATTACTCACCACCCTTTTCGCCTTCAAAGCGAATCGGTTGTGCTGCCAGTCGGTTCAACTCTTTGCTGACAGCTGGGATCCCATCTTTGCGGATCTTACCGTTCCACTCAGATTGTTTGCTGGACAGCATACTGATACCCTCAGCAATCATATCGAACGCTTCCCACTCACCACTTTTCTTGTCTTTACGCAGCTTAAACTCAATTTTGATATTCGGACGGGGCGCATCAATGATATCTACTTTGACAGAGGTGATACGCTTATTCTCAGGAACCTCCTGTTTCGGCTCAAACTGTAAGTTCTGATCTTTGTATAGTGTTAACACCTGTGCGTATGAGGTCACCAGGTAGCCATGAAACGACTCAATAAACTCTTTTACATCCGCTTTTTTGGCTTTTTTCAGATTAGGCCCCAGCAGTTTCAGGGCAGCATAGCGGTAGTTGACGTAAGGCATCAGCTCTTCTTTAACCACCGTTTTCAGCAGATTAGGCTCACCCTGAATCATCTCCTGTTCAGCTTTCAGGCGTTCAAAGGTGTTCTCTGCCACTACCTTTATCATCTCATAAGGTTTGGTCTTATCCACCGCCTCCTGAGCAGATGCCATGGTACAGAGAGAAAAGATGACAATACTCAGAGTAAATTGAGTAAACAGCTTATACCATTTCATTATTCAGACTCCTCTCCAGAATCATTTATGCTGTACAGAACCTGACCGATCAAATCTTCAAGAACCAATGCAGATTTGGTGTCTTCAATGTAATCACCATTTCCCAGCATATCGATATCTTCATCAACAAATCCCGGAACCAGGCTCACATATTGTTCACCAATCAGACCAGAGGTCAGGATATGTGCACTGGAGGTTTCAGGGAAATACCCGTAGCTCTCGTCAATATCCAGAGTGACTACCGGGACAAAGCTTTCTCTATCCAGACTAATCTCACTCACACGTCCGACCACAACTCCACCGATTTTCACCGGTGAACGCACCTTGAGGCTACCGATATTATCGAAGTTTGCCTTCAGCTTATAGATATCATTCGAACCAAAACCCGTTATGTTGGCAACACCAAAGATCATTACCAAAATGGCAACAACCCCGGCCAGAACAAATCCACCAACCATTAATTCCAATTTACGTGTCTGCTGCATGTTTAATTCCCGAACATCAAAGCGGTAAGCACAAAGTCTAGCCCTAATACCGCTAACGAAGAGTGTACCACTGTACGTGTAGTTGCCTTACTGATACCTTCTGAAGTCGGTATCGCGTCATAGCCGTTAAAAAGTGCAATCCAAGTCACTGTTATTGCAAAAACGACACATTTAATAAAACTGTTGCCGATATCATAACCTAGCTCAACGGAAGCCTGCATCGAGGACCAGAAGCTACCGTGATCGATACCCTTCCAGTCAACCCCGACCAACTGGCCGCCCCAGATGCCTACAGCCATAAAAATCATTGCCAGTAGCGGCATAGAAATCAGCCCGGCCCAAAGGCGTGGTGCTATTATCCGCTTCAGGGGATCGACCGCCATCATTTCCAGGCTGGAGAGCTGTTCGGTCGCCTTCATCAGGCCAATCTCTGCAGTAAGTGCCGAGCCTGCTCGACCAGCAAACAACAGTGCGGTGACCACGGGGCCAAGTTCACGCAGCAGCGACAGTGCCACCATCTGCCCCAAGCTGCCTTCAGCACCATAATCAACCAGAATCACAAACCCTTGCAGGCTGAGAACCATACCGATAAACAGGCCGGAAACTACAATGATCGCCAGAGACTGAACGCCGATACTATACAACTGCTTCATCAACAGCGGAAAGTTTCTCACCGGCTGCGGCTTATTGACCACTGCCCCGAACAGCATCAGCGATGCCCGTCCCCAGGAGCGGCACAAATGGAACGTCTGGTTACCCAGATCCTCCAGATAATCTAAGAATGCATTAATCATTATTAAACAGATCCTTATTCATCTCTTCAGCAGGAAAACGAAACGGAACCGGGCCGTCAGCCTGTCCCAGCAAAAACTGCTGAACCATTGGATCATTATTATCTCTTAACTCCTGAGGAGAGCCCGAAGCGATGATCCGGCCATTTGCCAACAGATAAACATAATCTGCAATGCTCATTACCTCAGGCACATCGTGGGATACCACAACAGAAGTCACGCCGAGCGCCTGATTCATGCTGCGGATCAGCTCTACCAGCACTCCCATGGTGATCGGGTCCTGTCCCACAAACGGCTCATCGTACATAATCATTTCCGGGTCAAGAGCTATAGCCCTTGCCAATGCCGCACGGCGAGCCATACCACCGGACAACTCACTCGGCATTAAATCATCTGCACCACGCAATCCCACCGCTTCCAGCTTTAATTTTACCAGTGTACGGATAAGCTCTTCCGAAAGTTCCGTATGCTCACGCAAAGGGAAAGCAACGTTATCAAACACTGTAAGATCAGTAAAAAGCGCGCCGGACTGGAACAGCATACTCATCTTCTTGCGTGCGCGATAGAGTTTGCTGCGGCTCAAAGTTGGAATGTTCTCCCCATCAAACCAGATCTCTCCGGTTTCCGGGTAAATCTGCCCGCCGATAAGACGCAACAGTGTCGTTTTACCAATGCCTGACGGCCCCATAATCGCCGTTACTTTACCTTTAGGGACCTTGAGACTGACATGATCAAAAATAACTCTGTCACCCCGCGAAAAGGTCATGTCCTTAATTGTGACTATATCGGTTGTCGTCATATTTTCTTGTCGCTGTAGGCTCTGCCTGACATTCCTATCCAAAACATACCTTCACATAGACCGAAAAAGTATCATTTAGTTTAAAAAAACACTATTTTTTTCTGCATCTGATTATCAGAAAAATGCGGTTAAACCGTAAACAGATAAAGTAAAGCTTTCGATTCTACCCCCAGTTCGGGTAGAATGCGCTCTCTTTATGGGATTATAATTAGCCAATGTTGCACAAGCTTAAAAGCGTATGATTTTTTCAAACTTATCTTCCTTTTTATAACGCTACACGTCAAAATTAGCGGTCACATGTTTAACTATGTAAATTTGTAGGAATCATCATGCTTCAAGCCGTTGCGCTGCTTATCATTGGCTTAATTTTCTTGGTCTGGAGTGCAGACAAACTCGTATACGGTGCTGCTGCACTGGCACGAAATGTCGGCATATCCCCGCTGGTTATCGGTATGACCATCCTGGCAATGGGCTCATCCGCACCTGAAATGATGGTTTCTGCAAGTGCTGCACTTGAGGGCAAAGCAAACACAGCTGTCGGTAACGTGCTCGGCTCCAATATTGCCAATATTGCGCTGATCCTAGGTATCACCGCTATTATCAAGCCCCTGTCTATCAGTTCGGGGGTTATTCGCCGTGAACTCCCGCTGATGATTATTGTCACTTTAATAGCGGGGGCTCTACTCTGGGACAACTATCTGGGCTTCAACGAAGGCATTCTGCTGTTGTGCTTTTCACGGCCTTTATTCTCACTATGTTGAATATTAGCCGTAATGAAAAGAATAATGGTGACGCCTTTATCGAAGAGCAGGAGTCGGAAATCCCGGAAGGGGTTAGCAATCCGGCAGCAGCGATGTGGGTAGTGATTGGTCTGGTGGTATTACCCATTGCGGCTGACACTCTGGTCGACAGTGCCATTATTATCGCCAAATATTTCGGTATGAGCGATCTGGTTATTGGCCTGACAATTATTGCTATCGGAACCAGTCTTCCTGAACTGGCAGCATCCCTGGCCGGTGTGCTTAAGGGGGAAGACGATATGGCTGTGGGTAACATTATCGGTTCCAACGTGTTTAATATCCTGGCGGTCATGGGCATCCCGGGAGTACTGCATCCGTCAGCTCTGAGCGAATTTGCCATGGGACGTGACTTCTGGGTTATGCTGACAGTCTCCATGCTGCTGGTTATTTTCGCACTGGGTAAAACCCGCAGCATTAACCGAATCGAAGGTAGCCTGCTATTTATCTGCTTTGCAGGCTATCAGGTTTATCTGTTCTTGAATATGACTGCTTAACAAGGGAGCCTCATTAAATGTCCGATTGTGATTTCGTGTCTGCTTTTGATTACAAGGGTGCTGCCAATCAGGTTCTGGAAACCGAGATTCATGCACTCCAGCAGCTGTCCCGATACATTAACGACGATTTCTGCCAAGCGTGTGACCTTATCCTTAACAACAAGGGTAAGGTTGTGGTCATGGGCATGGGTAAATCCGGTCATATCGGAAATAAAATAGCCGCCACTCTTGCCAGCACCGGCACCTCTGCTTTTTTTGTTCATCCCGGTGAAGCCGCTCACGGGGACCTGGGTATGATTGAACCAGGAGATATCGTTATTGCTATATCCAATTCTGGTGAATCCCATGAAATTCTGTCGCTGTTCCCGGTACTGAAAAGGCTCAACATCCGTATCATCAGTATGACAGGGAAGCCTCAGTCCAGCATGGCAAACCTGGCAGACATCCATCTGCAGATCACTGTACCAAAAGAAGCCTGCCCGCTAGGGCTAGCACCAACAAGCAGCACCACCGCTACGCTGGTTATGGGAGATGCTCTGGCGGTCGCCCTTCTTCAGGCGCGTGGATTTACAGCCGAAGACTTTGCCCTCTCTCACCCAGGTGGGGCTTTAGGGCGCAAGCTGCTGCTTAAATTAGAAGACATTATGCATACCGGAGACACACTGCCAAAAATCTCTCCAGATGCTTCAGTAAAAGACGCCCTGCTGGAAATATCCCAAAAAGGACTCGGAATGACTGCTATTGTTGATAACAATGATGCGGTTATCGGTATTTTTACTGATGGTGATTTACGTCGTATGCTGGATAAGCAGGTAGATATCCATACCACCAGCATTGGTGATGTAATGACAAAGAATCCTAAAGTAGCAACACCCGCATTGCTGGCCGTGGAAGGCGTCAATATTATGCAGGAAAAAAGCATTACCGCGCTGCTGCTGTGCGAAAATAATAAGCTGGTCGGTGCGGTACATATGCATGATCTGCTGAAAGCTGGTGTGATGTAACCCGAAACCGCTATCAGTAATTTCAACACAATAACCGGAAGAGAAATGCACAATGTCCGAAATGATTCCTACACTTTATGGTTCAGTTAGCAGGGAAACACTTGCGATTGCCAAAGACATCAAACTGTTGATCTGTGATGTTGACGGCGTATTCTCTGATGGCCGAATCTATATGGGTAATCAGGGTGAAGAGTTAAAAACCTTCCATACTCGTGACGGCTATGGAATCAAATCTCTGATGAAAGCCGGTGTGGAAATTGCTGTTATCACCGGTCGCAATTCAAAAATCGTCGAAAACCGAATGCAGGCTCTGGGCGTTTCTCTGGTTTATCAGGGACAAGACGATAAGGTAAAAGCCTACGAAGATATCTGCGACAAACTGGGTGTGCTTCCGGAAAACACCGGATATGTCGGGGATGATCTTATCGACTGGCCAGTAATGGAAAAGGTAGCTCTGAAGGTCTGTGTTGCCGACGGACACCCCCTGCTGGCCCGACGAGCCAACTATGTAACCACGATTAAAGGTGGTCATGGTGCAGTGCGTGAGGTGTGCGATCTGATTCTTCAGGCCCGTGACGAGCTTGATGTGCATAAAGGCCTGAGTATATGAGTTTTTCTCGTATTATTTATGCCCTACTGTTTCTTGTTTCCGGCTATTCGCTCTATTATCTGTATAGTGAAAAAGCTCAAGAAGCGGTTCAGGTCACACCAGATATGGAGTTACCAACTCTAAGCGGCACAAATATAGAGAATATTACCTATAACGAAAAAGGCGTTCGCAGCTACAGAGTCGCATCCAAATTTCTGGATCACTATGCTAAAAGCGGCAATACAGTGTTTGAGTACCCTGCTCTTTCTGTTTTCCGGGAAGGAAGCGTGGAAGAATGGCGAATCACCGCTGACCGCGGCATTTTAGATAGTGAACAAGTCCTTACATTACATGGGAACGTGTTGGCAAAAAATCTGTTACCCGGAGCAAGCTTCGATACAATGGCAACAGATAAACTACTTATTCACCTGAAAAACAGGGACTTCCAGGCTGATAGCCAGGTCCTGCTTGTGGGCCCCCGGTTTGAAACCAAGGGCAACAAGATGAAAGGAAACTTTGGCGAAAACACAGCAACCCTATATGAGAAAGTACAAGGTAGATATGAAACTCTCACACCTTAGTCTTATTGCTTGCCTGCTTGCAGCACAGGGCGCATTTGCGCTGACGACTGATACTGATCAGCCGATTTATATTGACTCTGACAGCCAGCATCTGGACATGAAAAGCAACCGCGTGACATTCAGTGGAGATGTAAAGCTCAAACAGGGCAGTATCAACATCAATGCAGAGAAAATTGTGGTCACCCGTAATAAGGCTGATGACTCCCTGAAAAAAATCGAAGCGTTTGGCAACCCAGCCACCTTCTCTCAACTGACCGACGAAGGAAAGACCCTGAAAGGGCAGGCAAAAGAGCTGTTTTACGAAGTAGCTTCTGATGAGCTAACCATGAAAAATGGTGCTCAACTTGCTCAGGATGAAAGCCTGATCCGCGGTAACACTATCACTTATAAGATTTCTTCACAGAAATTAATGGCAGATGGTGGTAAGAATAAACGGGTAACAACTGTTCTCCAACCAACTCAGGTAAACCCTAAGAGCAAATAACGATATCCTATGGCCGTTTTAAAAGCAGAGCATCTGGCAAAAAGCTATAAAAACCGCAAAGTGGTTTCCGATGTCAGCCTAAAGGTAGAAGCTGGTCAAATTGTTGGCCTGCTTGGCCCCAATGGTGCCGGAAAAACCACCTCGTTTTATATGATCGTCGGTCTGGTAGCCCGCGATGAAGGGCGGATCCTTATTGACGACAATGACATCAGCGTATTGCCGATGCACAGCCGTTCGCGGATGGGGATCGGCTATCTTCCTCAGGAAGCTTCCATCTTTCGCAAGTTGTCGGTAGAGGACAATATCATGGCCGTACTGCAGACCCGCAGTGAACTCAGCCGGGAAGATAAGCAGGATAAAATGGAAGATCTGCTGGATGAATTTAACATCCAGCATATTCGTAAAAGTGCCGGTATGGCGCTTTCTGGTGGTGAACGTCGTCGGGTAGAAATAGCACGGGCGCTGGCAGCAAACCCAAAATTCATCCTGCTGGATGAACCCTTTGCCGGGGTAGATCCAATCTCGGTAATCGATATCAAAAAGATCATTGAGCACCTGCGGGACAGAGGGCTGGGTGTTCTTATCACCGACCATAATGTGCGGGAAACACTGGACGTATGTGAAAGGGCTTACATCGTCAGCCAGGGACATCTGATTGCAGAAGGCTCGCCAGAGCAAGTTTTGAACAACGAACAGGTAAAACAGGTTTATCTCGGTGAACAATTCCGTCTATGATTAATAGAACAGGATAACTAAAGGGACTTTGTCAGCTTACAATTACAAATTGCCAAACGCTGACACACCATTATCTAAGACAAGGCAGTAAATACTGAATGAAACCCTCATTACAACTCAAGCTAGGCCAACAATTAGCAATGACACCTCAATTGCAGCAGGCTATCCGTCTGTTGCAGTTGTCTACCCTGGACCTTCAGCAGGAAATTCAGGAAGCGTTGGAATCTAACCCACTGTTGGATGTTGATGAAGGGCAGGATGAAAATGTTGGCGAGCAAGGTGCTGACACAACACCTGAAAGTAATCAGACAGAAACAGATACCTCTTCCGCAGACATCTCTGCTGAAAGCACGGCTTCAGATAACGAGCCAAGTACCGATATGACTGCAGAGCCTGTCACCCCGGACAGCTCTGAGGTCATTGAGAAATCGGAGATTGGAGATGACCTAGAGATAGACGCATCGTGGGATGATGTCTACAGTGCCAATACGGGTAATACTGGTATCGCGCTGGACGATGATATGCCGATCTATCAGGGCGAAACGACCCAGAGCCTGCAGGACTACTTGTTATGGCAATTGGATCTGACCCCGTTTTCCGAAACCGATCGCACCATTGCGACGGCCATTGTCGACGCTGTTGACAACTACGGCTATCTCACCCTTTCCAGTGAAGAGATACTGGAAAGTGTTGACAACGAAGAGGTAGAGCTAGACGAAGTAGAAGCTGTACTTAAACGTATTCAACAGTTTGACCCGCTGGGCGTAGCATCGCGTAATTTGCAGGAATGCCTACTGCTTCAGTTGGCCACCTTCCCGGAAAACACCCCATGGCTCAGCGAAGCCAAGATGATTCTGGAAAACTATATCGATCAGTTGGGCAACCGTGATTACAAGCAAATCACAAAGGAAAGCAAACTCAAAGAGGCAGAACTACGTGAGGTTATGCTTCTTATTCAGCAACTGGATCCCCGCCCAGGCAGCTCAATAACCCCTGATGAGACCGAATACGTCATTCCTGATGTATCCGTGTTCAAAGACAGAGGTAAATGGGTGGTTGCCATTAATCCGGATAGCGTACCGAGATTGAGAGTCAACCAGCATTACGCCTCACTGGGCAAAGGAAACAGCGCTGACAGCCAATTTATTCGTACCAACCTTCAGGAAGCGAAGTGGCTGATCAAGAGCCTGGAAAGCAGAAACGAGACACTGCTCAAAGTTGCACGTTGTATTGTTGAACACCAGCAGGATTTCTTCGAGTATGGAGAGGAAGCGATGAAACCTATGGTGCTGAATGATATTGCACTAGCAGTTGATATGCACGAGTCAACAATTTCCAGGGTTACCACCCAGAAATTTATGCATACACCGAGAGGTATCTTCGAACTTAAATATTTCTTCTCCAGTCATGTCAGTACCGACAATGGCGGAGAGTGTTCATCTACGGCAATTCGCGCTCTTATCAAAAAACTGGTTGCAGCAGAAAACACTGCGAAACCATTAAGCGACAGCAAGATTGCCGCGTTATTGGCTGACCAAGGGATTCAGGTCGCAAGACGAACGATAGCAAAATATCGGGAATCTCTGGGCATCGCGCCTTCCAGTCAGCGTAAACGCCTGCTCTAGGCAACCAACAAGAAGGAAAGTCTATGCAAATCAATATTAAAGGCCATCACGTTGATCTTACCGATGCAATGCAAGACTACGTACATTCGAAGTTCCAGAAGCTAGAAAGATTTTTTGAACATATCACTAATGTTCATGTGGTATTACGCGTCGAAAAAGTGCACCATATCGCAGAAGCGACGTTACGGGTCAGTCAAGGCGAAATCCACGCAACTGCAGAGGACGAAAATATGTACGCCTCCATCGATACCTTGGTTGATAAGCTCGTTCGTCAGTTAAATAAACATAAAGAAAAACTGGCCAATCACTAGTTATGCAAATTAGCGAAGTACTTTCACTGGACTGCACCAAAAGTGCAGTCCAGTGCTCGAGCAAGAAACGTGCTCTTGAGATTATCAGTCAGATCGCAGCTGAACATTCGGGTCAAAACTCGACTGAACTGTTTGAATCTATGCTCAGCAGAGAAAAAATGGGAAGCACCGGAATAGGCAATGGTATTGCCATCCCCCACGCCAGAATGTTTTCCAGCGATGAAGCCATAGCGGTACTTATCCAGTGCCAGGAACCTATCGAATTTGATGCCATCGACAACCGACCAGTCGATCTTCTTTTTGCTCTTCTCGTTCCGGATGCCCAGTGTAAAGAGCACCTGAAAACTCTCTCAAGCATGGCAGAGCGTTTGAACGATAAGAAAATCCTTAAACAACTCCGTCATGCAGAAAGTGATCAGGAGCTGTTCAACATAATGATCAACGGAAATGAATCATAAACCTCAAGCGAACAACACAAACCAGACTGAGAATGCACGTTTAATCGTGATAAGCGGCCAGTCCGGTGCAGGGAAGAGTGTTGCCCTTCGAGTACTGGAAGATCTCGGCTATTACTGTGTCGATAATCTTCCAGTTAATCTGTTAAGCCAGTTTGTAGATTCGGTTAGAGAAAGCAAGCAGAACGTTGCAGTCAGTATTGATATCCGAAACCTGCCAAGCGATCCGAATACAGTAGCCGAGACTCTCAATAAACTGAAAAGCAGCCTGGATGTCACCGTTATCTTCCTCGACGCCTCACAAGCAACGCTACTCAAACGCTATAGTGAGACCCGTCGCATCCACCCGCTTTCCCTCAATCAGGATACACTCTCACTCGCTCAGGCCATCGAGCAAGAAATCCTGCTGCTGACTCCTCTGAAAGAGCAGGCAGATCTGGTTATCGACAGTAGCAACCGTTCATTACATGAACTGAGTGAAGCTGTTCGCATGCGTGTGCTCGGAAGGGAAGGGAAAGAACTGGTGATGGTATTTGAATCCTTCGGTTTTAAATTCGGTCTGCCGAGTGATGCTGACTACATCTTTGATGTCCGCTTTCTGCCCAATCCGCATTGGGAGCCCAACCTGCGCCCTCTGACCGGACTGGATGCCCCGATTCATGAGTTTCTGGAAAGTTATCCGGAGGTAAAAGAGCTCCGACAGGATATTCAGGCTTATATAGAAAAATGGTTGCCGATGCTGGAAAAAAACAACCGTAGTTACCTGACCGTCGCTATTGGCTGTACCGGAGGTAAGCACCGATCTGTGTATCTGACTCAGAAACTGGGTGAGCATTTTAAAGGCCTTGGAAAACAGGTGCATATCAGGCACAACTCACTGGAAACACACCATACGTAAGAACAAGAAACAAATATAAAGTAAGAAACAGACAAAAGACAAAGAGCGGACAAAGGGTGAAAAATGGATTGCAGCAGAAAAGTTCTCATTCAAAACAGACTCGGACTTCATGCCCGGGCCGCCGTCAAATTGGTGGAGCTGGCACAAAGCTATAAGGCAACGCTTACCCTAAGCAATGAAGAAAACCGGGAGATGACGGCCGACAGCGTGATGGGGCTGCTGATGCTTGAGTCTGCTCAGGGAGAATACATTACTGTCACGGCCGAAGGACCGGAGGCAGAATCAGCTCTTGATGCTGTCTGTGAACTTATTGAAGCTAAATTTGAAGAAGACGAATAGTTTTCCGTACAAAAACCACATTATTTTCTCTTAAACCACAATTATTTTCTCTTTCGTCATAAGAATTTATTAAATAGCACCTAGAATTAGGCTAATATTCAGCTCAATTAACCAGCATACCCACTCAGGAGGAAGAGGATGGCAGAGCCACAGGAACTCGAGCAAGCTCAACAATCTCATGAAACCCTCCAGGAAATAAGTGAAGCACTTGATAACGGTCGCTTTATCCATGTTCGACGCCAACTGCAGGATATGGAGCCGGAAGATATTGCACACTTACTTGAGGCCTCACCCCGAAAAGTCCGTAACGTACTCTGGCAGCTTACCGATCCCGAAGATTATGGTGAAATTCTTGATGAGCTGAACGAAGACGTAAAAGATGCCCTTGTCTCCAATATGGCACCAGAAAAACTGGCGGAGGCAACGGAAGGCATGGATACCGATGACCTTGCCTATGTACTTCGAAGCCTGCCGGATGATGTATCCCGTGGCGTACTGGAGCAGATGGACGCTGCAGACCGGGCACGCATCGAAACGGCCCTTTCGTATCCGGAAGATACTGCCGGCGGGATCATGAACACCGATGTGACCACCATCCGTGGTGACGTAGACGTCGATGTTGTCCTGCGTTATCTGAGAATGAAGGGTGAGCTACCAGAAGCCACTGATGCCTTGTATGTTATCGACGAAGAAAGCCGACTGATTGGCCACCTTTCCCTGACCACCCTTATCACCACCCAGCCAGACATACAGGTAAACGAGGTGATGGATGATGCTGATGAAGCCATTCCTGTCGACACCAGTGATACCGACGTCGCCAGCCTGTTTGAACGCCGTGACTGGGTCTCAGCCCCGGTAGTGGATGAAAATCTGCACCTGGTTGGTCGTATCACTATCGATGACGTGGTCGATATTATCCGTGAAGATGCCAGCCACTCCATGATGAGTATGGCGGGTATGGATGATGATGAAGATACCTTTGCGCCGGTATTTAAATCTGCCCGCAGACGCAGTATCTGGCTGGGAGCCAATGTTCTGGCGGCTCTGGCAGCGGCCTCAGTTTCCAATATGTTTGAAGCAACACTGGATAAAATGGCCGCGATTGCAGTACTGATGACTATAGTGCCCTCTATGGGCGGGGTGGCCGGTAACCAAACCGTTGCTCTGGTGATCCGAGGCCTGGCTCTGGGTCAGATCGGTGACAGTAACAAACGTGAACTACTGCTAAAAGAAGCCGCTATCGGCCTGCTGAACGGTATTTTATGGGCGCTGTTAATCGGTGGCATCGTGGTAGTCTGGAAAGACAACTGGATGCTGGGCGGCATCATCTCCGCCGCCATGATGACCAACCTGATTGTGGCCGGTATCGCCGGGGTGGTGATCCCGGTAATACTGAAAAAAATGAATATCGACCCAGCACTGGCAGGAGGGATGGCTCTCACTACGGTAACTGATGTCGTCGGGCTGTCAGTATTCCTCGGTCTGGCAACGCTTCTGATTACTTAGGAATTCTTTTACTCCTCCCCTGTTTAAGAGGAGGCTGGGAGGGGTTTCCAGGCTAAACTACCACATCTGGAGCCCCCTTCTGCTCCTCCTTCAAAAGGGGAAGAGCAAGATTCTCTATTCCCCTGCCACCTTCATCGACTCAATCAAAATCGAGCCAGTCTGGATCTGCGAGCGAGTTTCCGTATCCGTACCAACAGCGACAATCTGCTTAAACATATCTGTCAGATTGCCGGCAATGGTGATCTCTGAAACCGGATACTGAATCTCGCCGTTTTCCACCCAGAAGCCAGCCGCACCACGCGAGTAATCACCAGTCACTACATTAACCCCCTGCCCCATCAGCTCAGTTACCAGCAAACCGGTACCCAGCTCTTTCAGCATCTGGTTAAAATCCTGACCGGTAGACTCGACATACCAGTTATGAATGCCACCCGCATGCCCTGTCGGGGTCATGTCCATCTTCCTCGCAGCGTAGCTGGTCAGCAGATAGGTGGAAAGCACCCCGTCAGTAATTATCTGACGGTCTTGAGTTATCACCCCTTCACTGTCAAACGGGCTAGAAGCCAGCCCGCGTAACACATGCGGCTTTTCTGCAATATTGAACCAGTCCGGTAGAATCTTCTCACCAAGCTTATCCAGCAGGAAAGAAGACTTACGATACAGATTTCCGCCGCTGATCCCCATCACCAGATGCCCCATCAGCCCGGTTGCAGCATCAGCAAGAAACATCACCGGGAACTGACCAGTTTTGATCTTCTGTGCATCCAGCCTGTTTACGGTTTTTTCTGCTGCTTTCAGACCAACAATCTCCGGTGTCCAGAGATCCTCGTGACAACGGGCAACACTGTAACTGTAATCGCGCTCCATCACACCGTTACTGCCCTCACCAATAACCACACAACTCATACTATGACGGCTGGAAGGGTAGCTGGCAATCAGGCCGTGGCTATTGCCATAAACCTTCAGACCGTAGTGACTGTCGTAATTTGCCCCATCACTGTGCTTGATCTTATCGCTGTACTCCAGAGCGACCTTCTCCGCCCGAATAGCAATATTAGCTGCATGATCCGGCTCAGGCTCATCCGGATGGAAAAGATCCAGATCCGGGATCTCCTTCACCATTAGCTCTTTCGGAGCCGGACCAGAGAAAGGGTCTTCCGAAGTATATTTAGCTATATCCAGCGCGGCTTCTACGGTCTGCTGGATTGCTTTTTCACTTAAGTCAGATGTGGATGCACTGCCTTTGCGCTGACCACGGTAAACCGTAATCCCCAGAGCACCGTCACTGTTGAATTCTACATTCTCCACCTCACACATGCGGGTGGATACACTAATACCTGTCGTTTTAGTAATAGCAACCTCAGCCGCATCTGCGGTGCCTGTTGCCAGCTCCAACGCCTTCTCTACTGCCGCTTCTAACTCAACCTTCTGCTGAGCAACCTGCTGTTTTGCATTCATAACTGTTCTAATCTTTTCAATAAGTTCTTTCGTTGTTGTCTTTAGGATAACAAGGTTTTCGCTTTCTCCCCATAAATCTTGCTAAAATAGTGCAATATGCCCGAAATAATTGAAGCCGCGGTTTCAGTTATAGAAGGACTCTCTGGATAAAGACGAGAAATTAAGTAAATGGCAAGAAAAAACCAAAAAGCTCCCTGGGAAGAGGAAGAAGAGATTATCTGGGTAAGTAAAACCGAGATGAAAAATGACATGGAAGATTTGCAAAAACTTGGCGAAGAATTGGTAGAACTTAAACCAGCAGTTCTTGAAAAATTCCCGCTTCCCGAAGACCTTTTTGACGCAATCAAAGATGCCCAGCGTTTCAAGAACGAAGCAAAACGCCGCCAACTGCAGTATATCGGAAAACTGATGCGCAGCATTGATCCTGAGCCGATTCAGGCTGCACTGGATAAGCTGCGTAACAAGCACTCACAGGCAACAGCAACACTGCACAAACTGGAGAAACTGAGAGATCGTGTGGTAGAAGAAGGCGACTCAGCGATCAACGACGTTGTGGAAAAATATCCAGAGGCTGATCGTCAACGTCTGCGTCAATTATTTCTGCAGGCAAACCGGGAACGGAAAGCCAACAAACCACCAAAAGCTTCCCGTGAGATTTTCCAGATACTGAAAGAGCTGGAGAACGAGGAGTTCTAGTTAGCGATCATCCAGAAACGAATAAGGGTTCAGAAACGAATAAGGGTTTCCATGTCCCTGCATGGAAACCCTTAAGATCGGTATGCATTCCCACGCAGGAGCATGGGAACGTCAAATACGGGGGACGAAACGCGCCCCGTATTTTTAATTCCCCATCATCAGATAGGCGTACAACCCAAAACCTAAGATCAAACGGTAAATCACAAATGGTGTCATCCCCATTCTTGAGATCAGCTTCAGGAAGAAGTAGATACAGGCATAAGCACTGATAAAAGAGGTAATAATCCCTGTCATCAGAAAACCAATATGCACAGGTTCACTGCTGGTCACCAACTTCATCCCCAAATAGCTTCCCGCCAGCGCGATGATCGGAATCGACATCAGGAACGAAAAGCGGGCTGCCGCCTCACGGGTAAAGCCTAGATACAGAGCAGCAGTAATAGTCGCACCGGAGCGGGAAGTACCAGGAATAATGGCCAGAGCTTGCGCCACACCGACAAACAGCGACTTTTTCCAGTCCGCCTGATATTCATCATCATTCAGATTCGGTTTTTTATCCACCCACCAAAGCAGAAAGGCAAAGATCACCGTAGTGGTTGCGATCACCCATGCATTGCGCAAATACAGCTCTACCATATCTTTCATCAGCAGACCAAACACACAAGCGGGAATAGTCGCCAGCACAATCATCCAGGCCAGCTTGGATTCTTTGCTACGTTCCCCTTTGAAGATCGAACCCAACAACGATGAAAACAGAGTAACCACCTCTCTGCGGAAATAGATCACAACCGCAGCCAGAGTACCCACATGCACCGCTACATCAAATGCCAGCCCTTGATCCTCCCAGCCTAGAATGGCCGAAGGCAAAATAAGGTGAGCCGAACTGGAAATAGGCAGGAATTCTGTCAATCCCTGAATTAATGCCAATACAAACGCTTCAAAATAACTCATTATTTATCCAATATTTTTCTTTATTTTCTAATTAATAATTAAACGAAAAGTCCACCAAAGACAGGTTTTCCATTCCCCCCATCTGCTGCCAGATCTGTTCAACTGTTCGGCCATCCCCAGGAACAACCAGTTCTGGACAAAGGTCATATAAGGGCTGAATCACAAACGGGAACTTAAAAATATCACTTCTCGGTAATTCAGGTTTCGTTTCGGAAATCATATCTCCAAACAAAATAATATCCAGATCCAGAGTACGATCCTGATACTTCTTTGCCTGCTCCTCACGACCCCATTTTATTTCTATATTACGTAATAAATGTGAAAATTCCGTCAACGGTAGCTCTGTCTCCAGCTCAATCACCAGATTATAAAAAGGATGACTATCAAAGCCGACGGGATCACACTCATACACACCTGAGCCCCGGAGTTTCTTACCCAAAAGGGAAAGCTCAGCAAAAGCCGCCTGCACATGCTTTTCGCGCTCTACATTACTGCCGACTCCGATAAATACCCTGGTCATACCCGCCCTCTTTCTGTACCTGCTCTCTTTCTATTCCGGTTTTTTACTGTACCCGCTCTCTTTCTATAATCACTCCAACCCCTTTTGCCTGCGGTACAGCGCCAGGCTTGGTCAGACGAATTTTGATATAAGGCACGGAAAAGCGTTCCATTATCAGTTCAGCAATCTCCTCTGCGACACGCTCAACCAGCAGAAAACGGCCATTCTCAATATGTTCCAGAACAGCCTGACTCACCTGAGCGTAATCCAGTGCATCCGCCACATCATCACTCTTTCCGGCCAGGCGGTTGTCGTGTGCCATCTCTATATCCAGCACAAGTTTCTGTTTGATCTCTTGTTCCCAGTCGTACACCCCAATGGTTGTGATTACTTCCAGCTGTTCTATAAATACTTTATCCATGGTCTATTTATCCCTGTTGTAGAGGTCGGATACCCAAGGTACTGAAAAACACGTAGTATTATACGCAACATCAAAGGCTGGCTATCATAGCAAATAACCATTCGGATCCCGTATCACTTTTACGTATAAAGGACAGTTATGACCCCGATTGCACTTATAATGATCATTATTGCCTACCTGTTGGGCTCGATCTCAAGTGCAGTGTTGATCTGTCGCCTGTGCAACCTACCGGATCCACGATCTACCGGTTCAAATAATCCGGGGGCAACCAATGTACTTCGAATTGGCGGAAAAGGTGCCGCCGCATCAGTACTGCTGTGCGATATGCTAAAGGGAACCGTTCCGGTCTGGCTGAGCTATTTTCTCGACATTGAGCCTCTTATTCTGGGAATTATCGGCATCGCCGCCTGTCTGGGACATATGTTCCCGATCTTCTTTCATTTTAAAGGAGGAAAAGGCGTGGCTACAGCGATAGGTGCTATCGCCCCAATTGGCTGGGATCTGACTGGTATGCTGGCCATTACCTGGCTGATAACGGCTGGAGTGACCCGCTATTCTTCTCTTTCTGCCCTGATCACCTCCCTACTGGCCCCCTTCTACACTTGGTTGGTTAAACCTCAATACACCCTTCCGGTTGCAATGCTTTGCTGCCTTATTATCCTGCGCCATCACCAGAATATTCGCCGTTTGTTTACTGGCAAAGAACCGAAAATCGGCGATAAGAAATCCGCATGATAAACAACCTCATAACGGAGGTTATGAGGTTGTTTAGGCATGAACAAAAATTTTCGGGGCAGATGAATTCTCCCCATGGCGAGTTAAAAACTGGCGAACACCTTACTCCAGTCGTAGGTAGCCGAGTCTTCATAGCAATCCGGCCAGTCTGCACACCAGTCCGGCACCTGACACTGCTTTACTCGTTCGGTGCATGGATGATAAGGCTTGATATCCAACAAAGGCGTATCCGGCTCAGCATCCACCCATCCCAGCTCTATGGTACCCTGCTCACGGTCAATACAGATAGGCTGCACAACAGAAAGCAGCACAGGATTAGGCCGCATCGGTGAGCGGGTAGCAAATACACCAATATTATCCGGTGCATGTTGATAAGGCTTTTCGATCGTCACTATCTGGCGGTGTTCCTCCTGATCTACCAAGTGCCCCCACCAAACCAGTTGCAGGTGACTAAAACCCTCCAGCCCAACCATCGCGGCACGGTACGCCGGGTTTACTTCTATCCAGAAACGCCCTTGTTGCTGACGAATATAGCCAATCGGTTCCAGGTTCATAATAGCTCTCCTTATTTAATTTATGTCTTCGGGGCTATTTTTCCATTCCCTGCTTTTGACCTCTTTTCCATTTCCGCTTAGCTGTTGTCCAAAGCCGCTATTGTGCCGGTTTAACCGGGATACAAATATCTACCTCATAAAAATGGTGTCCGGCATGACAGAGAGAGCTCAGGCAACGCTCCATTGACTCACGCTCTGTATCGAGCTGATAACCGGATTGCTGCAACCAGACACTAGTCATCCAATCCCAGGCGGTAGAAAATTCATCCTCACACAGACAATAACGCCGAACTGCATAGCTACCACCACTGAGCCTGGTCACGCCGATATCCCCATAAGCCTTTATTTCATCAGGAATGGCGAGTGCTACCATGACTCTTAAGTGACTTTCCCGGGTAATAAAACGATTATCGTGGTAGAGGTTATAACTGGGAGAAAGAGCCAGACCCCGCGGACCTGCCCAGGCAAAAAGGCGCTGGTAAAGCTCATCAAACAGCTCAGTATTAGCGACATAATCACCGATATTGCGGACATAGGCGATTTTAAATGGCTCAATGTGCTCAATATTGACCGGGCTGTTCAGACATGCCGGCTGATAATTCTGTAGCTCAGCTCTCAACTCATCCTTCTTCCCGCTATAGCGTACTCGCCATTCGCTGGCACTCATCCCAAACTGCAGCTTAAAACTCTTAGCAAACGCCGCTGAGTTTGCAAAACCACAGCTAAGAGCAACGTCCGTCACCGGGCTCGATTTACTGGCCAAAAGACGTGCAGCTTTCTCCAGCCGCAGCCGGCGGACAAACTGATACAGAGACTCCCCAACCCGTTGCTTGAACACTCGGTTAAAATGATGCTCGGAAAAACAGGCCAGCTCTGCTAACTGAGCCACCGTTAGTTCCTGATCCAGATAACGTTGAATATGATCGATCACCCGGTCAACCCGGGCTTGATAAAGTTTGTTCATTTCGCTCATCAATAGTTAAGTAGCCTTTGTCAGCAGTCTGACCTCCGTTACTGATGGTGGTTCCCTATAACCGTGACGGAACTATTGATAAAACTCCGCTACAAAAACGGCCGCTAAAGCGACCGTTCTGATTACTACTATTACTTAATGGGCATCAATTGATCGATCGGCCATCTTGGCTGGGCCTGTACCGATAGATCTGACGTTTCACCGTTTTTCAGCCGCTGCATGCCTGCATAAGCAATCATTGCCCCATTATCAGTGCAAAACTCGGTTCTCGGATAATAAACGTCACCACCGACTTTTTTTGCCAGCTTTTCAAGCTCTGTTCTTAACTGTTTGTTGGCACTTACCCCACCAGCGATAACAATTCGCTTCATACCGGTTTGATCCAGTGCCCGCTTACATTTAATCGCTAATGTTGAACAGACAGCCTCCTGAAATGCATAGGCAATATCGGCTCGAGTCTGATCATCGCTATCATTAGCTGCAATGGTATTAGCCGCAAAGGTTTTCAGACCGGAGAAGCTCATATCCAGCCCTGGGCGGTCCGTCATTGGGCGTGGGAACTTAAAACGGCCCGGTGTGCCTTTTTCTGCCAGACGCGACAATAGCGGCCCTCCCGGATAATCCAGCCCCATCAACTTGGCGGTTTTATCAAATGCCTCACCGGCAGCGTCATCAATCGATTCCCCGAGGATCCGGTATTCCCCAATACCCTTAACCTCAACAATCATACTGTGTCCCCCGGACACCAGCAGCGCAATAAACGGAAACGGTGGAGGTGTCTCTTCCAGCATAGGGGCCAGCAGATGACCTTCCATATGGTGAACAGGTATTGCCGGAACATTCCACGCATAGGCAATACTACGACCAATGGTCGCCCCCACCATCAGTGCGCCCACAAGCCCCGGTCCTGCAGTATAAGCGACACCATCAATATCTTCCGGAGACAGGTTCGCCTCCTTCATTGCTGCCTTAATTAGCGGAATGGTCTTCTTTACATGGTCACGGGAAGCCAGCTCCGGCACTACGCCGCCATAATCCGCATGCAGCTTCACCTGACTATATAGCTGATGTGAAAGCAATCCCAGCTCATCATCATAAATGGCTACCCCTGTTTCATCACAGGAGGTTTCAATACCTAATATGCGCATACTTCTCTCAGCACGTTTTTAATCACAAATAAGAATTGGCGCAATATTACCTAATTCCATAAAATTTGACCACGATAATACTTTACAAAGGGCAGGTGATCGGATTAAAATTCGGCACCATTTTTGATCAAGCTGGTTAGAATCCGTTCAATTGCGAATCGGGATGACTGAAACCAGCACTAACGAATAACCCCTGAGGTGAAAGGCATATGCCAGTAGTTAAAGTACGTGAAAACGAACCGTTCGACGTTGCACTGCGTCGTTTCAAACGCTCTTGCGAAAAAGCAGGTATCCTTTCTGAAGTTCGCCGTCGCGAGCACTATGAAAAGCCTACTACAGTTCGCAAACGCGCTAAAGCAGCAGCTCAGAAGCGTCACGCTAAGAAGCTAGCTCGCGAAAACGCTCGTCGCGTTCGCCTGTACTAATAACTGAGTCCCGGAAGGAATTTAGTTATGGCTCTTATTGAACAACTCAAAGAAGAGCAAAAAATAGCGATGAAAGCCAAGGACAAAGCGCGCCTTGGCACTATTCGTTTAGCCCTAGCAGCTATCAAGCAACGTGAAGTTGACGAGAAGATCACTCTGACCGACGACGATATCATTGCCGTGCTGACCAAAATGGTTAAACAACGTCGCGATTCTGTCGCTCAATATGAATCCGCCGGTCGTCAGGATCTGGCTGATGTGGAGCTGGCCGAAATTACCGTACTTGAGGATTTTATGCCTCAGCCACTGACCGAAGAAGAAGTAGCCGCGCTGGTTGAAGCAGCGATTGCCGATTCCGGTGCAGCAAGCATGCAAGACATGGGTAAGGTAATGGGTGTACTCAAGCCGCAGATTCAAGGGCGTGCGGATATGGGTAAAGTAAGCGGTTTAGTTCGCTCTAAACTGGCTTAACAGCTCAACCTAAGTTTCAGCAAGCCGTGCTATCCGATGGAGCGCACGGCTTGTTCGTACCTGCTTATCGTTAATCAATTCATCTTTCAGTGAGCACAACACGAGTTTATGGCTGGTCGTATTCCCCGCAGTTTTATTGATGATCTCCTTGCACGAGTCGATATTGTCGACATCGTGGACGCTCGGGTGAAACTGAAAAAACAGGGGAAAAACTACGGCGCCTGCTGTCCTTTCCATAACGAAAAAACGCCTTCTTTCTCTGTCAGCCAGGAAAAACAGTTCTACCACTGTTTTGGGTGTGGTGTTCACGGTAATGCCATCGATTTTCTGATGGAATTCGACCGGCTTGAGTTTGTCGAAGCCATTGAAGAACTGGCCTCCGGCCTTGGTCTTCAGGTACCAAGAGAACAGAGTAGCGGCGGGCAGTTCAACAGCGGCCCGCAAGCTAGCAGCGAAGAAAAGCGTAATCTATATGACCTGATGGGTAGTATTGCCCAGTATTACCGCTCCCAGTTAAAAGTAAGCGGGAACTCGAATGCTATCGACTATCTGAAAAACCGTGGCCTGTCCGGTGACGTTGTACAAAAATTCGGTATCGGCTATGTTCCGGATGAATGGGATAACGTGCGTAAGAACTTCGGCCAGCAGAAAGCCACCCAGGATATGCTCGTCAGTGGCGGTATGCTGATCGAAAACGATAAGGGTAACCGCTATGACCGCTTCCGCGGGCGCATTATGTTCCCTATCCGAG
>CAXXRT010000004.1:0-111207 GCA_963666945.2 Marinifilaceae bacterium
ACTTCAAAATCAGGTGCTAATCCATATCTGAAATCTGTGAAACCATTTGCATTGGCATATTTTAAAACAATAGGCTGAATGGCCCAGTTCTGAAGATCTTTTTCTTTTGGCCTTACTGTTATTGAGGCAGCATATTTCCCTGAGGTTGTAGCTCCTATTTTTGTTACGTTCATATATGGGTCCAAGCCTGTAATAGTTAATTCAGATGCAGAAGCAGTAGCAGTACCTGTAAGAACATAAACATTAGTCATATTTACATTGTTGGTATTTGGTACGAATCTTAGTTCAAAAAGATCTGTATCTCCTGAAGCTATTAGATCGTCCTGTATTAGCTTGTTATATGTCTGAGTAATCAATAACTCCTTTTGGTTTACCACATTTTCAGGAGCAATTAAGCTGCTAAGATGTTGTGCTGTAGTTACACCTCCTCCTCTGTTGTATCTTAAATCAAGAACAAGATCAGTTATACCTGCTGTTTTAAAGCCTGCAAAGACTTCGTCTAATCTCTCTCTTGCCTCTGGATTACTAACAAATTTAGTAAAACAAAGGTATCCTATTTTCTTATCGCCTTTTTCTATTACTTTATTTACTAAAACAGGATCTCCAGTGAATTCTTCTGCAGAGATATTAATCGTTTTTGCATTTTCTTCTTTTATTCCATCAATGAAATTCCCGTATGTGATACTTATATTATCTGCGGAAAAAAGTTTGTTTATATTCTCTGTATTGAAAAAATCTCCATCTATCTTATAGATAATATCTCCTCTTTTTAAGCCTGCTTTTCCTGCAGGTGAATTAGGATATACGAATTGAACGGCTGCGTATACAACACCTCCATCTACTCCTATGGCAATAGTGTATCCATAAGATTTCTCTGTACCTTCGAAACTTGCCATTAGTCCTTCGTAATCGTCCGTAATAAAAGACCATTTGTCTTCTCTTGTGTATAAAAGTTTTTCAAAGAATGTTTTTGGGTCTATAGTGATATTTGTTTTCTCGGGTATCATGTCTGCCCATAAATACAATGAGTCCATTTTGTTTTTTACAAAAGTGTTTACATTCTCATTTATTCTTTGAGCTTCTGCCTCTGGCGATATATTTTCATCATCGCTGCAGTTGAAAAGTAATACGGAAAGAACTATAAGGAATAAAAACCTAAAATAATTTTTTTTCATAATCACGTATGTTTAAATAATTTAATAATTTGTATCCTTAATATCGGGTATTGTTTGGTGCAGACCAGATATTAAGCTGTATTTAATAACAATCTTTATTTATATCTATAATCCTGTTTTATGAGAAAAGTGTTACAGGGGGAATTAAAAAATCAAATAAAAAAGCTAAACAAACAGAAATTATCACTGTAAAGATGTTTCCTTATATAATTATAGGCACGGTATTTTTGCTGTTTTACCGTGTTTATGCTTAAACCCAGTTCGTCCGCTATATCCTGGGGTGAGTTGCCCCTAAGGCTCATTATTATTATCTCCTGCCTTGCCTTGGGTAATTGTTCTATTAATGTTCTTAATTTTCGTATAACCTCTTCTTCAACAATGTCGGAAAAGGCATCCAGCGACAAGGTGTCCTGTTCATCTTTGTAACTCTCCAGCCTGTTGTTGTCCTTGTTTTTGTCCCTTAGGTGTTTTAGTGAATTGTTGTGCGTTGCTCTATACATGTATATGGAAAACGATTTAAACTCCGGAATGTGATCTCGCTCTCCCATAGTTTAATAAAGATATCCTGTACAATATCCTGCGCTACTTCCGTGTCGAGGGTTATCTTATAAGAATAATTGCACAGGGGCACAAAAAAATCATCATATAATTTTTCCCATGCAATTTTATTCTTTTTATTTATCCCTCTTACAAAATCGTTTTTTATATTTCCCGTTTCCGATTTATACATATCGTAAAGATAGTTAGTATTCTCAAATAATGGATATTCAAGAATAGAAGGCAAATATAAAAACAATGGTGATAAAAAAAAATAGTGTGGATTTTTATGCATTTTTTATGTCTGTTTTGTTTTTTTAAGAAAAAATAATCGAAGGCTGTAATACTTTTAAAATAAAACGGGATTTAATTAGTGAATAAACATTTAAGAAATTGTTCTGGTAATAAATAATGATTTGTATATTTTAAATGATGAAAAGACACTGGAATAAAATAAATTGGTTGTCCTCATTGATTGTGAAAAAACATATTGGGCAACTATCTGAAAAAGATAATAAAGAACTGGATCTGATTCTGGAGAATGAGAATATTTTACGATCCGGAACTAAATACACGGATGCCTCTTATCTGGCTGATCGTCTTACAGAAACACCTGACTTTGATAAGAAAAAAGCTTATCAGCAATTCTGTAAAAAGGCTTATAGAGCTAATGTGAGGCCTTTATCTATTAAGGTGTACCGGTTTGCCGCGGTGGCGTCTATACTTGTATTGGCTGCAACAAGTTATTTGGTTTTTACCGAAAAGAAAATTCAATACTATAATTCAGTGAAACAAGTTGTCGTCCCAAACAGGAATGTAATGCTTAAAATGGCCGACGGGAAAGAACTTAATCTGGATTTAAAGAAAAGTCATTTGAAAGAGGCGGATGGAACCAGCCTGGTTGTTGATTCCGGTCTATTGGTTTACCAGCAAAATAATGAAAAGACAGAAGAGTTATTGCAAAATGAAATTAGGGTGCCAAGAGGGGGTGAATATTTATTGAAAATGGCCGATGGCACTAAGGTGTGGATTAATTCAGAGTCGTCAATTAAATATCCGGTTAATTTTATAGGAAAACAAAGGGAGGTCTTTGTGGAGGGTGAGGTCTTCTTTAAAGTGGCAAAAGATAAAAGCAAACCTTTTGTTGTTAATACTTCCATGGGGAAAATAACTGTCCTTGGAACGGAGTTTAACGTTAGGGATTATAAGGATGAAAATAAAATGGTGGCTACTCTTGTGGAGGGATCTGTTAAGTATACCGACAAAAGGGGAAATATCCCGTCAAGGATAATGGAGCCTGAATACCAGATAGTTGCCTCTTCTAAGCTAGATGATGTTGTCTATAAAAAAGTCGACCTGATAGAGTTTGTTGGATGGAAAGATGGTCTTTATGTGTTTAAAGATAATAGTCTTGAGGAAATAATGACAACTATTGAAAGATGGTACGATGTTAATGTTTTCTATGCAAATTCTGATCTGAAAACAATTAGGTTTAGCGGAGATCTAAAGAGGTTTACCAGTATATATACTTTGCTCGATTTGATGGAGAAAAGTGGTGATGTGAAATTTAAAATAAAAGAGAATACAATAACTGTGATAGGGAAATAATAAAAAAAAGAAAGTGGGAATTGCACCAACAAACTCCCACCATCTGAAAATAATACAAATTATTAAATAATTTAATTTACAAAAGTATGAAAAAAAATTGTAAACAGGGGTGGGGTATACCCATAACTAAGCAAAAAAAAATCTCAACTATTATGAAATTATGTTTTTTATTTTTGATAGTTTTTAACTTCTCTGTGGTTGGAAACACTTTTGCCCAAAAAGAATCCATTTCTCTTAATATGGAGAATGCTTCTTTGGATCAGGTTATTTTTAAGATTAAAGAACAGTCTGAAGCATCTTTTTTCTTTAATCTGGAAAAGGCTAAAAAAGAAAAGGGTATCAGTATTAATGTTAAAAACGAGACTCTCGACAATGTTCTTAATATGGTATTGAAAAATACTTCTCTTACCTTTATAGTTTCTCAGAATACAGTTATTCTTAAGGATAAGGAGATGGCTGATCAGGTTAAGGATATTAATGTTAAGGGTAGTGTTAAGGATGAAGCTGGTTTCCCTCTGCCTGGTGTTACTGTCATGGTTAAAGGAACTAGTGTTGGGGTTTCTACTGACTTCGACGGTAAATTCTCTATAAAACTTCCTGAAGGGAAAAATATACTTGTGTTCTCTTTTATTGGTATGGAGACTAAAGAGATTAATGTTACTGGAAAAAATGATGTTAATGTGGTGCTGAAGACTGTGGCTGAACAGATGGAAGAGATTGTTGTTACAGGGTACGGTAATATCGAAAAAAGAAAATTGTCCAGCTCTGTTATTACTGTTAAGGGTGAAGCTCTTGTTGAAGGGGCTACTTCTACTATTGATAATATGCTTGTTGGTAAGGTTGCCGGTGTTTCTGTATTGAATTCAACTTCAACTCCTGGTGCCGCTCCTAAAATCAGAATCCGTGGTTCTTCTTCTATTATTGGTAACAGGGAGCCTGTTTGGGTTGTTGATGGTGTGGTACTGGAAAATCCTGTGCCTATTTCTGCAACAGAACTTAACAGTCTTGATAGAATTAACCTTGTTGGTAATGCTATCTCTTCTCTAAATCCTGAAGATATAGATCGTATAGATGTACTTAAAGATGCTTCTGCTACTGCTATCTATGGGGTTAAGGCGGCCAATGGTGTTATTGTCATAACTACCAAAAAAGGTAAAAAAGGTGAGCCTATGGTGAGGTATTCCACTAATTTTACTGTCAGTGAGAGGCCTCAGTACGATAAGCTGAACAGAATGAACTCTATGGAAAGAATTGATGTGTCTAAGGAAATACACGAAAGGGGGCTTGCTTTTGGTCTTAAGCCTGCTCCTATTGCTTATGAAGGTGCCCTTTACGACTATTATGCAAAAAATATCACTTACGATGAGTTTGCTGAAAAAGTAAGATATATGGAACAGGTTAATACCGACTGGTTCGATATACTTTTTAGAACGGGGCTTTCTCAGAAGCATTCTGTGAGTATTTCTGGTGCTAACGATAAGGTTAACTATTATTTCTCTGGTAGCTTCGATAATAATAAAGGGACATCAAGATTTCAGGAAATGAGCAGGTATAACGGATTAATGAAACTTGGTGTTAATCTGACTGACAAATTTAAAGTGGAATTGCAGTTAAGGGGTTCTGCAGATGAAAAGGACTACCAGTATTCTTCTATAGATCCTTTTCAATATGCTTACGGTACTTCCAGGGCAATCCCATGTTATGACGAAAACGGTGACCTTTCTTATTATAATAAATCTCAGGGACATCTTACTCAGTTGAGATATAATATCCTAAATGAGATTAATAATTCTGACAGAACAATCGAAAGTCAGTCTTTGAATTTCATTACTAACGCAACATATAGATTAGACGATAACCTTAAGTTTAACGTTCTTTTTAGCTATAATAAAAATAATACTTTCCAGAAAGAATGGTTTAACGACAGGACTTACGAGGCTGCTGTTCTTCGTCATCTGAATTACGGGGATGAATTCCCTGATAGTCCGGAATTCTATAATAAACAATGCTCCCTTCCTTATGGTGGTATGCTTAAAAATGCTTCTACCAAGAATACTTCTTATACTGCCAGGGCTGGTGCTACTTATAAATTGAATTTCCTTGAAAAACATTTCTTTAGTACTACTCTGGGTACAGAATTAAGATCTACTTCATATCAGGGTGTTGATACTAAAGAGTATGGATACCTTCCTCAAAGGGGTGATAAATTTGTTTTTATTGATCCTACTATTTTTAAACAATATCTTGAATTGTTGAAAGAGTCTCAGGATATTGTGACTGACAGAACAACCAATATGTTGTCTTTTTATGGTACTTTTACTTATGACTACGATAATAGATATGTTGCCAACTTTAATATAAGAACCGACGGGTCCAATAAATTCGGTAGGGATAAAAAAAGTAGGTTCCTTCCTGTATGGTCTGTTTCCGGAAGATGGAATGCTCATAACGAGGCTTTCCTTGAAAATATTGAATGGCTAGATGTCCTTGCTATCAGGGGATCTTATGGTATTCAGGGTAATGTGGCTGAAGATCAAACGCCTTACCTTATTATTGAATTAGGTTCCAGAGATGATGTGTCTGCTGAATATCTGTCTAATTTGGTTAAACTTCCTAACCCTGCACTGAAATGGGAAAAGACTACTTCTTATAATGTTGCTTGCGATGCTGAATTCCTTGATGGAAGAGTGGGCGGTAGCGTTGACTTTTATTATAAAAAAGGAGAGGATATGATTATCAGCAAGCGTGTGGATGTTACTACTGGTAGCTCTTCCATGCAGCTTAATGCCGGTACTCTTTTAAATAAAGGTGTTGATATCTCTTTGAATCTTGTTCCTGTCAGAACTAAGGATTTTTCATGGATGGTGTCTGTAAATGGTGCTAAAAATATTAATAAGGTTACTGAATCCAGAATTGATAAAGATTTTGAATATTTTGACTATGTGAGTGGTGATGCTGTTTTTGCCAACAAACCTTTGAACTCTTTCTATTCTTATCAGTTCGACGGACTTGACAAAAACGGATATCCTACTTATAAAAATATTGAGGAAACAGATGGAATTACTAAAGAGGAAATGTTTAAAAATGTTTTCACTTATTCTGGTAAAAGAATTCCTGATTTTACTGGTGGTTTCTCTACTTCTTTTAGTTATAAAAACTGGAGCCTTAACTGTATATTCTCTTATAGTATTGGTAGCCATTTAAGACTTAACCCTCTTTATCTTAGTACTGGTCAGTCTTTACCTCAGCCTCAGCAAAATATGGACAATATTTTTGTTAACAGGTGGAGAAAGCCTGGGGATGAAAACCATACAAACATACCTGTACTGTCAAACGAAAAATTAAGTATCAATACTGAGGATTGGGATGTTTCCAGAACAATTCCTATTGGTGATAATTTATGGGACTTATATAATAATAGCGATTTCCGTGTAATCTCAGGGGATTTCTTAAGATTCAGAACTGCTACGCTTAGGTATTCTCTTGATAATAAAATCTGTAAGAGGATAGGACTTGCTGGTGCTACTTTTAAATTGGAAGCATCAAATATAAAAGTCTGGGCTGATAAAAAATTAAGAGGACAGGATCCTGAACAGATATCTTTTACTTTTAATACAGGTGCTGTTCCTTTAACTCCTACTTATACTGTAGGTGTGGATATTAATTTTTAGTATTGGGTTTATACAGTTAATTGATTTTTGAGAATAAAAAATTAGAAATAATGAAAAATAGTATATTATATTTATTGTTGGTAAGCTTATTTCTGTTTTCCTGTGGTGATTTTCTTGAGGAAAAACCTAAAGATAAAATCATTCCTGAAACGGCAGAGGACTATAGTGAGTTTTTATATGGTGAAGCCTATCTAAAAGATAAGGATGCTCTATGTGTTTATCTTGATGTTATGTCGGATGATTGTGAGTGTTTCGGAAACGTTGAAGCTTATTCCTGGAATCCTGATACAAGAAACTTCGGATTCGGCTACTATACATGGCAAACAAATCCTGAACAGACTCTTGAAGGGGCTCTGTACAACGACTATACCTGGGAAACATTATATCATTCTATTCTTATTTGTAATATTGTATTGGCTGAAATAGGCGATGTCGATGGTAAGACTGAAATTAAGGAAGATATTATGGCTGAGGCTCATTTTATTCGTGCTTTCGACTATTTTATGCTTGTTAACCTATATGGGCTCCCTTATAGAAAGGAAACTGCAGATAAGGATATGGGGGTACCTATCAGTAATATTGTTGGTATGGAAGATAAATATTTTGAAAGATCTTCTGTTGCTGATGTATATAAGCAGATAGAAAGCGATTTGAATGAGTCTATTAGATTATTCGAGTCTTCTGGTATTTCTAAAAACTATTTTAGGGCTAATAAAAATGCTGCTAATCTCCTTGCTTCAAGAGTTGCTCTGTATCAGGGAAAGTATGATGAGGTTATTAAATTCTCCTCCGAGGTTATAGAAAACCATTCGTCTTTATGGGATTTGAATGAGGCTGCCGAAAGTGATTATTTCATCTCTAAAAAGAATCCTGAAATTCTATTTAGCTTTGCCAGTGCGCATAGTCCTTTTTATAACAACTACGCTCAATACTGTTTCCCGCAGTCTGCCGATCTGTTATCTAAATTTATCGATGGCGATCTAAGGGAAGAGTTTTTTATGCCTTCTTCAACTTATGGCATACGTATTCCTATTAAAAATACTTTTTCTTCTGATTCTCAGGTGTTCGGCTATGCTTTCAGAAGCGCCGAGGCTTACCTTAACAGGGCTGAGGCTTATGCTGCAAATGCTGGGACTATAGCTAAGGCTATGGACGATGTTAACTACTTAAGGGAGCATAGATTCAGCAATAAAATTGATCTTGATGCTAATACTGTGGAACAGGCTATCCGGAAAGTCAGGGAAGAAAGAAGAAGGGAATTGTGTTTTGAACAGCACAGATGGTTCGATTTAAGACGCTATGGCTGTCCAAGAATAGAGCATGTTTATGTTGAGAATATAGTTGGTAATGTGACTTCCACTTATGTTCTTGAGGAAAACGATCCTGCTTATACGCTTCCTATTCCTTTTACTGTTTTTCAGTTTAGGCCGGGTCTTGGAAATGTTTCTCGTCCTGAAAGAAATCCATTGTAATTAATGAACAAACAAAAATATAAGGATATGAAAAATATATACTTACCGATTATATTACTGGCTACTATTTTGCTTAGCGGATGCTATAAGCACGATGATATAAATTCCTCTTCTGAAGAAAAAATAATTGCTGTTCCTGAGGATAGCAAGGATCCCTTAGATAAATTCATTTATGAATTTTATAAGAATTATAATTCTGTAATTTATTATAACTATGTTCAGGATGATTATCAGTGGAATATGGATAAAAGAAATGATAATATATATACTCCTCAAAAAGATAAATATATGCTGGATGAGGGTATTGTCTATCTTAAGAAAGTGTTCTTGGATGCTTATGACGATGAGTTTAAAAAGAATCATTTCCCCCCTGCTATCTTTCTTGCTCAAAGGATCGATGTAGATGAAGATGCTGTTCAGATAGAGGATGCGACTTCTTATTATGGTATTTCTCATCTTGCTATTGGTAAAATAAGAAATGGTATTGAAAATCTTAGCAATGAGGAACTTATTGAGGCCAAAGCTTCTATTAATGCAGATTTCTGGGGCGGCTACCTTTTTAAGTGTGGCAAGATTAATATTCCTGATGCTTTTTACGATATAAGTAAAAAATATTACCAGACCAATCTTCTTCGTTTATCTGAGAATAGTGGGAAAGCTAAAAGTGAAATAGATATTAGAAGCTATGGCTTCTGGCAGGAAGATCCATCTTGGGCATGGGGTGGCGATTCGTATATGTTTACTCCTAAAAAACACGATGATATCATTTCTTTCGTTAAGCTTATTACTACACATACTGCTGAAGAAATGGATGCCCTTTTGGGTGATTTCTCTAGATTAAGAGAAAAATATAATATTCTCACAAAATATGTAAAGGAAGACTTTGGGGTTGATTTACAGGAAATAGGTAATCACGGAATAAACTAATTTTGTTTGTTGTATTATAAGATTTATATTTTAGAATTAAAATAAAGAATCTTTATCGGGAAAATCAGGTGTGTATAGAAATATATATGCCTGATGTTTTCCATTTTAATCTAACCATTCGATTTTTAATGTATCATATAAATATTGATTTTTAATGTCATTTGGGTATTAGAAAGGACTATGCCTTTATTTACATGTTTTTAATTCCGGGAATGTTGAACATATTGACCTCTCCCGGGCCTGGAAGCATTGAATACCGGGCATATCCAGATTGCAAATTTTAATAATGAATCAGATGAAAGTTGTTGTAATAATTTTAGGTATCTTATTAGGTACCGGCTATAATTCCCAATCGCAGATACTGGAATCATTAGGTGCTCTTTTGAATAAGGGTGGCAATGATAATGAGGTCAGTAAATCTGAGGATGCTAAAGAAAAAGATTCAAAGAAAAGACAGGATTACGATTCTGTAATTAAGGGTTTTAAAACCCAAAAGGGTGTTTTGACTGTTCACTCAAAAGATCAAAAACTGCTTTTTGAGATACCAAATGAGATGCTTGGAAGAAAATTCCTGCTTGCCTCAAGGGTGTCTGAAATAAGCAATAACCAGGATATAGGGGCTGGGCAGATGCCTAAAGCGCCTTTGCTTGTCAGCTTTAGCAAAGACAAGGATAATGTGTATATGCACCTTGTGCAAACCAGTAATATTACCGATAAGGATTCGGAAATATATACTGCTTTTAAAAGAAATTTTATAGATCCTATCATGAGGGTCTTCGATATAAAGGCTGTCTCTAAGGATTCTGGTTCTGCTGTATTTGACGTGTCCGATCTGTTTTGTTCTGGTATCAGTGAACTGTCTCCTTTCAGAGATGGCAATGCAATGGATCTTTTCAGTGGTTCTGCTCCTCTGAATGGTTCTTTCGATAAATCTAAATCGGCTATATTAAGCACTAAGGCTTTCCCTAAAAACATTTGTGTAAAGAGCAGAATGTCTTACAATGTGTCGGGTGGTCCTTTTACCTCCGTGCTTACCAGATCGCTTATAGTGCTGCCTGAGAAGGCTATGCGTCCAAGGATTGCCGATAATAGAATTGGTTATTTTACTGAGGATAAAAATCTGTATTCTACCAGGTACGATAGGTTGAAGACTGTGTCGTATATCACCCGCTGGAGACTTGAGCCAAGGGAAGAGGATATGGAAAAGTTTAAAAGGGGTGAGCTTGTAGAGCCTGAAAAACCGATTGTTTACTATGTCGATACCGCTATCCCGGACAAGTACAGGAAGTACGTAATGCAGGGCATAGAGGACTGGCAACCTGCTTTTGAGGCTATTGGCTTTAAAAATGCTATTATTGCTAAGGAGTACCCTAAAAACGATCCTGACTTCGATCCTGATGATATCCGTTTCTCCTGCTATCGTTATATTACGACTCCGGTGGCTAATTCAATGGGGCCTTCGTGGGTGGATCCACGCTCTGGTGAGATTATACAGGGTGAGGGGCTCTTCTTCTCTAATGTCGTTAAGCTGTTGCATGAGTGGATATTTGTACAGACTTCTCAGGTTGATGAGAGGGCAAGAAAGGAAATACTCGATGAAGAGCTTATGGGGGAGTCCCTTAGGTATGTTGCCGCTCATGAAATTGGACATACTCTTGGGCTTATGCATAATATGGGGGCTTCGCATGCTATTCCTCTTGATTCCCTTAGGTCGGTTTCTTTCACACAAAAATATGGAACTACTGCTTCTATTATGGATTATGCCAGATACAATTATGTGGCCCAGCCTGAGGATAAGGGGGTTAAGTTGACTCCTCCGCATCTTGGGGTATATGATATGTTTGCCATCAAATGGGGATACAAAGTTATTCATAATGCTTCCACACCGGAAGAAGAATATGCTGCATTAAATAAAATGATAATTGATAAGTTATCTGATCCTATGTATAAATACGGTCCTCAACAGTTTATGGGATCTATAGATCCTTCTGCTGTTAGTGAGGATCTTAGTGATAATTCTGTTAAGGCTGGTGAATACGGAATAAAAAATCTTAAATATATTATCAGGCATCTTCTGGAGTGGACTACTTTTGAGAATAAGGATTATTCTTACATGCAAGAGATGCATAAAGCAATATTTTCCCAGTTTAAGAGGTACATGGGGCATGCTGAAAAACATCTTGGAGGATTTTATCTTTATATGCCTGTAAAAGGGGATAACCAACAGACGGCTATGCCTGTTTCTAAAGAAGATCAGTATTATGCCCTTAAATTTATTGTTGATAACCTAAGGGAATTGCCATCATGGTATGATGATATTGAGATTGTTAAATTTTATAATCCTGAAGATCAGAAAACTGCTGAGTATCAGGGTGAACAGATAACTTCTTTGCTTGGCAGTGGAATTATGGCTCATTTAGGACAGGCTCAGAAAAGATATCCTGATGCTTATACTCAGCTGCAGTACATGGACGATCTTTTCGATCTTATCTGGGAAAAGGCCAGGACAACTAAAAATCCCGATTATAACGAAAGGATTATACAGTACAGCTATGTTAAGGCTCTTCTTAAAAGTGCCGATTATACTGCGTCTTCCAATATGAAAAAGGTGGCTCTGTCTCTAAGTGATGACAGGGGGGATAATAAGCTTATTAAATCAAATCTGGAGGTGGACGTGAAGATTAATATGCACCCTATATACCTTCATGAATTGAAAAAGTGTAAAAGGATTATTAAGAGATTAATGAAAAAAGGAAATCTGGAAACTCGTATACATTACAGGAATTTATACGATCACCTGGATCTTTTCATTTAATTATAGGTTCTTTTGAGAACCAACAGAACTTAAGCTATTGGGTTGTTAATAGTTTTTCGTTTGCTTGTTTTGCTAAAGTGCGGGGCTGTTCCTATCAGGGAATGGCCTCTTTTGCAATAAAAATAGGGCCATCTTAAAAATAAGACAGCCCTCAAGGGTATGTATAAATGTTTCCCGTTTTAGTATCTTAACAGAGATTACATCATTCCTGGCATTCCTCCACCCATTGGCATGGCTGGTGCTGGATTTTCTTCTTTCTCGTCAACTAGTACACACTCGGTTGTAAGGAACATACCTGCTATAGATGCGGCATTTTCCAATGCAATACGTGATACTTTGGCTGGGTCGATTACTCCTGCCTCAAGAAGATTCTGGTATACGCCTGTGCGTGCATTGTAACCGAAATCTTTCTTACCGGCTCTTACTTTGTCTACTACAACGGCTCCTTCTCCTCCTGCGTTTTTAACAATCTGACGAAGTGGCTCTTCAATAGCTCGTTTTACTATTTCAATACCTGTTGTCTCGTCCTCGTTATCGCCTTTGAATCCTTCCAGAGTTTCAATTGCTCTTATGTATGCAACGCCTCCTCCGGGAACTATTCCTTCTTCTACGGCTGCTCGTGTAGCGCTTAGGGCATCGTCAACCCTGTCTTTCTTCTCTTTCATTTCTATCTCGGAAGCTGCTCCTATGTAAAGAACTGCAACTCCTCCTGCCAGTTTTGCAAGTCTTTCCTGAAGTTTTTCCTTGTCGTAGTCAGATGTTGAAACTTCTATCAGTTTTCTTATCTGGGCTACTCTTCCTTCTATGTTTTCTTTAGAACCTGCTCCGTTGACAACGGTGGTGTTCTCTTTGTCTATGGTTATTTTTTCTGCCTGACCAAGCATATCCACAGTTGCTGCCTCTAGTTTCATTCCTTTTTCCTCTGAAACTACAACTCCTCCTGTAAGTATTGCTATGTCTTCAAGCATTTCTTTTCTTCTGTCTCCGAATCCTGGTGCTTTTACTGCGGCTACCTTAAGGGATCCTCTTAGTCTGTTTACAACCAATGTGGCCAGGGCTTCTCCTTCTACGTCCTCTGCAATAATTACCAATGGACGACCGCTCTGTGCAACTGGCTCAAGAACTGGCATAAGATCTTTCATTGTAGAAATCTTCTTGTCGTAAAGAAGTACATATGGGTTCTCAAGATCTGCTTCCATCTTATCGCTGTTTGTGATGAAGTATGGTGAGATATATCCTCTGTCGAACTGCATTCCTTCTACAACTTTTACTTCTGTTGCTGTTCCTTTGGCTTCCTCTACTGTGATAACTCCTTCTTTGGTCACGGCTTTGAATGCTTCTGCAATAAGTTTACCGATTTCTTCGTCGTTGTTGGCTGAAATCTGTGCAACCTGCTGGATTTTTTCTGAGTCTTCTCCTACTAGTTCAGACTGCTCCCTGATGTTGGCTACAACCTGTGCAACGGCTTTGTCTATACCTCTTTTAAGGTCCATTGGGTTTGCCCCGGCTGTCAGGTTTTTAAGTCCTACGTTTATGATTGACTGTGCAAGAACGGTGGCTGTTGTTGTTCCATCTCCTGCGTCGTCTCCTGTTTTTGATGCTACTTCTTTCACCATCTGTGCGCCAAGATTGGCGTAAGCATCGGAAAGTTCTATCTCCTTGGCTACCGTAACACCGTCTTTGGTAATGTGTGGTGCTCCAAATTTTTTGTCTATAACTACGTTACGACCTTTTGGGCCTAATGTCACTTTTACTGCTTCTGCCAATGCGTCAACACCTGTTTTTAACAGGTCGCGAGCCTCAATATTGAATTTTATTTCTTTTGCCATGATTTAAATATTTTTAATGTCGATACAGAAATTAAAGAATAACCAAGATGTCAGACTGAGACATAATAAGATACTTCTTGTCATCTACGTGTAACTCAGTACCTGCATATTTCCCAAAAAGTACAGTGTCGCCTTCTTTTACTTCCATGGGCTCGTCTTTTTTACCTTTACCCGTTGCTACTACTATACCTTTCTGTGGTTTTTCTTGTGCTGAATCTGGAATGATAATTCCACTTGCAGTCTTTGTTTCTGCCTCAACAGGCTCTACAATCACTTTGTTAAGAACTGTTTTTAAAGCCATCTCTTTTTATTTTTAAGTTATTATAATTTTTATGTTTCTTTTTGTCACGAACACTGTTATTTCATTTTTTGTGCCAAACTGAAATATATGACATTTTTTGCCGGCATGAAACGTATGGATACAAAAAGTGTCAGTATGACTGCCATACTGACACGGAAAAATATCTTTTTATAAGATTATTCGTTTTTACCCTTATTTCTTATCTGGAGATTGTGTTGGGAATGTAGGGGTCTGTGTTGGATCAGGTGTAGTCTGAATCTGTTGTTCTATAGCTGATTTAGGGGCTGTCTGGTTTCTTGGTACAGTCATTGCTGCTGCAAGACAAAGAACAAGCAACGATATAGCTAACGTCCAGGTTGCCTTTTCAAGAAAGTCAGTTGTCTTTCTTACTCCCATAATTTGGTTTGAAGAAGAGAAATTAGATGCTAAACCTCCTCCTTTTGAGTTTTGCACTAAAACTATTAGTACTAATAGAATGCAAACAATAAAAATCAGTACAGATACTAAGATATACATAATATTATAATTTATCGTTTATTAATTTTTTTATTTCAGAAATTTTCTCCACAAAGTAAACACTTTTTTGCGGATTATTCAAACTTAATTTGTTATAAACTGCGATTGCTTTGCCATATAATTTCTGTTTAACGTAGATTTTTGCCAGTGTCTCTGTCATGCAGTTGTCGTCGTAACTGTTCAACTCGGCCAGATTTATATTGGAAAACTCCGATTTCCCGCCTTTGGGCATATCGGGCTCGCTGTCTATAAAGGTGTCAATAATCTTGTTTTTTTGCTTTTCCAGCAGTTCTTTGCCCAGCTTGTCGATGTCGTATTCCCGGTTGTATTCCACTCCCAGGCTGTTCTCCAGGGTATAGGCAGGCTCGCTGTTTATTTCGCTTAAGATGAAATCAATAACATCCTCTTTCTTGTCTCTCTGAGATGAATCATCGCTTTCTGCGGGCCTTGAGAAATCAATTATGTCATCGCCTTGCAGGCCGGAAATCTCTTCCTTAGGACTCTGTGAGGCTGCTTCAGGAATGCTTTCCTTTGTTTTGTCCTCTGACAGGGGCCCGGTTTTATTGTTGTCCTCCCTTATATTACTTAATATATCCGGAGGTGAAACCATTGGTGTGTTAATAAAATCTTCAATGTCCAACTGACCGGAAAGATATAGGTAAAGCTGTCTTTTGTCTGGGATATACAGTGTGGCATTTTTCAGCTCTTGCTGGAATCGGTGACTGTTCTGTACGTATAGTGCCCTCAGATAAAGAATCCTTACTAGCTGGAAATACGGATATTCTTCGAGTATGTCGTCGAATTCCCTGAATGTCTTGCTGTCTATTAATTCAGGATGATTAATATATTCATATATCTTCCTTGCTGTCATATTACCAGTTAATAAATGCCTTGTTGTAAATGTCGTCTATTATTTTTTCTATAATCTCCTTTATGGCTGTCTCCTCAACGGAAGTGAAATCAACTGAGTTGTCGTAGTCGTAATAATGTGAAAATGAGCTGTCGAAACTTAGCTTGTCGTCGTAAGGGTTTGTGTATTTTACCCTTACCGTTATCGTTAGCCTGTTAGATGCTGCTACTTCGTCTCTTTGGATATTTACGGGCCTCTGGGAATACCCTGTTATCTGTCCCTCGAAATGCAGGTCTCCGTCTCCTTCTGTCACTTCGTTAAGGCTGGTCTGATTTCTCATCTTGTCTTTCAGCTCCTCTGTGAACATGGAGCTAAGGTAGGGAACAACTATCTCTGCCTTGTTGGAAAAATAGTCTACCGAAAAGGTCTTTGCCTCGGTAGGGATGGTTCCTCCTGTGAAAGAATAGCTTATCTTTTGGAGCTTACAGGCACCTAAAACAATTGCTGCCAGTAGTATGGACAAGTATATGGTTTTCTTCATATTTGTTGTTTTTCTCTTATAACGAATGTACTAATAATATGGTACACTATCCTAATAACGGACTGCAAAGGTATAAAAAAACATATGTTTTTCCCCTATTTGCAGATTCCGTATTCTTTAATTTTCCTGTAAAGGGTCCTCTCCGAGATGCCCAGTTCCTCTGCTGCCTTCTTTCTCTTTCCGTTGTATTTTTCAAGGGCTTTGCATATAAGCTCTTTCTCCTGGTCCTCCAGTGAAAGTGATTCTTCCACAAATTCTTCCGTGTCCTCTATCTGGTGAATATCTTTCCTGTGATGAGGCTGAGAAGGGGCGGCTTTCTTCATGAGGTTTATCTCTGAATCGTCGTAAAGATTTTTCATTATGACCGACTGCTCCGGCTCCAGATCAATGTCTTCCTTTATGTTGCTCTTTTGCATAAGGTCGAAGACCAGCTTCTTCAGGTCGTTCATGTCGTTCTTCATGTCGAATAGAACCTTGTAAAGTATCTCCCTCTCCGAGGAGAATGTCTTTTCCTCGTGTGCCTCTTTTTCGTATAGTGCGGGAAGAAGACTGCTTGTTGCGGGAAGATAGACGGCCAGCCTCTCTGCGTCAATGAATCTTTCCTTTTCAATAACAGATATCTGCTCTGTTATGTTTTTGAGCTGACGGATATTTCCCGGCCATCTGTACTGTGTAAGAAGGTTTTTGGCATCTTCTGTAAGCCTTAAGGGGGGCATTCGGTATTTGTCGGCAAAGTCGGTCGCAAATTTTCTGAAAAGAAGGCTTATGTCTTCTTTCCTTTCTCGTAAAGGGGGGATGCCTATGGGTACAGTATTAAGCCTGTAGTAAAGATCTTCCCTGAACTTTCCTTCCTTGACGGCTTCTATAAGATTTACATTGGTTGCCGCTACAACCCTTACGTTGGTCTTCTGTATCTTCGACGATCCTACCCTTATGAATTCTCCTGCCTCCAGAACCCTTAATAGCCTGACCTGGGTTGCCATTGGCAGTTCTCCTATCTCGTCTAGAAAGATGGTTCCCTTGTCGGCTACCTCAAAATATCCCTTCCTGTCGGCGAGGGCTCCCGTGAAGGCGCCCTTCTCGTGACCGAATAGCTCGGAGTCTATTGTCCCTTCTGGGATGGCTCCGCAGTTTACCGCAATATACTGTGAGTGCTTTCTGGCACTATGCTGATGTATAATCTGTGGAAATACTTCCTTTCCAACGCCGCTCTCCCCCGATATGAGTACCGAAAGATCGGTGGGGGCAACCTGTACGGCTATGTCTATGGCCCTGATCAGTTCAGGGGAATTTCCTATTATTCCGAATTTCTGTTTTATAGCTTGAACTTGCATATTATGACTTTTTTTCATGCTGCATGACAAAATTACAATAAATACAATGAATAGTCAAACAATTTCTTCTTTCAATTATTTTGTAATTATTTTTAAATCTAACTGACTGATCTATTTGAGAAAACAGCTTGATTTTATTGGAAAATTGTAATTATTTCAAAAATCTCTTCGCTCTTTGGAAAATTATGAGGAAATTTGCTCTATAAAAACAGTTGATCATCAAGTTAATATATTGGAAATGAATATTAAAGATTGGGTTAAAAACGTCGTAAAACAGGATGAGATTGATAAGTATCTTATTGATGGAAAGGATTTTATAGACGAAAAAGAGATATGGGGTAAAATAGAAGCCAATAAAAATCCTGATAATGAGCGTATCAGGGCTATTCTTAAGAAATCTTTGGACATTAAAAGGCTCGACCCCGATGAGGTGGCGGCTTTAATGCATGTAGAGGATCCTGAAATGTGGAAGGAAATGCGTGAGGTGGCTCTTCAGGTTAAGAAAAAAGTGTACGATAACAGAATAGTGTTTTTTGCTCCACTTTACTGTGCTAACCTGTGTGTAAACAATTGTGCTTATTGCGGATTCCGTTGCGAAAACAAGGAAGAGAAGCGTAGAATTCTTGATATGGATGAAATCAAGAGGGAGGCTGAAGCTGTGATAGATCAAGGGCACAAGAGAATGATAGTTGTTTACGGTGAGCACCAGCAATCCGATGCCAACTACATTGCTGAAAGTATTTCTACTATTTATACTGCTAAAAGACAGGCTCCAAATAGTAATGGGTATAACAGTATCCGCAGGGTAAACGTGAATGCTGCTCCTATGAGTATTGAGGATCTTAAAAAACTTTGGAAAGCGGGTATTGGTACCTATCAGGTCTTCCAGGAAACATACCATAAAGAGACTTACGCAAAACTTCACCCTGCAGATACCATCAAGGGTAATTACCGCTGGAGACTTTATGCTCTCCACAGGGCTATGGATGCCGGTGTTGATGATGTTGCCATTGGTGCTTTGTTTGGTCTTTACGACTGGAAATTTGATGTGCTTGGGCTTATTTATCATGCCATAGATCTTGAGCGCCAGTTTGGTGTTGGGCCGCATACTATATCTTTCCCAAGAATGACTCCCGCACCTGGATCTTTCATAAGTGCGAATTCTGAGCACTACGTGAACGATGAGGATTTCAAGAAGATTGTTACTGTGCTTCGTCTTGCCGTTCCTTACACCGGGCTTATTATTACTGCACGTGAAGATGCTGAGCTTAAGCGTGAGGTCATAAAGTACGGCTGTACCCAGACCGATGCTTCTACAAAGATAGGTATTGGTGCTTATTCTGAAGATCAGCTTCAGAACGATAATATGGATAAAGTGCAGTTTACCCTTGGCGATGAAAGAAGTCTTGATGAGGTTGTAAGGGAGCTTGCTGAGGATGGATTTATCACTTCCTTCTGTACTGCGGGATATCGTTGCGGAAGAACAGGGGATAAGATTATGAATCTTCTTGAAACAGGCGTTGAGGGTAAGTTCTGTAAACTGAATGCCATACTTACATTCCGTGAATTCCTTAACGATTATGCTTCGGAGGAAACTAAAAAGATTGGTGAGGAACTTATTGCAAAAGAGCTTAAGGCTGTTGATGAAAATGAGTGGTTCGCCGATAAAAAATTGTTAAAAACATTCAAGTCTTATTACGAAAGAGTAGCAAATGGAGAACGTGACCTTTATATTTAACAGGTGCTCGGAAATTTGTGAGAACAATACAATCTTAAGACAAAGGTTACAGGCTATATCCGGTCTTTTGGAAAAAGAGGCCGGAGTTATTCTCTCTTTCTGTGAGAGAATTGGTAATCGATGGAAGTATCTTTGTGGTTCAAACGATTTTATAACACCATTTTACAAGTACGATAACAATAAGGGTTATGGTATTATGGTGCAGGACTGGGGAAAATTGGAATCCCAAAAAGAAGTGGTTATAGAATTTCTTTTTAAGAATTGTATATAAATATTTTAAGAATTGTATATAAATAAAGGTTGCTCTTATGGCAACCTTTATTTATAAATGACAAGGTGTGGATCAGTTAAAAACCACACAAATTAAAAGTATAAAATCTTAAACCTGCAAAACGGACTACTTATTTTTATATCATGCTGTCACTTCTTTGGGCTTTTCGCATGCCTGGTAATCTATGATGTTTTGTATCATGTATTTGTATCCCAGATATCCGTTTCTGAAGAATTGTTTTAGTTCTTTCTTTTGAAAGGAATTGCAATGTTTTACTTCTATGTAAAACTCCCAGCCGTCTTCTGTTCTGTGTGGATACAATTTGATTTCTTCTCCATCCAATATTTTTTCTGCTGTTATTGGATTAACGTCTTTCGTCTGTACGTAACGTTTGTCTTCTCCGTCCCAATGTCCTGAAAAATTAGGGCATTTTGTGACCTTCAATTCAAAACTCAGTAACATAGTTTGTGTTTTTATTTGGTTAAATAATAAAGGCAAACATAAGTATTAAAACCATATATAAAAATTTAAAAATCTTTATTTTACCTCTGTATATAATATAGTGCTTTTTACTTGATAATATGAATATGTTTGTCTAAGTTTGAATGTTTCTCCCTTTTTATTTTTCTTTAGGTCTTTGGGGTTTAAAAACTGTGTTTTGTCTTTATTCCTGCTTCTGTCTTCTGGCATTATGTCTGTTGTGGTTAATTTTAATGATTAAAAAAATAACTTCTCTTTCCTTCTGTCTTCTGGTATTCTGATTATTGTGGTTAATTTTTATGATTATAAAAATGACTTCGTATCCCCTCTGTCTTCTGCTATTCTGGTTGTTGTTGGTAATTTTAATGGCTAATAAAATAGCTTTACATCCCTTCTGTCTTCTGGCATTATGTCTGTTGTGGTTAATTTTTATGATTATAAAAATGACTTCGTATCCCCTCTGTCTTCTGCTATTCTGGTTATGGTTGGTGATTTTAATGGCTAATAAAATAAATTTACATCCCTTCTATATTCTGGTATTCTGAATTTTGTGGGTGTTCTGCAAAATTTAATCTTTGAAAAATCGATTAAAATCCTTACTTTTGCACTTAGAATGGTTAATATGATAAGTTATATAAACGACCTTTTGTATCTTCACGAATGTGTGATTATCCCTGGGTTAGGCGGGTTCGTGACAAACTACCGGCCTTCTCGTCTCGATGAGAAGAGGGGTGTTTTTTATCCCCCCACCAAGGAGATATCCTTCAATCGTAGTCTTACTAAAAACGATGGCCTGCTGGTCAACTGGATGGTTAGAAAAGAAGGTATAAACTACGAGAAGGCAAACAGAAGGGTTGCCTATTTTGTGGAAGATATTAGGGTTAAACTTAATCAGGGACAGAGGGTGGTGTTTGAAAACGTGGGTATCTTGTATTGCGACCGACGCTTCAATATACTTTTCGAACCTGTGAATTATAACTTTCTGACCGACTCCTGGGGGATGGAAGAAATTCTTGTCAATCCCGTTGAAAGTCATGCCAACGCCTCCCGATCCAACGCTTCGGTTGGAAAGTGGCTTAAATACGGTGCCGCTGCTTCTGTAATAGGTGGTGGAATGTTTGTTCTTGGCGAGAATGCCGATGTTCTTAGAAATTCCGACTATAAGGTGCCCGAAGAGGCTTCGGTGGCTTCCGTCGTGATATTCTCCGATAATAATATAAATAAAGAAAGACCACGTATCTCCGATCCCGGGGAGCTGGTGAATTACGACCCTCTTGAAGATATGGGTAAGTAGTTTTTTGTTTGTCGATATATTATTAATCCCTTTTTTTGTTAACTTGCATATAGAATAAGTTTTTTATTTAATGTTTGTATTATGAATAATTGGATTACTATTGCCACCTACGAATATTCCCAGCAGGCACATATGGTGAAAAATTACCTTGAATCTGAAGGGATTGTGGTCTTTATGAAAGATGATATGACAGCACAGGTTGCAAGTTATTATGCTCATGCCATTGGGGGGATTAAGCTGCAGGTTAGAGAAGATGACTTTGACAGGGCTATTGAAGTACTGGAAAAGGGGGGATACATAAAAGATAAATCAGATTTTAAAAATGTTGAGGTAGAAATTGTTAAAAGAGACCAAAGCATAGCTTTTGATACCTGTCCTTTCTGTAAATCCAAAAATATAGAAAAACTAAAGCAGTCCGATGCAATAACCACAGCTATATACTCCATACTCGGGGCTATTTTCCCCTTGTTGCGCCTGCCATATAAATGCAACGACTGTAAAAAGGTTTGGAAGTATAAGAGATAGATAAGTTATCAATTTAGTTATTTATCCTTATAGACGTTGATCCGTTAGATTCTTTCTGGTCTTTCTCAGAGCTCCCAGGTTCGTGCCTTACTCGTATCCTCCTTGCTCCAAGCTCGAAACTCTTGCGACGTTTGTGCTTCGTTTATGCTTGATTTACCCTTGCTTTCTACTAGTTATATAGTACAAACTAAGCGGAAAGCATGGGTAAGGAATGTATCTGAGTCGTGGTATTTGTATTATAGTATCTTTTCCCGGAAGTCATGACTTTAAATTTTAGGTTTCATTTGTTCTTTGTAGAATTTGTAAAATGCCGTCTTTATTTCGTCCCTTACCCTTAGGAATTCGCTCCATATGAAATCCTCAGAGCCTATGGCGTGCGAAGGGTCGTCAAAACCTATATGTAGCCTGTTCTTTACTTTGCCCGTAAAGGTGGGACAGCTTTCGTTTGCCCCTCCGCAAACGGTGATTACATAATCCCATTCCTGGTTCAGATACATATCCACCGGGTCAGAGGTGTGGTGGCTTATGTCAATGCCAATTTCTTTCATGGCCTTTACCGCATTGGTATTAAGACTCCCGCTGGCCTCCGTGCCTGCAGAACAAACGGTTATATCTTTGTCGAACGATTGTAGGAATCCGTGGGCCATCTGACTGCGGCAGCTATTGCCCGTGCATAATATTAAGACTTTCATAATTAACTGCATTTATAATTTTTGGTATTCAGGTTATCAAGGAATGATTGAATAGCCTTTTTTACTTCCCTTACTTTCCTGGGATTAAGGCAGTATTTTGTTTTTACGCCTTCTGTATGTCCCTGTATTAATCCTATTTCTTTAAGTTCCTTCAGATGCTGGTTTACCGTTGTCCTGCCCAGAGGCAGCTCATCTGATATGTCCCCTGTGATACACGACTCGGAGCTTGCAAGAAATATTAAAATCTGTAAACGTGCAGGATGTGACAATACCTTAAAATATCTGGCCGTTTCGCTCAGTTCTCTGTCAAATAGTAATGATTTTGCTTGTACCATTGTCTTATTGCTTTTTTGTCTTGTTGTTTTTTATTTGTCGTAAATATACGTCAAATATTTCAATTGACGTAATTATACGTCACGATATATATTTGTGAGGGATTATTTATTTCTGATTTGGATTTTATATTGTTATTTATTCTAAATCATTATTTAGAAATTGTTATATAAAAAAGTTTTCATAATGATTTTGTCTATCAATGCAAATTAAAAGTTTGTTATATTCTTTTATGTGTGCTTAAACTATTGAATAGAAAATATGTATGTATGATAGATATATTCCAGTGTTGCAGTGTATATTATCATTAAATAATTAGTTATCTGATATTTTATATAAGAATTTATATTAAATATGACAACTTTTTAAATCTGTCTATCGTAAATGTAGGGAGTTGTTTTAAATACAATAAATTTTTGTTACGTCATCTACATGAAATAATTATTATTCCATGTAGGGATATAATCGTTGTATATGGTTGGTATTAATTGGTTGTTAATCAGAGTTGTAAATATTAATATATATGTATAAATGAAAAATAATTTTATAAAGAAGTAGAAATACCTAATTGTTTTAACCTAAAAAATTAATTTATGAAAAAACTGATCGGAGTAATAGCATTTATAATGCTATTGGGTGTTGGGTTGCTTAATGCCCAGACCAGAGAAGTAACCGGAATGGTTGCGGATAAATCAGATGGATCTCCTTTGCCAGGTGTTTCTGTAGCTGTTAAAGGAACTAATACAGGTACTGCTACAGATATTAATGGTAAATATGTTTTAAAAGTTACAGATAAAGACATATTGGTGTTTTCGTTTGTGGGAATGAAAACTCAGGAGATTCTTGTTGGAAATAAAAAAGTTATTAATGTGTATCTTCAGTCTTCGAGGGTTACCGTTGAAGAGGTTATGGTTGTAGCTTACGGTACTGCTAAGAAGGAGTCTTTTACCGGTTCTGCCGAGATGGTAAGTAACGAGAAACTGGAAAAAAGGACTGTATCTTCTGTTACCAAGGCTCTTGAAGGTACTGTCGCCGGGGTTCAAACCACATCTGGTGGTGGTCAGCCCGGATCCGGAGCTTCAATAAGAATCAGGGGATTTGGTTCTATTAATGCTTCTTCATCTCCATTGTATGTTGTGGACGGTGTTCCTTACGATGGTAGTATAAGTGCGATAAATCCGGACGATATTCAGTCTATTTCTGTATTGAAGGATGCTTCAGCTTCGGCTCTTTATGGTGCAAGGGGTGCTAACGGCGTGGTGATTATAACTACCAAAAAGGGAAGTTCTAAAGAAACAGTGGTCAGATTTAAGGCTGTTTACGGAGTTACTGATCGTGCTGTTGACGATTATGAGACAGTGAATCCTAAAGAATATATGGAATTGCTTTACGAGGCATATAAGAATCAATTGATTGTTAATGACGGATTTACTCCAGAGCAGGCAGCTACAATTGCCCTGGTGGGTAGCGAAGAAGAGAACAAGGATAGTTATATGGGAATTTTAGGTGGTGAAATATACAATATATTTGATATTCATTCTTCGGAATTAATAGACCCTGCTACTGGTAAGATTTCTCCTATGGCAAAATATAAGTATAAGCCGGACTGGTTTGATGAAGCTACAAGAGATAATCCTATTCGTTCAGATTACCAGTTGAGTATAAGCGGAGGTACAGAAAAAAGTCAGTACTTGATGTCTATGGGTTATCTTGATGAAAAAGGTTTAGTAGAGAACTCAAAATTCAGCAGATTTACAGGACGTTTGAATTTAGACTCAGAGGTAAAAGAGTGGATGAAGGCAGGAATGAGCGCTGCTTACTCAAAAACAAAACAAAATTACCTTACTGATGAAGGAACTTCTTATAATAATGTTTGGTATTCTGCTGCATCTATAGCTCCTATATATCCGGTATATTTAAGAAATGAGGCTGGTGAGTTAATATTGGATGCTGATGGAAAGAAACAGTATGATTACGGTGAAAAAAGGCCTTATGCCAATAATTTTAACAGTATAGCTACTTTGTTTGATGATTCAAGAAGATATAATCTTGATAATATGAGTGGAAGGACTTATTTTATTTTTGATACTGACAGGGATGATGTTGGAATATTAAAGGATTTGTCTTTTACTATGAATTTTGGATTTGATTATTATCATAGTAATCAGCTTATATATAATAACCCTTATCACGGCGATGGTGCTTCTGTTGGTGGTAGAGGTTATAAGTATTCCAATAGAATGCAATCGTATACAATAAATCAGCTGTTGAACTATAAAAAAGAATTTGGCGAACATAATTTAGATGTATTGATAGGACATGAGTTTTATAAATACAGATACTCTCGCTTGTATGGGGCTAAGCAGGGATTTCCTTTTGGTGGTGTTGTAGAATTGGCTGCGGCTGCTGTTCCAACGGGAGTGACTTCATATACCAATAATTACAGAGTTGAATCTTATCTAAGCAGAGTAAATTATGACTATGCTGATAAATATTATTTTTCTGCAAGTTTTAGACGTGATGGTTCCTCAAGATTTAACAAGGATTATCGTTGGGGTGATTTCTGGTCTTTAGGTGGATCGTGGAGAGTCACCAAGGAAGAGTTTATGGCTTCGCTGGACTGGATAAATAACCTTACAGTAAAGGCCAGTTATGGAGAGCAAGGTAATGATATGTTGCTAGACGATGGTGATCCAAATTATTTTGCATGGCAAAGTTTCTACAGCCTCGACTGGCCTAACAATAATATGGGAGGTGTAATGATTTCCTCTCTTGAAAATAAGGAAGTTGAGTGGGAGAAAAACCAAAACTTTAATACAGGTATTGAAGCAAGAATATTTGACAGAGTAAACATAGGTTTAGACTATTTTAGGAAAAAGACAACAGATTTATTGTTGTATAGACCTAAGGCGACTTCATCTGGATTTAACGGTTACTGGGATAATGTTGGTGATATGGTAAACAAGGGTATTGAAGTCCAGATCGAGGCCGATATATTCAGGAATGACTTTGTATGGGTGTTGAGTACTCAGTTCAGTCATGTGGAAAATGAAGTAACAAAATTAGTAACAGATGATCAGGAGATAGTCAGCGGGTCGTTTATTATTACAAAAGGTAAACCAATTAATTCATTTTATCTTCCAAAGTCGGCTGGTATAGATCCGTTGACAGGTAAGCAACTTTATTGGGCAACCATTAAAGAAAAAGGTGAGGATGGCAAGATTACTACAAAAGAAGAAATAACAGACAGTTATAACGTAGCAGCTGCCAATAAGACAATTTTAGGAAGTCGTATACCTGATCTGTATGGTAGTATTACAAATAACTTTAGTTACAAAGGTTTTGATTTGTCTGTTTTAATGACATACTCTATTGGAGGTAAAGTTTTGGATGGAGTTTATTCTTCATTTTTATCAGTAAGGGATGCAGGGGGAAGTTTACATTCTCATTTATTAAGGAGATGGCAAAAGCCCGGTGATGTTACTGATGTGCCCAGATTAGTACTGGGGGCAACTAATCAGACAACCGACCGTAGCTTGATAGATGCTTCATATATGAGTATAAAAAACGTATCTCTTGGCTATAATTTCCCTAAATCTATTACTTCTGATTTGGGATTAAATCAGTTAAGGATTTTTGTTACCGGAGATAACCTTTTCTTGTTTTCTAAGTTAAAGGGTATGGATCCTCAGTATAACTTTGCAGGTAGTCAGAATTATTCTTATGTTCCTGTAAGAACTTTGTCTCTTGGTGTTGATGTGAAATTTTAAAATGATTAAAATGAAAAGAATATATAATTCAATATTAGCTATATTGGTGTTGCTAGGGGGATCTTGTAGCGACCAATTAGACACTAATCCGACAGATGCAACGACCAAGGAGGAGGTTTTTGCAACTGTAGAGAACGCTTTTGCTGCAATAAATGGTATTTATAGGGGGTTCTATACTACCGATTGGTCAACGGGTTATCAAACAGAAAATTTTGGCCCTGCCTCTATAAATATTGCTTCAGACTTAATGGGAGAGGATTTTATTATGCGTGAGCCAGGAAGTTACTGGTTTTACTATGATTACAGATATTGGGTTCGTTCTGAGATTAACAATACCTCAGACAGACCTTTTGTATGGTGGAATATGTTTTATAAGTATATAAATAATACAAATTATATTCTTGCCAATATTGATAGTGCAGAAGGTGTGGATGAAGATAGAAATAACGTAAAAGCTCAGGCTTATGCCTTAAGAGCATATTCATATTTTTACCTTATTCAGTTTTATCAGAGAACATATAAGGGACATGAAAATGATCCTGGTGTACCTCTTTATACAGAGCCAACCGATAAGGATACAGAAGGTAAAGGAAGAGGTACTGTAGAGGATGTTTATACCCAGATAAACAATGATTTGGATATGGCAATAGAGTTGTTTAAAGATGCCACACCTCAGAGACATAAATCCCATATAGATCTATATGTTGCTTATGGATTTAAAGCCAGGGTTGCATTAGTTCAGAATAAATGGCAGGTGGCGGCCGATAATGCAAGATTTGCAAGAGGTAAGTCAGGATTGGAGTTAATGCCTGAGGCTGATTTAAATGGAGGCTTTAATACTGTGAGATCTACCGGATGGATGTGGGGCTCAGAGATAAATGACGACCAGTCTTCTTCTTGGTACTCATTCTTTAATCATATGGATGCCGCTGCCGGTGGTCATGCCTATAGATCAAGAAAATGTATTAGTAGCTGGCTATATGACCAGATTGGTGATAATGATATCAGAAAAGGATGGTTTGTTGGTTTACTTGAGGAAGATGATGCTACAGGTCCTAATGCCAGCTTTAACCAATTAAAGTTCAGAGTGAAGAGTGCCGGAAGTTGGGCTTGTGATTATTTGTATATGAGAGTTGCGGAAATGTATCTTATTGAAGCAGAGGCAGAATGCATGCTGGAACATTACCCACAGGCAAGGACGGCATTAAAAGAACTTGTTTCGTATAAGGATCCTGATTTTGAGGATGTATTAGGAGAGGTTGCTGATGATAATACATTAAATCTTGGTAGTGCAGGTCCTGTTATGAATCTTTTGGATATGATAATACTTCAAAGAAGGATTGAGCTTTGGGGTGAAGGATTCAGGGTATTGGATATAATGAGGTTAAAATCCGGTTTTGATAGAGATTTCGAGGGAAGTAACCATCCAGATAAGCTTGCTATCACTGATCCTGAATCGTGGGAGTGGATTATGATGATTCCTCAAAAAGAGTTTGATGGTAATGTTAATATGGATGCTACAACCGATCAGAATCCATTGTAAACAATTAAAAAGACAGAAATATGAATAATAAAATAATAATTCTCCTGGTAGTGTTATTCGGATCTTTATTCTGGAATGCCTGTGACCAGGACAATGTAGGAGCTAAATTAAGTGTTGATTTAGTAAGTTTTCTTAAATCTGAGTATAATCTTAATGTTACAGAGGATCTGGCATACATAGATATACCTGTTTATCATAAACATCCTTTGAAGAATAATTCTAAATTAAAGATAGAGGTTGTTCCCGGAGAGGGAACAGGTTCTGATGTGTATACTGTTGAAACTACAGAGTTTGACTTTTCTTCTTCTGATACCGTAATGGTTAGATTGGGTTTAAATTATGCAAATCTTCAGGAGTGTATCAACTATTCGGTAAAACTAAAGATAGTAGAAGAAGGTTATACTAAAGTTTCCCCGTATGACGGGGAAGGGGAAGTGGATATAAATTTCGTTAAATTCTTTCCTTTTGTAGCTGATGATTTTGTCGGTACTTATAGCTTTAATTCTGAGATTTTTGGAGACACCTGGGATGTTGAAATACAAAAAGTAGATGAGACAACTCTTAAGGCTGTTGCTGTGTATGATAATTTTGATATTCTGATAAACATGGATGATTCCGATCCATCCAACTTTATCGCTAGTGTTGAAACACAGGAGGCTTGGGTACACGGTGCTTATGGACAAGCCTGGGTTGTTGGAGAGGGAACATTCTCTGTGTGTGAAAAGAAAATAAGTCTTAGTCTTACTCATTTTGTTGGAGCAGGAAGTTTTGGACATTTACCGAAGTATTCACAATGAAATAGTTATTGTTAAAATCAAACTTGAAAGCCCTGGAGATTTCTTCAGGGCTTTTTTTTGTTATGTCGGGCATGGTATTTTTTTATATAAATATTTTCATAATTATTTTGGTTTAGTGTCTGGTGATGCAAATATAAAGTATGTTGTATCTTTTGCTAGTACATATTATTATGCATACAATTGCTGTGTGTATGATAAATATATCAATAGTTTTTACTCCTAAGGGATAAGATTTACTGCTGATAATATTTGTAATAGTTATTATAACTAGCCTCCAGATTTAGTTTTGGAGGCTAATTTTTTGTTTGTACTTTTCAGGGAATCCGATGGCACGATTTGAGTGAGGAGAAAAAACTTGAACTCAAAGAGTTTTATAAAATGATTAGATTTAAGAAGTAAGGGTTAATTGACCTTATTTTTATGTAACCTTTAGAGATACAAACAGTAAGCTTTTTTAGTGCCCTTTGGGTGAATGGAATATGTGGGATTGTAGATTATTAAAATATTCTAATTAGTTAATTTCTGTTGTACTTAGTATATTTTAGTGGTTGATTGTGTTGTATTGGATTGATTTGTAGCGTATTTAATGTTGGGGTGCATTTTTTTTGTACTTTTAAATAGAAAATTCAAAAATTATCTTTTTCTTGCAAGGATATTTGCGAGTCATTTGCTGGATATTCGCAAGATGTAAAACAATAAAACAATTTTATGAATACGTAGATGAGAAATACTTATTTTGATTTGATTGAGCAAAGCTATTACTTCCCGCAGGAGGGCTTTGATTTAAGGGATAACTTCCTGACATTCCAGGGGATATCATTAAAGTATCTGATTGAAAAACATGGCACGCCTTTTAGGTTTATTTATTTGCCAAAGATTGGAGATCAAATTAAAAAGGCCCGAAATCTTTTTAACAGGGCTATAAAGCAAAACAATTACAAGGGTAATTACGATATTGCTATTGTACAAAGTGTAATCACTTTGCCCATGTGATTAGTGAGGCATTAAAGCACAACGTGAATCTTGAGACTTCTTCTTCTTTTGATATCGATCTTATTCTTCACATGTATAAGGACAATAAGATAGATAAGGATCGTATTATAGTACATAACGGTTATAAGACTGATGAGTATCTTAAGAAGATTATTGCCTTTGCAGGAGTTTGGTTTTACTAATTCAATAATAATTTTTGATAGTAAAAACGAGCTTAAAAGGTTACTTGAGATTTGCAATGGGACCAGGGTTAAGATAGGTCTGCGTATGGCCATTAACGAGGAGTCCCAGTCTGCGTATTATACTTCCCGTCTTGGAATAAGACATACGGAAATGCTCGATTTCTTTAATGAATTCATTAAGGATAATGATACCGTTGAGTTGAAGATGTTGCATTTCTTTGTTGATTCGGGAATTAAGGATAGTCTTTACTATTGGGGAGAATTCCAGAAGGCTTTAAAATTATATACAGAACTGAAGAAACAGTGCGACAGTCTTGATTCTTTTAATCTTGGGGGTGGTTTCCCTATTCGTAATCATCTTGGCTTTGAGTATAATTACGAGTATATGATTAATGAGATTGTTAATAACATAAAATATGCCTGTGAGAAGGAAAATATATCCGATCCGGATATTTATACAGAGTTTGGTAAATATACTGTAGGTGAGAGTGGGGCAATTATTTTTAAGGTGCTGGAGCAAAAACAACAGAACGATACAGAGTCGTGGTATATTATTGATAACAGTCTTATGAATACCATACCCGATGCGTGGTCTATCCATGAGAAGTTTATTTTGCTACCAATAAATAAGTGGGAGAATGAATATAAGAGGGTGAATATTGGTGGTATCAGCTGCGATCATTCCGATTATTATAATTCAGAGGACTTTAATCAGGAGGTTCTTCTTCCGGATTATTCCGACGATGATAAGGAACCTTTATATCTTGGATTCTTTCATACAGGTGCCTATCAGGATGCCATTAGTGGTTATGGCGGTATTAAGCATTGTCTTATCCCTTCGCCCAAGCATGTAATAATTGACAGGGACGAAAAGGGTAATTTTGTCGATTATGTGTATAGAAACGAACAGTCCGCAGAGGAAATGTTCAGGCTTTTGGGCTATTCTGAGAGTCATGGTTTCTTCGATGAAAAGGTGGAAGTGGTTGTAGATAAAGAGGAGATCAATGAGATAAAGAAGATAATAGAGATTGGGGATGAGCAGGAACAAGAACTAGAGGAGGATTAGTATGAGAACGTTTGCTGGAATAGAAGAAATATATAGCTATTACGATGCGGCATCTGTTTTGCTGCAGTCTATACCCTACGATGGTACCAGTACCTGGGGCAAGGGGGCCGATAAGGCTTTCGGGGCTTTTCTTGAGGCTGCCGCGAATATGGAATTGTACGATATAGAGACTGACTCTGAGGTTTATAAAAAGGGAGTGCATATTCTTCCTGAAATAACCGAGGATTCTTCTCCTGAGGCTGTTTTTGAGATTGTTTATAATACCACCAAAAAAATTGCTTGAGAGTGGGAAGTATCTGACTTTTCTTTGGCGGTGAGCATTCTGTCAGCATAGGGGTTATTAAGGCTTTTTACGAGAAGTATCCCGATCTGACAGTTTTACAGCTTGACGCTCATGCTGATTTGCGATCTTCATATGAGGGTACGGATTATAATCATGCCTGTGCTGTTCATGATGCGGGTAACAATGCTAACCTTATTCAGGTGGGTATACGTAGTATGGACTCTTCGGAAAAAACCTTATCTTAATAAGGACAAGTGTTTCTTTGCTGAAGATATTTATGGAACAACGGATTGGATGGATAAGTCGATAGATCTAATGACTGATAATGTTTATCTGACTATAGATCTTGATGTTTTTGATCCTTCTATAATGCCTTCGACAGGGACTCCCGAGCCGGGTGGCCTTAACTGGAATACCGTTATCAGGTATTTGAGAAAGGTTTTTGAAAGTAAAAATGTAGTTGGTTTTGATATTGTAGAGCTGGCACCTATCGATGGCTTTAAAGCTGCCGATTTTCTGGTTGCCAAACTTTATTATAAATTGTTAAGTTATAAATTTAAATTCAATGAAAAATAAGGGTGCTATAAGTAAGTTCATTCTTGAGCATTACAAACATTTCAACGCTGCCAGTCTTGTTGACGCAGCGGTTGCCTACGAAAAACATCTTGCTGATGGTAAAAAGATGATGATTACTATGGGTGGTGCCATGAGTACTGCCGAATTGGGAAAATCGCTTGCAGAGATGATTCGTCAGGATAAAGTGCAGATTATTACTTGTACCGGGGCTAACCTAGAGGAGGATATAATGAATCTTGTGGCTCATTCTCACTATAAAAGGGTTCCTCATTACCGTGATCTGACTCCTGAGCAGGAATGGGATTTGCTTGAGAGTGGGTTGAACAGGGTTACCGATACCTGTATTCCTGAGGAGGAGGCTTTCCGAAGATTGCAGGGGCATATTCATGCTATCTGGAAAGATGCCGAGGATAAGGGTGAGCGTTATTTCCCTCATGAATATATGTACAAAATGTTGCTTTCAGGGGTTCTTGAGCAGTACTATGAGATAGATCCTAAAAACAGCTGGATGCTTGCCGCTGCCGAGAAAAATCTACCTATAGTGGTTCCTGGATGGGAAGATTCTACTATGGGGAATATTTTTGCTTCTTATTGTATTAAAGGTGAATTGAAGCCTTCTACAATGAAATCGGGTATTGAATATATGGCTTGGTTGGCTGACTGGTATACTAATAATGCAGAGGATAAGGGTATAGGTTTCTTCCAGATTGGTGGAGGTATATCGGGTGATTTCCCTATTTGTGTTGTTCCTATGCTTTACCAGGATCTTGAAAGAACAAATACTCCTTTCTGGAGCTATTTCTGCCAGATTTCTGATTCAACAACAAGTTATGGTTCTTATTCGGGTGCTGTGCCTAATGAGAAGATTACATGGGGTAAGCTTGGTATTGATACGCCTAAATTCATTGTTGAGTCTGATGCTACTATTGTGGCTCCTTTGATTTTTGCTTATCTGCTTGATTGGTAGAATAAATACTACTTTAAATATAAAAGAGGCCGCTTAATAATAAGACGGCCTCTTTGCGTAAACGTGATATAGTAAAGTATTTTTGAGTTGTTAGTTCAATAAATTACCTATTTTTATTCCAAAGTAAATGGTTCTTGGGTTTGCTGGTCCATAGATATAGCCCGGATCTCTGTCAACTCCTTTGTCGAAGTCTTTCTGATATGAATTAAATATATTCTTTATTCCTGCATATATCTGAACATTGCTTTCGTTCATCTTTAGGTTGTATCTTAATTTTGCCCCTATGTCGTAGAATTCCTTGCTGTTTCTTAATTCTCCTCCTACTGCGTTTTGAACGGATTCGCTCCAGTAAGGTACCAGCATACTTCCGGTGTAATTTGCGGTTGTAGAAAGGTGGAGTCTTTTACAAAGTTTGGCATCTATAGACAGGAACCCGTAGTTGTCGGGTGTTCTGTAGAATTTCTTTTCGTTGAAATCTTCATCCTGAGCTTCCCCATATGCGCTTTTCTGGATAGTAAATCCTGACTTTATCATTAAGTCTTTTGATGCTGCGATGTTTAACTCCAGGTTAACCCCCTGTACTGTTGCGTTATCTTTTCCGTTGATTCTGGTGTAAGTAACCACTCCATTTTCGTCAGGGTCACCAAATTGGTTGACAAAGGGGTCCTCCAGTCTTGTATAGAAAGCCTCTGCAAGTAATTGAGTCTGCACTTTTCCTATCTTTTTTGTGTAGTCAAGTGAAAGAGTGTAACTTTTACTTGTTTCCTGTTTTAGGTTGTCGGCGTTTTTATGGATGACCTTTCTTGAACCGGAGGTCTCTATGTGCAGGTCTTCATCGAAAATCTGAGGTGCCCTGTATCCCTGTGAGTAGCTTACTCTGGCCTGTAGTGTTTTTGTTACATCGAAAAGGAGGTTGATTCTTGGGCTGAAAACATCTCCCGTTACGTCCTTGGCCGTTGATTGTTTGTCTGATATCTTATAGTTGTCGTATCTTAAACCAAGGGATGTTTTTAGTTTTGGCAGTATCTGATAATCGTACTGGAAAAATGCTCCCAGGGTGTTAGTCTCCTGATTGGCAATAACTCTGGTAGGTAAATGCTCCATGTTTTCCAGCTTTAGATAACCAAGCTTTTTGTCCTTAAGATTTCCCCCGTTGTATTCTATTCCGGCAACAAGACTTGAAAGGTCGAAATTACCCTTGAACTGAATTCCGGTGCTGTAGGTGAAGTCCTTTGTGTTTCCATAGGCACTCAGGTCCTTGTTTGCCCCATAGTAAGAGTCTCTGTTTACTCTTTGACCGGAGGCATAAGCTGAAATGATATCGTCTGAGCCGATAAAATAATCGTAACTAAGGGCTCCTGTAAGTATTTCGTGTGTAACGGCTTCTGCTATATCCGCTTCATGTTCGGGCAGATCAAAATTATTTCCTCCTCTTCTTTTTTCGTTAATATTGAAGAAGTCGGCAGTCAGCCTGCTCTTGTAGTTGAAGCGGTGAAACAGGCGTGCCCCTACAGTAGTGTTTTTCATTTTGGATATCTCGGAGAAACCATCGTTGTTGGCATCGAACTGCTCTTTGTTTCTGTATGCTCCGAAAAGTGATAATCCTGTCTTGCCGTCTTCAGTAACGAATGATGTGTTGAAGTCCGTAGTGTAGTCGTTTGCAGTGCCCCCTGTTCCATTGACTCCCATTCCGGTTATTGCATTCCCGAATCCCACTTTGTATGAGTTGTTGGTAGGATCTTTAGTGATAACATTAACCGTTCCGGCAATTGCGTTACTTCCGTAAAGGGCCGATCCACCTCCTCTTATGACTTCAATGCGTTCAACCATGTTGGAAGGGATAAGCTCAAGGCCGTAAACACCTGCAAGTCCACTGAATATAGGACGGCTGTTGACAAGTATCTGGGAGTAGGCTCCCTCCATCCCGTTCATCCTTAGCTGGGTGAAACCGCAGTTCTGGCAGTTGTTCTCCATTCTGAGTCCGGGACAGAAGTTTAGTCCGTCGGACAGGGTGTTTGACTGTGTTGCCGTAAATATTTTTGAGGTCAGGGTGTTTACAATTACCGAGGCCTCTTTCCTGTTTTTCTCGTTTCTGTCGGCCGTAACTACTACCTGGTCAAGACCTATGGCATCCTCTGTAAGTTCAAGATTGAGGTTTATTGTTTTGCCTGGTTTTATTGTAATGGTTTTCTCGGCAGGTTTAAATCCCACGGCCTGTGCCCTTATTGTAAAGGTACCTGAAGGTAGTCCCTGTAGTTTAAAGTTTCCTTTATCGTCTGAGGCTGTTCCTATAGTTGTTCCCTTCACCAATATGGTTGCAAAGGGTATGTCCTCGTTGTTACATTTTACGTGACCGGTTATCTTGTGGTCCCCTCTGTTTTCCGCAATTAGCGTATTGGATAGTAATAGACAGATGCATGCCAATAGAGACATTCTGAAAATTGCATTTTTCATTTGTTTAGATGTTTTGCTTTTGCAGATTTCCCTGCAATAGTTAAGTGATACATTAAGGAACCGACATGATATGGGATAACAACATTCAAGTGAAATGCGGATTAAAGCATATCATTAAAGGTTCATTACTATGTTTTTAGTTTTAGTTGTTTCTGTTTTTGGGTTCATTTAACGGTAAGAATATCCCGACATTTGAAAAGTATATGGAAGTGTTTGTATTTGTTTTACAGTACTTCAACTTGCCTGACAAAAATGTATAGATACTATTATTAAATGAAAATAAAATATATAGATATTTCCTTGTTAAAAAAAACTGGAGTATGTCTATATATCCGTTAAATGAAAGAATATGAAGGAGGGCCTCTTTGTGACGGCTTGAGTGATACAATTCTGAATAAGCGTTCCTTGTACTGGTAGTATTGTACTTTTTTTACAATTGTGAAAAAAGTCAGGGCCAGTACCGGGCTTAAAAGAAATATTCCGAATCCCTGAGTTATTGTATATTCGAAATTAGTATGTTTGTGTGTTTTGAACGGAAGATTGTCTGCAGATTTACTGAAGGGGTGGGCGTGGGTTATTACTGTATTATGATCTACTATATGCGAGTGCAGGTAAACTGCATTGTTTATAGTGATTGCAGTAACCAGACTTAATAGCAGAATAGCTATTCCCTTTCTTATATGTGCAGTATTCACAATTTTCACATTGCGAATATATGAGTTTTTATTTAGAATTAATCAAGTTAAGAAGATTTTAACAATAGGTTAACATATCAATCGGAGATGTTAGTTTTGTTATTCTATATACGTTTCAATTAGTTTTGTTTTTTTAGCAGGGAATAAGGATACAGAGTCGAAACATGCCGGGAGTAATACTGTTTCTCCTTTGTTAACTCTTGTTTTTTCTTCTCCCTGGTAGTCTATATAAAATTCACCCTCCAGGCACATGTATATGACAAAGGAGTCGAGCATGTCGTAGTCTCTTGTTATTTCTTTATCGAAAGAGATAATGTTGCTTGTGAAGTACGGTGACCTGTTAATATTGACCGGGCTGTTATTTTTTGATAGATAGTCTGTTTTATGCTTTTCCTGAATGCTGTAATCAAGTATATCCTTGGCCAGATCGTTGTTGAGTTCACGGAAATTGCCGTCCTTGTCTTTCCTGTTGAAATCGTAGATACGGTATGTGATATCCGATGTCTGTTGTATTTCTGCCAGTATAATGTTTTTACCTATGGAGTGTATTTTGCCCGATGGAATAAAATAAACATCTCCTGGTTTTACTTTTTCCCTGTGAAGTATCTCTTCTATTGAGTTGTTTTTAATTCTGTTTATGAATTCTTCTTCATCGGTGTCCTTATTGAAACCAAGAGTCAGCTCGGAATCGTTGTCGGCATCGATAATATACCACATCTCATTTTTACCGTAGGCCTTATGTCTCTTTTTTGCTGTGTCGTCGTCGGGATGAACCTGTATGGAGCTGGGCTCTTTTGAGTCTATAAATTTTACCAGCAGAGGGAATTCAACACCGAAATTATCGTATATTTTATCTCCAACGAGTTCTCCCATGTATATCTCAATAAGCTCCTGGAGATTGTTGTCTTCCAGAAAACCATTTGCAACAACAGATATGTTATCCTGTATTGCAGAAATCTCCCAGCTTTCTCCTGTATCCGTATTGGGGTCGGTATTTTTATTTAGATCTGTGTTCAGTCGTTTCCCCCCCCAGATTCTCTCTTTATATATTGGCTTGAACTTTAAAGGATATAGCATAATTTGAAATTGATTTTTGTTTCTTGCTCACAAATATATATAAAAAAACAGGGAAATAACAGAGATCAGTCGGCAGGTATGTTATAAAAATGTAATTGTGATCTTTTTTCAACTTATTTAAAAAATAATAAACAGTTGATATTTTTTTATGCTAATTTTACGTGTTGATTTGATGTAAAATGTTTATGAAAAAATACCGGATTATGATTAGGATTATCAGAAGTTTAGTTTTATTGTCCTTGTTGTTTTGTGCCTGTTCAGGCGGTGACAATAATAATGATACAGATTTTGAATTGACTAGTGATGTTTTAACCAAGGGTTATTGGTATTCGAATTTTGCTCTTGACGATAATTATATTGCTGATGATGATCTTGTGGCCTATGAGTTTTCCCGTAACGGATCTATAGTGTCAATGAATATGGGGGGGAAGACCGAGGAGGTTGTCGGGCAATGGAAAATGGAAGGGGAGTATCTCTCTGTTGTCATAGGGGGAAGTGCTGAACAATGGAGGATTGTTGAAGAAGATAGTCATGAGTATAAGCTGAAATTTTATGTAGGTAATAATTCTTTCAGGGAGTTCTACAGTAGTTACGATTTTATTTACGGATTGTCTGCCGATGCCTTTGTTGTAAACGAGTATCTTCTGGATAATGGTTACCAGAAGAAAAGAAGGTATGGCTACAGGGTGAGCGGAAGAGATATAGGTGCTGTAAAGGCACTGTTCCCAGAGAGGGCTGTTTCTTTGACAGAGGTCAATGGGGTGTATGTTCAGGATGAAAAAGATATAGATGCTTCCGGGGATTATCTTGATTTGTCCGGGTCTGTTGAGAAAAAGATAAGGTTTTGTTTGAGCTTTGGCAAGTCGAAGGTGAAGCTCTCCGATATGGTTTATGATGAGAATATCGATCATTTGAATTACTATAATATAGAACTAACACACTCCATAGGCAGCGATAAGGTGTTAGTTAAATGGGGCGAAATGGAAAATATAGATCAGAGCATGTCGGAAAGATTGCGTTACAGGGTAGAGTTGTACCCCGAGGCGGATGGTGACATAGATATGAATAGGCCTGCTTTTGTAAGTGGAAACATACAGCCTGATGAGAACAGTTTTGAGATAAAGGCAGGAATAAACGGGGCAAATGGCAGTAAGCCTGACTTTACGGTTCTTTCCGAGGGGGACAACTATTATGTGGTGTTGTCGGCAATACTCTACGAGCCGGGAATAGATCCTGATTTTGGTACTTATAAGGATATAAATATTCAGGCTATATCAAGCTTTACAAAAAAGGGAAGTCAGTGGTAATTATTTGAGAAAATTATTGATAGTTTCTATAAGTGTTTCCGGTTGTTCCGTATGTATCCAGTGACCACAATGAGGTATGGAAACAAGCTCGGCAGCCGGGAATGTTTTTTTTATGCATTCCATATCGTCTTGTTCTATGTAGTCGGAATTCTCTGCTTTTATAAACAGTGTGGGCTTTGAAAAGAGATAGTCTCTTTTAAGTGAGTTTTCCATTATTTTATGGATATTCATACTTATGGATTCAATGTTTATTTTCCATTCGAACTTGCCATCTTTGCGCTTAATGTTTTTTAGTATGAACTGTCGTGTTGCAAAGTCTTTTATGTTTTTGGCAAAGTCATTGTCTATGTCCGTTCTTGATTTTTTCCCCTCGAAGCTGTATGTCAGCATTTGTTTTATAATGACTCCATGGTTTTCCAGATGATGCTGGAATTCGGGTGTGTTATAGTTTTTAGGTGCTATATCTATAACAACAATTTTTTCTATTATTTCAGGGAACATACAAGCGAATTCCATTGCTACCTTGCCTCCCATGGAGTGTCCGATAATATTTATCTTTCTTGTGTTTAGAGAATCGGCCAGTTCCTTTATGTCTTTTGCCATTGCCTGGTAGCTGTGAATGGGGGAGTGCGGGGAGATACCGTGGTTTCTTAAGTCAGGTATTATGATGTTATACTTGCTATTGATTTTTTTTGACAGAGAAAGCCAGTTGTCCGACGAGCCGTACAGGCCGTGAAGAATAAAAAGAGGTTCTCCCTGATTGATGCTCCTGTAATGTAGTTTCATTTAAAATTAATCTTTGTTGTTGTTGTGTTCTCCCTCCTGGTTTTACAAAATTACTCTATTTATTAATATATCTTGTAATATTATTTTATTACTTTTATGGTATAGATAGTGTGATTTTTATGCTGTCGTGACTAAAAATATACAGAGATGAAGGCTAAAAAACTTATTTCTGAAAATATACCCATAGTGAACCTGGAAGATACAGGATTTAAGGTTATTAATATGATGGATGCTTTTGGTGTTTCTCATTTGCCTGTGGTTCAGGATGATGTTTTTTTGGGGCTGCTTTCAGAGGAGGATATATATCAACACAGGGATTTAAACCTGCCCATATCGGATTATTCTTTGGTTGTTCAGGGTAATTATGTGTTTGACAGACAGCATATATATGATGTGGTGGGTATAGCTGCAAGAAAAAAACTTAGTATTGTACCTGTTGTCGAAGAGGGTCATATTTACATTGGATCGGTAGTGGTGTCGGAGCTATTGGGGGTACTCGATGATCTTCTTTGTATTGAGGAGCCCGGTACTATATTGGTATTGGAGCTTAATAGTGTGGACTATTCTCTTTCAGAGATCTCTCAGATAATAGAATATAACGACTCAAAGGTATTGAGTTTATACGTTAAGAAGCATTCGGGCTCGAAGAAAATATTGCTTAGTATTAAGATTAAGTCGGATAATATTATATCGGTTATTGAGTCCTTTAATCGTTATGACTACGTGATAAAGGAGATTTATTCAAATGAGAATCACGACAGGGATATTTATGAAGACAGGTTTAATAATCTACTCAGGTATTTGGATATGTAGTGATTTAAATTCCATAATTTATTTATATTCTTTACGAAAATGTTTTTGGAATAGTATTTTTGTTGGATAGTAATTATTAAAATAAGATAGCGGATGCGAATAGCCATATTTGGGAAGAGGATAGGAGAAGATTTTTTACCTGTTTTTTCTTTAATGATATCGAAATTAAAGAGCTGTGATGTAGATGTATGGGTTTATAAGCCATTCTATGACTATTTGTCTTTTGAGCTTAAATATAGTCTGGAGGATATTCATTTATTTTCTTCACATGAAAATATTAAGGGCTGTGTGGATATGGTATTCAGTGTGGGAGGAGACGGTACTTTTCTTGATTCGGTTATGATAGTAAGGGATTCAGGTATCCCTATAGTTGGTATCAACAGTGGAAGATTGGGGTTTCTGGCCAATATAGCAAAGGAAGATGTTGAGAATGCCATAGAAGAAATTATTAGGGGCAATTACAGTATTGAAAGTCGTCAGGTGCTTAAGCTTGAGGCCACAAACGGTCAGTTCTCCGAGTTTCATTATGCATTGAATGATTTAACGGTGCAAAAGAGTGATAATCTTTCTATGATTACCGTCCACGTATATGTGAATGAGGAATATCTTGCTTCCTATTGGGCTGACGGACTTATTGTGGCTACCCCTACCGGTTCCACCGCGTATAGTCTGAGTGCCGGGGGACCCATAGTTGTTCCTGGTTCCGATGCATTGCTTATTACTCCTATATGTCCCCATAATCTTACTTTCCGGCCAGTGATGGTTCCCTTTGATAACAAAATAAGACTTAAGGTAGAGGGAAGAAGTTCTAATTTTCTGGTTTCCCTGGATTCAAGATCAGAGGTGTTTTCCTCAGAGGATGAATTTGTAGTGACTAAAGCCGGATTTAGTATCAGCGTGCTTAAGCTTGAGGGGCACGATTTTTATACAACGCTAAGGAATAAGTTGATGTGGGGGGCAGATAAAAGGAATTGATTGTTGCAGTGTCTATTAGTTTTTTTGAGATATTATATTAATTTTGTTGCTGTTTTATAGTTTTCTGAGAGAGAAAAAATAAACATAAGAGTTTATGAGGTTGTTTTTTGTCGTTTTGCTTTTTATATCATCTTTTGTTAATGCACAGTCAGATTCCGAGATGGGAGTTATTGGCGGAGCTGCATATTATTTGGGGGATATAAATATGTCGAGGCATTTCTACAGGTCTTCCCCTGCTCTTGGTGTTATTTACAAGAAGAACTTTACTGACAGATATGCTTTAAGGATAAATGCTTTGTTTACTGAGCTGAGCGGTAGGGATAGTGATTTCTCAAATGAGGTTCAGAAGCTTAGAGACCATTCTTTTGAATCTAAGCTGATGGATGTGGCAGCGGGATTTGAATTTAATTTTAAGCCTTTCTGGTTGCCCAGGCAAGCCGGCACATATGGCTGGACACCATACGTGTATGCAGGGCTTGGTTATACGGTGGCCAAGTCGGATTCAGGCTTGAATATACCCCTTGGCGCAGGTTTGAAATTTTTGCTTAAGGGGAATATAATATGCGGTGTGGAGTGGTGTTTCAGGAAGACTTTTACGGACAAGCTGGACTATTTGGCTGATCCCTGGAATGCAGGTGAAAAGAATGTGATTATTAATAACGATTGGTATTCTTATTTTGGTTTGACCCTTACCTATAGATTTCCTGCGGATAAGGCTTGTGATTTTTTTGATAAATTATTTAAAAATATATGATAGAGAAGGATAATTTGGATTTGCAGAAAGTTCCCTCCCATGTTGCCATCATAATGGATGGAAATGGACGCTGGGCTAAGGCAAGAGGAGAACATCGGGTGGTTGGTCACCAGCATGGAGTGATGGCGGTAAAGCGCACGGTTAAGGCATGTGTGGATCTGGGTGTTAAATATCTAACCTTGTATGCTTTCTCTACGGAAAACTGGAACAGACCACAGGAAGAGGTCGATGCATTGATGGAGCTTATGGTTGAGGCAATAGTAGGGGAGGTCGATTCCCTGCATGAACAAAACATCAGGCTTATGGCTATAGGTGATTTGCAGAAACTGCCTATGAAGGTGAGGGATATGCTGCAGAAAGCAATGGACAAGACTGCCTCTAATACAAAACTTAACCTTGTGCTGGCCTTAAGCTACAGCTCGAGATGGGAAATTATTAATGCTGTCAAATTGTTAAATCAGGAGATACAGGAGGGTAGTCTTAATGTTGAAGATATTAATGAGGATATGTTTTCTTCGTATCTTACAACTAAAGGTATACCTGAGCCTGAATTATTGATAAGAACAAGTGGTGAATGCCGCCTGAGTAACTTTCTGTTATGGCAGTTAGCATATACTGAATTTTATTTTATAGAAAAATTTTGGCCGGATTTTCAAAAAGAAGACTTATATTTGGCTGTTTACAATTTTCAGCAGAGAGAAAGACGTTTTGGAAAAACTAGTGATCAATTAAAAAAGTAGTTAGAATGATTAAAAAGACGACCCTTATATTAAGCCTTTTATTATTATTTTTTGTCGATGCATTTTCTCAGGATACAATTTTTAATCCTGATATTTATTATTCTACTCCTGCAAGGTACGAGATTGGTGGAGTTGAAATAGAGGGTATAAAGTATCTGGATGAGGACGTGTTGATACAGCTTTCCGGGTTGACTGTTGGTTCTTCAGTTATTGTTCCCGGCGATGTAATAACAAAAGCAATAAAGAAATTATACTCGCAGGGGCTTTTCTCTGATGTGAAAATAATTGCCACAAAGATAGTAGGTGAAAAAATATTTTTAAAGATATTTTTACAGGAACGTTCCAGGCTTTCTCATATTAACTACATAGGGGCTAAAAAAGCTGAGGAAACTAAGCTTAGGGACAGGGTTAAGCTCCAGGCAGGCACGCAGGTTACTGACAATCTTATTATTAATACAAAGTATATTATAGAAAAATATTACAAGGAAAAAGGTTTCTATAATATCGGAATTGATATTGTTCAGCGTGATGCTCCGGATAAGGAGAATTCCGTGATTCTGGATGTGAATATATCCAGAAAGAAAAAGATAAAGATTAAGAATATCTATATAAACGGTAATAAGGAGGTTTCTGATGGTACTTTGAAAAAGGCTATGAAGAAGACCAAGGAAAAATCTTTGATTAACTTCTTTAAATCTGCCAAATATATAGAGGAAAATTACGATGAGGATAAGATTCTTCTTGTCGAGAAATATAATGAAAAGGGTTACAGGGATGCTGTGATTCTTTCTGATAGTATAAAGCAGATTTCAGAGGACAGGGTTGCTATTTATATAAATGTTGAAGAGGGAGATAAGTATTACTTTAATAATATTTCATGGAAGGGAAACACTGTTTATACTGCCTATCAGCTTGAAAGGGAATTAAAAATCCGCAAGGGTGATGTTTACAATAAGACTTTGCTGGACAAGAGGTTGAAAGAAGATGAGACCAGTGTGCATTCACTGTATCTTGATAATGGGTATCTTTTTTGTGAAATAGTGCCAATAGAGACTATCTCTGGTAAGGATTCCATTGATGTTGAAATAAGGATTGTTGAGAATGATCAGGCAACTATTGACAGGGTTCTGATAAAGGGAAATACAAAAACACACGAACATGTTGCCCGCAGGGAGCTCTATACTTATCCCGGGGATCTGTTTAGTAAGACAGCAATAATAAGGAGTGCCAGGGAACTTGCTCAGCTTGGGCATTTCGACCCGGAGACGATATCTCCTGATGTGCAGCCAAATGTTGAGGCTGGTACTGTTGATATTATTTATTCTCTGGAAGAGAAGGCAAACGACCAGATAGAACTTTCTGGTGGTTGGGGTGCCGGCATGATTATTGGATCTGTTGGTCTTAAGTTCACCAATTTCTCTGTACGTAATATATTTAAGAAAGAGGCATGGAGACCACTTCCTACCGGTGATGGACAGACATTGGGTCTTAAGGCACAGACAAATGGTAAATATTATTCTTCTTTCAGTCTTTCCTTTGTTGAGCCTTGGTTGGGCGGAAAGAAAAGAAATTCCTTGTCATCTTCCATTTACTATAACCCACCAGACTGGTTTTAGTTCTGGTTACAGCGGTTACAGCGGTTATGGAGGTTATGGAAGCTATGGTATGGGAGCCTATGAGGATGAAAACAAGAAGATGGATGTTTTCGGTATTTCTCTTGGCCTGGGAAGAAGGGTTAAATGGCCTGATGACTGGTTTACTATTAGTAATGAGATCAGCTATCAGCGTTATGATTTAAAGAATTGGTATTACTATGTTATTCAGAATGGACAGTCAAACAACTTAAGTTTTAGAACTGTAATTTCCAGAAATAGTACAGATAATCCATTGTATACACGTAATGGATCTGATTTTTCTTTTGCATTTTCGTTTACACCACCATATTCTTGGTTTACCGATACGGATTACTCCGAGGTTGGAGATCAGGAAAAGTATAATTGGATTGAATACCACAAATGGGAATTTAAAGGTAAGATGTATACCCCTCTTACAGCCAATAAGAATACGCTTGTTCTTTACACTGGTCTTCAGTATGGTTTTCTTGGTTATTACGACAAGGACCGCAGATCTCCTTTTGAAGGTTATGAAATGGGAGGGGACGGAATGTCCGGGTATAGTATGTATGGCAGGGAATATATTGGTTTAAGGGGGTATGAAAATAGTTCCATAACAAGACAATATACAGATAGTGGAAAAAACGGGAACTTATATTCCAAACTGACAATGGAGTTAAGGTATCCTTTATCTCTTGCCCAATCGGCAACTATTTATGCTCTGGCATTTGTTGAGGCTGGTAATTCGTGGTACGACATTAAGCAGTTTAAGCCATTTGATCTTTACCGTTCTGCCGGTGTGGGTGTTAGGATATTCCTTCCTATGTTCGGGTTGCTGGGTATTGACTGGGGTTATGGATTTGATGATGTAACAGGTTATCCGGACGCAAATAAGGGGCAATTCCACTTTGTACTAGGAAAACAGTTCTAATTATATTAAACTTTTTTAACGGATAAAATTATTTTAAATGCGAAAACTACTGATAATTTTATTATTTTTGTTGGGAGGCTGTCATTTAGTGATGTCTCAAACGCGTTATGCTTTTGTTGATACTGATTATATTTTGAGTAATATTCCAGAATATAAAACGGCCAAGGAACAACTTGATGTATTTTCCAATGGTTGGGAGAAGGAAATAAAAGATCAGCATGCTGTTATTGAAAATATGTACAAACAGTTTAAGGTGGATCAGATATTTTTATCTCCTGCAATGAAGGAAAAAAGAGAAAAGGAGATTGCTCAGTTGGAGTATGAAGTAAGTGAATTGCAACAGAAATACTTTGGGAAGGGAGGAGAATTGTTTAAAAAGCGCGAGCAATTGGTTAAGCCTGTCTTGGATGATGTTTTTGAGGCTATAAAAGAAATTGCGGTTGAGGGGAATTATGGTGCAATTTTTGACAGATCACAGGGTGTGAATGTAGTGTATTTTTCGCCCAAGCTGGATAAAAGCGATAAGGTACTTGAAAAACTAGGTTATAAGAAGAAAAGAAAATAATACAATCAAATACATTAAAATATGAAAAATCTGATTAAATTTCTAGCTATTGTTGTTTGTGTTTTGACTGTCACAGGAGCCTCTGCTCAGACTGCCCCTAAATTTGGTCATATAGAATCAAATAAACTGATGTCAATAATGCCGGAGATGAAAGCAGCACAAACATCATTGCAAAATAAAGCTATGGAGTTTGAGAAGCAGCTTAATGAAATGAAGACTGAATATCAGAAACTTATTAAGACATTTCAGGATTCTGAGAAAACAATGTCTGAAATTGTTAAGGCAACTAAGGTAAAAGAAATTCAGGACGCAGAGCAGAGAATTGGTACATTTAACCAATACGCTCAGCAGGAGTTGGGTAAAACTAAAGAAGAATTGCTTAAGCCAATTATTGAAAAGTCAACAAATGCAATTAAGCAGGTAGGTGAGGAGAATGGCTTTATTTACATTTTTGATTTGAGTGCGGGAAATATCCTTTATTTCTCTGCCAAGAGTGTGGATGTTCTTCCTCTTGTAAAAAAGAAATTAGGAATACAGTAGTATTACTGTTGTCAATATAGGGCTGCTTCCTGGAGAAGCAGCTTTTTTTGTTAATGCTAATTGGATTGTTTTATGGGACCTATAGGTGTGTTTGATTCCGGTTATGGTGGACTGACTGTTTTAAAGTCGATAAAAGAGGCTTTGCCTTGTTATGATTTCGTCTATCTGGGAGATAATGCAAGGACGCCTTATGGTACCAGATCTTTTGATGTTGTTTATAGGTACACATTACAGGCTGTCGATCATTTGTTTAAGATGGGCTGCCATCTTGTTATTCTTGCCTGCAATACTGCCTCCGCAAAGGCTCTTCGTTCTATTCAGCAAAACGATATTCCTCTTATAGATATTGAAAGACGGGTATTGGGGGTAATTCGTCCGAGTGTAGAGGAAATAGGTAAGCTTACAAAGTCAAAACATGTAGGAATACTTGCGACAAAGGGAACCGTTAGTTCCATGTCCTACCCCCTTGAGATAGCCAAATTGTATGAAGGAGAAGGTATTGTTTGTGAACAGCAGGCCTGTCCCATGTGGGTTCCTATAGTTGAGAATGATCAGATAAACACGCCGGGTGCAGAATATTTTTTAAAAAGCGATCTTAATGAACTAATGGGTAAGGATCCTGATATTGATACAATTATTCTCGGTTGTACACATTATCCTTTTTTGCTGCACAAAATCAAGGAAATATTGCCAGATGGTATTTCATTGGTCAGTCAGGGAGATATTGTTGCAGAAAGCCTTAAGGAGTATTTGGTAAGACATCCTGAAATGGATGTAAAATGTTCTAAAAAATCTACAACTAAATATTATACAACTGAAAATGAACATGTCTTTGCGGGAATGGCAAGTTATTTTATGGGAGAAACCATAGAGGCCGTAAAGATAGAATTGACATAGTTTTTCTAATTATTAAAAGTAGCTGTTATCTTTCGGCTGCTTTGTTTTCCTTAAAGGCCCCAATAATATTTCATATTTAAATTAATGTATCTTGCTGTTTTTGTTTTAGTTGACTGAATCTGATTTGTTTAGGTGTAAATTGACAATGGGGTAAATAAAGGAGGGAAACATATTTGTCTATTCTGAGTTTGTTTTTTTGTTCTGTCAACATTGGGGGAAGTTTAATAATTTGTTGTTTATTTTTAATTTATGGGCTTTAAAAAACTCTTGCTTTTATTGTATGAATAAGAGTTTTTTAATTAATTTTAGAAGTATAATTACTTGTTTATGGAAAAAGATAGGGACGATATTATTATCCAGGAGCATTTTGAGGATTTGCTGTTAAATTGCAGGAGGAGTACAACTTTAGAAAAGAGGAAAACTATTCGTAAGGCCTTTGATTTTGCAAATGAGGCCCATATGGGCATTAAACGCAAGTCGGGCGACCCATATATATTACATCCTATTGCAGTTGCAAAAATTGCCGTGACGGAAATTGGTCTGGGAACCACTTCTGTTGTTGCTGCTTTGTTACATGATGTTGTTGAGGATACGGATTATACTGTAGAAGATATAGAGCACCTTTTTGGAGAGAAAGTTGCATCTATTGTAGACGGATTGACCAAAATATCGGAAGTTAGTGGGGATACTGTCTCTTTGCAGGCTGAGAATTTCAGGAAGATAGTGCTGACTCTTTCTGATGACCTGAGGGTTATTTTAATAAAACTGGCAGACAGGCTTCATAATATGCGGACTCTAAGTTCTATGCCTGAGTATAAGCAAATGAAGATTTGTGCAGAAACGCTTTATATTTATGCTCCTCTTGCCCACAGATTGGGTCTGCATTCAATGAAGACCGAACTCGAGAATCTAAGTTTCAAGTATGAGCACCCTTCCGAGTATGCAGAGCTTGAAAAAAAACTCAATAAATTCGAAAGGGATAATACAGAGTTGTACGACCAATTTATTGAGCCAATCAGCAATATTTTAGATGATAATAAATATACATATAATATAACGGCACGTATAAAATCTGTTTACTCTGTATGGAATAAAATGCAGAGAAAGGAGATAAACTTTGATGAGGTATATGACCTTCAGGCTGTGAGAATAGTCTTTAAACCTAAATTACGTCGTGCAGAGAAGTCGCAATGTTGGAATATATATTCCTTAATAACTGATTTGTATAAGCCTAAGCCGGAGAGGATACGCGACTGGGTTAGTATTCCCAAAGCCAATGGTTATGAGGCTTTGCATGTCACCGTGATGGGTCCAAAAGGAAAATGGATAGAGGTTCAGATCAGGACAGTGAGGATGGACGATATTGCGGAGAAGGGTTTTGCTGCTCATTGGAAATATAAGACTGATGTGGATAGTCAGGAGGGTGAGCTGGATAAGTGGCTTATGCGTATAAGGGAAATGCTTGAGGATCCTCAGCCTGATGCAATAGAGTTTCTGGACACTTTTAAATTAAATCTTTTTGCCAAGGAAATAAGGGTTTTTACTCCCAAAGGGGATATAGTTACCTTGCCCAAGGGTTCTTCTGTTCTTGATTTTGCTTATGATATTCATACCGAGGTTGGAAATAAGTGCATAGGGGCAAAAGTCAACAGACAGTTGGTGCCTTTAAGTACTGTGCTTAAGAGTGGCGATCAGGTAGAGGTTATAACCAGCGATAAGCAGACCCCTTTAAAGGAATGGATAAATTATGCGGAAACTGCCAAGGCTAAGAATAATATTAAAGCAGAATTTAAGGCAGAGAGAAGGGAGATAATTAAGGCTGGAATAGCCCTTTTTGAGGGATTTTTAAAGGACAATAATATTCCTCCCACATCAGAGGCTTTGCGCAAAGCTTTAAATTATTTTAATATCTCAAATAAAGATGATTTTTACAGGGAGATTGGTGTGGGAAGAATAACAAGTGAGTCTATAAACAATGCTCTTCTTAAAAAAGATGGTAGGAAATTTGTGAAATACTGGAAATTGAAGTTCTGGGAACGTGAGAAGAAAGAGAAGGACGTTGAAGTGGCTGGGAGCAGAGAGGAAATACAAAAAGCTGAAGTAAAGAAAAAAGGCTCTAAGGAGTTGGTTATTCAAGATGTTGAAGATTTTGTAATGTCCCCATGTTGTAATCCTATACCGGGTGATGATGTGGTTGCTGTTGCTGAGGCAGATGGGAAAATACATGTGCATAGTCGTATGTGTCCTAATGCGATAAGACTCATGTCCAGATATGGAGATAAGATATTGTCTGTTAAATGGGTGATGCATAAACTGATGTCTTTTTTAGCTGTAATAAGACTTACCGGTATAGATAAAGTTGGTGTGGTCAGTGAGGCTACGCAGATAATCTCTAATGAGCACAACGTTAATATGAAGTCAATTAATTTCGAGAGCCATAATGGGGTGTTTGACGGAGAAATACATCTTTATGTGCATAATGTGGAAGACTTGGATAATCTTATTGCTAAATTGTCTAAAATAAAAGGTATAGATGCAGTAAAAAGGGTAGAGCATATGGAATAGGCTAATTTTAATTTTTTCTAAATAAAAATTTGTCTATTGATAAAAAATATCTACATTTACTAATTGTTTTAGTTAAATATAAATTACGCGATGGATAAGCCAACATACGAAATTGTAAAAGATATTTTTACAGAGTATTTGCAAAAGCATAATCACAGAAAAACTCCGGAGAGGTTTGCTATACTCGAGGAAATATATTCACATGAAGGTCATTTTGATATTGAATCACTTTATGTTTTTATGAAAAATAAAAACTATAGGGTAAGCCGGGCAACACTATACAATACTATAGACCTTTTGCTGGATTGTAAATTGGTGGTAAAACATCAGTTTGGAAAGAATATGGCTCAATTTGAAAAATCCTATACAAGTAAGCAACACGATCATCTTATTTGTAAGAAATGTGGTAGGGTAGAAGAGTTTACAGATCCGAGGATTGAAGAGATAGAGAAGAAAGTAATGAATGATTCTGATTTTCTGGTATCACATCATTCGTTTTATATATATGGACTATGTTCAAAATGTAAAAAATCAATTTAAAGCCCTCTAAAGTGAGGGTTTTTTGACTCATCTCTTAAAAATTATTTCTATTTTTGTCAGTTGGGCATCCCTTGAGGTGCAAATTGTTAAAAAACACATATTTAAATATAAATTAAATGAAACATCCATAATGGTTTGTTGGCATTTTTGTGCACGACTAAATTATTGTGGTAAGTTCATGTGACCTTTAAAAAATATTAAACACATGAAAGTAGATGTATTATTAGGTTTACAATGGGGAGACGAAGGAAAAGGAAAAGTAGTTGATGTACTAACTCCTCGCTATGATGTTATAACACGTTTTCAGGGAGGTCCAAATGCTGGACACACACTTGAATTCAATAACATTAAGCACGTTTTGCACACTATACCTTCTGGAATATTCAGAGACGATAAAATTAATGTTATTGGTAATGGTGTTGTAATTGATCCTGTAATATTCAAGAAAGAAATAGAGGGATTGAGAAAAATAGGCATAGATATTACCAAGACTTTGCTGATATCTCAAAAAGCACATTTGATACTTCCTTCTCATAGAATTCTTGATGCTGCACAGGAGCAGGCAAAAGGTAAATCTAAAATTGGATCTACTCTTAAGGGCATTGGTCCTACTTATACTGATAAAATCAGTAGAAACGGACTGAGAGTTGGTGATATAACAAGAAACTTCAGTGAAAAATATCAGAGCCTGTTAGAGAAGCATAAGCTGATGCTTGAGAAATTGTATGCTTTTGAATATGATTTGGATGAATATGAAAAAGAGTGGTTTGAGGGGATAGAGTTGCTAAAAACATTCAGGTTGGTTGATAGTGAGCATGAGATTAATAAATACCTTAAAGAGGATAAAAAGGTTCTTGCCGAGGGGGCTCAGGGAACACTTCTTGATATAGATTTTGGTTCATATCCATTTGTTACATCTTCCAATACTGTTTGTGCCGGTGCTTGTACCGGTCTTGGTGTTGCCCCTAACAGAATAGGTGATGTGTTTGGAATATTTAAGGCATATTGTACAAGGGTAGGTGCCGGACCATTCCCAACAGAGCTTTTCGATGAAGATGGACAAAAGCTTAGGGATAATGGTCGTGAGTATGGTTCTACTACTGGTCGTCCAAGAAGATGTGGCTGGCTTGATCTTGTTGCTTTGAAGTATTCTATAATGGTTAATGGTGTGACTAAGCTTATAATGATGAAGTCTGATGTTATGGATAGCTTTGAGACCATTAAAGTGTGCACTGCTTACCAGATGGATGGTGAAGTGGTAGAGAACTTCCCATATGAATTAAATGATGATATAGAACCTGTATATACAGAGTGTCCGGGGTGGAAGACTGATATGACAGGTATGACTTCTGAGAATGAATTCCCGGAAGAATTTAATGCATATATAAACTTCATAGAGGAGGAAACAGGTGTTCCTGTTTACATTGTATCTGTTGGTCCTGACAGGGCCCAGACTATTGAAAGAGTTGATGAGTAATATCGGAAAAATATAACTACTTGGAACCGTCCTTTTTTTAAGGACGGTTTTTTTGTAACTTTATAGTAATGATTTAAAGTATACAATATTGAAGTAAACTTTGTGTGATGAGTTATAGTCTTATTTATTAATTAATTATAAATAGAAGTTATGATTATAAAGAAAATGAAGATTCTGCTTTTTATGATATTTGCGGCATTATTGCTTAATGCCCAGGAATCAAATAATGGAAAGAAGATATGGGCAAAGTCTTTTCTAAATAAGAAAGCACCAGAAATAGTTGTTGAGAAGTGGTTGACAGAGAAGCCTGATTTTAAAGGTAAGTTTGTTCTTGTTGATTTTTGGGCGACATGGTGCGGTCCGTGTAGAAGAGCTATTCCGGAATTGAACACTTTCCATAAGAAGTATAAAGACAGGCTTGTTGTAATGGGGGTTTCCAAGCAGGTGGAAGGTGAAGTCAGGGGTATGAAGACACCGGTTATTGACTATTACAGTGCAATTGACACTCAGGACAGAATGGGTGGGGAGTTGAAGATAAAAGGGATTCCTCATATTATATTGATTGATCCAGAGGGAATAGTTCGCTGGGAAGGATTTCCCCTGCTTGAAGGTTATGAGTTAACAGAAAAAGTCCTAGAACAATTGCTTGACAAATACAAATAGGGAAATGTAATATTCAGGACATAATATTACAGTTAAATCCTGACTAATTCAAATGACTGTAAAAAGAAACAGGGTGTTCATGATAATTTGAACACCCTGTTTCTATTTATTTTTAATTGCTTTTAAGCAAGGTTTGCAATTCTTTCTTTAAGAACTTTGATCTTAGCTTCTGCATCGGCTTGTTTTTTGCGTTCCGTTTCGACCACTTTTTCCGGGGCACTGTTGACAAATCGCTCATTGCTAAGTTTTTTTGAAACAGATTTTAAGAATCCTTCAGTGTATTTAAGCTCTTCTTCCAGTTTCTTTATTTCTTCTTTCACATCTATTTTGTCCCCTACAGGTATGTAGTACTCCACAGCTTTCACAATAAAACTCATTGCAGCTTTAATCTCTTCATCTGTTGGTTCTATGCTTTCTATATTGGCAAGTTTGCTGACTACAGGCTCAAAGTATTTGTCGTAGCTGTTGTCGTTAGCTTTTATTTTTAATTCAAGACTATCTTTAAAAGGTATGTTTTTATCCTTTCTAATGCTTCTTATATTAGTAATGACCTCTTTTGTCAGCTCAAATTTTTCTATAATACTACTGTCCGTCTTTTCTGTTTCAGGCATAATGGAGATCATAATGCTTTCGCCTTCTTTTCTTTCTTTAAGCAACTGCCATATTTCTTCAGTGATAAATGGCATAAAAGGGTGAAGAAGTTGCATTAGTCGTTCCAATATCGCTACTGAACTATTGTAGGTATCGATATCTACAGGACATCCGTATGCAGGTTTTATTGCTTCAAGATACCATGAGCAGAAATCGTCCCAGAACAGTGTATATACTGTCATTAACGCCTCAGATATTCTGTACTGATCGAATTGTTCGTTAAGTACCTGTGTTGTTTTGTTAAGCTTGTTCTCGAACCATTCAATAGCAAGTTTTGCATTTTCTGGCTGTTCTGTATTGTCTGAAATATCCCAGCTCTTAACAAGGCGGAAAGCGTTCCATACTTTTGTTGTGAAGTTTCTACCCTGTTCTGGCAGGCTCTCATCGAAAAGAAGGTCACCGCCTGCAGGTGAGCATAAAAGCATACCTACACGTATACCATCGGCACCATATTTATCGATCAATAATAGGGGGTCTGGTGAATTGCCCAGAGATTTAGACATCTTCCTTCTTTGGCTGTCTCTTACTATTCCGGTAAGATAAACGTTGTTGAAAGGTTTCTTTCCCCTGTATTCATATCCTGCAATTATCATTCTTGCAATCCAGAAGAAAAGGATATCAGGACCGGATACAAGGTCGTTGGTAGGGTAATAGTAATTTATATCTTCGTTCTCAGGATTGTTGATTCCATCGAATACTGATATTGGCCATAGCCATGAAGAGAACCATGTATCAAGAACATCTTCGTCTTGGCGAAGGTCCGATGGGCTTATATTTTTTCCTGTCTTTTCCTTTGCTAATTCAATAGCTTTCTCAATGTTTTCAGCAACAACAAAATCGTTGCTATCGCCAATATAGTAGACAGGTATACGGTGTCCCCACCAAAGCTGGCGGCTAATGCACCAGTCCTTAACATTCTCCATCCAGTGTTTGTATGTGTTTTTAAACTTGGCTGGATAAAGTTGTATATCGTCGTTCATTACTGCATCAAGGGCAGGTTTGGCAAGTTCTTCCATTTTTAAGAACCACTGCATTGAAAGTTTAGGTTCAATAACAACGTCAGTTCTTTCCGAATAACCAACTTTGTTTGTGTAGTCTTCTATTTTAACAAGATTGCCTGCTTTTTCAAGTGCTGGTATTATTTCCTTACGTACATCAAAACGATCTTTACCTACAAATAATTGAGCGTTTTCGTTGAGAGTACCATTGTCGTTGAAAATATCTATAGATTCAAGATTGTGCTTGTATCCTATTTCGTAGTCGTTGATGTCATGGGCAGGGGTGATTTTAAGAGCACCCGTACCAAATTCCATGTCCACGTATTCATCCTGGATGATTGGTATAGACCTGTTAACCAAAGGGACAATGCAGCGCTTACCTGCTAAGTGCTTAAATCTCTCGTCGTTAGGATTTATACAAACGGCAGTATCTCCTAATATTGTCTCGGGTCTTGTTGTTGCAATGACAATGTAGTCTTCTTCAGAACCCTCGATTTTATATCTCAGGTAATAGAGTTTTGATTGTTCTTCCTTATATATTACTTCTTCGTCTGATACCGCTGTTTTTGCAGCAGGATCCCAGTTGACCATTCTAACTCCCTTATATATAAGTCCTTTGTTGTAAAGATCGATAAAGACCTTAACGACAGAGGTAGATAGTGTTTCGTCCATTGTGAAAGAGGTACGATCCCAGTCGCATGAGGCCCCCAGTCTTTTTAGCTGTTCTAGTATTATGCCTCCATGCTTTTCTTTCCATTCCCATGCATGTTCAAGGAACTCTTCTCTTGAAAGAGTATTCTTGTCTATACCTTCATTCTTTAACTTAGTAACCACTTTGGCTTCCGTAGCTATTGAAGCGTGGTCTGTTCCGGGAACCCAACAGGCATTTTTGTTTTGAAGCCGGGCTCTTCTTACTAAAACATCCTGGATAGTATTGTTGAGCATATGCCCCATATGCAATACACCAGTAACGTTTGGAGGGGGAATGACGACGCAATATGGTTCCCTGTTATCTGGTTGGGAATGAAAAAAGTTGTTCTCCATCCAGTACTTATACCATCTCTCTTCAGAACTTGCCGGATTGTACTTACTTGGAATTTCCATAATACGTCAATTTTTAAATTAATAAATGATTAAAGAATATACTTTAATTATAGTTGTAAAAAATAAGTGCCAAATTTAATTATTCTAAATATAAAAATAAAGGCTTTTGTATGATAAAAGGCAAAAAAAAGCGGCTCTGAGTGAGCCGCTTAAGCAATATATTAAGCATTCTTTTTTCTTGTTCGTTTTTTTACAGGTTGCTGTGCTTCAATATCAGCCTGTTCTAAACTGTTGTCGTAATCGCAAATATATTTGTCGACAAGTATACGTCCACAGTACTCACAAACAATAATTTTTTTGCGTAGCCTGATGTCCATCTGTCTTTGAGGAGGAATTTTGTTGAAACATCCACCACAGGCATCACGCTCAACGGTAACGACAGCAAGACCATTTCTTGCATTTTGTTTGATTCTTTTGTATGCAGTAAGCAATCTCTCATCGATTTTATCCTCGAATTTCAAGGATTTCTCTTTAAGAGAATTTTCTTCGTCTTTAGTTTCTTTTACTATTTCGTCGAGCTCTGACTTTTTTTGTTCCAAAGCAGCTTTTTTGTCTGCAAGATCATTCTTTGAATGTTCTATTTGTTCTTGTTTGTTTTTTATGTCAATAGTATATTCCTTGATTCTCTTCTGACATAATTCTATCTCTAGTTTTTGGAATTCTATTTCTTTAGAAAGAGCATCGTATTCTCTGTTATTTCTAACATTGTTTTGTTGTTCTGTATACTTTATTATTAAGGATTCAGATTCCTTTATTTCCTGAGTTTTTGCTACTCTGGTGTTTTCAAGTTCCTTTTCCTCGTTTTTAAGCTTTTCTATCCTGGTTTCTAAACCGGCTATATCATCTTCCAAATCCCGTACTTCCAGTGGCAGCTCCCCTCTTAATGTCCTGATTCTGTTTATCTCAGAATCAACCATTTGTAATTCATAAAGACTCTGTAACTTTTCTTCTACAGATAATTCAACTTTTGCCTTGTTATTTGTCACCATATCTTTATATATAATTAATAGGATTCGTATTTATTTCTGAAATTCGAACTGCAAAGTTAGGGATTTTTTTTGTAAGTAAGTCATAAAAAATCTCTTTTGTGAATTGCTCGCTTTCATAATGACCTATGTCAGCAATAATTAGCTTATTTTCAGCTTTAAAGTAGTCGTGATACTTGAAATCGGCAGAGATAAAAATATCTGCTTTTTGCGCTAAAGCTTCATTTGTCAGAAAACTGCCGGAGCCTCCGCAAAGGGCGACTTTTTTAATGTTGTTTTTTATTATTGGGGTGTGTTTAATGTATTGACACCGGAAAGTGTTTTTTACTGTATTCAAAAATTCCATACAGTCAACACTCTCTTTTAGTTCTCCAATAATACCAAAACCTATCTCTGGGTTTTCATTGTTTAAGGGGTATATATCGTAGGCCACCTCTTCGTAAGGGTGGTTGTTTTTAATTGCATTAATAACACTTCCAGAGAGGTGAGATTGTACAATAGTCTCTATTTTTATCTCTTTTTCAAGATGTGTTTTTCCTTTTTCTCCAACGTAAGGATTTGTGTTTTCTCCTGCCCTGAAGCTGCCGTATCCAGATGAGTTGTAAGAGCAGTTATCGTAGTTGCCTATTGACCCCGCCCCCGCTTCGAACATGGCATTTCTTACTTTTTCAGAGGAATCTTCAGGGACAAAACAGACGATCTTATTAAGATTTCCTTTTGTAGGAGAGAGTATCCGGCATTTGGTCAGTTGCAGTTTTTCGCTCATTTTGTAGCTAACACCCCCGGCAACTATGTCCATATTGGTGTGGCACGCATAGATTGCAATATCGTTTTTTATTGCTTTTATAATGCAACGTTCCACATAGTTATTGCCGTTAATTTTTTTAATTCCGGCAAATACAAGGGGGTGGTGGGATATAATAAGATTACAATTTTTCTCTATGGCTTCTTCAATTACCTGTTCTGTGATGTCCACACATAGAAGGGTTGAATTTATTTCCATGGAAGGAGTGCCAATAATAAGTCCCGAATTATCGTATGATTCCTGAAGACTTAATGGTGCAAACTTCTCTATTGTGGAAATTATTTGGGATAATATCATAGTTGGTTAATCTAGATTTTCTCTGATTTTTATTAGTTCGGACTTTATTTCTTTAAGTCTTTTTATTAACTCAAAGTTCTGGATGGTGTCATCTCTGTTTTCAGATAATTTTTTCTTGGCCCCTTTAAGTGTTAGTCCTTTTTCTTTAACAAGATGGTAAATAAGATGGAAATGCTCTACGTCCTCAGGGGTGAACAGTCTGTTGCCTTTCTTATTTTTGGCAGGTTTTATTATATCGAACTCTTTTTCCCAAAAACGGATAAGAGAAGTGTTTACATTAAATAAATCGGCTACTTCTCCGATAGAGTAATATAGTTTTTTAATAACTGGCATTTTATATAACGTATGGTTAAATCCATTAATCCATGCTTTGTCCTGTGTTTGCCGCAGCTTCCACAATTCGGTCATAAGCCTCTGCTGTTAGATCGTTAAAGTAAAAATTTACTGGATCTTTCGCCTGGTTGTTCTTATGTACTTCGTAGTGTAGATGAGGACCTGTAGATACTCCGGAGTTTCCTAGGTATCCTATTATATCACCTCTTTTTACCTTTTGTCCTTTTCTTACGTTGTAGGAGTCCAGGTGTGCGTAAACTGTTTTATAGCCAAATCCATGATCGATAACCACTTTTCTGCCATGTCCGTTTTCTTTCTTTGCTTTAACAACTGTTCCGTTGCCAGTGGCATAAATAGGTGTTCCTATAGTTCCGGTAAAATCCATGCCATTGTGCCATATCTTTTGCTTATAAATGGGATGCATTCTGTATCCATATCCGGAAGATACTCTTTTGAAATCTTTGATTGAGATAGGGAGGATGGCAGGTATTGAGGCAAGCATATTAACTTTGTTTTTCACCATATCCTCAATGTCATCGTATGATTTGCTTTGTACGTATATGGCTTTTGTTAACTCATCGATTTTTTTAGATGTGTTGACCACAATCTCTGAATTGTCGAGATAATTCAGAGATTCGTATTTGTTTACTCCTCCTGTTCCGGCTCTTCTTATGGTTTTAGGTATTGGTTCTGCCTCAAAAATAACCCTGTAAAGATTATCATCTCTGTATTCCAGATCTTCAATAACCTTAGCCGCCTCATCAAATTTCTTGTTAAGAAGAGTATATTGTGCAAGAAGTATCTCATTCTCTTTTTTTAAAGAGTCCTCTTTAGGTGAATCGAAGAAATAATAAAAGATAATAAGTAACAAGAAAGCCGTGGCTATACTCTTAACTGATTGTTGAGTAAAGTCTTTTAGTTTGTCATTTCTGCTTTTTTCTACCTTTTGGTATTCTAATGTATCAGGATTGAAGCCGTATTTGTACCCCGCCATAATAATTTTTTAAAAAAAACTATTCTATTTTAGGAAACAAAATTAAGGAAATAATCTAACTTTGCAAGTCACAATATATTTATTTTTTGTAAACGAGTTAATATTCAAGTATATGAAGTCATCGGAAATCAGGCAGAAATTTTTAGATTTTTTTGAGGGAAAAGGGCATAAGATTGTTCCATCTGCACCAATGGTAATAAAGGATGATCCTACATTGATGTTTACCAATGCAGGAATGAATCAGTTTAAAGATATATTTCTTGGAAATTCAGCCATAAAAAATAGGAGGATTGCAGATACTCAAAAGTGCCTGAGGGTATCAGGAAAGCATAATGATCTTGAAGAGGTGGGACACGATACGTATCACCACACAATGTTTGAAATGTTAGGAAACTGGTCTTTTGGTGACTATTTTAAAAAGGAAGCTATTGAATGGGCCTGGGAGTTTCTGGTTTCCCGCATGGGCTTGTCTGAGGACAGACTTTATGCCACTATCTTTGAGGGGAGTGAAGACGATAAGCTTCAGAAAGATGAAGAGGCTTATAATTATTGGTTGCACTTTCTTCCGGCAGAAAGAGTCCTTAATGGAAGCAAGAAGGATAATTTTTGGGAGATGGGGGAACAAGGGCCATGTGGACCCTGTTCTGAGATTCATATCGATCTTAGATCTGATGAAGAAAGAAAGATTAAGCCAGGAAGTGAGTTGGTAAATAAAGATCATCCTCTGGTAATAGAGATATGGAATCTGGTCTTTATGCAATATAACAGAAAAGCAGACGGTACACTTGAGTTGTTGCCACACAGACATGTTGATACAGGTATGGGATTTGAGCGTTTGTGTATGGCCATTCAGGGTAAAACATCAAATTATGATACAGATCTTTTTCAGCCTCTTATTAAAGTTATCTCTGAAAAAGCAGGTGTAGCATATGGAAAAAATGAAGATAAAGATATCGCAATGCGGGTTATTTCAGATCATCTTCGTACTATTTCTTTTGCTATTACCGATGGTCAGTTACCTTCTAATAATAAAGCAGGGTATGTTATTCGTAGAATTCTTCGTCGTGCTGTAAGGTATGGGTATACTTTCCTTGGCTTTAAAGACGCATTTATGTATAGTCTTGTCTCTGTGCTTATTGATGTTATGGGAGATCATTTCCCGGAACTGAAATCCCAGCAGGAGTTAATAGAAAAGGTTGTGAAGGAAGAGGAGAATGCATTCCTTAGAACTCTGGAGAATGGAATGCGGTTGCTGGATCAGATTGTGGCCAGGACTAAGGAAGAGGATTTTATGACTATACCTGGAAAGGTGGCATTCGAATTATATGATACCTATGGATTTCCTTTAGACCTGACTGAATTAATACTAAAAGAACAGGGGCTGGTTGTTAACAGAAGGGAATTCAAGGCGGAAATGGAGGCTCAGAAAACAAGATCCCGTACTGCCGCTTCTGTTGATACCGGGGATTGGGTTGAAATATTAAAAGATGATTCTGAAGAGTTCGTCGGCTATGATTCCGAGGAAACGGATGTGAGGATTACTCGTTATAGAAAGGTTGTTCAAAAGAAAAAAGAGTATTATCATCTGGTATTTAATATTACCCCTTTTTATGGAGAAAGCGGTGGTCAGGTTGGTGATGTTGGTTATATCGAATCTGATGGTGAAAAGATTAATATTCTTGATACTAAGAAGGAAAGTGGACTTATTATTCATGTAACCAAGGAGTTGCCGAAAGATCCCACTGCTGTCTTTATTGCACATATCAACAGGGATAAAAGAAGAGATTCTGCCAATAATCATACAGCTACTCACCTTCTGCATTATGCTCTGAGACAAGTTCTGGGGGAACATGTGGAACAGAAAGGTTCCCTGGTTACTCCTGATCATCTTCGTTTTGACTTTTCTCATTTTCAAAAAGTTAGCGATGAGGAACTTGCAAGGGTGGAGTCTATGGTTAATTCTTTGATAAGACAAAATATTGTTCTTGAAGAAAAAAGGGCTATTACTATGAAAGAGGCTAAGGGCTTTGGTGCTATGGCTTTATTTGGAGAAAAATATGGCGACTTGGTAAGGGTGATAAAGTTCGGTGATTCTATTGAACTTTGTGGTGGAACTCATGTTAGAGCAACAGGGCAGATTGGTTTGTTTAAAATAATATCGGAGAGTTCAATCTCGGCGGGAATTAGAAGGATAGAGGCGATAACTGCAGGAAAGGCAGAGAAATATGTTAATAATATTATTGATACATTTAAAGAAATAGAAGGTATCTTTAACACCAAACAGGGGGTGATTGGCAATATAGAAAAACTAATGTCTGAGAATGCAGAGATGCGCAGGGAATTAAGTAACTTCCATAAAGAGAGTCTTAAAATTATTAAGAATTCGCTAAAAAATTCTGCAACTGAAATAAAGGGAATTAATTTTGTTGCCGATGTTATTAATGGTTCTGCTGCTGATGTTAAGGATATTCTTTTCCAATTGAAGGGTGAAATAGATAATCTTGTGGCTGTAATAGGAGGCCAGGTAAATGATAAGCCTCATCTTTCCATAATGATTTCTGAAAAGGTGGTTGAGGAGAATGATGTTGATGCCGGTCAGCTTGTAAGAATTGTGGCTGAAGAAATAAAAGGCGGCGGAGGAGGACAGGCTTTCTTTGCAACAGCAGGGGGCCGTGATGTTAAGGGATTAGAGGCAGCTATATCGAGAGCTAAAAATCTTATAATGGATAAAATAGGCTAAAAATGTATATTAATTCCACATTTTTTCGTATAAATACGGATACAAAAATGTGGAATTTTTAAAAATGTCTCTTATATTAACGAAAAATTGCTAAATTTGCTAGTGAATTTATTGTAAATGATTTGAAAACATATAACTGGAAACTATCATGAGAAAAATGTTTAAAGTAATTGTTTCAGTGTTTATGGCTGCTCTTGTTATTGCAGCTTGTTCGCCACTGAATAAAATGAAAAAAGAGGCCGCAAATATTAAGTACGATGTTACACCTGATGTATTAGAAGCACATGCTGATATGGTGGATGTAAAAATTGTTGTTAACATTCCGGCTAAGTATTTTAACAAAAATGTTGTTGTTGAAGCTACTCCTGTAATTAAATATGAAGGTGGAGAAAAAGCTTTCAATACAAAAGTATTACAGGGAGAAAAAGTTCAGGAAAATAATACTGTAGTTCCTTACGAAACAGGTAAAACTATAACTTATACTGGTAAAGTTTCTTACGAAAATGCAATGCGTATTTCTGACCTTGAAATCAGACTTAAAGGTCGTAAAGGTGATAAATCAGTAGATTTTGAACCTATGAAGATTGCCGGAGGTGTTATTGCTACTGCTACTTTAGTACAAAATTCTCCTATGTCAATTGTTGGAAAAGATGCATTCCAGAGAATTATTCCTGAAAATAAAGAAGCTGATATTCATTACCTTATTAACAGTTCTGCTGTTCGTTGGGGAGAGAAAAAAGCTGAGGATATTAAAGCTCTTGAAGATTTCGTGAAAGCTGCTAAAGCTAACGAAAGACAGGAACTTAAAGGTTTTGAAATTAAAGCTTATGCTTCTCCTGATGGAAAAGAGGATTTCAACGAAAAATTGGCAACAAGACGTGAAGCTACTTCTAAGAAATTCATCAAAAAAGAATTACGTAAAGTTGAGGAATTTAAACTAGAAGATTTCTTTAGCTCTAAAATTACTGCTGAAGATTGGGAAGGTTTCAGAAAACTTATGGAACAATCGGATATCCAGGATAAAGAATTAATACTTCGTGTTCTTTCTATGTATCAGGATCCAGAAGTAAGAGAAAGAGAGATTAAAAATATTTCTGCCGTATTCAAGCAAATAGCTAAAGATGTTCTTCCTAAATTAAGAAGAGCTCAGTTTATTATGTCTGTTGATAATATTGGCTACTCTGATGAGGAATTAAAAGATCTTATAAAAAACAATCCTGCAGAGCTTAATGTAGAAGAGGTTCTTTATTCTGCAACTCTTTTCGACAATAATGCTGATAAGCTTTATGTATATGAAATTGCTAAGAAGCAATTCGCAAACGATTGGAGAGGATTCAACGATGCAGGTATGGTTCTTTTCAATATGGGTAAAATCTCTGAAGCTAAAGCTAATTTCGATAAGGCAGATGCTCTTTCTGCAAACAACAAGATCGTTAAAAACAACCTGGGTGCTGTTGAATTAGTTAAGGGTAATGTTGCAAATGCTGAAGTTTTATTCGGTGCTGCTGCTGGTGCAGGTGAAGAAGTAAATTACAACAATGGTATTGTTGAAATTAAAAAAGCTAATTATAAGCAGGCTATGAACTACTTCGGTTCTTGTAAAAGCGTAAATGCTGCTCTTGCTTGTATTCTTGCTGGTAACAACAATGAAGCTCTTCAAAAGTTAAACTCTGCTGAGGCTGATGATGCAATGGTTTACTATTTAAAAGCTGTTGTTGGAGCTAGAACAAACAACGAAGGACTTATCTTCAGCAATCTTAAGGCTGCTGTTGCTAAAGATGCTTCTGTAAAAGGTCTTGCTAAAACAGATATGGAATTTGCCAAGTATTTCGAAAATGCAGATTTCAAATCTATCGTTGAGTAATTTCTAATTACCAAATATATTTTAACAGGCTGTCTCATTGAGACAGCCTGTTTTTTTGATCTATGTCTTTTTATATATATAGTCTTTTTATATATATATAGTCTGTGCATATTTATTGTATGCTTTGAAAGGTGTCCATTCTTTTTAAGTAGCTTTTAGTCCTCTGGAAAGTATTATAATGCAGGTTTTTATCGTTGGGTGTTTTTTGTTAAAAAATGTTCATTTCTTTTGTAATTACTTTGTTGATATCTGTGTCGTTTTTTAGAATATTTTCTGTAAGTTGCACTCCTACAGTGTGGTGGCATTAGTTGTGATATCTTTTGTTAAAAACTTCTTAATTAGGATTTGTTAACAATATTGACCGGTAATATTGAATAAGTTTGTAATGCATGTAAAATTCATGTAATTAATCAATGTTAAATTAATAAATAAACAACAATGAACAGACTATTGCTAATGATGGTGTTACCAGTGTTCTTTGCATTTTCGTCTAATGCAGGTAATGTAAATGTAAAAGTAAAAATTGCCAATCCATATGGGAAAGTTGTAAATATTCAGGTTGCTGATAAAACTTATGAAATTGTAATGGATGAAACCGGAGTAGGGTCAGTTTATGTTGATGTAAAGGATGAATCTTTTGTTACTTTTGATTATCCAAGAGTGATGCAGGCAGATTTGTACCTCTTGGAGGGGAAGGATCTTGAGATATCATTTGATTTAAAGAAAAGAGCTGCCGATCTTGCTGTTAAGTGTGATGATGGGGGCATTAATAATTACCTTTTCGACTTAATGATGAAAGGGGCAATTTCACGGGAAGATTACAAATTAGAGGAAGCCGAGTTTTTAAAGAAGATAGATCAACTAATAGAAGGCAGGATAAAAGATTTGAGCTCTAAATCTTTTTCTAAAAAATTCAAGAAAATACAGGAGGAAAATCTGACCTTTTCTATCGCTAAAAGTCTTGCTGAATACCCTATGTATTTTGCATGGGCAACTAATAATAAAGAGTATAAAGCATCAGAAAAATATTATCAGAAATTAGAATCTTTTATAAAGGATAAATCATCTCTTTTAAATCTAAATTCTTACAAAGGCTTTATGGCGGCAGCTATAAATACTATTGCTTCCAAAAATATTGAAGGTTACCAGCCTCTTAAAGTTGCTGAGGAATCTTCTAAAATGGCTTCTAAGCTTAAGACACAGGCTCTAAAGGATGAGTTAATCTTTAATTATACTGAAGGTGTGATTTCACGCTCAGGAGTAGATGGAACAGAAGAATTACTTAAGTTGTTTAAATCTAACGTTAAGGATACTGAGAAAGTTAAAGTTGTTAACGAATTGGTTTCCAAATGGTCAAAACTTGCAGAGGGGCAGCCTTCACCTAAATTTAATTACGAGGATATCAATGGTAAAATGGTTTCTCTTGATGATTTGAAAGGTAAATATGTTTATATTGACTGTTGGGCAACATGGTGCGGTCCTTGTTGTAAGGAAATTCCTCACCTTCAGGAATTAGAACATGATTACGCCTCTAAAAATATTCATTTTGTTAGTATCTCATGCGATAAAAATAAGAATGCCTGGGAAACTAAGGTTAAAAATGATAAGCTTGGAGGTGTTCAGTTGATTATTGGCAGAGATAGATCTTTTATGGACGCTTATATGGTCTCGGGAATTCCAAGATTTATCCTTATTGATAAAGATGGGAATATTGTAAAAGCTGATGCCCCTCGTCCTTCTACTAAAGAAATTCGTATTTTATTAAATGGCCTAAAAGGATTATAAAGCCTTGGTTGTTTAGAAAATCATTATAATTATATATGGAAGTTGGCTGTTAATGTCAATTTCCATATATTTCATTGTTTTAAGTCTTAGCCGTAAAGTTGTATTTTTTGATTACTCTTTATTTCTCTCTCCTGGTATAGAATGGCTTATATTCTTTCTCTCTTTCGTGAAATATTTTTAATACTCATTTTGTTTGTTTTTTTTTGTTAAAATTTAGTTAATTCAAAGAATAACTGTATCATACCTTTTTAATCTGAGTATTTTTGTATAGTAAAAGAGTGGAAATAGTGAGGTTGAATTATTATTGATAGTATGATGAGAAATGTACTTCTGTTTTTGATGTTGTCTTTTTTGTTTCTTTCCTGTTCTAAGGGGGGGGATGTAGAGATTAAATTTAATATATCAAATAAAAATTCTGATGAAATAAAGTTATATGTTCTGGAAAATGAGTATTTGCTTGATGTTGATGAATCTGGCCGGGCTCTAAAAACTATTATTATTCCAGAAAGTACATATGCTTACGTTTATTATAACAATAGGATGTTTACCTTGTACCTCACTCCTAAGAAAAATATTGATATTAGTTTTGACGCAAATGACAGATCTGAACGAATATTTCTTTATTGCGATGATGATGGCATTAGTTCTTATATGGCAATTGAAAGTAATATTTCATATGACTCTGGGACTGCTTTCTATCGTTTGGATGAGGAAAAATATTTAAATTCTTTAAAGGATAATATTTATAAGAAAAGAAAGTATCTGCAGAATAAAAAACTTCCTTTACAATTTAAGGAAATTGAAAAGGAAAGGATTGTATATAAGGCTTTGGATAATATTTTCTTTTACCCTTCGTGTCGTAAGTATTTTTACAAAAAGAAAGATTATGAGACTTCTGTGGCTTATAATAATTTTATAGATTCTATGTTTGTCCAAAGCCCTGAATTATTGAGATTACAGTCATATCGTGATTTCCTAATAAGATATGTGGAGAAAAAGACTCTTGGGGTAATGTCTCAAAAAGAAAGGCTCGCGAGAGTATCTGACCAGGTGGAATATGTGCTTTCTAATGTTGGTTCATATGAGATTTCCGATTTTCTTATAAATGCTTTTGTGTATCCATTTATTGAAAGAAAAGGTATAGAGGGGTGTCAATCTCTTATTAATATATATAAAGAGAAAGTAAGAAACTCCTGCTATAGAAAGAAATTCCTTGCTATGATAGAAAGATACGAGAACATCGAAAAAGGTAAGCCCTCTCCATCTTTTAGTTTTAAGGATATTAATGGGAATATGGTTTCTCTTGAAAGTTTAAGGGGAAAATATTTATATATTGGGGTCTGGGCTACATGGTGTAAGCCTTGTAGAAATGAACTCCTGTCTTTTCAACGGCTTGTCAAGGAATATAAAGATAAAAACATTTCTTTTGTTTGTGTATCCTTGGATGATAATTATAAAAGTTGGCAGTATTTTGTTAAAAGAAAAAAAATTCAGGGGATACAACTTTTTGCAGGTAACGATGAAACGTTTTCCAGTAATTATATGATTAATACTATTCCACGTTTTATTTTAATTGATAAAAATGGAATTATAGTAAATTCAAAGATGGAACGACCATCCGAAAGTGGTGTCAGAAATATATTAAATAATCTTTCTGGTATATAGTTTATATTGCCTTATGCAATTATGACTCCTGTTTGGTTTTAACATTTATTAATATATTCTCCGTAGAGTTTTAAATTGTGTTAATTATGCTTACATAGATTAATAATTAGGTAAATTTGTCTGAAATCTTGGGAATTGTCAAATTTATTAAATTATTACAATGAAAAATCTTGGTGTATTAATACTTACGGTATTATTATTTACAGCATGTAATCCGAATAAGGTTACTATTTATGGAAAAGTTACAGGCCTTAAGTCAGGCGAAATTATTCTACTTAAACAGGTTCCTGGTCAGGACGATCTTGTGGAGTTGTCTAAAGTACAGGTTGAAGATGAGGATTTTAAAATTTCAACAGAAAATGTTATTCTTCCTGCCAGATTATGGGTGGAATTTCCTAATGGGTACAGAGTACCTGCAATAGTCGACACTAAGGATAAGACATATGTGAAGGCTGTAAAAGATCATTACGACCAGGCTGAAGTTTTTGGGTCAGGAATAGAGAATCAGTATAATGATGTTAAAAAACTTTTTAAAGAAAAGTATATTGATCCAATGGAGCCCATTAAAAAGGCAATGAAGAGAATTCAGGCTAAGGAAAAAATGACTAAGGATAATAAAGTGATGTTGGGTATTTATGAACTAAGAATTCAGAGATATTTAAAGTATAGGGCAGATTATACCAGAAAACTTATTGAAAAGAATCCAGGACAGGACCTTTCGATGTTTTTAATGTACGACGAGCTTAGAGATAGTACTGAGCTTAATAAAAGGTTACTTCCTCAACTTATGGTGGCAAATAAAGAATGTAATATTTACAAATTATTGGAACATCAGGTTAATAACAACTAATATTTTATTAGAAAGATATTGCAAGGGCTGTTTTCTGAATTGGAAGACGGCCTTTTTTTTATTTTAGAGGAAAGCTCCGCTTTAACAAATGTGCAGCCTGTGGTATTAATAATTCTTTTGATGATGGTATGTTTAAAAATAAAAAAAAAAGGGTCGTAAAACCCTTTTTTTAGCAAACCTATGAAAAAACTCTCGGGAAAATAAGATTGTTTTTCTTAAGGGTGCACGTTTTAAACGTGCTATTCATACTATTGGCATATATGAATCAAAACTATTAAAGCAAATAATGCTGCTTTTGATTTATTATTTTATATTTGAAAAACAATAATCTAAGATTTAGCTGTACTTGTTTTTATACTTAGCAAAGATATGTTGAAGCTTTGTGATAAATGGTTAAGTTAGTCTTAATTTCTATTAAAAAAAAGTTAAAATAACCTTCAGTCCTGGATAAATAACTGAAGCTTATTAATTTAATTCTTAAAATGTTATTCTTAAGGGTTAATTTGGAAAATTAGATATTGTAAGAAAATAAATTGCCTCTGTGAGTCTTTTATGTAACGAAACATAATATAAATGATAAGGAATTTTACTATACGTCTGCTTATAATTGTAATGACAATTACACTTCTGGCAGTGGTCTATGTGCAATGGATGTGGATAAATAATGCCGTGGATATAAGGAAACAACAGTTTCAGGAGCGTATGAATTACAATCTTAGGAGGGTTGTAAATAGAATTGAGCAGGATAGTTATGCCAGATTTTCCTCTAAAGTGAGCGAAAAATTAAAACATGCTGGTATTATTGAGGAAAATGAAAACAATTATAATAGTCAGAGTATTGTCGATTCACTTATGATGAGCTCAGGGTATTACCCCGGTATGGAAAAGTTCCCCATAGGATATTCTTCCTGGAATAATTATTCAATTATTGGACGATCAAAACCTGATTATTCTTCTTCAAAAATATTCTCTCAGATTGTTGAATCTGCAGTTAAGAAATTTAATATTACACAGGCGGAGTCCCCTGAGCAATTTGAAAGAGTTAAGAAATCTATGGAAAATTTTATTTTTCAGATATTAAAAGAGTCTGATACGGGGAACCTTTCTACTGAGGAAAGATTAAAAGATATCCCGGTATTATCTTATTTAAATGCTTATCTCAGATACGAGAAGGTTCAATTTTCATATAATCTTATTGATGCCAATACAAGGGATTCCCTGTATAACTATTCGAATAAGGATAACTTCTATATAGTGAATCCATTTCCGGGGGATATCAGGAAGACAAAGCATTATTTGTGTGTGACAATAAAAGATCAGCGTAGCTTTCTTCTAAGATCAATTTCATTGCTTCTTATGGCTTCGGGTCTATGTATTATATTTCTATGTGTTGTGTTTGGGTTTACTGTCTTTATTATACTTCGACAGAAAAAACTTTCTGAAGTCAAAAACGACTTTATTAATAATATGACTCACGAGTTTAAGACTCCTATTGCAACCATTTCGCTTGCTACCTCCGCCATCACCAATCCTAAAGTTATTGGTGATAAAGATCAGATAATTAAATTCAACGATATGGTCAAGAAGGAAAATCAGCGCATGCATCGACATGTGGAGAAAATACTTCAACAGGCAAGACTTGATAGAAAAGAGGTTGAGTTGCATAAGGAAACATTGGATATTAATGATCTTCTTAATGAAGCTTGCGAACATTTCATGCTGCAGTGCAAAGATAAAGGCGTTGTGTTAAATTGTGAGCCGGCTGCAAAAAACCCGGTACTACTGGGGGATGAGGTGCATATTCTTAACTGTATTGTGAATCTTATTGATAATTCTATGAAGTATTCTAAGGAAGAACCACAGATTTTAGTATATTCGAAGAATGTTTCCAAAGGGGTACTTATTGGTGTTAAGGATAACGGAGTAGGAATGTCCCGGGAAGCACAGAAAATGGTGTTTACTCGTTTCTATAGAGTGACAAACGGAAATATCCACAACGTAAAAGGCTTCGGCCTTGGATTAAGCTATGTTAAATCTATAGTTACCGCGCATAATGGAAATATACATTTGCGTTCTAAGTTAAATAAAGGAACCACAATAGAACTTGTGTTCCCTAAAAAATAGGATTATGGCTAAGAAAATATTATTAGTTGAAGACGATCCGAGTTTTGGCTCTGTATTAAAAAGCTATCTTGAACTATCAGAATATGAGGTAGTACATAGTGAAAATGGAGTGGAAGGATTCGATGCTTTTTGCAAGGAAGAATTTGATTTATGCCTTTTCGATGTTATGATGCCTGAAATGGACGGATTTACTCTGGCGCGTAAAGTTAGGGAGAGGAACTCTAAAGTGCCACTTATTTTTATAACTGCCAAGAATATGAAGGAAGATATGGTGAGGGGCTATGAAATAGGTGCCGACGACTATATTACCAAACCTTTCGATTCAGAAGTGTTGTTCTACAAGATAAAGGCACTGCTTGGACGATACAATGGTGAGGAAGAACAGGTGATTGTCGATAAAATCATTAAGATTGGTAAAATAGAATATAATACTGAATTAAGAACTCTTCAGGTGGACAGTAAGTCTTATAAACTTACTCCTAAGGAAGCAGGACTTTTAATATTGCTTTACGAACATAAAGATCATCTTCTTCCAAGGGAAAAAGCTCTCGAAAAAGTTTGGGGGGCTAACGATTATTTTACGGCAAGGAGTATGGATGTGTATATTACCAAGCTTAGAAAATATTTTAAATCATCAGGTGTCAGAATAGAGAATATTCACGGCTCCGGATTCCGTTTAATTATTGAATAATAAGAAAGATATATTCTTAAAAAAAGAAGTTATAATAGTATATTTATTTACAATAAGAGAAATTACATTGTTTTTTAAATTTCCAATAAAAAAAACCGGCTAAAACCGGTTTTTTTTTATTCATTTATTGGAGCATATAATTATTTAATTCCAAGTTTCTTTCTCAAGCTTTTAGGGATAGCGTCCTTATGAACCATTATTGCTACTGTCTTCATTCTGGCAAAGGATTCAGACATCTTTAAGTAGCCTCCGTATACATTACTGTCTTCTGCCCATGAATTCTTCACCTTGTAATAATAAGTCCCGAATTTATCCTTGTAAAGACCTGTAAGGTGCATTAAGTGGTCGTCTGTGGTCTTTCTGTTGTCAAACGTTATTAGTCTTTTCTCGTCTGTTACTTTCAGTTCTGGTACAGGCTCTTCAAAAGAGAATAGCTTCTGCTGTTGTTCAGATGTCGACATGTTATCCCATTTGCCCATCTCGGAATTAACCATCTCAGATTTATCGCTTGTTGGAAGAATTGCCAGTCCCCTGCCATGGGAAAATCCTTTTTCGCTAACATCTCCGTCCCATGCTACTGAATATCCCTTTTCAAGGGCATTGGTCATTACTTCCATTAATTCATCTATAGGAAGGTTATAATATCTGTCATGAGTCCAGTTATCCGGAATTTCCAACTCTACTTCTTCATAAAAAGGATAGCATGAATACGAAGTCAGTTCCACATAGTCGTCCATATTTAATCCTAATTCCTGACTAAACGATTTAGGAGTGTATTCTTTGCCCTCATAAGTGAAATGTTCAGGTACATCACCCATGTAGGCATCAATAAATCCGGTAAAAGCTCTTTCCCAAGCCGTAGAAATTACCCTGTTCTTGTTTTTGTTAAGCCCGTCAAGAATTCCTTCTAGTTCGGCAACCATTTCCTGATGAATGTGGTAAGAACTGCCGTAATTAATACCTTTGTAGATATCCTCTGGTACAATACCGTATTTTTTTATCATTTTTATAACATCGTGAGCCTGACCGCCTTCGCTGAAATTGGTCTTTCCATGAAATCTGAAATATTTTTTACCTTTTTCTACAAAAGCATTTCTTGCAACAAACATTTCAGAGAGATCAAATTCTTTCTTGCCCATTCTCATTAGCTCTGTTTCCAGAAAAGATATTGTTGCGAAACACCAGCATGTACCGGTGCTCTGCTGGTTTTTTACCGATGATGTGGGGATATTGCTTATCTCCTGAAAATCAAAACCCGGTTTTGCTGTCTTCTGGGCTATTGAACCAAGACTTATTGTCAATAAAATCAATAAGCCGGATAAAAGTTTTTTATTCATATCTGTTAGTTTTTTATTACTGTTGAGTCAAAATCTCCATTATTATTATGCAAAGATCCCAAATATAGCAAAAATTAAAAAGAGGCAACCAAAGGAAGCCTCTTTTTACGTATTACTAACCCTAAAATTTAACAATGAATCTAAACTACCGGAGTTAAATTCCCCTTTGTGCAGCCAGTCTCCAATGTGTCTTTAACAAATGTATATCTTTTAATATGATTTTAGCATTGTTACCTCTTTTTCGGTAAGATGTCTCCATCTTCCTCTTGGCAGATTCTTCTTGGTGAGTCCGGCAAAATATACCCTGTCAAGCTTTTCAACATTATAGCCAAGATGCTCGAATATCCTTCTTACTATCCTGTTTTTGCCCGAGTGAATCTCAATACCTACCTGATTCTTTATGTTGTCTACATAACTTATCTCATCAGCCTGAATAAACCCATCCTCCAGCTCCAAGCCTTCTGCAATCTTAACCATGTCATTCTTGGTCAAATCTTTGTCCAAAAAGGCATGATATATCTTTTTCTTGTCATATTTTGGATGGGTAAGCTTCTTGGCAAGATCACCATCGTTTGTGAATAAAAGTAATCCCGAGGTCATCCTGTCTAAACGCCCAACCGGGAAAATTCTTTCCCTGCATGCATCTTTTATAAGATCCATCACAGTCATTCTCCCCATAGGATCTGTAACGGTGGTCACAAAATCTTTGGGTTTATTAAGAAGAACATAAACCTTTTTCTCAGGGTTTAATGCCTTTCCATCAGCCTTTACTACGTCAGTCAACTTTACCTTGGTTCCTACTTCTGTGACAACATTGCCGTTAACGGTAATCTGTCCACTCTCAATAAGTTTGTCTGCCTCTCTTCTGGAACATACACCGGAATTGGCAATATATCTGTTAAGCCTGAAACTGTCCTCCTGATGAGGGTTTTTAAGCCTGTGCTCAAGTTGCTTCTTTTTGCTGTAGTGACTCTTCTTCAGTGTCTCCCTGTCGGCCTTGAATTTTCTTTCAGAAGACTCTTCCCCGTCTTTGCGCCTTACGGAAAGTTTATCCTTCCTGTCAGACCATTCCGAATCTTTTCTTCTGTCTGTATATCTGTCATTCTTATCAGACGACGATCTGAAATCCTTCCCGCCTTTTCTGTCCGTATATCTGTCATTCTTATCGAAAGATCTTTCTCCTTTGTCGTTTCTGTTATATCTTTCCGATGAATATCCTGAATCTCTTCTCTGCCTGGAATCCTTTTCATCTCTTCCGCGGAAAGACGACTTATCTTTGGAAAAGTCCCTGTCTCCTCTTTTATCTTGGGAGTAAGAGTTTCTTGAAGACCTTCTTTCATCCGAAAAAGAACCCCTGTCAGATCTTTTCTCATTTGAGTAAGAATCCCTTTCAGTTCTCCTTTCTCCTGAAAAAGAGTTGCTCTTATAGCCTCCCTCTCTTGAGGAAAAGTCTCTGCCTGGTTTTCTGTCTTTTGAGAACGAGTCTCTACCAGAAGTTCTGTCTTTTGAGAACGAGTCCCTGTCAGATCTATTGTCTTTACTGAAAGATTTACGATTCGATCCAAATCTTTTTCCAGACCCACGCTCTTCTCCCTTCTTCCTGTTATCTTCATCAGAAGAAAAACCAGATGAGCCGAAATTCTTTCTGCTCCCTTTTCCCCTAAAGGATCTTTCCTTATTTTTCCCGAATCTTTTATTTTCCATAGCTTGTGTAGCAATAATTTAAACGCCGCAAAAGTATGAAATAGTGGGTAATAGTCCAAACTTAATCCACTATTTTTTAACCCCCTTGGATAATAGTTCCCTATGTTCTGATTATTAATGTGTAATGTTGTGGTTTTATGAAGGTGTTTCCTTAAGATTTTTAATTTGTCATGGCTTGAAATCTTCAATACACTCTCGCAGATATCCCAAAAAATTACCGGCAAGAGCACCATCAATTATCCTGTGGTCGTAACTAAGTGAAATAATAGCTATAGGCCTTATGCTTATGCTGTCTGCGGAATCAGATTCAATTACCACTGCTCTTTTCTTTATTTCTCCTATCCCTAGTATGGCCGATTGGGGCTGCAATATAATGGGAGTACCTGCCATTGTATTAAAACTTCCGAAGTTGCTTATGGTGAAAGTTCCTCCCGTAATGTCACCGGGGTCAAGACTGTTTGTCCTTGCCTTTTGGGCTAATTCGTTAAGTCTTGTGCTTATTCCCCTTAGATTCATGCTCTCAGTGTTTTTTATCACGGGAACAATCAGGTTGCCGTTGGCCAGGGCTGTTGCAATACCTATGTTGATATGGTGGTAATGCCTTATCTTATTTCCCGAGACACTGGAATTTATCTCCGGAAATTTCTCCAGGGCCATGGATGCTGCTGCAATAAAGAAGGGGGTATAGGTCAGCTTAATACCATAATCATTTATATACTTCTGCTTGTTTTCTTCCCTTATTCTTTTGAAGGCACTTACATCTACCTCTATAAACGATGTGACATGGGGAGAGGTCTTTTTCGATTCAAGTGTGTGCTGGGCTATAAGCATCCTTACCCTGTCCATCTCTTGTTCAGAATATTCTTCTGTGACTTTGTTGCCATAAGTGGGAATATCTGCTTTTTCCTCATCCGGGACACTACCGCTGCTCTCAAAGTAAACTTTTCCCTTTTTGACTGCTGCCTCTTTCTTTTCACGGACTATTTCCTCCTGCGAGACTGATGAGGCTATGGTTATCTCTTTGGGATTCTCCCCGTGGATTGCCCCCTCTCTCTTGTATTGGAGATATTTTGTAATATCCTCTCTGGTTATCCTGCCCATATATCCGCTGCCCTTAAGAGTGCATACTTCCCCGTAGCTTAGGCCTTCTTCCTTCATTATCTTTTTTACAAGGGGGGAGAGAAATATCTTTTTTGGGGGCTCTGAATGACCGACAGCCTCCTGTATAGGACTATCATACGTCTGTTCTGTCTTCTTTTTTTCGTCTGAAGATTTTACATCTGCCCCGTAGATGTCTTTGTGTTGTATGCCCGATGATTCCTTCTCAGGGGTGGTTTCCATTTTTTCCGGACTTTCTTTTTTGAAAGGGGATGTACCTGAAGATGTTGTTTTGTTTAAAACAAAACTTTCATCTCCCTCTGGTCCCCTGAAAGAAGGACTGTATTTCTCGTTCACCGTCTCCGTCTTCAAAACAATAACAACTTCACCCACCTTTACAATATCACCGGGCTTAACTTTAATTTCCTCAATAACTCCTTTTTCAAGTGCAACTATCTCTGAATCTACTTTATCCGTGGCAATTTCAAGAACGGGCTCGTCTTCCTCCACAAAATCACCTACTTCTCTTAATATTTTAATGACTGATGCCTCTATTATGCCTTCTCCTAACGAGGGCATGTAAATATTCGATCTTCCCATAATATACTTTTTATGTATATACGGAAGACTAATTATAAGGTTGAGGTAAAATTAAAGTCCTTTGTTATATAATTCCATGACAATATTGACCTTTTCTTCAGTAGTCATATATCCGTCAAGCCACTTAATATTAAAGCCGTCCCTTTCCATTTTCCTGAACCATGTCATCTGTCTTTTGGCAAACTGGTGTATTGCTGTGTTGAGTCTGTCTACCATGGTGTCATAGGAAATCTCTCCGGTAAGATAAAGGGTGATGAATTTATATTCAAGACCGTAATAGATAAGGTCCTCGGCATTTATTCCCGAGTCAAGGAGTGTCCTCACCTCATCAACCATGCCTTCCTTTAGTCTTGAATGCAATCGCTGTGTTATCCTTTTTCTTCTGCTGTCCCTGTCAAACTTTATACCCACTATCAAAGGATTAATCTTAGGGTAATCAGTTTCTATCTCAGGGTGTGTCTTGTAATAATCTTCTATCTCTATGGCGCGTACGGCTCTTTTAACCGTGTCCACCTCGGTGGTGTTGTGCAAGTCTTTGTAAGTCTCGAGTATCTGGGTCAGTTCTCCAAGAGTCCTGTCCTTGAGGGATTCCCTAAGCTTATCATTGACGGGTACGTATATAAGCCTGTAGCCCTTGAGTACTGCCTCCAGGTATAGTCCTGTCCCTCCGCAAAGAACTGGGAGCTTGTTCCTTTCCTGCATGTCGTACCATACCTTTAGAAAATCTTTCTGGTATTCGTAAAGATTGTATTTGTAGCCTGCATCTACTATGTCAATAAGATGATAGGGTATATTGTTGCCCCTGAGGGTGTATTCTTCAATATCCTTGCCGGTACCTATGTCCATACCACGGTATACCTGTCTGGAATCAGCACTTATTATTTCTCCCTTAAACTTATCGGCCAACTCAACGGCAAGACTGGTCTTTCCCGTTGCGGTGGCTCCAAGTACACAAATCATATTGTACATAGCCGGTATATTTAATTTATTAAGATTACAAATATAAAGATATACTTAAATAATAAATCAATTCCGGGAGATCTTACAATAAAATTCATGTTATTTCCTCCTTTTACCAATTAAAAATTATTGTTTTTTATCTTCGGCTAAATCACAGATGCATCACTCTTAATTACTTTTTATTACTTTTGCAGTGCAATTTTGCACATTTTGCAATTGATATTGCAAAAAAAAAACAGATTCACTAAAGTCAGCCGGTTATGAAGTTTAGATTAGAGAAGACAGATAAACATACAAATGCTCGTTGCGGAACCATATTCACCGATCACGGAGAGATAGAAACTCCTATCTTTATGCCCGTTGGGACCCTTGGTTCTGTGAAGGCCCTGCATATAAGGGAATTGAAGGATGATGTAAATGCCGATATCATACTGGGTAATACCTATCATCTGTACCTGCGACCGGGAACAGAGGTGTTGGAACAGGCAGGAGGACTTCATAAGTTTAACGGATGGGACAGGCCTATTCTGACCGATAGCGGGGGCTTTCAGGTCTTTTCACTGGCAGAGAACCGTAAGCTTACCGAACAGGGCGCTACTTTTCGTAGTCATATCGATGGCTCTAAGCATATCTTTACGCCCGAAAACGTTATGGATATACAGCGTAGCATAGGTGCCGATATTATTATGGCTTTCGATGAGTGTCCTCCCGGGGATTCCGATTACCGCTATGCAAAAGATTCCCTGGATTTAACACACCGCTGGCTGGATAGGTGTATAAAACGCTTCGACCAGACTGAACCTAAGTACGGCTACAGTCAGTCGCTTTTCCCTATCGTTCAGGGCTGTGTTTATAAAGATCTTCGTGAACGTTCTGCTGAATATATGGTGTCTAAAGACAGGGATGGCTATGCCATTGGTGGTCTTGCCGTGGGTGAACCCACTGAGGATATGTATGCTATGATAGAGGTTGTCAATAAGATACTTCCTCAGGATAAGCCTCGTTACCTTATGGGGGTGGGAACACCGGTGAATATTCTTGAGGGTATCAGTCGTGGCATTGATATGTTCGATTGTGTTATGCCTACGCGTAACGGTAGAAACGGTATGCTCTTTACTTCAGAGGGGACTATCAATATAAAAAATAAAAAGTGGGACAGGGACTTTTCTCCCGTAGATCCTAACGGAACATCTTTTGTCGACCATGAATACTCCAAGGCTTACCTTCGTCATCTTATTAAATCCAACGAGCTGCTGGCCCTGCAGATATGCAGCATACACAACCTTGGGTTCTATCTGTGGCTTGCCAGGGAGTCCCGCCGCCGCATTAAGGATGGGTCTTTCTCTGCATGGAAAGATAATATGGTTAAAAAGTTAGGCAGACGCTTGTAAATCTGCTATTATCAGAGTATTTTTATCATCCTAAAAGATTGCAAGTATTGAAGAAGCTGGATTTATATATAATAAGGAAATTTCTGGGGACATTCTTTTTCTCCATTTTGTTGATAATTACCATCAGTGTGGTGTTCGATGTATCAGAACGTCTGGAGAAATTTATCCAGAATGAGGCTCCGCTGAAAGCTATTGTCTTTGACTATTATATGAACTTTATCCCTTATTTTGCCAATCTCTTCTCTTCTCTGTTTACATTTGTTGCCGTTATATTTTTTACTTCAAAACTGGCCTATAACACAGAGATCATAGCTATACTTAGCAGTGGCATCAGCTTCAGAAGAATGATGAGGCCTTACCTTATCTCTGCTGCTATTATTGCCCTTATGTCTTACATGCTTAGCAGCTATGTCATTCCGGAGGCTAACAAGACCAGGCTTGAGTTTTACCATACCTATATAAAAAAGTTCAGCAGCAATAAAGAAAAACATATTCACCGCCAGATAAAACCTGGTGTGTTTATATATATGAGCAGCTATAGCGTGGGATCCAATACGGGCTACGACTTTGCCATGGATGAATTCGAGGGAAAGACTCTTAAAAAGAAACTTACCTCCAATAAGATTAAGTGGGATAGTAAGAAAAATACCTGGACAATATCGCGCTACAGGATAAGGACTATTGATGGTGATAAGGAAGTCATTGAAGAGGGGAAAACTCTCGATACCCTTCTTAATATTAAGCATACGGAATTCAGCCGTGGTGCGGATATAAAAGAGGAGATGACTACCCCTGAGCTGAATTCATATATTAAGCAGCAGACTATGAGGGGCAGTAGTAACGTTAATGAGTTCAGGATAGAGAAATACAAGAGGTTCGCCTCGGCTTTTGCTACCTTCATACTTACTTTTATTGGTGCTGCACTTGCCTCCCGTAAAGTCAGGGGGGGGATGGGACTTCATCTGGGTATTGGTCTTGGTCTCAGCTTTACCTATATCATGTTTATGCAGGTTAGCACTGTCTTTGCCACCAATGGGGATATGTCCCCACTGCTTGCAGTGTGGCTGCCAAATATTATTTTTGCCGCCATTGCCGTAGTGCTGTACCAGCGTGCTCCTAAATAATGTCTTCCACCTCTTTGGTTGTTATAAGATTCGCTCCCAGCGATTCCCAGTTTTTTATGGGACTGGGAAGATGGGGAAGCTTCCTTATGGCGTCTTTTACCACATAGACCTTGTATTTCCTGTCTAAAAGACCCCTTACCGCCTTGTCTACACATATGTTGGAGGTCACACCGTAAATAACAACAATATCCGGCTTTAAAAGCATCAGTAGCTTGTCCACATTCCTGTTGCCCTTAAAGGTGTCGAAGTCGTCCTTTAAAAGAACTATATCGTGTGACTTGGCAGCCTCGCTTAATTCATCGTAGTGGTAGTCCTTGTTCCAGTCTATCTCTGCGGGGGATTCCGGTCTTGTCTCATCAATAAACTCTGCTCCTGAAGTCCCAACCATGCAATGCTCGGGGAATGTGTATATCCAGTCGGGCTCCTCTGCTATCTCTTCCGATTCCATGTAATGCCAGTCTGCGGTATTAATTACCTGTATGTCTTTTTCCTTTGCCAGGGTTGTCAACAGGGCAAGATTGGGTTTTATTCTTTCTGCCCCTTCAACATAAAGTTTTCCATCTTTATCAATGAAATCCTTTTGTGTGTCGGTATTCCAGAAGAGTATCTTTTTTTTCATGAGATAATGCTTGTTTTTTTTTGTGACTATGCACGATTAAAGAAATACATCTCGATTCTTTTATATTATCTATAATAAAAATACGTGTGCAGCTCTCTTTATGTTATCTCTGAAATGGGTTAATTTATGTAATAAAAAAAGCGTAAACTAATCTGTTGTTAAATCAGTTTACGCTTTATGTATTGGATTTTAGAAAGATGCTAAATCATATTGTTTTGCTTAGATCCCGTCTATTTTATCCCCAGCTTTGTTTTTATGCTGCCGGGAATAGCGTCTTTGTGTATCATTATGGTCATACTCTTGGCTTTTACAAAGGCTTCGGAGGCATAAAAATATCCGCCAAACTTATTGTATTTGCCCCATGAGTTCTTGACCTTATAGAACTTTCTTCCAAACTGGTCCTGTGCTATGCCTGTTATGTGCATGCCGTGGTCGTCTTCCGTCTGGTAGTTGTCAAATCCTTCCTGTCTTGACTCCTGTGTAACCTCTTTCTCATTTACAAAAAGTGAAGGGTCGTTCTTCTCTTCACTCATCTTTTCCCATTTTGAGATCTCTGCATCGCTCATCTCTTTTTTCTCCTCTGAGGGGAGAATGGCGTAACCGGCACGGGAGTTGAATCCTTCTTCGCTGACATCAGAGCCCCATAGTGCTGTGTATCCTGCTTCAAGGGCCTGGTCAAGTACCTCTGTGAACTCATCCAGAGGAATATTGTATATCCTGCCGTGCGACCAGTTGTCGGGCAATTCAATCACAAAATTGGAGTAAAAAGGGTGATGTGAGAATGAACCTATCTCAATATAGTTGTCCGGAACTATCCCCAGCTCGTCCCTGTATGTCTGTGGGGTGTATTCCCTGCCATCAATCTCAAATGTTTCAATATCTTCTCCCATATAGGCATCCAGCACGCTGTCAAAAGCCCTTAGCCATGCAGTAGAGAGTTTCTTGTTCTTGTTCATGACAACCCCGTCAAGCATGTTTTTCAGCACTGTCTCCATCTCGCTGTGCCTGTGTCTCTTCTCCCCGTAGTTCAGACCTTTAAAAAGATCTTCGGGTACAATTCCGTGGATGGAAACCATATCCATAACATCGTTGGATTCTCCTCCCTGGGAGAAACTCATCTCTTTGTGATAACGTACATAGTCCAGAGCTTTTTCATGATAACTCTTCTTTACCAGCCACATTTCTGAAAGATCATGGGCTCCACGACCCATTCTGATAAGCTCTGCTTCAAGAAAAGAGAGTCCTGAAAAGCACCAGCATGTTCCGCTCGATGCCTGATCCTTCATTGTTGTTACCTCTATGTCTGTGATGTCTTTGAATTTAAGCCCTGTGTTTACATCTTTTTTCTGTCCAAACGAAAAAAATGATGTTAACATTGCCGCTGTAATTAATAATATTTTGTGCATTTGTATGTGTTTTTATAAACTTTCTTGCAAAGATATATCATTAATTCAAAATTATTTGTTAAATTATGACTTAATATTATTTATTTTTCTATCAAAATAATATATCTTTGTGTAAACTGTAATATGTTTAATATGGCGAGAGTAAAACTGCTACTGATAATGGTCCTGGTGTTTTTTGTGTGTTTAAATACCGAGGCTAAACGTCCAAGGAAAAAGGAAATTAAAAAAATCGAGCAACTTCTGCTGAATCAAAATTACGACCAGGCATCCGGTATTCTGGAAAAACAACTTGAGGTATTCCCCGAGTTTGCCGAGTATAATTTTATGATGGGTGTCTGTTATTACTACAACAACAGCTGCTCTCCCGATGCTATAAAATATCTGGAAAAGGCTTTGGGGCTGACCCGCAAAAGAAAACTTATCATTGAAATCAAACACTATCTTGGAAGGGCCTATCACTGTAATAAGATGTTCGACAGGGCTATAGAAACATACCAGAGTCTTACCGATGATATTGCCCCCAAAAATAAAATTTTCAGGAAAAATATTAAAAAACTTATTGAATCAAGCGAATATGCCCGCAAGATGGTCGAAAACCCGGTGAATATAAGGGTTGTGTCTCTTGGCGATAATATAAACAGTGGCTATGTGGAGCACAGCCCCTGCGTTTCTGCCGATGAAAGGTTCCTTGTCTTTACTTCAAGAAGAAAAGGTGTGTCTGAAAAAAAAGATCTTGACGGACAGTATTTCGAAGATATATATTCCTCTTATTTTACCGGCAAGGACTGGAATGTGCCAAAACGTATATCTGAACTATCAACCATGGGACACGATGCCTCTGTGTCTCTGTCTGCCGACGGACGGACTATGCTGCTTTACCGTGCCGATATAGACCCCAAGGCTGAGGATGCAGGGGATATATATATTTCCTTCAGAAAGGGTGACCACTGGAGCAAGCCTGAAAAACTCAAGGGGGGGATTAATACTGTCTATAAAGAGTCCCATGCCGCCTTCTCAAGCGACGGCAAGACTATTTATTTTACCTCCAACAGACCGGGGGGTAAAGGGGGGATGGATATATACAGCTCAACTCAAAACAAACAGGGTGAATGGCAAAAACCAATAAACCTGGGTGATGTAATAAATACTGAATACGATGAGATCGGGCCTTTCTTCCATGCCGATGGAAAAACTCTCTTTTTCAGCTCTAAAGGTCATAAGACTATTGGTGGCTTCGACTTTTTCTCTACCGAGAAAACTAAATCAGGATGGACTACACCGCAGAATCTGGGGTATCCTATCAATTCCCTTCTCGACGATATATACTATACCCCGACAACCGACGGGAAAAGGGCTTACTTTGCATCTACCCGGCAGGGGGGTAAGGGAAAACTCGATCTTTATCTTATGAAACTTAAGGATCTTAATGCCAAGAAAATATTCGTTATAAGGGGTACCATTGGCAAGGCTTCGGGCGAAGAGGACTACGAAGACTACAGGATAATAGTTAGGAATAAAGAGGGCAGGGAGGGCGTTTACTGTCCCGACCCTACCAACGGTGAATATCTTTATATTATAAGCGCTGACCAGGACTACGATATAGAATTTGCCAGAAAGGGCTACCAGACTCTTTATACAAAAATCAGCATCCCCTATGCTTATTACAACGATAAAAATCACGGGGTTATCAATTTCAACAGAATTGAACTTCTTACCTACGAGGGGGGCTATACTCAGCCTGACCTGAGTATAAATATCGATAAGCTGGGGTTCCCTCCTTCGGGTGGGATGCTGCCGGTGGTTAAGGATCAGAAGGCTATCCTTATAATTAAAAATCTGGGGATCAAAAGACGTAAGTTTGAGAGACCTCCGGTGCAGGTGCTAAACAATGCCTCTGTCTCTTCTGGGCTGAAAAAAAATACTGAACCCAAAGTGTATTACACCATTCAGGTCAAGGCTATGAAAAAGTATCTTCCTCTTTCATACTTTAAAAAACTTGATTTTAAGGTGGTGCACATCAAATGTGGGGATGGGCTTAACAGATATATTATTGGTGAATTTTCTACACCTAAACAGGCGGGTAAAGTCTTAAGGAAGGTAAGGAAAAATAATGTCCCTGATGCATTTATAAGAAAGATGAAGGGTGATGTGCCGGGAAGTATTGTGCCTATGAGCTTGTGGAGATAATTATTTTTGTTATATTCGGGTATGTTAATGAATAAAACTTTACTCTTATGAACATACTGGAAAATAAAGAAATCAAATTAAGGGCTCTTGAGCCTTCCGATATCAAGATTCTCTACGAGTGGGAGAATAACTGCAATATATGGGAAGTCAGCAATACTCTTGTTCCTTTCTCCCGTTATTTGCTTAAAAAATACCTGGAAACATCTCACCTGGATATATACGAGAATAAACAACTTCGTCTTGTTATTGTCAAAAAAGATAATGATGAGCCTCTTGGACTTATTGATCTTTTCGACTTCGACCCCTTCCATAGCCGTGCGGGCATTGGGGTGCTTATAAACGATAAGACCAATCAGGGTAAGGGCTACGCTTCACAGGCTCTTGAGTGTTTTATAAATTACTCGTTTCAGCTATTGAAGATTCATGTGCTTTACTGCAATATACCTGCAGATAACCAAAAAAGTATTAATCTTTTCGAAAAGTATGGCTTTGAAAAATGCGGAGTGAAAAAGTCATGGCTACGTACCCTCTCGGGATGGCAGGATGAGTATTTGTATCAGAGGATAAACCAGGAATAAGGGTTTTTAATATTCTTTGTGATGGGCATTTTTGTATCTTATCAATGCCGTATGCCTGACTCTTCTGTATTCTCCACATTTTAAGACTTCTAAAATGTGGAGTTAAGCTTTTGTTGCTGAACTAAAACAGATATGTCTTTTCCCGCTAAAGATTAAAGACCTGTATTTCCTTCCTCTGTGTCTGCGAAATCGGGAATGTCCTTAAGATAATTCACCCTGTTGGTGTTGTAGTCAATATGACAGCAGTAGTGGCTTATCCCGTTGGTCATTATAAGAAAACGGGTCTTTAGCTTCATGTTGTAGCGGGCGGCCTGGTTGAATACGTCCTCGGTTATTTTAATGGTCGGGGCCTTGCATTCAACTATAAGAAGGGGGGTGCCTGTCCTGTCAAAACAGACTATGTCGCTTCTCTGGCTAAGTCCGTTTATATCTACCTTCATCTCCACAGAGATGAGGCCTGCAGGAAAATTCTTCTCGTTAATAAGAAATTTAATGAAGTTCTGCCTTACCCATTCCTCTGGTGTGAGTGATACATATTTCTTCCTTATCTCATCGAATATGGTCATCCTGTCCTTATCCGATCTTCCTGTTCTGAAACTATATGTTGGAAGATTTAATTTCTGCATAAATAGAAGTGTAAAATATTGCTTCCCCTTTTTTCCTTTGTGACTGTCAATAAACAAGACCTGATTTTCAGGTAAAATTATAATTATTATTTAAAAAATCTTAACTTTGAGAATAGTATAAACTATAAATCACAAGAAATGGCAAAGTTTGCAGTTATATTATCTGGTTGCGGAGTCTTCGACGGCTCTGAGATTCACGAAGCTATACTTACCTTGCTTGCACTCTCGAGTTACGGGGTGGAATACGATATATTTGCCCCGGATATTGACCAGCACCATGTGCTTAATCATATCACCGGGGAGGAAATGGAACAAAAACGTAATGTTCTTGTTGAGGCTGCACGAATTGCTCGTGGAAATATCTCGGACCTTAAAGATATTGACGTGAAGGGCTACGACGGGATTGTCTTCCCGGGGGGCTTTGGTGTGGCCAAGAATCTTTGTTCCTATGCCTTCGATGGTGTGGATATGAAGGTGTTGCCTCTGGTCGAACAGCTTATCAGAAATGCTCATAAGGAAAAGATTCCTCTTGGGGGTATCTGTATATCTCCCGTTATGATTGCCAAAGTGCTCTCCAGGGGAATGATGACTGTTGGTAACAGCCGGGAAACAGGCAGCCACCTTGAGTCTATGGGTGTAGAATATAGCCCTCAGGATAGTGTTGATATATGTGTTGACGAAAAAAATAAGATCGTTACGGCTCCGGCCTATATGAACGAGGCTTCTGTTTCTGAGGTGTACCAAGGTATAGAAAAGCTTGTAAAGGCAATGATTAGCCTTCAATAATTATAACTGAAAAAACAAAAGCACCATTGATGATTGAAGAAAACGATCTGTTTAATATTCAGTATAACAATATAGATCCGAAGAAGGGTAAGGTTCTTATTGCTGAGCCTTTCCTTCACGGTAAATATTTCGGCCGCTCGGTTATATTAATCACCGATGTGGGGGATAATGGGGCAGTGGGGCTGATTCTTAATAAACCTCTGACTTACGACCTGGGCGATTTCTTCCCCGAACTTAAAGATTACGATTTCTCTGTCTTCCTTGGCGGTCCTCTGCAAACGGGCATGCTCTACTATGTCCATACTTTAGGGAACCTTCTGCCTGATAGTATTCAGATAAAAGATAATATTTACTGGGGTGGTGACTTTGAAAAACTGATGGAACTGATAAAAAACAAGAAGGTTAAGCATCATCAGATACGTTTCTTCCTTGGATACTCAGGATGGAGCCCGGGTCAGCTGGAACAGGAACTGGAGGAAAAATCCTGGGTGGTATCTGAAATTACCAATGCCGAAATTATGGAAGAAGAGATCCCCGACCTGTGGGAGTCAAGCCTCAGGGACCTGGGGGGCAAATTCAGGCTGTGGGCTAACTTTCCGGAAAATCCCAATATGAATTGATTTAAAATAAGGCCTCGTTAATCCATTCCACTATCTCGCGGGAGAGCAGTGAGTAATACCTCTTTTCCCTGAACGAGAGTACCCTCCTTATCCCCGTAATAGAGTTGGTAAGGAATAATTCATCGGCTTCGTAAAGATCTTCAATAGTCGGCTTTTCCGATTCAACGACCTCATGACCTCTTTTTCCTGCCAGCTCAATGATGAATTTTCGCATTATCCCGTCAACACAGCCGCTTTCAACCTTTGGGGTATGAAGTCTGTTTCCCTTGACAAGGAATATGTTGGAACTGACGCTCTCGCATAGCTGGTCGCGGGTGTTGAGTATAAGGCAGTCGTCAAGACCCATGGCTTTTCTCCAGAGACCGGCCATTATAAATATGCTGGAGTTTCCGCTCTTGAAGGGTGAAAGAATGTCGGGATGCTTTCGCATGTGGGGGAAGATGTCGACGCTATAAAGGCCTTTGTTTATAGTGTATTCGGGGGTTTCAAGCTTTTCGGTCTCTATGCAGTACGATATGCCGTTGTCCGATGGGGTGTAAAGACCTCCCTCATTACGGAAGACGGAAAGCCTTATCCTGGTGGCAGTAAACAGTTTGTTCTTGTTCAGTAATCTTGTAATCTTGTCTTCTATATAGCCGGAATCGAACCATAGTGGTGCTTCCATTCCCATGACTGCCATGCCTTTCTTTAGCCTCTCCATATGGGCTTCCAGCATGTGTATCTTCGGACCGTATGCAAACATTGTCTCAAACAGGGAATCCCCATACCTGAAAGCTCTGTTCCCGGGACCGAAAACCGATTCCCCTTCTCTGTAAAAATTCCCGTTATAGCAAAACTGTGTCTTCGACATATTATCCTTCTTTATTGCGCAATATTATTCCCCAGTATCTCGTTAACGGCCCAGGTGATATCGGTGTTCTTCTTAATCTTTATGCCTTCAATGCCTGCTGCAAAGGCGGCCTCCATATCCCTTTTGCTGTCGCCTATCATATAACTCTCAGTAGTCGATATGTCAAATTCCTCTATGGCCTGTATTATCATCCCGGGCTCGGGTTTACGGCATGTGCAGGCTGAAATGCTGTCGTGATGGGGACAGTAGTATACCTTTTTTATTTCTATGCCTTTCCGGGTAAGAACTCCACACATATAATCGTGGAGATCCTCTACCTCTGCCTCTGTGTAAAGACCCTTGGCAACGCCTCCCTGGTTGGTGACTATAAATAAAAGATAACCGGCATCGGCCAGTCTTTTCATCCCTTCAATAACTCCGGGATTAAAGACAAAATCCTCTTTTTTGTATATGTAGTAATGACCCTCGTCAGAGTTTATCGTTCCGTCCCTGTCGAAAAATACCGCTTTGTTTGCCATACCCTGTCTCGCTTATTTTTTATCTTGTCTTATTAATGTGCTTTGTATATTGCTGTCACGTGGATTATGCTTTGGTTAGTGCATTATCTTATAAACCATCTCCCTGAGAAGCTCTCCGGGGGGGGTGCCTGCATTATTGACTCCCTTGGCCTTAAGGTCGAACTCCCTTAAAAGGGCGATTGCCTCCACAACCTTTCTGGGGTCGTAAAGACGGGTTGCGGCAACATAGTCCTTTACAAAGAAAGGATTTATGCCCATCCCTCTGGCCAGTGCCTGCTTGTCGTTCTTGTCCTTTATGAATGAATACGACAATAGGGCGGTGAAATAACCGAACAGCGCGGATATTGTCACGAAGATGGGGTTGTTCTTCTGGTTTGCCTCAAAGTAGTTGATTATGCGGTTGACCTTCAGCACATCCTTCTTTCCTATGGCATTTATAAGTTCGAAATTATTGAAATCCTTCGATACTCCTATGTTTTCTGCTATGCTGTCGGCGCTTATGGTCTTTGTGCCTTCACAGGATATCATCAGCTTGTCAAGCTCGTTGCTTACCTTGCTAAGGTCGTTGCCCAAAAACTCAACCATAAGGACAGCTGACTTGGTGTCTATGCTGAAGCCTTTCTGCTTGCAGTACCTGGCTATCCATTCGGGGACCTGATTGTCGTAAAGCTTTTTGCTCTCCATTAATGCTACATCCTTCGAGGCCTTTAGCTTCTTGTAAAAGGCCGTCCTCTTATCCGGGCTTTTGTGCTTGTGGTTAATGACCAAAATGGTGGAGGTAAGGGGATTGTCAATGTAGTTTGCAAGCTCGTCAAGCTTTTTAATGTTCTGAGCTTCTTTCACTACTACAAGCTGCCTGTCGCTCATCATGGGGAAACGCCTGGCTGCATTTATCACCTGGGCAACATCCACATCCCTTCCGTACATGACGGTAAGATTAAAGTCCCTGGCGCTCTGGTCAAGCACAGCATTTTCAAGGTGGCGGCTTATCTTGTCTATAAAGAAGGATTCCTCCCCGTAAAGAAAATAAACAGGCCTGTAAATCTTTTTGTTAAGCTCGGCAACAATCTCCTGGTATGTCATAGTGTATCATTTTTTCCATAAAACAGGCCGTTTTTAACCTGTCTGGTGCAAAGATAAAGATTATAACTAAAACTTCAGATGCTTTACCGATCTCTTCTCCTCAATTATTTCCTTGAGGGCCTGAATCCCTATGTCAAGATGTTCTTTTACAAAGTTCTCCGTGACAAGCCTGTCCGAGGCCTCTGTCTTTATGCCGGCGGAAATCATGGGCTGGTCGGAGACAAGAAGAAGGGCCCCGCAGGGTATCTCATTGGCAAAGCCCACGGTGAAGATGGTGGCCGTCTCCATGTCAACGGCCATTGCACGGGTCTTCCTGAGGTATTTCTTGAGCCTGTCGTCGTACTCCCACACCCTGCGGTTGGTAGTGTAGACAACCCCGGTCCAGTAATCCCTGTTGTGTTTTACTATGGCCTCAGATACCGCCTTCTCTATGCTGAAGGCCGGAAGGGCGGGAACTTCCATGGGAAGATAATCGTCCGAAGTACCCTCGGAGCGTATGGCGGCAAGGGGGAGAATAAGGTCTCCCAGCTTGTTTTTCTTTTTCAGTCCCCCGCATTTACCCAGGAATAGCACCGCTCTGGGATGTATGGAGGTCAGCAGATCCATGACGGTGGCGGCATTGGGACTGCCCATGCCAAAATCAATAAGGGTTATCCCGTGGGCCGAAACCGTCGGCATACTCTTGTCCTTGCCTTCTATGGGCACATTGAACTTCTGGGAAAACAACTCCAGGTAATAGTGGAAATTGGTCAGCAATATGTAAGGAGTGAAATCCTCAAGTTTTCTTCCCGTATATCTTGGTAGCCAGTTTTCTACTATCTCCTTTTTTGTTTTCATAATTATATTTTTAAAAGATAAGGCAAGCATTCTATATCTGTGCGATATACTGTTGTTTACCTAAAAAATAAGCCTTTTGTTATGGGTATTTAAATACCTTAATCATTCAAAGCTGTGCGTTCCTTAAATTTTTAGCCACATTCGGCCTTGTAATACGGTCATTCGTGTAAATACGCTATTAAAGTTATATTATTTTCCCCAATTTTGCAATATAATATTACGTGGATGGAAAGATTATTTATTGCTATTAATATTAACGAGGCTCCTCGTTTGTCGCCTCTTTTAAAGAATACTCGTGTTCTTTTGAGAAAGGAGGGAATGCGCTGGATTCCTGAAAATAATTTACATATTACTTTAAGATTCCTGGGCTCTGTCAGTTCTGACGATATACCTAAGATAAACAGGCTGGTAGGTCAGATGGCTAAGGAGTTTGACGATTTTTATTTTCAACTCAGTGGTTTGGGGACTTTCGGAACAAGAGTATTGTGGGCGGGAGTGGAGTACAATCCTGAACTTCTTGAGCTTCAGGAAAAAATCGATGAGGTCCTTCTGCCTTTGTTTGAAAAAGAACGCAGGGAGTATGTCCCGCATCTTACGCTGGCAAGAATTAAGCATCTTGATAATAAAAATACCTTCTTTAAGATAGTTGACGCTAACCGTGAGGCTGCTCTCGATCTTGTTCATGTCCAGGAAATATGCCTTATGAAGTCTGAGCTGAGACTCGCGGGGCCTGTTTACTCTGTTGTTAAGAAATTCCCTCTTCATGTTCACGAAAAAGCAAATTGCCATTAATAATAACTTTTGTATTTTTGTGCCCTAATGCAAACAGATATCATTATGGACTACAAAAATATACAGATAGCCGATTATTCATACCATCTGCCTGACGAGAGAATTGCTAAATATCCCCTGGAGGACAGGGATATGTCCAAACTGCTTGTCTATAAAGATGGAAATATCAGTCATCACTGCTTTAAAAATCTCTCATCGCACATTCCGGCCGGAACTACCATGGTTTTCAACAATACCAGGGTTATACATGCACGACTTATTTTCTTTAAGGAGACGGGGGCCCGCATAGAAATATTCTGCCTTGAACCTCTTGATCCTGCCGATTATGCCATTGCCTTCCAGTCAACAGGTCGTTGCCAGTGGAAGTGCATAGTGGGCAACCTGCGTAAATGGAAACAGGGAAGCCTGAGGATGAAGTTTGAATACCGGGGCCGGGAGCACTACCTCAATGCAGAGCTTATCGAGGGCATGGGGGAGACCCAGAGAATTGAGTTCTCCTGGGATATAGATACCCTTAGTTTTGGCGATGTGCTGGAATTAAGCGGAAAGATACCCGTTCCCCCATACCTTAACCGCGACTCTGAGGAGTCGGATAACACACGTTACCAGACTGTCTACAGCAAGCACGAGGGCTCTGTGGCGGCCCCAACGGCGGGACTGCATTTCTCTGAAGAGGTTTTTGCCGATCTTAAGAGCAAGGGAATAAACACTGCGGAACTTACTCTGCACGTGGGAGCAGGAACCTTCAAGCCGGTTAAGAGCGACGAGATAGGGGGCCACGAGATGCATACCGAGCATATAACCATATCGCTTCCAACAGTCGAAAAGATACTTGAAAGCGCAGGGGATAAGCCCGAAGGCAAAGGCAATATCATAGCAGTGGGAACAACATCGGTGCGTACACTGGAAAGCTTTTACTGGCTGGGGGTTAAGCTTCTGGAAGGACAGGAAAGTTGCGACTTTCTGGGACAGTGGGAATCCTACGATCTGCCCCAGCACTACAGCCTGAGGGAAAGCTTCTCTGCACTCAAGGAATTCATGATTAAAAACACAGTGGGACGCATACTCGCCTCCACTCAGATAATCATAGTCCCTGGATACAGTATGAGGGTCATAGATGCCCTTGTCACCAACTTCCACCAGCCACGCAGCACCCTTTTATTGCTTATATCGGCAGTGGTGGGCGAGGACTGGAAAAAGATATACAACTATGCCATGGACAACGACTTCCGCTTCCTGAGCTACGGGGACTCCTCCCTTTTGTTTAAGAAATAAGACGGGTAACTTTAACAACAAAAATATAAGGCGTTAAAACAAAAATATAAGGCGTCAAAACAAAAAATACCTGCACGCTGAGAAGAAATAAAGATAAAGCTCCTATAGTCATTGACTGTCGGAGCTTTGTCTTTTTACAGGTTATGTTATTTTTCCTTGTCTATCCCTAAAGAACTATTTTTTTTATCTAAAAGCTGGCATATTGTACCTGCAAGTAATTCAAAAACGTAAAATTATAAAGTCATGTTGGTATCCAAAATCCAACAAATAAAAGGGTGCAGACGTAAAACATATGCACTTTTTTATATCTTTACCGCATAATTGCAGGCGGGCCGTTCTATCGCTGTGTCACCAAGGTGACAAAGAGGAAAGTCCGGGCAGCACAGGACACCACACTTCAGAAATGGAAGATGGTCGAAAGGTCATAGTATGGTAACAGAGAATAACCGTCCTTCGGGATAAGGGTGAAAAGGTGGGGTAAGAGCCCACCGGCGGGACAGGTGACTGTTCCGGCCGTACCACTTGTGGGTTGCAAGGCCATGTATACCGGCGCTTGAGGTTGGTCCGACCGATTGCCGGAGGGTAGGCCGCTAGAGACAGGGGGTGACCCCTGTAGTAGATAAATGATAGAAGTCCCTAAGGGGATACAGAACCCGGCTTATAAGCCCGCCTAAGCAATTAAAACTTAATCTTTGAAGACTATGGAATCTATAAGAGAACTTTTCAAGATAGGATACGGTCCTTCTTCAAGTCATACCATGGGACCCGCCAAGGCTGCGGAGATCTTTGCTGAGAAACATCCACAGATAAACAGAATCAAAGTGACACTTTACGGTAGTCTTGCAGCCACAGGGGTGGGGCACGGTACCGATGAGGTTATCAGAAAGGTCCTTGAAGACCGCAAGGTTGAGATAGTGTGGAAACCGGAGGTTAGTCTTCCCGAACACCCTAACGGAATGCTTTACGAAGCACTGGAAGAGGGAAAGGTGGTTGACTCATGGGAGGTATACAGCGTCGGGGGCGGAAGCCTCAGGGACAAGAACGGTACCTTTAAGAAACCTGTCGAGGTGTATCCCAATACTACCATGACAGAGATCATGCGCTGGTGCCTTGAAGAGGGTAGAAGCTTCTGGGAATATGTCGATCTGCACGAGGATGAGGGCATCTGGGATTACCTGGCAGAGGTGTGGGCGGTCATGAAAGATGCCATAAAGAACGGTCTGGAAAACGAGGGGGTACTGCCCGGAAAACTTAAGCTTGCACGCAAGGCAAGCATGTACTACATACGTGCCCTGCAGTCAAGGGGATCACTGCGACCCATGGGCATGCTCTTTGCAACTGCCCTTGCCGTCAGCGAGGAGAACGCCGGGGGGGGACTGGTTGTCACAGCTCCTACATGCGGTGCCTGCGGTGTAGTTCCTGCCGTACTGAACTTCCTTCAGAAAGATCAGGACCTTAGCGATAAAAGAATAATAAGGGGTCTTGCAACAGCAGGACTTATAGGAAATATAGTAAAGACCAACGGATCCATCTCGGGAGCTGAGGTTGGCTGTCAGGGAGAGATAGGAACAGCCTGTGCCATGGCAGCAGGGGGAGCCGCTCAGATTCTTGGCGGTAGCCCAAAACAGATAGAATATGCCGCGGAGATGGGCTTCGAACATAACCTTGGACTTACATGCGACCCGGTAGGGGGCTATGTACAGATTCCATGTATAGAACGTAACGCCTTCGTATCACAGAAAGCCAGGGAGTGTGCAATTTATGCGCTCTTCTCGGACGGAAACCACAAGGTATCATTCGACGAGGTAGTGGAAACAATGATGCAGACCGGTAAAGATATGCAGTCCATATACCGCGAGACAAGCCTCGGGGGACTAGCACGCATTTGCCGTCCATATATTCGTAAGCTTTAATTTTTAATGCTTGCAGAATTAAGATTGCTAAATTTCTTATCAAAAATATATAGAGTTGGTTTCAATATGAGGCCAACTCTTTTCGCTATAGGCTTAATTATAATATGCTTGCAGACGTAATTTTGCCAAATGCTAAATAATAATTTATTTGCGGACTAAAAGGCCCTAAATTAATAACTTTTTAAACTGAATATGGAATTACTACTTTTAGCCCTTCATTCCTAAGGACTACCGGGCGTCAAATAGGCCATGTTCCTTTACCTATAAAAAGCTATTTATTCTTAACGGAATTTTTCTAGAGGCTGCGTAATTTTATAATTCAGTCCTCTTAAACTTTACAATTTTTCTTAACATATTTTTACTATAAGCTGCACATTAAAACATTTAAAGCAAAGGAAGTGAATACTTGCAATATAATAACTTATATAGAATTGATTACACTCCCTGTTAGTAATCTGGTTTTAATGAAAGAAATGAAGAATAAATTATTTAATAATCTTACCTTTTTTAATCACCTTCTCAATTCTTCTAAGATTAGATATGTTTTCCAGTGGATTTGCCGATAATACCACAATATTGGCATATTTATCTTTATCAATTGAACCTACCTCATTCTCAATACCCATAGTTTCAGCAGCTATAATTGTGGCAGAACGAATGGCATCAATAGGTTTTATACCACATTTATCAACGTATATATCTATCTCATCATATAAGAAAGGTAATTCCCTGTTGAAATCACTTATATAATCTGTTCCTGCACATATCTTAACACCTGCTTTATAGGCCTGAGCTACAAAATTATTAGCCCATTCCATATAATTTAAATTACACAAATAAAGAGTTGCATCGAAAATACAATCCATTTCTTTCATAAGTTTAAACAGATTGTCAAGTTTAGGATTATTGACATCTATCTTGTTTAAGTACTTATCGAAGGACTTAAGCATGGTTTTATCCAAAGAAGGTATTTGATCCCATCTTAGAAGATATGAATGAGAAATGACCTCTACACCTGCTTCAACCACCTCTGATGGTTTAGCAGGAAAAAGAGTTGAATGTCCCCATACTTTCAAACCATGCTCCCTGGCTTTTGCAACTACTGTTTTAAGATATTCTCCATCAAAACCTGCATAAATCTTTACTCCTGTTGCGCCACAAGCTTTGGCAGCAATCATTGCATCATCAAGATTATCACCTTGTTTTATACATTGTAACCAGGGAGAGAATTTTTCTCCCCAGCCAATAACACTTTGTCCTTCCCTGTCATTTCCATCATAGTAGGATTCTCCCGCAAGAAAAGCAGAGAAATAAATATCGGGACCCTCTATTTCTTCTATATAAACAGCTCTCTTTAATTCAGAAAGAATTCTGGCATCCCCGGCACAATCCCTTATTGTTGTTATTCCTCCTTTTAAAAAATATTTCAAATGCTTAACCCGGTCACCTCTACTTTCTCTCATATCGTTAGATATATGTACATGGGCATCTATTAAGCCTGGAATTATATATTTCCCTGAAAGATCAATAATCTTAGTATTCGAGCCATGGTTTATATTACCTTCGCTTATTATTTCGATCTTATCATTTTTAATTAGAACATTTACGTTTTGATCAATCTTTTTATTTACAACATCAATAAGATTGGCATTTTCTAACAACAATAGCTTATCCTGTTTTTGCTTATTATAGATCACTTGAGCATTCCCCATAATAGAAATTAATGTAAGGGATACCAACAAGCTTATATATAGTTTCATATTGCTTCTATTTTATTATTCTCTTTATTTCTTCAAAAGATGGATTTTGTTTAACTATATCTCCATTGGGGGCAATAATAAAAACAGTTGGTACTTGCTTTACTTTATAGAGATTTCTTACCTCACTATCTTTAAAACCACACAAATCTACAAGTTGAGTCCATGGAAGATTATCTTCCTTAACAGCCTTTTCCCATTTTGATTTATCGTTATCCAGAGAGACAGATACAAATTGGAATCCTTTTTCCTTAAATTCTTTATAGTATTTATTTAAATGCTTATTCTTTTTTCTGCAAGGAGCACACCATGAAGCCCAGAAATCAAGCAAAACAAATTTACCTCTAAAAGATGACAACTTGGTCTTTTTACCATTTATATCCATAAGTTCAAACTCTGGGGCTTTACCTATTAATCTTGATGACTTTACCTTTTCATACTTTTCAAATATTTTCTTTTTAATATCTGAATCCAGATTGTCTCCTTCAAAGCAATTAATTAATTCTGTAAACATATTATAATCCTTTTCACAAAACAGGACAAAATCCATTGCTATATAGTGAGCAATCATTGAGCCTTTAAACATCTTTATGGCATTAAATATCAGTTTTCTCTGTGAGTCGTAAAGCTTGTCCATTTGTTCCGAAAGAGACACTTTATTTTTTATATCTTTACTTTCACAATATTTATTTCCCAGTAGTCGTAGCTTAATATCAAAGACATTTTTCTTCTTTAGATATTCAACAAACTCAGCTTGTTTCCCTGTATTGTCATCAGGAAGAATATAAGCCTTCTCATGACCAAATACCATGCTGTATTTTTTATTCTCCAGATAAACGGGTAGCTCCTTATAATCCTTGGGAAACCTTAATATGTAAAGATCATCTTTTTCAATATTTCCCTTTATTTCAAATTCCCCATCGAGAATATTGCTTTCAGTCAACTTTTTGTTTTCAAGAGAGAGTATTTCTACTTTATTACTTCTGAAATCTTTTGATACTTTTCCCTTTATCTTATATGAATCGGAAGAGCAGGCATATAAAAAACTTACTGCCATTAATATATATATAATTTTAGTCATCTGTTTTTTTTATTTGGTTTATAGAAATTCTGCATAAATCAAGAATCAAGAAATTCAAGAATTCGATAAAAGTCATTGTCCAGGTAAAGGCACTAGTATACCTGGCAAAATAAATCCGGTGAAAATCAAGAATAAGAGGGTGTTCTTAAAATAATATGAAGCCCGGAAGTTGGATACAATTTCCGGGCTTCAGTTCAAAAAAAACAAACTCTTACTATAGATAAGTATTTTGTTTCAGCCGCTTATCTAATATACTCTTGGTTAATAGGTATCATTTTCTATTGCGACACATAATTTTATAAATCAAATCCATACCCATCCTTTTGTGGGATAATGTTTGTGTCAATATTCCAGCTTCCCCAGGCATTTCCCCACCATTTACTTTCAGTTAGTTCTTTAGGAATAGGACCTGACATATGATTGTCTCTAACATTAAGGAGATATTCCCACCATCCCCAATTGATTTCCAATAATGAGGCAGGTAAAGATCCGGTAATTAAATTATTTTCCAAATCAATATAATTAAGCGTTGAGCATAAATTAATATCTGCTGGCAACTCTCCTCTAATATTATTGTTTCTTAATTCCAGAGTCTTTAAGTTTATCAACTTGGTTAGCCCCTCCAATGTACCTGATAAATTATTATCGTTAAGTTTTAGTTCCTCTATTGAAGTACTCTTTATGTTTTCCTCAATATTCAATTCTCCGCTTAAGTTATTGCCATTCATACTTAATTTATGAATCTTAATGCAGTTTTTAATAAAGCTTATATCACCTGAAATATCATTATTCTCAGCGTACAATACTTCTAAATTGGATAGATTGGAAAAATACTCAACTACAGAACCCGATATTGTGTTATCGTCATCCCCATACGATGTAATATCCAGGTAAGTAAGACTTGTTAAGTTATTAAAACCAGAAGGTAAAGATTTTAATACATTATTTTTCATTTCAATTATTGATATATTACTTAAATTGCCAAATGTTTGTGGCAATTCAGCCAGAGAATAACAATTTTTGCAATATAATTCTTTTAAAGATGTGATACTTCCAAAATTATCCGATAATGATACTAGTTTTTCGCAATCAGATAAATTTAATATCTCCAATTTAGCAAAGTCACCCATACTAGAGGGTAAATTCGATAAGTTAGTGCAAGAACTACAATCCAATTCAATTAATTCTGATAATAAACCTATATCCTCAGGCAGACTTGTAATGCCGCAACCATCAATAATTAATTCCTTTAAATTACTAAGATTTGCTATTCCCGATGGCATATCAAATGAATCTGGAATATTAAGAGAAACTCTCTCAAGGCTTTTAATTTTATAAAGATTTTCAAAGCTTTTCTCATTTATTCGAATATTACCGCATTCCAATATTCTTAGAGATTTTAAATTATGTGCAGATTCCGGGAATGTCCAGTCAGGTGTGTTTCCATTACCTATAAAATAAAATTCCTCCAGTTTTCTCAACTTTGTAAATCTAGAAGGCATACTTTCTGAAATGCTGCCCCCTATAGTAAGTTTTCTTAGTTCCGCTAAATTTCCTATTTCATTAGGAATATGGCCGGCCATATTCCAGTCTCTTAAAGATAATTCAACTACTCTTAACTCTCCATTTACCTCTTCCAGAATTACCCCTGTCCAATCAGACATTGGTAATTTAAAATCCCAGGGCTCAGCCCATGAGTAATTGGATAAGGAATTGTAGACCTCTACCAGGGCAAGGCTGTCACTTTCCCTGTTGCGTTGAGATTCGTATGTGTGCTGAATTATGTTGATATTGATTTTGTCTCCCAGATCATTAATTAAATTAATGCTTGTCTGCCTGCTGGTCATGCCATCATTAATTGCAGCTTTAACAGATACTATGTTATTGCCGGATTCTCCGCTCTCGGGCGATATTTCTGAGATCCAGGATGCCATATTATCCTTTTCAATTCTCCAGCCACTGCCCACCGATCTGAAGCTAAGAGCAATAGCATTGCCCTCAGCTGGTATATTAAGACTATCTGTAATATTATTAAATCCGTTTTCCTCTGGTTTTATTACCTCCTCTTCCTCCGGACTTGGTTCAAATTTATCGTCATCACAACTATAAACAGTGATGAATAATATTATTAATAGAAAGTATTTAAATATATTTTTCATATTCTTATTTTATTTTATACATTATATCTACTGGTTCATTACAAACACCCTCGTATTTATATAATTGCTCACCGGTTTCTATATTATATATGTAAAGAGAACCTTTTAATCCTTCCCTGTTTTCGTTATAAGTGGCAATGTAGATTGTTGTCTGAGCACTTTTGCTTACACTCTGATAAGCGTCTTCATTTCTCGATACTATATAGTGATTTATACATTTTATTTCTTCACCCTCGGGAAGAGTAATAAAAGGCTGTGAAGGAAGATCTTCGTCAGGCTGATTGTAAAACCATTTGTATACTTTATTTTCATGCGTCAATGATACGCATTTATATAAATCATTTGTCAGACACTGGGTGTTCTCATCAATTATCTGAGAGTTGCTAAGTTGTCTTTCAAAAAGAACCCAGGGAATTTCTCCTGTACCTCTATTTACCATATATCTGTGTAATCCGGTAATAAATATTTGCCCGTTGTATCTGTTAAAAACAAAAATATCGTTTCCGTCATGATGCTCAGACATGAAAACATCAATAATCTCTCTGTCTCTGAAATAACCGTTTACCTCTCTTATGGCAAAACTACCAGTCCCATCTTCAGCATTCCATGATAAAGCATTTCTATTTCCTCCCTCAAAGTTTCCAATATAAAACTTAGCTACACTCGAAAAATAGCTGGGGCGTGATGCTATCTCAGTAAATGTTATATCTGTTGGCAATTCAGTGAAAGGGAAAACAAATTGCTCCCTTAATTGTACCATGCAGCATCCTCCGTTTTTAGAAATACAGTATAAATCTGAACAATATTTACCATCATAAGAGGACATACTACTAGGAACAAAATCAGATTTATAAAATTTAAAATCGTATCTCATTGTTTCTTCCAGTGTTTTATCGTTTAACTGTATTAATGACTGCGATTCACCAGTTAAAATAAATACACTACTTCCGACTTTTCTACAAGCAACCGGATCTTTTAATAATGTTTCTTCGTTAACTTTCTTATAGACATTATTTCTAAATTCAGGTATTAACCCGAATTCTATCTCTTCAGGGGTGAGTGTTTTAAGGAAAGCTACGCTTCCATCGCCATTTTCTTTCCTGCATAATATAAAATATCCTTCTTCGTATGGAGAGTTTATAAATACATGATAATACTTTATTTCACTGCCATACTCATTGTTTACTATTTGTCTAACAACATAATGTCCAAGTTCCCTTGGAACATATTTAAGTGATTTCTCTGAAGAGATTTTGTCAAAATGAGTAGTGGGAAAATCCTCGCTCCTTTCAGGACACTTCCCTATACCCCATTCATAAGTTAATTCTTCAGAGCTTGTTTCTATTTCCACGTCTATTTTTATGGTGTCCAAAAAATAAATATTCATTGTGTCTCTTGCCTGTGTGTTTATGTTAACCTCTGGTAAGTCTTTAGTGGCTATTGTGGAATTATCCTCATAGCACGAAAAGATGGTGACAACTAAAATTATTAATGCTATTATTTTGTTCATAATTTATTCGTTTAAGCGTTTGGATTAGGTATTTCATATCTTTCATCACCTGTTTCAAGATAATATTCATACATAGGAACATAGAAATATTGCTTGAAATAGGAGGTGTAGGTATAGGTTGTTAAAAGCCATTTATGTCTCCAATGATCAGTCTTATCCAGAAATTCTCCCCATAAATATGTGATGGCATCATAAATTACAGGGGTTATGATTTGGGTTTTTTTAAAGCATTCTATGAACAAGATATATTTTTCTTCAGTGTATTCTCCCAGCCTGTCGGTTTTCCACCAGGTGGGTTGGGAAATGGTAATATCTCCAAATTCAATAGTACAGCACTTGTTGTTAGCAGGTATATAATGCTCGTTACCTTTAAGATAAATATACAGAGAATACTCAACATCCTTAATCAGTTTACTTCTGTCAAAATCAATATTTATATATGCTAAAACAGAATCCTTTTTAAAATATTGGTTTTCTTCAATTGTATAATGAAAATTTTGTTTTCCGGTAGATTCGTATGCGTCTATATCAAGATCGAATTCAACATCTTTGTCTATGTTTACCATACCTATAAGTTTTATAGGTATTCTTATGTCGCATTCTTTATCTGCACGTGCACCATAAATAAAGGATAATGAATCGTATTCAAAATAAATTCTATTTGTTTGTGAAACGTCATATAATTTATAATCCTCTGTCTGACAGTTGGATAAAAATAAAATTATAAAACCGGATATCAGAAATAATATATTTTTCATATCAAACATTTTAAAGTTATTGTCTATACTCTGTTTCTAATTCAGGAATAGGGAAATCATATATACCATCTTCAGCATTAAACTTCTTTAAGCTTTGTATCTCAACTACCTCCATTTTATATTTCTTCATTACATGAAAAAATAAGCCCTCTCCAATAAATTCTTTCCTTCTTTCATTATTAATGTTTTTAATGGATATATTAAAGCCGGTATTAGCTGCCGTCGGATTCAAGCCTCTTGATGTTAAAACAGCATCTAGATATTTTTTGGCCATTTTCTGATCAGATTTTTTCAAATAATATTCTGATACTATATAAAATAATTCCGGAATTCTTATGATATTTATTCCTGCCATAAAATCTGGGGGATATGATATAAGTCTTATATCATAAATATCTGCTATTTTCATGCACCTTAATCCCTGGGAGAAAAAGTCGCTGTTTTCCTTAAACCATCCTTCCCATCTGTAATCAGTTCCGTCTTTATCCACTTTATAAAAGTCGACATAATTGGATTTTAAATCTAAAGACAATGAAGCTTCTGAGACATAAAAACAACTTTTTGTAGTGTTTTTAAAATTGTTTGAGAAAAGTCCAAACACAGTCTCTTTATCTGAAAGTCCTCCTGACACACAATTTTCTATGTCAATTTTTTCTTCCAGTTCGAATTTGTCAGAGTCTATGACTTTTAAGGCATACTCTTTTGCATTTTCCAAATCACCCATTGTCCAGTAAACTCTTGAAAGAAGAGCTTGCACTGCATATATGTTCATATGTACCTGAGGATGCCTAATAAAGCCTATTGTCTCACTATCATCGGTTTTTAGTAATTCTTCACTTTCAGAAAGAAGCTGTTCGGCATCCTTGAAATCTTGTATTACTTTGGCATATGCATTTTTACATATTTCAATTGGAGCTATTTCATAAGAAGATTTTGAGTAATAAGGAATAGCCTCTTTATTTGGGTAATCCTCATAATTGGAAGCAAATAGCTTTAATATCTCAAAATGCATAAAAGCTCTTAATGCCAGCGCCTCTGCTTTATAAATTTTATATAATGGTAATTTTTCCTTTTTATTCTCTAGGTTTGCTAATATATTGTTTGTGTTAGATATATTCTTGTATAATTTATTCCATATATCATCGATAACAGGTCTTACATCCTGATCTTTATAGTCAAAAAGACAAAATTTTTGTGTGATATGCTCAGACCAATCATTAATAAAATATTGTGCCAATACGTCGTTTAGGTAAAAACTTAAATTTTGTCCGTATAATTCCGGTATTGTAAGGTATGAGTATACCCCATATAGAGCATCTTCAAAACCTTCAGCTTTTTCGAAAAGCTCATCATTAACTACTTCTCCTTCTGGTCTGACATCAAGAAAATCATCGCAGGAAGTCGTAAATAGAACTATTAGTAATATAAATATATTTATTCTCATTTCTATGTTAAATTAAAAGGTTGGACTTATGGTAAATGAAAATCCTCTGCTAAAAGGATAAGAAGTTCCTCTTTCATATTTCACAGTTGAAAATTGAAAAGGATCGTTAGCAGCAAAACTTAGCCTTAATCTTTTAAATCCTAATTTAGTTGCAATCTCAGAATTTACCTGATAGCTTAAATCAATACGTGAAACCTCTAGGTAGTTTTGATCTTCAACAAATCTGCTTGTGTGGATAAATGTTCTTGAATCCGCATTGGCAATATCAAGATAAGGAACCACATCATTTATGTTTTTCCATCTCTGATCAAAAGCCCTTTTGTCAACATTATATTTAGGGTTTACATTTTCTACATTTGCAGCTCTTGTGGCATTATAAATCTGTCCTCCGAACTTATACCTGACCCCTAAATTTAAAGTCAAGTTTTTATAAGATATAGAAGAATAAATGGTTCCTTCCAAATCGGGCTCTAAATCACCAACAACCACTTTGTCGTTACTATCGTACTCTAATGTATATGTACCGTCTTTTTTTATAAATACTTCTTCTCCTGTAGCAGGGTTAATACCGGCCGACCTGACTGCATATATAGCCGATGTGGACTGTCCTTCTTTATAAAGTAATTTAGGGGATATGGTTTCTGCTATGCCAGATTCTTTATTAAATTTATCAAGGGCATTACTGATTGATAATATCTTATTGCTGTTGTGAGCTCCGTTAAGCCTTAAATTAAGTTTGAAATCTTTATAATTAATAATATTTGAAGTGATGTCGAATTCAAAGCCTCTGTTTCTCATTCTTCCAAGATTATGCTTTAAAGTAGTTTCACCTACAGAAGGAGGAATTGTATAATCAATCAGCATATCTTCGGTAGTGTTTATATAGTAATCCAGAGTAATGCTGAATCTGTTTTTAAAGAAGTCTCCGTTTAAACCAATATTGTGCATATAGGTTGACTGCCAGGTTAAATCTTTATTCCCAATTGTTCTGGGAATACACCCAATACCATCGTAATAATAGTAATCACTGTTGTACAAATATGTTGTTATAGCCTGATATGGAGAAAATGCTACGCTACCGGTAACACCATAAGAATATCTGATCCTTAAAGATTGTATCCAATCTCTTATAGCAAACTCTTCTTTATGAATATTCCATCCACAACCTACAGACCAGAAAGGGGCATATTTGTTGTTCTTTCCAAATTTGGACGACCCGGAACGTCTGAAAGATCCGTCAACAAAGTATTTGTTTTTATACATAAAGTTCAGGTTGGCAAATAATCCAAGTCTTGTGTCCAGTTCATCATATCCCTGGGGATGTGAACCATCTAAATATTTAGCAGCAAAATGAGGGGTATGTAGGTTAGGCTTATAAAATCCAACAGCAGTGTAGCTATTATTTATATGCTTGTTTTTATATATGTCACCTCCAATGTGAATCCCAATTAAATTATCATCAAAAGTTCTATTGAAATTAAAAACAAAATTTCCCGAATAATTTAGCGATTCATTATAGCTCATATTTAAAGAACCTTTGTCTTCTATTGAGCTGGCACCTATGAACTGGGTTGAATTGGGTGAAACATAGATTTCATTTTCCCCATTTACTTTATTAATGGATCCCAATACAGTAAGATAAATTCCCGATTTAATATCCCAGCGAAGATTCAAATTATTTAAGAATGTCTGGGATTTTCCCTTTGAATAATTTCCACATTCTGCCTCATATAAAGGATTGGGGATTTCATAGGATAATATTTTGTTTAAACGTTCAAACTGATTATATACTGCGTCATAAGGATTACATTTCACGTAGTCTGAAAATGTACCGTAAGGGCTGTTTTTAAATTTAAGGTTTGAATAACTGGATTGAAAGGAAACGGTTAATTTATTAACGTGATAAGACAGATATAGGGATAAGCCGTTAGTATTCCTGTAGTCATCTTTCATTACCCCATTTATGTTTTTAATATTTGCATTAACCCTGTAGGTCATATCTCCACCTTTACCACTTACCCCAACAGAATTGTTTAAAGTAAATCCTGTTCTTAATGGCTTAGACAACCAATCGGTGTCCAATCCTTGCGAGATTAAAATTCTTTTTCTGTTATATTCTTCAAAATCTGCTAATTTACTGAAATCATATAAGCCGGCTAATCTCTCGAACTCTAATTTTTCTGTTGCATTCAAATAATCATACGAATTCAAATCGGGTAAATCTATAGTTCCGTCTATAGTATATCTGAATTGTAATTTATTGTTTAGAATTGGTTTTCTTTCAATAATTATTACCCCATTGGAAGCTCTTTCCCCATAAAGAGAAGTTGCTGATGCGTCTTTCAGAACACTTACCTTATCAATATCATTTATATCTAAATCGTATAAATCTTTTAAAGAAATTTCAACTCCGTCCAGTATTATTATAGGATTATTGGCAGCTTGGTCTGCTTCTGTTGCTAATGAAGAAGTTCCCCTGACAACAATATCAGGAAGACGGTTGGGATCCGATCCAAACTCATTGTTTTCCATTAATTTTAAACCCGGAGTAAGCATTGCCACAGCTTCAAGTACATTATTGTTGGAAAGGCTTTTTATTTCTTCCGATTTTATTGTTTTAACCGATCCCGTAAAGCTTTCTTTATTTCTTTTAAAGAAACTTGAAACAATCACTTCCTGTAAATTCTCTGTTTCTTCCTCAAGAATAATCTTAATATTATTTAATTCTTTTATTTTAACCTCCTTGGTTTGCATACCAATAAAGGATGCAACAATTACATCACCTATATCGCCAATCAAAGTAAACTCACCATTGGTATTTGTGGCTGTTCCAACCTGTGTGCCTTTTAATATAAGGGTTACTCCGGGCAGTGGGTTGCCTTTCTCGTCTACCACCTTGCCTTTTATCTCCTTTTTCTTGTCGTCGTTTTTGTCATAGGTTTTTTTTATGACAATATGGTTGTTTATAAGGGAGTAGGACAGGTCTGTTCCCTTTAGGCAGAATTCTATGATTTCTGCAACCTTGGTATTGTTGAAGTCAACACATAGATCCTTAAGCTCACTCACATCCGTGTACTTGTAAACAAAGGAATAATCTGTAATCTTCTCTATCTCAATAAATAATTTATGGACTGAGATGTGATTGTATTTTAAACTAATTCTTTCCTGTTGTGAGTATACATTAGCCTGTAATTGCAGGCTGAGCACAACAAAAAACAAACAAAATTTAGTCATAATCAGTAGTTTTTTGACTTTTTCTCCGGGATAAAATATCCCCTCCAAAATTTTTTTCATAAATTTGTTTTTTAAAATTAACACTGGGAGAGGATGCGAATATTAGCTTGCCGGCAAATTCAGTCCTCTCTTTTTTATTTTCTCACCATAACAGCCTTAGCTTTTCACAGTAATGCTTTATAGTATTAAGGGCTTTATCTTGTCACAATAACTGTATTGTTTTTAATCCTGAATTTTATGTTTCCCGTATTCTCAAGTACCCTGAACACCTCGTTTATGTCATTGAATTTCTTCAGTCTGGCCGAGAATAGTATGTCGGCTACACCTTCATTCTGGTAAAAATATTCAAAGCCGTACCATTTCGACAAGTTCTGCATAATATCATCAAGTCTTGCCATTTTATAGATGAAATAACCGTCTTTCCAGATTATATCAAGAAAAGGGTCAACTTGCTCAACATTTATATTATTGTCTGTAAAAACTGCCTGTTGGTTTGGTTTTAATATTACTGTATTCCTGTGTTGGTCGTTTACCTGCACGCTACCCGAGACAAGGGTGGTGGCAACGGGTTTTCCCTCATAACTTTTCACATTGAACTTAGTCCCTAAAACCCTCACACTTCCTTTGTTTATGTTTACAATAAAGGGTTTTTCCATGTTTCTGGTCACCTCAAAATAGCCCTCTCCATCAAGGAAGATTTCCCTTTTCCCCTTATGGAAGGGTACGGGGTATTTAAGGGTTGTCCCGGCATTAAGCCATACTTTTGTTCCGTCGCTCATGGTAAAATTGAAATTACCGCAGTCGGGTACCTTAATGGTGTTATAGGCTATTTGTTTTGAAATCGTGGCATTCAGGTTGTATTCAATAGAATTGCCCTTTATATTGATGCTCACACCGTTTTTTTCCTTTATTGTCTCCGGGCTATTGTTTTGTGAAATGACAAATTGCTCTCCCCTGGAGTTCAAAAGAACCGGGGCCTCGTACCTTAGCTCTATCTTTTCTTTATTTGTGGCAAGCCCGGAAGACTTATCTTTGTTTTTATCAATCATAAAGAAAATTACGGGAAAGCTTATCATTAAAGCAACAACAGCGGCATAGGACAATATGTTTGCAAGGGTGACTTTCCTTTTCTTTTCAAAGTTTTTATAGAAAGCATCCCTTATATCAGAAACATCAATAGAGTGTTTATCATATACATCCTGCGCATTTTTCTTTTTTATATTCTCAAAGACTGCCCTATTGATGGGGTCCTCCAGCCACTTTTCGATCAAGGCCTTTTCCTCTTTATCGCATTCACCCTGTAAATATTTTACAAGATACCTGGCAATCAAAACTGTATTGTAGTTTTCTGGCATAATAATTTACAATTTTATACCTAATACAGTCGGGAAATTAAAATGGTTGAATTAGAGTGGAAAAAAAATCAAAAAAATATAAATATCCTTAAGTTTAGTCTTTAAATCACGCTTGGCAAGAATAAGATGAGTTTTTACGGTGGCCTTGGAAACGCCCAGCTTCAGTGCAATATCCTCAATGGTCATCCCTTGCAATCTGTTCATTATAACATCCTTTCTGGCAGGGGACAGCATATTTATCTGCCTGTATATCTCAGCCTCAATCTCTGTTTCAATTATATTCTTTTCTATGGTAGCCTGGGGTAAGTCAACAACATCCCTTACATGCTTCTTTTCCCTTTCGATATGATTAATGGCAGCATTTTTTATTGAGTTGTAAAGATAAGTCCTGAAATGATAGGTAGAGTCGAAGGAAAGATTGCTGCTCCATATCTTAGTGAATGTATTCTGAACAATATCCTTGGCAACATCCATATCCCTGACCATGGATTGTGCAAAGACCACAGACCTTGGTGAAAGCTCTTCAAAGAGGTACTTTATGGTTTTTTCGTCACCTGTGCGTAAGTTCTTATGTACAGAAACTTTATTCAAAAATATAAATTTAGACGTTTAAGATAAGAAAGCCAACAAATATATAAAATATACTGATAGAGTCGGGGATACCTTTTGCAAATTTTTTTGAGTTTATCATGTACTTAGCAGCAGTAGTGCGGAATAAAATTATTTATGTTCGTTATGTGTGTATTCAAGTGTTAAATTACTTTGAAAAACAGGTGGCTTGTGTGAACAAAGCTTAAAACAGTGGCATTCTGTATTAGAATATTATAAGCAAGAATAGTTTAAAGAATAATAGTATAAGACAAACATAGTTTGAAACAAGAATAGTTTAAACAATAATTGTATAAGACAAACATAGTTTGAACTAAACCTTAATTTATTTGCTGACGAAAAATCCCTGAATTAACAGCTGTTTATACTAAAACATGGGAAACTCCTCCCTGGCGGTCGTCAGACAGCCCATGTTTTCTGACGTATAAAAAGCTGTTAATTTTTAACGGGATTTTTCTAAATGCTGCATAAATTAAGGTTTAGCCTCCATGGTTATTGCACTAGGCAATTTTCCTAAAGGCTGCATAAATTAAGGTTTAGCCTCATAGTTTATTACACTGGGCAGTTTTCCAAAATGCTGCATAAATTAAGGTTTAGCTCCCACGGTTTATTGCACTGGGCAGTTTTTTAACGGCCTGATAATTAAATCTAAAACAATCCTAAACAATCCTAAACAATCCTGAATTTAATTACACTCCAACTGGTATATATGGTCTTTATATAGTGTGATTTATACTATCTTTCATTTGAATAGATATTATTATTGCAAGGTGATTTATACCATAGCGGGTATAATATGTTCTAATCCTAATAAATTTATACCACAAAGGGTATAAATTAAAATAATTTTCATATATTTATACCCTAAAAGGTATAAAGCTATGAGCGAAAAGCAAAACAAATTATCATCCTATATTAAGGAAATGCGCAAGACCTTTGGGTTGACCCAGGTCGACCTGGCAGATAAAGCAGGGGTGGGGCTAAGGTTTGTAAGAGACCTTGAACAGGGCAAGAGTACCCTGAGAATGGACAAGGTCAATCAGGTCTTAAGATTGTTCGGAAAGGAATTAGGCCCGGTGCCAATGGAACGCAATATTTAGAGTTATAGTGGAATTATAAAACCTAAAATAAACTTCTCCCGGTACTCTTTTGTAGATTTCCTATAAATAAAGGCATAAAAGGATAAAACTCCTGTTACGTTTTTGCGTATATCTAATAATTATTGTTATTTTGTAACAAACAAACAAATAACATCATGTGTAAGACCATTGGTAGAAATATTGTTTTAATTCGTAAGGCTCAGGGATTAACGCAGTCAAATTTAGCATCGTACCTGGGTGTGTCCCGTGAGCAGATTTCTAATTACGAAAGGGGGGTACGCGATATTTCCGTAACAGAATTAAATAAGCTATCAGAATTATTTGGTGTTGAATTATCCGATTTACTGGAAGACGATTTAGAAATACAAAAGTTGAATTTAGCCTTTGCATTCAGAAGCGGAAATAACAATGAGGATCTGGAGTCTGTCGCTGCTTTTAAGAAGGTTGTTATGAATTATATAAAAATGAAGCGTATCAATGCAGATTAAAATAGAAAAAGAAGCAGCCGACTTTCGTAATAGGTTAGGATTCACAAGTTCTGATCCAATTCGCCTAAAGAGTCTCTTGATTAAATTAAATGTTATTACACTTTTTAAGCCATTGTCTGAAAATTTCTCAGGTATGGCTGCCAAAGTGGAAGATTCGAATTTTATACTTATAAACTCTAATCATTCTATTGGACGACAGAATTTCTCAATTTGCCATGAACTATATCATCTGTATGTACAGGAGAATTTTACTCCTCACCATTGTTCCTCAAGTACATTTAATAAATCGGATATAATTGAGTATAGTGCAGATTTATTTGCCGCATATTTACTTATACCATATACCGGACTCATAAGTATGATACCGGATGAACAATCAGGGATGGATAAAATCACTTTGGAAACTATTTTGAAAATAGAGCATTACTTCAGTTGTTCCCGTTCGGCCTTATTAACCCGCTTAAAAGAATTGAAATTTATTTCTAATAAGACTTTTGATAAATACAAAACCGATATTGTAAGAACTGCAAGGCAATATGGATATGATGATACACTTTATAAGTCCGGAAATGAAGGTGTAGTGATAGGTGACTTTGGAACATTGGCAAAGCAACTTTTTGACAAAGAGAAAATCTCTGAAGGTCATTACGCTGAGTTGATGAATAGTATCGGTTTTGACCCCTTTAATAATAACCAATCCAATGAAGTCTTTTGATTCTAAAAAGAAAATTAAACCCATAATTTATACAGCAGTATCGTCTCCCTGCCCCCTAGGTTTTAATTTTTTAATTAGCAGCCCATCACTACTACCAAGGTTTTTTAATTCTTTTTGCGTCCGTCTCCCTTCCCCCTAGGTTTTAATCTTTTAATTCATGGCCTTTAGTAAAATTGCATGAAAGGTATTTCATGGCAGCTAACCTATAATTTATGCAGCCTTTAGAAAAACTCCGTAAAAAATAAATAGCTTTCTGTACTTTCAAAAACATGGGCTGTCTGACGACCGTAGGGAGGAGTTTCCCATGTTTTAGTACAAAAAGCTATTTATTTAGGAGTTTTTCGTCTGCAGCCCATCACTACTACCAAGGTTTTTTAATTCTTTTTGCGTCCATACCAATCTTTAGCGTTAAGTAGTACTATAAATTTCAGTTAAGCAAGGAAAGCTGTTTGAGGCCAAAGGCCGAGTTTTCTTTCCTTGTATGAAATTTATAGTACTATAGCGTTAAGAAGATTGTCAGTAGCAAAAAGAATTATAAAGCCTAAAATTCCCCCTCATCATTAAACTCATCCCCGCCATCTCTTTTCTTCTGCTTCAGCTTAAAATTATTTATCCTGTACGACAGAGAAATCATAAAGCTCGGTTCAGGCTTAAAAGTCGAATGAGACCTGTAATTCTCCTTCACCGTCTCAACCTCGTATTTCCAGGTATTCAAAAAATTGCGGAACTGAGCTGTCAGGGAAAGATTGCTGCTCAGTTTAGCCCTCAGCGCAGCGTTCGCACTGTACGAGGCCTTTCGCACCGACTGCGACTCCTTCTCCCTGCCATTGTACCTGTTGTCTATCTGCAGGTCAAGACTCTTGTTTATCTTAAACTTATTTATCAGCGAAGCGCTCCAGTTAAAGGTATTGATATTGTCAACACCCTCAACATCAGAGGAAATGCGGTAGTTGTACGCATCGGCCGACCAGGACATATTCCAGAAACCAAAAAGATCTATGTTATACATCAGCTCGGCACCAAGGGCATACGACTTGCCCACATTATCAACAGTATTAAGAGTCACATCGGCGAACCTGTCCTCCTGACCCGCAGGTATGTTATCCACAGGATAAGTAGAAAGAATATGCTCCATCTTGTTCTCTGTAATACGGTAGAAAGCCTCCAGCGACAGCCTCGACTTTTCCCAGTCCTTAAGGTAAGTCACCTCCATAACGTGCACATATTCGTTTTTAAGATCGGGGTTACCCTTTCTCACGTTGTACATATCGTGCCATATCTCTCTTGGAAGAAGGCTGAAACCCCTTGGGCGCTCAATCCTCCTGGAATAGCTTGCCTGAAGCTGGTTGCCCTTGTGAAGGTTGTATGAAAGGTGTGCAGTGGGGAAGATGTCGAAGTCATCGGCCTCGGCAAGACTGTTGTCCTCGGTGGAGGAGACCTCCCTGACTGTCTTTTCGCCCCTCAGTCCCAGCTGCCAGGTCATATCGCCCCACTTGCTGCTGTATGTGGAATAAAGACTGTATATCTTTCTTTTAAAGTCAACATCGTAAGTCAGCGAATTCTCAAGCACTTCACCGGCCATCCTCTCTATGGTCGAGGCATCCTCCTTATGGACGTCACGAAGCTGAACGCCGGCCTCAAACTTTGAATTTTCGCTGATAGGAAGACTGTAGTCAAGTCTCAGCTCGCTTTTTTCCCCGGGACCCTCCATCACAGTCCTGCTGCTATTGTCAATACCCGCCTCCTTGTTCAAAAGACTGTTCCACGTATAGCTATCCATGTCCATCTTGCGGTAGTTAAACTCCATGCTAAGCTGGTGACCCTTGGCCGCGAACTTATGAACGTACCCGCCGTTAAAGGAAAACATGTCCATCTTTCTGTCGCTGTTGTTCTCGCTGACCTGGGAGGTGGCGTTATTTATATAGTCAAGACTGCTCTCTCCCGCGAAGCTGTTGGCTCCAATGGTGGCCGAGAAATCGAGTATATCACTGTCGCTTATCTCCCAGGAAAGACCCGCATCAATCTTTTTGCCCGTCTTGGAGCGTTCGCTGTCACCCTCTGAGCTTATCACCGACTGAATCTGCTTTTCCTCCTCTATGGCCGACCTGTGAATGTTTTCCGAATAGTTGCCCGAGACAAAGAAGTTGACCTTTTTTCTTCTAAGGTTCAAAAGGAAGTCGGAAGACAGGGAACCGAAAGATCCCGCCTTGGCGTTGACTATGCCCGACACCCCCATGTTCTTGTTCTTTTTGGTGATGATGTTTATTATTCCGCCAGTGCCATCGGGTGAGTATTTGGCCGATGCATTGGTTATTATCTCTATGTTTT
>CAXXRT010000005.1:0-24042 GCA_963666945.2 Marinifilaceae bacterium
TTATTAATATTACTGGAAGGTACATTCTTTATATCGTCAGCCTTTACCACTGATACAGCCCCGGTCATTTCCCTTTTACTAACTTCTCCATAGGCAACCACATTGACTTCATCAAGATTGGAACGTTCCTCTATCATCTTTACGTTAAGAAACTTATTCGTAGAGAAACTAATTTTCTGAGTCTTATAACCGATAAAAGAAAAAATAAGCACCCCTTTCTTCAATGGCAATGATAGTGAAAACAATCCCTTATTATCTGTTGCAGTCCCCATTGAGATTCCTTCAAGCTGAACTGTTACCCCAGGCAAAGGGTTCCCGTTCTCGTCTACAACCTTACCATTGATTTCAATTTTTTGCTGTTGCTCTCTAACCGGAGCTTTCTCTTTAGGCATTATCACGACAAACTCATCTTTCAATAAATAAGTAAGATTTTTACCATTGAAGACAATATCCAGGATTTCTTTCAGGTCTGCATCTTTAAAGTTTGCAATAACCTTCATATCCTCATTAAGTCCACTATCACTATACATAAAGGTCAAACCAGTCTGTTTGGTGATTTCGTTAAACACTCTTTTAAATCCAACTTCCCCTAATTGCATGCTTATCTTGTGCTGTGAAAACACGGAAGCATTAAGGTTTAGAATTAAACCAAATGTCAATACAATGCATAATTTCATAATCATCAACATTTTTTTCACCCGGTATTTATTCAATACCAAGCCGATTACATCATTTTTTTTCATAAATTTGTAATTATAAAATGAATACTAAATTCCCTTTCGGGAGTTTTATTTCAGGGATAATGTTGCCGCATTATCCCTGTTTCTTTATTTTCTATGCGATATCCAGATTGCGTCTCCTTTTATTCTAAAATCAACATTATTTGTTTTCTCAATAAGATCCAACAGATAATCTATTGAACGGTATTTTGTAACAGCTCCGGAAAATCTTAACTCTTTTAAACTATTATCTTCAAAGAAGAATTCAACATTATACCACCTGCTTAGTTTTCGTGTCAAATCGTAAAGATTTGCGTTATCGAAATAAAAAACCCCCTCTCTCCATGATGTATAATATCTTGTATCTACTTTGTTTACTTTTATACCCTCAATTTCATTTCCAATTTTAGCCTGTTCCCCCGGCATTATCCTTTTTGCTTCTTTTCCTTTTAAAACTTCAACCTTGCCGGATACAAGAGTAATCTCTGCTTTCTCTTCATCTTCGTATGACATTACATTAAAACTGGTTCCCAAAACTTTTACATCGGCCCTTTTGTTATGTACAATAAATGGTCTTGAAGCATCTTTCTGTACATCAAAGTAGGCTTCTCCGCTGAGGAATACCTCCCTTGTCTTACCAATAAATTTTACAGGATATTTAATTGTTGTCTCTGAATTAAGCCATACTTTGGAACCATCAGAAAGTACTAATGAATACTCACCACTCTTTGGAACTATGACAGTATTGTATACAAGCTCTTCCGTTTGTGTTTCTTTACTATCGTACTTAATACTATTTGTAGAGTCTATATTAATATTGGTACTATTCTTCTCTTTTATAATTTTGTTTTCAGATTCTCCCAGTTGGATCTTTTCACCAGAGGAAAGAGTTAGTATTGCAGATGGCTTTCCCGGAGTGCTTATATCCTTAAATTCGACAATCTGCTGATTTGCATCTATATCTCTATTAAGTCGCAACAAAATTCCTAAAGAAAAGAAAATTATTAAAGATGCAAGCTACTGTGCCCAGGTATAAATATAAGTTCCTGTGTTTCCTCCTTTTTAGCCTGTGTTCAACTTTCCCCCAGTCGGAAAGCTTATCAATACTATCCCATTTTGAAAACGCACTGAATTTCCTCTCACATGAAAGATATTTATAAAATATAGTCTTGTTTTCACCAGACTCTCTAATCCAGGAATTAAGCTTCTCCAAGCCCTGTTTGGACAGATCTCTGTTCACATATTGAGTTATATAAATCAGTATCTCATCGGGTATTTGCATATTATTCTCCTTTATCATTTATAAGAAGAACAACAAAACCATAAAAATGGGGGAACAGGTCAGTCAACTTTTTCCAAAAAAATTATGCCCTTGAAGAAATCATAAACACAAAAAGAAGCATTTCCCTGTCTTCCGCAAATACTTTAGACAAATGTTTCTTTCCATTAATAAGAAGGGTTTTAACCGAACTGGCTGCTATGCCCAGTTCATCGGCAGCTTCACTATATTTCATTCCCGACAAAAGAACACACTGAACCACAGCTTTAGTCCTGTCCGGTAATTTATCTATCTCCTCCTTTATCCTGGCTATTAAATCCTCTCTTAAGGAAACATAGCTCTTTGCGGCCAGTTCTACATCTTCAAGTGAATAATAAGTATTCAGTATATCTTTTGATTTAATCTTATTTAAACACCTGTTCCTTACAGATACAAAGATGAAATTCTCAATTTTATCGGGAGTCGTCTTTTTATATAGTCTTTTTTCCCAGAAATCCACAAAAAAATCCTGTACTAAATCTTTTGAATGATCTAAATGACTTAAATACTCATTAGAAAATAAAACCAATGGTTTATAAAGTCTATCAAACAAAAGCTCTATACCCTTAGAATTATCATTATCCAAAAGTTCTAGTATTTTTTTATAGTTCTCTTTCATTCAGGCTAAAGTGATATTCGCAAAGGTAAAATAATTTTTAAGTTACTATAAGTTTTCTTAATACAATATTTTGGCTATCCACATTTACAAATGAGGATAGCCAAAATATAATACTCCAATAAAAAAAGTATTTAATACTGCCCCGCCATCTTTTAATTTTAAATTAAGCTTACTTTTTTCTTTCATTTTTAAATGATTTGTGTAAACTTTTTCTAAGACTATACATGCCACCTCCTCCTGATTTTGTAATAGGTTTCTGTTAGGTTTCTGTTAGGTTTGTGTTAGGTTTGTGTTAGGTTTATTGTAAAATAGAAGTACAAAGGTTGTTTAAATATTGTATAAACTCCGGAACAAATGCGGCGGAAATAATTATAAAATATCAATCACCTCCAACTAAGTATAAATACTTATCAAAAAATAGTAAAAAAGAGCATTGAAAACTTTCATAGTAACCCTATATTTGCGATTCTAGGATTTCCTTGTTGAAATTTTACGTATATTAGTATAAACATAAATATATAGTTTGGAAAACAATAAAAACAATACACAACCAAAAGGGCGAAAGATTTCTACGGTAAGGGACAGGCCTATGAAGAGTGTTGCAAAAACAATAACATGGCGTGTTATTGCTTCTGTTACTACTTTTTTAATAGCCCGTTACATTTTTAGTTCCGATCCTGCTGCAACAGAAAAAGCCACCATAGTAGCATGTGCAGAGGCTTTAATAAAAATGGTTCTTTACTTTTTTCACGAAAGAGCCTGGAATGCAGTAAGATGGGGTAGAATGAGAGTGATAATAAGGAGATACAATATATTTAGAAGAAAAATTGTTAAGAGAATTATAATTCCTGTTGAAGAAAATAACGACTAAACTATGAATATTTCAGATTTAAATAATAAGATAAAAGATTTACCTGTTGTTGAAGCTATTAAGGCTGTTGCCGACGAGTTTCCGGGAAAAATAATATTTACTACCAGTTTTGGCATAGAGGATCAGGTTATAACGGATATGATCTTCAAAAACGATATTCCTGTAAGGGTTGTGACTCTTGATACTGGAAGACTATTCCACGAGACATATAAGGTTTTCAGCGCAACAAGGGATAAGTACAAAAAAAATATTGAGGTTTTTTATCCTGACACTGAGGCTGTACAGAAAATGGTTTCTGAAAAAGGTCCTTTCAGCTTCTACGATTCTGTGGAAAACAGAAAAGAATGCTGTAACATCAGAAAGGTAGAGCCTTTAAGACGTTCATTGCAAAATATGGAATGCTGGATTACAGGTATCAGGGCAGATCAGTCGACAGGAAGAACAGATATGGAAATCCTGGAGGATGACAAGGGATATAACCTTATTAAGTTAAATCCTCTTTTCGACTGGACTATGGATGATGTGATGAATTATCTTAACGAAAATAATGTGCCTTACAATACACTTCACCATAAAGGTTATGTAAGTATTGGATGTGCTCCGTGTACCAGAGCCGTTAAGGAAGGTGAGGATTTCAGAGCCGGCCGCTGGTGGTGGGAAAACAATTCCGGTAAGGAATGCGGACTGCATACTCACGGAAAATAATTACCTTTGAACTCAATTAATTTGATATACAAAATATTGCACGATATAAAGAGGGGAAAATTATGAATAACAATTTGTTAATAAACAGCGAACATTTAAAAGAGCTTGAAAACGAAGCTATATTCATTATGAGAGAGATAGCGGCGCAGTTTGAAAGACCTGCTTTGCTATTTTCCGGTGGTAAAGATTCTATTTTGCTGGTTCACCTGGCAAAAAAAGCCTTCTGGCCTGGGAAAATACCATTTCCTTTGCTTCATATTGACACAGGTCACAATTTTCAGGAAACTCTTGACTATAGAGATAATCTGGCTAAAGAACTTGGATGTGAACTGATTGTAAAATACGTTCAGGACTCTATAAACGAGGGTAAATGTGTTGAGGAAACAGGTGTTAATGCCAGTAGAAATAAGCTCCAGACTGTTACTCTTCTCGATGCTATTGAAAACCTTAAATGCGATGCTGCAATAGGAGGGGGCAGAAGAGACGAAGAAAAGGCAAGAGCAAAAGAACGTTTCTTCTCGCACAGAGACGATTTCGGTCAGTGGGATCCTAAAAACCAGCGTCCTGAGCTTTGGAACATCTTCAACGGAAGAAAAAATATGGGCGAGCACTTCAGGGTTTTCCCTATCAGTAACTGGACAGAACTTGATGTCTGGCAGTATATTCTTCAGGAAGAAATAGAGCTTCCCAGCCTTTACTATACTCATAAAAGAAAGGTGTTTAACCGCGATGGCAACTGGCTTGCTTATGCACCATTCATGACTCTGAAAGAGACAGAGGAAGTGGTTGAAAAAGATGTCAGATGCCGTACCATTGGTGATATAACATGTACCGGCGTGACTCTATCTACTGCCGATACTCTTGAGGATATTGTTGCGGAAATTGCTGCATCCAGGGTTACGGAAAGGGGCGGAAGGCACGATGACAAGCGATCAGAAGCCGCTATGGAAGACAGAAAACGTGAAGGTTATTTTTAAGATACTGCTATGTTTAAAGATATAAATCAAATGGATATAAATAATAACAATCATCGTGACCTTGGTTTGTTACGATTTACTACTGCAGGAAGTGTTGATGACGGAAAAAGTACTCTTATTGGTCGTTTGTTATACGATAGTAAGTCTATCTTCGAAGACCAGATGGAGCATATTACTGAATCTTGTAAAAGAAGGGGTAAGGAAGAGGTGGATCTTGCACTTTTAACTGACGGATTAAGATCGGAAAGAGAGCAGGGGATAACAATTGACGTTGCTTACCGTTATTTCTCTACTCCCAAACGTAAGTTTATTATTGCCGATACCCCAGGACATATTCAGTATACAAGAAATATGGTTACCGGTGCATCTACTGCCGATCTTGCAGTAATTCTTATTGATGCACGTAACGGTGTTGTTGAGCAAACTTTAAGACATACATATATTGCCTCTCTTCTTAATATCAAGCATATTATTTTCTGTATCAACAAGATGGATCTTGTTGATTATAAGCAGGAGGTTTATGAAGATATTAAGTTGAAGGTGGAAAATATTGTTGAAAGATTAGAGGTTAACAATGCTTACTATGTACCCATTAGTGCTAAGCTGGGGGATAATGTGGTTGAAAAATTAGATAATCAGCCATGGTATTCAGGCCCAACTTTCCTGGATCTTCTGGAATCTATAGATGTCAGGGAAGATCATAGCAATGAAGATGCAAGGTTCCCTGTTCAGTATGTAGTGCGTCCACAAACAAAAGAATATCCAGATTTCAGGGGTTATGCCGGTCGTATTGCAAGCGGTGAATTCCATAAGGGTGATGAAGTAACTGTGCTTCCATCTATGCTTAAATCGAAGATAAAGTCTATTAATAAATTCGAGAAAAATCTTGAAAAGGCTGGTTCTGGTGAATCTGTTGTTATCAGTCTTGAGGATGAGATAGATATTTCTCGTGGTAACATGATTGCCAGCGCAGAAAACATACCTGAAGCAACTCAGGAACTTAAGATGATGGTATGCTGGTTCAACGAACGCCCTATGCAGATTAGGGGTAAATATGCACTTCGTCATACTTCTAACGAAACAAGATGTATGATTACAGGCATTGAGGCTAAAATGAATGTAAACACACTAGAAGAAAACCTTGAAGATAAGGCAATTAACATGAACGATATTGCCCGTATTTCTTTAAAGACTACTCAACCTGTTTTTGTTGATGATTATAAGAAAAACGAAATTACAGGCAGTGTAATTATTATTGATGAAGCTACTAACGAAACTATGGGAGCGGGAATGATTATTGGAAAATAATATTTAATACTGGCTTATAAAATATAAGAGAGGTTGCATTTTTTTATGCAACCTCTTTCTTTTTTAAACAATGTGAAATTAAACAACTATAATAAAACTAATAGATAAGCATTAATAATCCTATACATTGAAAATCAAACATTGTAAAACTACATTCTTTAATATAGATACCAATCTATTAAGATGGTTGCGTCAGGAATTAAAAAAACCACCCCTAAGAGTGGTTTTTAGTCTAAACAGAAAAACAATATAAAAACAGTCATACTTATGAGGTATGCACTAATTATATTCCTTCCAGCTTTTAATGGCTATATCTTTCTTATCGAGTTTACATATAGAGTATATAAAAGCACTGGCAAGACGGGCGTTTGTTATCAAAGGCACATTGAAATCAACAGCACTTCTCCTTATCTTATAGCCGTTATCCAACTCCCTTTTTGTATGGTTTTTGGGTATATTTATTATCAAATCAATCTTTTTATTCTTAATATAGTCAAGTGTGTTTGGCCTCTTGTCTTCGTCTGGCCAGTAAAGTGTCTTTGCCTTTACACCATTTTCTTTCAGGAATTTAGAAGTTCCACCGGTTGCATAAAGATTATAACCTTTTTCTTCCAGCATCCTGGCTGAATTAAGTAATTCTATCTTAGATCTGGCTGGTCCTGTAGATAAAAGTATGTTTTTCTTCGGTATAGTATATCCAACAGATAGCATGCTCTTAAGTATTGCCTCGTAATAATTGTCCCCTATGCATCCGACTTCCCCCGTTGAGGACATATCCACGCCTAATACCGGATCGGCCTTTAGAAGCCTGGCAAACGAAAACTGTGGGGCTTTCACTCCTACATAGTCAAGATCGAAGATAGATTTCTGCAGTTCCTCCACTTCCTTTCCAAGCATTATCCTTGTGGCCATTTCTATAAAATCGGTTTTTAGTACCTTGGAAACGAATGGAAAACTCCTTGATGCCCTTAGGTTACATTCAATGACCTTTATATCGTTGTCCTTGGCCAAAAACTGCATATTAAAAGGTCCTGATATATTGAGTGCCCTGGCTATTTCTCTGGATATTCTCTTAATCCTTCTTATGGTCTCAATGTACAATTTCTGGGCAGGAAAGACTATTGTTGCATCTCCTGAATGCACTCCTGCAAATTCAACATGTTCGCTTATTGCATATGCCTTCATCTCACCGTTCTGTGCCACCGCATCTATCTCTATCTCCTTTGCCTGCTCAATAAATTCTGATACTACAACAGGATGATCCTTACTTACATCTGCTGCAAGCTGAAGGAAATATTCAAGCTCTTCTTTATTGGACACCACATTCATAGCTGCACCTGAAAGTACATATGATGGTCTGATAAGTACAGGAAAACCAACTTTATCAACAAAGTCGTAGATATCTTCTATACTAGTTAATTCACTCCATCTGGGCTGATCAATTCCCAGCTTATCAAGCATCGCAGAGAATTTTTGTCTGTTTTCGGCATTGTCGATGGATTCGGGTGAAGTCCCTAGTATTGGAACGTTTTCCCTGTGAAGTCTTATTGCAAGATTATTTGGTATCTGTCCCCCTGTTGATACTATCACTCCGTTAGGATTTTCCATTTCAACAATATCCATGACCCTTTCAAAGGATAACTCATCGAAATAAAGCCTGTCGCAGGTATCATAGTCTGTACTTACTGTCTCTGGGTTGTAGTTAATCATTACCGATCTGTAGCCCTCCTTTTTTATGCTATTAAGGGCACTGACTCCACACCAGTCGAATTCCACGGAACTACCTATACGGTAAGCACCTGAACCAAGTACAATGACTGATTTTTGGTCGTTCTCATATTCTATGTCCGACTCGCTTCCGCTGTATGTTACATACAAATAATTTGTCTGTGCAGGGTATTCTCCGGCAAGGGTATCTATTTGTTTCACACATGGAATAATGCCTAAGGACTTTCTTTTCTGTCTTGTCATAAGCATTTTCTGCTCATGACCAATATTTTCGTCTTTTACAACAAGTCTTCCTATCTGAAAATCGGAGAATCCTCTCTTCTTTGATTCCATTAAAAGTTCTTTATCCAATTTATCAAGATCAGGAACTTCCTGTAAAGTGTTCTTTATTTTGTGTATGTATTCGAGTTTCTGGAGAAACCACCTGTCAATCTTTGTTATATCGAATATCTGGTCAACGGTATATCCCTTGTCAAATGCCTGGGCTATTGCGAAAATTCGCATATCGGTCGGGTTCTTTAACTCCTCGTCTATGTCTTCTATTTTTACCTGATTACCGACAAATCCGTGCATACCCTGGCCAATCATACGGATTCCCTTTTGTATGGCTTCCTCGAAATTACGTCCTATTGCCATAATCTCTCCCACACTCTTCATGGAGGAACCAATCACCTTGGAAACTCCCTCAAACTTACCCAAATCCCACCTTGGTATCTTACAAACCACATAGTCAAGGGCAGGCTCGAAACAGGCTGAAGTGACCTTTGTTACCGAATTTTTTATTTCGTGTAATCCATATCCTAATCCCAGCTTTGCAGCTACAAAGGCAAGCGGATAGCCAGTTGCCTTGGATGCTAATGCCGAAGATCTGGAAAGACGAGCATTGACCTCAATTACCCTGTAATCTTCAGAGTTAGGATCTAGTGCATACTGCACATTACATTCCCCTACTATACCTATATGCCTGATTATCTTAATGGCTATGGATCTTAATTTATGATATTCTCTGTTGCTCAATGTTTGTGAAGGTGCCACAACAATACTTTCACCTGTATGTATTCCCAGTGGATCGAAGTTTTCCATATTACATACCGTGATGCAGTTATCGTATTTATCCCTTACCACCTCATATTCTACCTCTTTCCATCCTTTAAGGGATTCCTCAACAAGTATCTGTGGGGAGTATGAAAATGCACTTGCGGCAAGATTTCTTAATTCCTCCATATTCTTACAGAATCCGCTTCCCAAGCCCCCTAGTGTATAGGCAGCCCTTATAATAATAGGAAAACCAAGTTTTTCTGCGGCATCCAGTGCTTCTTGCATTGATTCTGCCGGAATACTCTTCGGGGTTTTTACATCTATCTCTTTTAATTTACCAGCGAATATTTCACGGTCTTCTGTATCAATTATTGCCTGAACAGGTGTTCCTATTACTTTTACATTATATTTTTCAAGAATACCTTTTTTATAAAGTTCTACTCCACAGTTAAGGGCTGTCTGTCCTCCGAAAGCAAGCAATATTCCCTGTGGACGCTCTTTTTCTATGACCTTCTCCACAAATTCTGCTGTTACCGGCAGAAAATATATATTATCTGCTATTCCCTCTGATGTCTGTACTGTTGCAATATTAGGATTTATAAGTACTGTATAAATTCCCTCTTCTTTAAGGGCTTTTAAAGCCTGTGAACCTGAATAATCAAATTCTCCTGCTTCACCTATCTTTAATGCCCCGGAACCAAGAACTATTACCTTTTTTATATTAGAATCCAATCCCTTCATATTACTGCTTGTTTTTCTTTATTAAATCAATAAACTCATCAAATAAGTACTCTGTATCAACAGGTCCGCTGGAAGCTTCGGGATGAAATTGAACCGAAAAAAACGGCTTGGTCTTGTGTTTTATCCCTTCATTGGTATTATCGTTTACGTTAGTAAATAATATTTCCCAGTCGTCTGAAAGGGTTTTTTCGTCTATTGCAAAACCGTGGTTCTGTGAAGTAATATAACACCTGTCTGTTCCTGGCCGTAAAACAGGCTGGTTGTGACTTCGGTGACCGTATTTAAGTTTATAAGTTTCTGCACCCGTGGCCATAGCAAGAAGCTGATTACCAAGACATATTCCAAATATAGGTTTTTCTTCTCCAATAACTTTCTTAATGTTTTCAACAGTTTTATCACACATTGCGGGGTTACCTGGACCATTGGAAAGAAATATCCCGTCGTAATCTTCCCCGGAAAAGTCGTAATCCCATGGTACCCTTATAACTGTTACATCTCTTTTTAGAAGACATCTTATTATATTGTACTTCACACCACAGTCTACCAACACAACCCTTTGTTTTCCGTTACCGTAGATGACCTTTTCCTTGACACTTACTTTTTCAACAAGATTATCATTATTCGGATTATAAAAATCTACATCTATGTTTTCAAATATAATCTTACCCAACATAGATCCTTTTTCTCTAAGAATTTTTGTTAATGCCCTGGTATCTATATCAAAAAGTCCCGGAATTTCTTGATCTTTCAACCAATCTCCGAGACTTTTTTGTGAATTCCAATGACTGTATTGTGAGGAATAATCAGAAATAATTAACGCAGTACAGTGTATTTTATGCGATTCAAAATGACTAAATATTCCATCTTGCTCTGTATCACACGGGACTCCATAATTACCTATCATAGGGTAGGTAGGAACCAGTATTTGTCCTTTGTAAGATGGGTCGGTTAAACTCTCAGGATAACCTGTCATTGCTGTATAAAAAACAACTTCTCCTGCCGTACTCTTTTCATATCCAAAGGATTTACCGATAAATTCCGTACCATCCTCAAGAATTAATTTCACCTTTTTATAATCTTGCATCTCAATAAAAGTAATAAATTATAATCTTAAAATTATCGGGCCCAAAAATTTAGGCAAAGATATAACTATATTTTAATTTTCTAAATATTTATGCATTATTTTCCATATTTATGCATACAAATACAGAATATATAATATTAATTGGATTTGTTTTTTAATCTTATTTTGTACATTTGGAGGCTGATTATGCGTAATTTAAAAGGTATTAGGCATGAGGAATAAAACAAAGAGATTAATAGCTATAAGAAAGCTGATTGAGAATGAAAGAATATCTTCTCAGGAAGATATACTAAGTAAATTAAAGGAAATTGGCGTAGAAGCTACACAATCTACTCTTTCAAGGGATTTAAAATCCCTGAAGGTAGGTAAGATACCCGATGAAGAAAGAGGATACATTTATGTGGTTCCTGGTAATCTTCAGAATGTACAGAAGGAAGAAAAAGTTGCTGCCCTGTTAACCGATGCAATTGTGAGTATTGAATTCTCGGGTAATATGGCTGTACTTAAAACCCTTCCTGGCTATGCTAACTCTGTTACTGTGTTAATAGATAACGAAAACTATTTTGAAATTCTTGGGACTATTGCCGGAGATGATACAATAATGATAGTATTAAGGGAAGGTGTTACAAGACAGGAACTTGTTAATGCTATGACATCAATCCATCCTGAAATACATAAACTTTATAAATAGAATAAAAACGGCATCTTTATATATAAATAAATAATCAGCCACTAAAAGGTATGAAATACTTGCTGGATATATAAAATACTTATGTATCCATTAAAATATAAACAAATGAACGTTTACACACACAAAGCAGAAATTATTGAATTAATTTCAAACTATAAGAAAGAAGGTAAAAGCATAGGCTTTGTACCTACGATGGGAGCGCTACATAAAGGACATTTATCGTTAGTTAATAACTCTGTTAGTGATAATGATATTACTGTAGTTAGTATATTTGTTAATCCTACACAGTTTAATAATCCTGCTGATCTTAAGAGTTATCCAAGAATGGTAAATGAGGACTTGGAAAAACTAAAAACAACTAATTGCGATATAGTCTTTTGTCCTGAGGTTGAAGAAATTTATCCTGAAAAAGATACCAGAGAATTTGACTTTGGATACCTTGATAACGTGATGGAGGGAAAAAACAGGCCGGGTCACTTTAATGGTGTTGGCCAGGTAGTTAGTAAATTATTTGACATTATTAAACCTCACAGGGCTTATTTTGGAATGAAAGATTTCCAGCAAGTTGCTGTAATAAAAAAACTTATTAATATTTTAGATTTTGACATAGAAATCGTTGCATGCCCCATTATTCGTGAGTTTGACGGACTTGCTATGAGTTCCAGAAATCAACTTTTAACAGAGGAACATAGAAAAAATGCACCTCATATATACAATACTTTAATAAAAGCTTGTAAATTTGCCGGTGAAAAAAGTGTTCATGAGCTGAAGGAATGGGTAATAAATGAAATAAATTCAAACCCTTATCTTGAAGTGGAATACTTTGATATTGTTGATGATACAGAACTAAAGCCTGTAAAGGACTGGAATGAGGAATCTGTTAAAGTAGGGTGCATAACAGTTCAGGCAGGAAATGTAAGATTAATAGATAATATTACTTTTTAAGTGTGAGAGATGAATATAGAAGTTGTAAAATCGAAAATTCACAAGGTTTCAGTTACAGAAGCTAATCTTCAGTATGTAGGAAGTGTAACTATAGATGAAGATTTAATGGATGCGGCAAATATTATCCAGAATGAAAAAGTTCAGATTGTTAATATTAACAATGGTGAAAGACTTGAAACCTATGTTATTAAGGGAGAAAGAGGTTCGGGTGTTGTTTGTCTTAACGGACCAGCTGCCAGAAAAGTTGCAGTGGGTGATGTGGTTATAATTATTTCTTATGCTTCAATGGATTTTGAAGAAGCAAAAAACCATGATCCTGTTCTTGTTTTCCCTGATGCATCTAATAATAGAATAGTATAACCATACTATTGATGACAAATCTCGATTATATAAACAATAAAATACACACAGACTGGAGTAGTTTAAATACTACTCTTAGCCTGTGGAATTTTAAAGGTTATAAGGTGGTTTTTACAAATGGCTGTTTCGATATTATTCATAAAGGTCATCTTGAATATCTTTCCAAAGCCGCTGACCTCGGGAATAAACTTGTTATAGGACTTAACTCAGATAGTTCTGTTAAACGCCTTAAAGGAGAATGCCGACCTGTTAATAGCGAGGATTGCAGAGCTTTATTTCTTGCTTCTCTTGAATATGTTGATAAGGTTATCCTATTTGAAGAAGATACCCCTTATGAATTAATAAAATTTATTAAACCTGACATACTTGTTAAAGGAAGCGATTATAAAGCAGAGGATATTGTTGGATACGATGTAGTTACCAATAAAGGGGGATGTGTAAAAACAATTGATTTTACTGATGGTTATTCCTCTACTTCTATTATAGAAAAAATTAAAAAACTATAATTATTTAGCCTTTCTTCTTCTTAATCCACTTATTAACTTAGGTTGAGAATAACGCAATACTCCGCCATCGTTAACAGCTTTAACATCTTCTACAGAATAAAATGCATTGGGGTTGTGCTTCAAAACAGTACTAATGAATTCATTTATGGATTTTCTTGCAACAAGGGAAAGTATCATTTTCTTCCTTCCTCCCTTACCCTGTATTTCTATAACACTTATACCAAAACCTCTATCTCTGAGATCTTCTATAAGAATGGTAGTATCTTTTTTAGGAAAAACCCTTATCAGCACATTGCCTATAGACAGCTTTTCCTCTAGTAAAATTCCAATAAAATTACCAGCTGCAAAACCAAGCCCATATGCTAAATAGCACAACCAGTTATCAAGATGCTGCATTATCTGGGTAATAGCTAAAAGCCATATAATAATTTCAAAAAATCCTAATACAGGGGCTATATGTTTATATCCTTTTGATACAAAAATTAACCTCATAGTACCAATTGAAACGTCTGTTATCCTTGCTAAAAATATTAATAAAGGGATTATTACCCATGTCATAATTTCAGTACTAAATATATCGTTCATCTTATTTAAAGTTTTGAGGTTAAGATTGTTATTGGTAATTAACAATAATTGTTAATAAATGGTTAGTACTATTGTTAATACAAAATAACAAAATCTAATAACTAAATTTCATTTTTAAAGATAAACAATCTAATAGAAAATATTATCCTTATATCAAAGATAATTTTATTAATTGATATTAATCGTTAATAACATCTTTCAAACAGTTATTAATAGTAATAAATGTGTTTATTTTTCCATGGAAAACTTTACTAACAGAATGTGAATAAATGTATATTTGCATTGATTTACAATAAATAAGAATGTAGTAACTATGTTAAGAACATATTACAATACATTAATAACAAAATATCCTAGCTTTTTTAAAATAAATAGTAAACAGTATTAACACCCTATATATATTATCATTAATTTTTTTAAAATTTAAAAGAATAATAATAATAGATGTTTAAAACCTTATTTGTTGAATTAGTAAAAATTGACGAAGTTTGTTTTATTAATTTGTTATACTCACAAACAAACATAAAGTTTCTTTTTTCCTTCGAAAATTTTATATAGTTTGTAATAACTGAAAAATAAGATAATATATGAACCCTATAAAAAAATTAGCCGGTGAAACTGCCATTTATGGAATTCCAACAATAATTGGAAGGTTTATTAATTGGCTGCTTGTTCCTCTTTATACTAATGTGTTTCCAAATAGCGAATACGGAATTGTTATAAATCTTATGGCCTATACTGCTATATTTTTAGTGTTATTGACATATGGAATGGAAACAGGATATTTCAGGTTTGCTTCCAGGGAAAATCCAGGAAAGGTGTTTTCTACTATTATGACCTCTGTATTATCTACAACTTTTCTGTTTTTTCTGTTTATATTTATATTTACAGGAAAGATATTCAACTTTATTGAAGTGGGAGGAACCAGAGAGTATATTGTATTGTTGGCTCTGACTATAGGCTTAGACGCCATTTGCAGCATCCCTTTTGCAAAATTAAGACTTGAAGGCAGGCCAGGTAGGTTTGCTCTTATTAAGTCGCTTAATATTGGTTTAAATGTGTTTTTGAATGTTTTGTTCTTAATTATTCTTAGGTGGGTTGAGTATAATTTTAAAATAGATATTCCTTTTTATGATTTCAGTTATGGTATTGGATATATTTTTGTTTCTTATTTTATAGCAAGTTTAGTTACTTTATTTTTATTGTTACCCGAGTTCAGATCTGTAAAATTTACTTTTTCAAAATCTCTCTATAAAAGAATAATTGTTTATAGTTTTCCTATTCTTATTGTGAGTATAGCTGGGATGATTAATCTTAATATAGATAAAATACTTTTGCCAAAACTTTTAGATAGTGAAAGAGCAGTTGCAATTACCGGCATATATGGGGCTAATTATAAGCTTGCTTTACTTATGTATTTATTTGTGCAGGCATTTAAGTTTGCTTTTGAACCTTTCTTTTTTTCTAAATATAGGAGCGATGATTCGAAGGAGGTGTATGCGAAGATATTTAATTATTTTGCCGGGTTTGGTCTTCTTATTTTTCTTGGGGTAATGTTTTATTTGGACATACTGAAATATTTTATAAATGAGAATTACCATAGTGGACTCAATATATTGCCTTGGGTTCTAATGGCGAATCTTTTTCAGGGTTTGTATTATTCTCTTTCCTTGTGGTATAAGCTTTCAGATAAGACTATTATAGGTGCTTATATGGCAATAGGGGGTGCAGTTGTTACTCTTGTTATGAATATTATATTAATTCCGAGGATTGGGTATATGGGTTGTGCATATGCAGTATTTTGTTGTTTCTTTTGTATGACAGTTGCCTCTTATTTGCTTGGAAGAAAATATTTCAGGGTGGATTATAAAATTGGTAAAGTGGCATTTTATTTTGTTTTTGCTCTTGCGTTGTATGGAATAAGTAAATATTTTGTGATTGATAATATATGGTTGAAAATGTTGGCTAAAACACCTTTAATAGTTCTTTATGCTGTTGTTTTTATTGTTACAGAAAAACTGTATTTAATAAAAAAGTAAAATCAATAAAAAAGTGTACCTTAGCGAATTATTTGTTAATTGAATAATGGATTAATATTAAAGTCTTTTAATTTTTGATATTTATTTTACCAAATGTAAAAAGGCTGGATGATATGTGAAATTTGGTATAAATATAAAATTTTAATATATGAAACTTAAAATAGTTAATAAATCGAAGCATTCTTTGCCTGAATATAAAACTGTAATGTCGGCGGGTATGGATTTAAGGGCTGATTTGAAGGAGAGTATTGTAATTAAACCTCTTGAGAGAAAACTTGTACCTACTGGTTTGTTTATTGAATTGCCTGAGGGATATGAGGCACAGATTCGTCCAAGAAGTGGCCTTGCTCTTAAGGAAGGTATTACTGTTTTAAATACTCCTGGTACTATTGATGCTGATTATAGGGGCGAAATAGGTGTTATTCTTGCCAATATTTCCAATACTATGGTATCTGTTCATGATGGTGACAGGGTTTGTCAGATGATTATAAACAAAGTTGAGCAGGCTGAATTATTGGAGGTTGAAGAGTTAAATTCCACTGAGCGTGGTGCAGGTGGATTTGGACATACTGGTAAAGAATAGTTATTTAGTAAAATTTTTAAGTGATGAAGATTATTGTTCCTATGGCTGGTATGGGAAAGAGAATGAGACCTCATACTCTTACCGTGCCAAAACCATTAATAAGGGTTGCCGGAAAAACTATAGTTCACAGGCTGGTTGAGGAGATTGCCGGTGTTTGTGATGAAAAAATTGATGAGATAGCTTATATTATAGGGGATTTTGGGCTAGATGTTGAAGAAGAGCTTATTGCTATTGCTGAATCTTTGGGTGCTAGGGGTTCTATTTATTATCAGAATGAGGCCTTGGGTACTGCTCATGCTGTTTATTGTGCAGAAGCTTCTTTGGAGGGTAACGTGATTGTTGCATTTGCCGATACCTTATTCAAGGCTGATTTTAAACTTGAAAAAGATAGTGATAGTGTTATATGGGTTCAGAAAGTTGAGGATCCATCGGCTTTTGGTGTTGTTAAACTTGATGAGAACGGTAATATTTCTGATTTTGTTGAGAAACCAAAAGAATTTGTTTCTGATCTTGCCATAATTGGTATTTACTATTTTAAGGATGGTTTGAATCTAAGAAATGAATTAAGATATATAATTGAAAACGATCTGAAAGAGAATAATGAATATCAATTGACTAATGCCCTTGAGAATATGAAAAATAAGGGATTGATATTTAAGCCTGGTGAGGTAAAGGAGTGGATGGATTGCGGAAATAAGGATGCTACGGTTCATACTAATCAGCGTATTTTGGAGTATCATAGAAATGATAAATTGATTTGTGATGATATTAAGAATGTGAATTCCTTAATTATTAAACCTTGCTATATTGGGGAAAATGTGTGCATTGAAAATGCTGTTGTTGGTCCTTATGTCTCTGTCGGGGCTGGTTCGGTTATTAAAAATTCTATAGTTACAAATAGTATTATTCAAAGAAATGCTTTTTTAAATAATGTTGTTGTGGATAATTCCATGATAGGAAATAGTGCTTCAATAAAAAAGGAAAAAAGCGAGCTTAATATAGGCGACTATAGTGGAATAGAGTTTTGTATATAAAAAAATAAAATATTTATTGTGAGGATTTTTTTGACTATATTGTTTTTATATGTTTCATTGCTTTCTTTTGCGAATATTCAATCAAATAAAAAAGATAAAGGTATTCTGCAGGAAAAATTATCTGAAGAAAAGAAACTTGAATTTGATTTTTCTTTTGCAGAAGCAGTGAAATACAAAATATTGGGAGATTATAAATCTTCTATAGTATGGTTTAACAATTGTCTTAAAATTGACCCTCAGAGTGCAGCTGTAAGATATGAGCTTTCAAATATATATGTTCTTAATAAAGATTATAATACTGCTCTTGGCCTTATGAGGGATGCTGTTGAGTTTAATCCTCACAATATTTGGTATAAAATTCTTCTTGCTAATATTCTTCAGAATAAGGCAATGATTGATAAGGCTTGCGAAGTTTACGACAATATACTGAAAGATTATCCGGACAGACATGAGTTTTTATATTTTCAGGCTAATTTATATAATTCAGTAGAGAAGTGGAAAAGTGCCCTTAATGTTTACGATAGGATTGAAAAGACCGTTGGTATTACAGAGGGGGTATCTTTTGAAAAATATAAACTTTATCTGAAACTTGGCAATAAATCTAAGGCTAAAAAGGAAATATATAAACTTATTAAGGAGTTTCCTGAAAAGACTGATTATCTTGGCTTGCTTGCTGAATTGTATATTAGTACTGATGATGAGTCTAAAGCTTTGAATATTTTTGATAGGATGTTAAAATTAAATCCTGATAATGGATTTGTATATTTTTATCTTACCGATTATTATAGGGGCAAAAAGGATTTTGCTAAAAGTAATGATTTCCTGCTTAAGGCTTTAAATAGTGCTAATGTAAATATGGATTTTAAGCTTCAGTATGTTTATAAGCTTTTTTCTAACTACGGTAATTCTAATTTATCAGAGTCATTTGTAAAAAGTATTATTAATACTCTTCTGACTTGTTATCCTGATGAACCTGGAGTTTTGACTCTATATGTTGATTATCTTCTTGGGACAAATAACATTAAAGAGGCAAGGGTAAATATTTATAAGATATTAAAGTTTGACAAGTATAATTATCGTTTATGGAATGAACTATTATTAATAAACAATAGGCTAAATGATTTTGATGCTTTGTATAAGGATGCTTCTGAGGCTATTAAATTTTTTCCTGATCAGCCATTTCCTTATTTGAGCAAGGGGGTTGTTTATTTGAATAATAACGATTATAAATCGGCTGTTACTTTATTGGAAAAGGGAAATTCTCTGACTGATGAAGGCATTGAAAATAAAGGTGTTAAGCTCTTGTTCTATATTTATTTGGGAGAGTGTTACTATAACTTGGAAAAAGTAGAGGAGGCATTTGATTTGTTTGATAAGGCTTTACTTATTGATCCAAATAATGTTGGAGTATTAAATAATTACAGTTATTATCTTGCACTGAGAAATGAACAGCTTGAAAAGGCTGAGAAATTGATTTCAAGGTGTATTGAAATTGAAGGGGACGAGCCGACATATCTTGATACTTATGCTTATATATTGTATAAAAGAGAAAAATATAGTACTGCTAAATTCTTTATAAAAAAGGCGGTTGAAAAAGCCCCTGGGGATGCCGTATTCTGGGAACATTACGGGGATATAGAATATAGGTTGGGAAATAAAGACGAGGCTATTGAATATTGGATAAAGGCTTTGAAATTGGGTGGTAAAGGTGAATTATTAAAAAAGAAAGTAGAATCGGGAAAATTATTTGAATAGAAATGAGGTTTACGTGGTTTTATAAATTATTATGTTTTATTTTTGTTGTTGTTATATTTTTTGCCTGTTCTGCTACTAAAGAGTTAAAGGTTAAAAAGAAAGTGAGATTAATTTCTGATTCTAAACTGTATAATAATATTATTGATAGTTCTTTAAATTATTCTGCTATTTATTTTAAAAAATTTTCTGTGTCTGTTGATAATAATGGAAAGAAAAATTCTTATAAAGGGGTAATGAAAATTCAAAGGGATAGTGCTATATGGATTTCTATGACTGCTCCCCTTGGAATAGAAGTTGCCCGTATTTTAATTACTCAGGATAGTGTAAAATTTATTGATAGATATCATAAGGAATATTTTAAAGGTGATTTTGATTTGATTGCTGCAAAGTTTAATAATGAATTTGATTTTTTTACTATTCAAAGCATTCTTACTAATAGTTTATTTGAATTTCCTAAATTTGATGATAAGCCTTTTATAAGGAATTTTAAGGGTAAGGTTAAAAATGATATGTATGTTTTCTATACCTTTAATGAGAGGAGACTTGAAAGTAAATATAAGAGGGTAGAAAGACAGTTGAAGAGGAATAAGGAATCTTCAGTTGTTTATCAGTGTAATTATATTGATCCTGAGAGTTTCCGTATTACTGAGGTTCTTATAGATGAATTATTTAAGGACTGGAGATTTAATATTAAGTATTCTAAGTTTCAAAGGATTTCTGGCTACCTGTTTCCTAAAAATATTAATTTTTGGGTTGAGTCATCTGATAAAAGATTTTCATGTGATGTGGTATTTGGTAAACTTGACTTTTTAGATAGCGTTAGGCTTTCTTTTAAAATTCCGGATAATTATAAAAAAAATACAATAGTAATTCAAATATGTTTTATTTTTTTATAATTTTATTTTGTAAATGTTATTTGTTATGAAGAAATTAGTAGTATTTATTTCGTGGTTAGTATTGACTATTTTGTTTTCTTCTTTTACTCTTTCCGCTCAATCTTTAAATGAACTAAAAAATAAAAAAGATAAGATTGAATCTGAAATTAAATATCTTAATGAACTTATTGAAAAGGGGTCTAAAAGCAGGTCTGTATCTTTAAATAAGTTGTCTGTATTAAATAGAAAAATTGAGGTTAGAGAAGAGTTGATTATTAACCTAAAAAATGAAATAGATTACTATAATTTACTGTTGAGTAATAATAAAACCGAAGTATCCAGGCTTAAGGAAAAACTTCGTTTTTTGAATAAACAATATGCTTCTGTTATATATTACTCATGGAAGAACAGGGTTCCTGAGAATAAACTTATTTTTTTATTTTCCTCCGAAAATTTTAATCAGGCCTATAAGAGACTAAAATATTTTAAGCAATATTCATATTATTCAATGAAGCTTGCTGAAAATATAAATAAAACAAATGATTCCTTAATTAATGTAAATAGTGATTTAATTAAAATTATTGATAAGAAAAATGTATTGCTAAATTCTCACAGCAAGGAAAAGCTTGTTCTGGCTCAGGAAAAGCTTGGATATAAATCTCTTATAAGTAAATTAAAGAATCAGGAGAGAAGTATTAAACGTAAGTTGGATAAACAACTTAAATATCAGTCGAGGCTAGTTGCTGAAATTGAAAGAATTATTAAGGAAAATAGTTTGAGATCCAAGGTAACGGCTTCTGATATTAATTTGGCCCGTGAATTTTCTTCTAACAGGGGTAAGCTTCCATGGCCTACTCAATCGGGGTTTGTTTCCTCTGCTTATGGTCTTCATGCTCATCCTGTTTCTAAGAGAACAAAAATTAGAAATGATGGTATTGATATTACGACTAATGAGAATAGTTCATGTCTTTCTGTTTTTAGCGGAGTAGTAAGTGAGGTATTTAATTTTCCTGGTCTTAATAATATTATTATGGTCAGACATGGATCTTATTTGACTGTTTATGCTAATTTAAAGGATGTTTACGTGAGAAAAGGTGATGTTATTAAAACTGGTCAGATTATTGGGAAAATATTTACCGATCCTGATGATAAAAAGACTGTGCTAAAATTTCAGGTCTGGAAGGAAAGTCAAAAAATGAATCCTCAGGATTGGCTTTCGAGGTAGTAGTTTTTATTGATATTTATTTTTCTTTTTTGAAATATATTTTAACCTTTTATTGATGTTTAATGTATATTATTATTTATTATATCAATATATTTGTATAAAATTTCATTGAAATGGGTGATGAGTGTTATAAAATAAAATTTTCTTCTGTAATTGGAAATATTTGTAGAGTAGAGGAGTTTATTCAAAGAATTTTTACTCAATATTCTATTGGGGATGTTTATCAGGGGAGGATTACTACAGTTATTATTGAGGCTGTAAATAATGCTATTCTATTTGGTAATATTTGCGATCCTTCTAAATTTGTCACTGTTGAATTCTTTAATACTGATAAGTTTTATGAATTTACCGTAAGTGATGAAGGCAGTGGATTTGATTATACGAATATTCCGGATCCTACATTGCCCGAAAATCTGGAAAAAGAGAGTGGTAGAGGATTGTTTTTAATGAATACTTTAGCTGATGAAGTTGTTTTTGAAAATTCAGGAGCTAAGGTGCTTATGCGTTTTTCTAATAATATTAAGAATATAATCAGATGATAGAATTTTTTTCTGAGGATATTAATATGCCTGATTTTAATCAGGCTGATGTTTGTGACTGGATTAATACTGTTATTGAAAATCATGAAAAGAAACTTGGTGAAATCAGTATAATTTTCTGTAGCGATGATTATATATTAAAAGTCAATAGGGAGTATCTTAATCATGATTATTTTACTGATATTATTACATTCGATTATTGTGAAGGTAGTAATGTAAATGGTGATTTATTTATAAGTTTGGACACTGTTCTTGATAATTCCAGGGATTTTGATACAGGATATGAAAATGAAATTATGCGTGTTATTATACACGGAATTCTTCACTTAATTGGTTTTAATGATAAAACTGATTCTGAACAGGAGGAAATGACCAGACAAGAAAATATTTCCTTATCTCTTCTTATTAAGTGATTTAATCTTTATTTTTGTGGAAATTTTTAATGTGATGAGTGATTTGATGCAGAAATATGATGTTATTGTTGTAGGTGCAGGACATGCAGGGTGTGAAGGTGCTGCGGCTGCGGCTAATTTGGGATGTAAGACATTGTTGATAACAATGGATATGAATAAAATTGCCCAGATGTCTTGTAATCCTGCTATGGGTGGGATTGCTAAAGGTCAAATATTAAGGGAAATTGATGCGCTTGGTGGTTATGCCGGTATTATTACCGATAAATCTTCTATTCAGTTTAGGATGTTGAATCGTTCCAAAGGACCTGCAATGTGGAGTCCTAGATCTCAATGCGACAGGATTTTCTTTTCTAATGAATGGAGAAAGACCATTGAGAATATAGATAATTTGGATATATGGCAGGATAGTGTTGTGTCTCTTATTATTGAGGATGGTGAAGTGAAGGGAGTGAAAACTCAACTTGGTATAGAATTTTCTGCTCTTAAGGTTATTTTGACTAATGGCACTTTCTTAAATGGCCTTATGCATGTTGGAAGAGTTAGTTTCGATGGTGGTAGAATTTCGGAACCTGCTTCATATGGTTTGAGTGAACAGTTAAAGGAGTTTGGGTTTACTGTGGGGAGAATGAAAACGGGTACTCCTGTCCGTATTGATGGCAGATCTGTTGATTTTTCTAAATTAATTGAGCAAAAAGGGGAGACTGGTTATTATAAATTTTCTTATTTGGATGAATGCATTGATAATTCTTTAAAGCAAAGATCTTGTTATATTGCGTTTACAAATAAGGAAGTGCATGATATCCTTCGTTCTGGATTTGATGATTCTCCTTTGTTTAATGGTACTATTAAAAGTATTGGTCCAAGATATTGTCCTAGCATAGAAACTAAGTTAGAAACCTTCTCTGATAAGGATAGGCACCATTTGTTTCTTGAGCCGGAAGGAGAGTGGACAAATGAGTTTTATTTGAATGGCTTTTCTTCATCTTTGCCATGGAAAGTTCAGTATGAGGCTTTGAAAAAGGTTGAGGGCTTTGAAAATGTTAAGATATTCAGACCTGGATATGCAATTGAATATGATTTTTTCCAGCCTACTGATCTTGATCATACTCTGGAAACAAAGTATGTTAAGGGATTGTATTTTGCTGGTCAGATTAATGGGACAACTGGTTATGAAGAGGCTGCAGCTCAGGGACTTATGGCCGGTATAAATGCTTATTTATCTATAAATCAACAAGATAGATTTATTTTAAGCAGGGACGAGGCTTATATAGGTGTGTTAATTGATGATCTTGTTACTAAAGGCGTTGATGAACCTTACAGAATGTTTACATCAAGGGCTGAATACAGAATACTACTGAGACAGGATGATGCTGATGCCAGACTG
>CAXXRT010000006.1:0-25699 GCA_963666945.2 Marinifilaceae bacterium
GTCCAATTACTAAATCATTTTGGAGAAAATCATCAATCAAGTGGTCATTTGTATATGGTTCGGCTTATTGGCAAGGATTGTGAATATCGTAATAATGTTATTATCGAAATGGCAAAGCATGATATTGCATGTAATGTACATTATAAGCCTCTGCCGATGATGACAGCTTATAAGAATATGGGATTTAATATTGAAGATTATCCTAATGCGTACCATATGTACGAGAATGAAATTACTTTACCTTTACATACTTGTTTGACTGAAGAAATGGTGGATTACGTGATGAATAATTTTGTGGATATTATTAATAATTAGCATGAAGCGAATAATTGATATATTTTTAAGTGGACTTGGATTGTTTTTTCTAAGTCCATTTTTTATTGTTATAGCAATATGGATTAAGATTGATTCAAGAGGGGGGATTTTTTATCGTCAATTGCGTGTTGGAAAAAATGATAAGGAGTTTAAGGTTTTTAAGTTTCGTTCTATGCGCGTTGGGTCGGATATGAAAGGTTTAATCACAGTCGGGGGACGAGATCCAAGAGTTACTCGTTCTGGCTATTATATCAGAAAGTATAAGCTAGATGAATTACCTCAGTTAATAAATGTATTTATTGGAGATATGAGTCTTGTTGGTCCTCGTCCAGAGGTTCGTAAATATGTTGATATGTATACAGAGGAACAAAGAAAAGTTCTTAGTGTACGACCTGGTATTTCTGATTATGCATCAATAGAGTATATGGATGAGAATGTCTTTTTAGAATCTGCAGAAGATCCTGATAAAACATATATTGAGGAGATAATGCCGGCTAAGATAAAGTTAAATATGAAGTTTATTAATAATCCGTCCTTAGCAAATTACTTTAAAATTATATGGTTGACTATTGTAGGGATTATCAGGTAATACTTTATAATATATTAAGCTATTTGTAAATAGCTAATTTACTAAAAACACTTTGACTGGATTTAGCAATCAACTTAATTCTTGAATATGTAATATTAAATTCTCTGCTGCATTATTTTAAATAATCAGTATATAGTATGTTTACACTGTTTAAGAATGATTAGATAATCTAATTTTTGGTAATCCTAACTTGTTTTTTTATTAACTTTGTTTAGGTGTTAGTTTTAACAGTATTAATATCGTAAATTATTATAATAGCATTTTATTGAGAGCGAGTTAGATAAAAATCTAAAATTGCAGGTTAGGGGTTTTAGTCCATAATTTTAAGAGGATAGCTTATAGAAATAATATTACTGATGATTAGCTCTGGTCGTTTCGTTAATGATTCCATGGGTGGGTATATTGCCAAGAAGGTTGTTAAGCAGCTGACTGCCATGAATGTTAATCCTTTGGAGTCAAGGGTCCTGGTTAAGGGGATTACCTTTAAGGAGAATGTGAGCGATATATGGAATTCAAAGGTTGTTGATATAATAAATGAGCTTAAGGACTACGGGGTGAGTGTGGATGTGGTTCCGGCTGCCACTTAGCTTTGGCTATAAAGTGCAGGGTACTGTAGTTAGATTAAATAGAAGTGTTACTTTTTTATATTTTTTATATTTTCTGAAATAATACCTATCTTTATTTTAATTTTTGCCATTTTTTTAAAATAAGGACGCATTTATTTTAATTTTTTGCAATATTTTAATAGTTATTTAAAAGAGATAACCGGGGGGAAGAGAAAAAAGACTTTTATATATGCTGATTATATTAATTTGTTTTATGTCTGATGTTTTTCTTGGTCCTTCTATGGTGTTTACCAATGTGGTTAGTGATTCGCGAATTGAAAATTGAAAAAGATATTTTAACGCAAAACATTATTAATAATATTACGTTTATAATTTTAGTGAAATTATTGATAATGTGTTAAAAAAAGTTGTTATTTTGAATAAAAATTTGATCAGAATGTATAGAAAAGAGCAAGTAGATAAAATTGGGAATGCTATTGTTTATCTTGTTTCTAATATTCAAGATATCTCAAAGACTAAATTGCTTAAATTACTTTATATCCTAGATGAGATATCTATTAAAAAAAGTGGTATCCCTTTTCTGAATTTAGAATATAAAGTATGGAAATTTGGACCGGTTGCTAGTGATATATTTGTAGAGCTATCGTCTGCACCATCAATGTTGAAGGATTTTATTGAGAGAAAAGCCACTGGGGATGGACATATTGTTATCAGAGCTAAGAAGGATTTTTGTGATGATGAGTTTACTGATAATGAATTGGATATTCTTGATTTTGTAGTTGAAAAATTTAAGAACTCAACTGCCAATGAATTGATTTCTATTACCCATAGAAAATCGTCTCCATGGTATAATGCTGCTGTTAGAAACTCTGTGTTTGATTTGCTTGAAAATGAACAAATCAGTTCAACCGACATAAAGGTTGATATGAGAGAGTTGATTAGTTATGATGAGCGGAAATTAAAATTATACGAAGATTACCTGGAATATTGTTAGTTATGTTTAAGGAAGGTAATATTCTATATTTTACTCCGTTTTACTTCAAAAATGGAAATACTGCAAAAAATAAGTATTTCGTTGTTCTTAGGAATGTTGGAAATACAACAGTATTGGCTAGTTTGCCGACGAGAAGAGACTCTGTTCCCGAGAAAGATGTTGTTGAATGTGGATGTGTAGAGATTCCGGAAATAAATTTTAATTGCTTTGTAATACCTCCAAATGTGCCAGTTACTGAATGTTCCAGATGTCTTGATTTTAAGACTTATATATATGGATATCAGCTTGATTCTTATGAGCTGGTTCAATTAAATGAACTCTATCAGCTTGAAGGAACTGATTATGAGTTTTATGGTAAAATGAAAGAAGATTTATTTAGAAACTTGATTGCTTGTTTGAAAAATTCTAAAGCTGTAAAGCGTAAGTATAAAAGATTGCTGTAATCTACGACCAGAATAATGTCAATGTCTTTGGTTGCTCGTGGTTTAAAACCTGCCTCATCGATAATAATATCGCAGGCTGTTCCTCCTATGATTACATAATTGTCGGCATATTCCTTGAAGTATTCTTTAAAAATGTCTAGTCCTCTTACCATATAAATTGTTTTTTTATTTGTTCTAAAGCCATTTCAATGCGTTCGTCTTGACTTTCTTTAAGACTGAGGTATAAAGATAGTGGATCAACTACATCTTTGTGATTTGATAGTTCTCCTAATAATGTTTGGGGATTATATTTCCAAATTTCCAGACAATACTGTCCTTCGTATTTGTTGGCTTTTACCAAAGTGTTGTTTTTCTGCATGGTTTTTAGGTACTATAAAAGAAATAAATAAAAAATACCCCTGCCCCCCGGGATGGGGGCAGGGGTTAGGTAAATGAAGATACTATAACACTATTTCTTTTTTTCTTTTTCTTTTTCTTTTTCTTCTAACAGGACTTGTATGTATTCTATTTTTTCCTTGATCTTCATGGTGGATTGCATGGCCATGGCGTTGCCGTCTGTCCTGAGAGTGGTGAGAAGTATCTTCTTAAGGATGGAGTGGTTTGTAAGCTGGTGGAACTGTAGGGATAATAAATTATTAATATGTTTATGTAGTTCTGGATGGTTTTTATTAACTTTGTTTAGGTGTTAGTTTTGACAGTGAAAATCTTCAAAAACTAAAAGGTGTAAACATTCAATATTGCCCCGGAATATACAATTGATGAGAAATATTGTGATTGTGAATGTTTCTTGAATAAGTATCAGCTAATGAGAAATATTATTCATGTTTCTGACAATTCTTATGTCGTATTTTTATTTCCATCAAACAATAATAAGATTAAAAAACAGGCTGAGTTTGCAAAATCTTTTCTGGTAAAATCAGAACTGCGTAAAAATGTAATAAATCTTACATGGGAAGATTTATTAAAGGCTATTGATTCAAATGCTCTTGTTTCGGAAAGGTTGGAGAAACAAATGCAGGATTTTAAGGATAAATATAAAATAGTGCCTTAAAAACTGATGCTTTAATATTTTCGGGTTTTCTTGCTTTTCGTTTTATAGTGATGTTGTTCAAAGGTTGTTGATATAATAAATGAGCTTAAGGACTACGGGGTGAGTGTGGATGTGGTTGATCCTTACGCTGATTCGGGTGAGGTGAAAAAGGAGTATGGCTTTGAACTGTCGGAAAATATTCGTAATGACTATAATGCTGTTGTTGTTGCTGTTGCTCATAGGGAGTTTCTTGATTTAGAGGAGAGGGATTTTATGGCAATGCTTAACTGTCAGTCGGTATTGGTGGATATTAAGGGCTTGTACCGGGGAAAAATAAAGGAACTGAATTACTGGAGTTTGTAGGGGGGTACTGTAAATTTTGAATTTGGGAGGGATATATATTTATATCATATTTTATCTCTTTTTAAACAGTTTCCAGGTATTTACACTATTTTAGTATGTTTATATTTTCAGTATAGTGAAAACTATCATGGAAATATGAGGCTATTTTCAGTATAGTGAAAACTTTTCGGAAAATCTATATGTGTTTTCAGTATAGTGAAAATGTTTTTGTATCTTTGAATAATAAATTCAATATAAAAACTTTTAAGAGCATGGATACAAAGTTTGTTAGAGAAAAATACTTAACAAAGATAACTCCTTATATTGGGAAGGATATTATAAAAGTTCTTACAGGGCAAAGACGTGTAGGCAAAACCATTATTCTTAGACAGATAATGGATTTAGTCAAACAAAAAGATAGTAACGCTAATACAATATATATTGATAAGGAACAAAACGAATTTAAGCATATAATAACTGCCGAAGATTTATTCAAACACGTAAATTCTCAATTATCAACAAACAAAACAAACTATCTTTTTATTGATGAGATACAAGAAGTTGAAGAGTTTGAAATTGCATTAAGACAATTAATGGCTAAAGGTATAGATATTTACTGCACAGGGAGTAACGCTAAAATGTTATCGGGAGATTTAGCAACTCATCTTTCCGGCAGGTATATAGAATTTCATGTAAATAGTCTTTCATACAGTGAATTTTTGCAGGCTCATAAATTAGAGAACAACAATGAAGCTCTGAATAAATACATTCGTTACGGTGGATTGCCCTATCTGATTAATCTTCCCTTTGATGATGAAATAATATACGATTATCTAAAAAGTATATACAATACTATTATACTAAAAGATATTGTTTCGAGGTATGGCATCAGAGATATCGATTTCCTGGAACGTTTAGTTGAATATCTTTCTGATAATCTTGGTAGTTATATATCATCTAAAAAGATAAGTGACTTTTTAAAAACACAACGAATCAGTTTGTCTGTGAATACAGTTATGAATTATCTGAAATATCTAAATAATTCTTTTTTCATAAACAAAGTGCAACGTTTAGATATAATTGGAAAGAAAAGATTTGAGATAAATGATAAATACTTTTTTTCAGATTTGGGATTAAAACATTCCATTATTCCTTTCACAGGTAGCCAAATAGGTAACGTTTTTGAGAATCTGGTATATAATCAGCTAATATACAATGATTACAATGTTTTTGTTGGAAAACATCAGGAAAGAGAAATTGACTTTGTTGCTCAAAAAGGAAATAAAACTCTATATATACAGGTTGCTTATCAATTACCAAATGAGAAAGTTAGAGAAAGAGAATTTGGTAACCTGCTTAAAATAGACGATAATTATGAAAAGATAGTAGTTTCAGCAGATGAATTTGCAGAAAACTACAAGGGAATAAAGCATTTACATATTAGAGATTTCCTTGTAATGATTTTTTAAAGAAGGATGTAAATAGCAAAACCAGGAATATGTACTCTTAATATAAAACTAAGAGGAAAAATATGTTATATTCATGATGATAGTAGAAATGATACTGAGTAAAGTGATAAGTACATCTCATTATATCTGAGTGTTCATTGTTTGTGAACACAAAGAAAAAGTGAACAGATATTTAATATGGTATGGAAAGAGTTATAATTAATTTTGCTGTTGACTGGATTTCTGAAATAATACCTATCTTTATTTTAATTTTTGCCTGTTTTTTAAAATAAGGACACAGTTATTTTAATTTTGTGCAATATTTTAATAGTTATAAATAAAAAACACCCTTGCCTCCCGGATGAGGCAAGGGTTGTGTAAATGAAGATACTACAACACTACGGCTGTTCTAATGTCGTGGTGGTTTTCTTTTTCCGCCGGACTGGGTCTTGGGTTTTTCTTTTCTGGGTTTTTCTTCTAACAGGATTTGTATGTATTTTATTTTTTCGTTGATCTTTTGGGTGGATTGCATTGCCATGGCGTTGCCGTCTTTTAATCTGTTTTCTTCTTCTTTGTTGCTTTCTTCGGCTTCGTCTTCTTCTAAAAAGTATTCTTTGTAGCTTTTTTTCTGCTTGTCGAAAAGGCTTCCTTTCTCCAGGAGCTTCTCCTGGTATTGTTCGTAGGTTTTCTCCATTTTGTATGGGAAATGGTTCTCTATGGGTTTGTAAAGGCTCTTGGAGTGGAGGATGTGGTGGGTGTGTATGTCGCTTATGCCGAAGAATTCTGCCATGTTGTGTATGAAGGTCTGCTTGCTCTGCTGGTCGCCAAGGCAGCTTACTGCATGGGTCTCGTACAGGGCGTATGCGAATTCTACAAAGGCTGTCTTGCCTGATGTCCACTGGACTTCTCTCTGGTATAACAGGTCTTCCTGTATGAGTGTCTTTCTGGTTATTCGCTTGAAGAGTTTTTTCCCTTTGTCTGATTTATTCATTTCATCTGGTTTTTTAATTTTGTCTCCGGGCTTTTCTTTTTTGACTTTCTCTGTTTCATCTTCTGTTTTCAGGTCTGAAAAATGATTTGGTTTAGACATATTATTATGTTTTAAATTAATAAATATAGTGTCGTTTTTCTCCTGTAAATGTAATGCCTTTTTTTATGATTGTCCTCTATTTATACTGATAAATAAGATGTTTGATAACAGAGTGATATTTTCTTGTTATTATGATAATATGACTAATTTATATGTTTTTTTGTTAGGACTGTTTTTATTGTTTTCCCCTATCTACCCTTTTCTATACGGTTGCAGTTTTTTCCTGTGGACGGGGATGTTTTTTGACCCTTGGCGTTTGTCTTGTTTTTTTACGCCTTAGCTGTTCAGGGGGTGCTCCCGCAACTGTGTTTGGGGTTAAGGAATGATCGGCCTAATATTCTTTGACAAAGGAGTAGGTGCTCCCGCAACTGTGTTTGGGGTTAAGGCCTGAATGTATGTGGGGAAAGAGATGTCCTGAGCTGTCGCTTGTACCGCAGGTGTATGAATGTGTCTATGCGGTCGGGCAGCTGACGGTATATCCTGCCGTTGGCGACAACCATGCTGTCGGCTTCTTCTCCCATGACTTTGCGGAGCTGCTTTATCTGCTCTGCAGGGAGGCCTGTGTCCTGGTAGCGTTTCTGGATGATGAGATAGCCTGCCTGGGCTGCCTGCTTCTTGTAGCGGGAGATGGTGCTGTGGTCTAAATGCAGTACCCTGGCTAAATATCGGTTGGGCAGCGTGTCGGGCACGGGGGGATGGAAGCTCTTGCTGGAACGCCCTTCTTTCCGTTCCGACTTCCTGTCTGTTCTCCGCTTTCTCTTCATGCTCCAGCTTATGACTGCGGCATAGATGAATGGCCTGAAATATTTAAAGTCTTCTCTTTCCATTATGACTCCTGTGCGTATCTTTAACTTAAGGAGTTTCTGCAGCTGGGGGTAGGCTATGGTGCGGTATGAGCTTCGTTTGCTGTTGACCGTTATCCAGCGCTGCTTTACCAGCCAGCTGAGGTTGCTGGTGAATGTCTTTGTGCTTTTCCATTTTAGGCCCCTGCATACCTGCTCTGCGCTTTCTCTGCTTAGGAGGAAATGTCCTGAGCTGATCTGCTTTATGTAAAGATACAGCTTCAGGGGGTTTACCTTCTTGTGCTCTATGGCGTATATGAGCAGGGATACGGGGACGTTCATGCTTTAGATCTTTTTAAGTGTTATCATGTTCTTGAAGTCGTCGAGGGGAAAGGCGGGACCGGGGTCCTGCTTCCTGGGGGTGATGTCGCTGTGGCCTGCTATGTATTTGAGGTCGTAGGTGGATATCAGCAGCTTGCATACCTGGTGGAGGGTCTTTAACTGCAAGAGGTTGTAGTCGTGCCAGTAACTGTCGCGGTATTCTCCGGGCTCTGTCCATACCTGGTTGATGGGGACCTTCTTTTTGAAGCTTGTTATGAAGATGGATCCTTCTTTTGTCAGGGGTCCGTAGTTGTCGAGCTCGATGCCTATGGTGTAGTCGTTCATGTTTTTGCGGCCAAGATAACTGCTCTTGCCGGCGTGCCAGGCTTTGTGGTTGAAGGGCACGAGCTGGTAGATGCGGCCGTTGCGACCTATGACCAGATGGGCTGATACCTTGGTGGTGGGATCGCTCAGGTGGCGTACGGAGGATTCTAACGTGGCTCCTGCGGTGTAGTGAAGGATGATGCCTTCCAGGCGTTTTAGCTGGTGCCTGTTCTTGCTGCATAGCAGGTGTTCTACGTTGTCGCCTGTCAAAAGGTGGTCTTGTATGTGGTGTTCCATGTCTATTTTTTTAGTTTTTCTATCATCTTACAACTTATCTTTTCTGCACTGCGGCCTATGACGTAGCCTCCCATGCCTAGCTCAAGCAATGACCAGAAGGGGGAACTGTCTTTTAACAGGGGTATGTCTATGAAGACGCCCAAAATGACTACCATGGCAAAGGCCAGCATGACCAGCGGACGCCATGAACGCTGGAGCCAGTTGCCCTGACTTTCGTTCATGATGATCTCTTTCTGAAGGGTGTAGACCTGGTCGTAGTGGTTTAGTATGACTGTGGTCAGCTCTGACTTTATCTTTTCCTTGTCTTTGCTGTTGCATACAAGGTTGTTGATGACTCCGCCCACTGATGTCAGCAGGGTGTCCAGTACTGTGAAACTCATGGTTTGGCTTTTTAATGGTTATTATTATTTTAATGGTTAATGGTATGGGATCAGTCCTTTTGGTAGTTCTTTTTTAGTAGTTCTTCTATGTCGTGGACGTTGTAAAAGATCTTTCCTCCTATCCTGGTGCAGGGTATGGTTTTCTCTGCTCTGTACTTCTGAAGGGTGCGCTCACTGATGTGCAGCATCTGACGGATGTCCTGACCGTCGAGCCATTCCTTGAAGAGGTTGTCGGCGGGGTTGTTCTTCTTGTAGGCGGTGATTAGTTCTTCGATCTTTTTGATCAGGCTTTTTATTGCTTTTATTAATTCAATAAATATGCTCTCGTCGATCTTTAAAAAACTCATAATATTATAATTTATTGGTTAATAGTTTGTTTATCTATCTATTTATCTATCTATCTGTTTCTCTACACAAGTTTATGGCCTTTGTCTCTGGGTTATGGTTAAGTAGGGGTTGGTTAACTTCTTTTTTTTTATGTTGTGTTTGCTAAGGGACTGTGCCATAGGGTTATGGGCTGGGAGGGTTTTTCGGGGCTATGTTTTGTTTTGCGGCTTTTTGCGTCGGAGTAAAATGTTTGCTGTTTGAAAATATCGCTGACTAAATAATAATTTATTTGCTGCCGAAAAATTCCTATGCTAATCATTTTTTCTGCTAAAACATAGAACTCCTCCCTTTGGTCGTCAGACAGCTATGTTTTTTAACGCAGAAAAAGTGATTAACATTTAACGGAATTTTTCTAAAGGCTGCATAAATTATTATTTAGCACAGGAATAAAATGAATTTTATTCGATATTTTCTAAAGGCTGCACATTTTAAGTCCTAACAATAAGGGTGGAAAGGGGGGTGTAAGCTGGAGTATTTAGTAATGTTTTACTGTTTTTCTGAAATTATTATTTTTAAAAAAATATGCTAATTTTGTAATAAATTGTATTCCAAAGTTTTTGTATATGGTTAATCCTAAGGTCAGGCTTAATAAGGATTTGTTTGAGACTTTATTCAGGGATAATTACGAAGGGCTTTTATATCATTCTTTGTCTATAGTTGATGAGGAGGATGTTGCCCGGGATATTGTCCATGACTCTTTTGTGTACCTATGGAATATTAAAAAAGAACTTGATCTGAGCTTTTCCCTAAAGTCGTATCTGTATAAGATTGTAAGAAATAATTCCTTGAATTTTCTTAAACACCGTAAGGTTGAACAGAAATATAAGGACTATATTATGAATGTTGATTCTGAAACGGAATATCATATTGACATTTACCGGGATAATATTGAAAGGCTGGAAGAAAATCTTAAGAAATTGAGCGACAGAACGCGTGAGGTGATTGAAAAATGCTTTGTGGAGGGGCTAAAATATAAGGAGGTGGCTGATGAGTTGGGGATATCTGTCAATACTGTGAAAACGCATATCAAAAATGGTCTTAAAGTTTTAAGGTCTGAAATGAGTGAGGATGTGATTTTGTTTCTTATGTGCCTGAAAAAGATTGTATAGCGATATTTTTTTAAAAAAAACTATTTTTTTACTCACCCATTTTCCTCATCTTGTTGTGTTAATACCAAAGATGTCTTAAAAATGTAGTTTTATATCCTATATAATGATGAATGTGGATCACGATAAGATTGAATATATAAGTGGGTTACTCAATAAAAAGACCGACGCAAAGGATATTGAGAAATGGCTTTCTGAAAAGGATAATAAACGTCTTTTTTATGAAATCTGTGAGACTCGTGAGGCTTTGCTGAGGGATAAAAATACTGTAAAGACTGATATAGAAAAGGAGGTGGCTTGCTTTAAAAAGTCAATAAATAAATCTTCTAAAATATATCTGAACTGGTATGTGGGTATTGCTGCTTCTTTGCTGCTGCTTGTGGGCTCTTATTGGTTCTTTGTTAATGATAACAGTAAAAGGGGGGATGCAGTATTGGTTTCAAATGTTATTGAAGCGGGAAGTTCTAAGGCTCAACTGCTGCTTGACGATGGTAGGGTAATTCATCTTGCTAATGAAAATATTGATATCACCGATGGTGATGTTTCGGGGATTACTAACGATTCGCTGCATGGTTTGCAATACAACAAACTTAAATTAGACGGGGCGGAAAAAATTATTTTTAATACGGTTAAGGTTCCTGTGGGGGGAGAGTATAAAATGACTCTTTCCGATGGTACTGATGTGTGGCTGAACTCTGAATCGGAAATAAAATTCCCTGTCAAATTTGTTGGAAATAAAAGGGTGGTGTTCCTGAAAGGTGAGGCTTATTTTAAGGTTGCTCATGATAAGAAAAAACCTTTTATAGCTAATCTTGACAGGGGGAGTGTTGAGGTGCTGGGGACTGAATTCAATATTAGTGCCTATGGTGATGAACAGGAAATGGTTACTACTCTTGTCAATGGGTCGGTAAAGTTTACTTCTGACATTAATAATTCTGAACAGGTATTAAAACCTAACCAGCAGATTGCATTTAATAAGAGTACTAATGTGACGACTATGAAAGATGTTGATGTTTATCCTTTCGTGGCATGGAAAGAGGGTAAATTCTACTTTAAATCTATGGAACTGGATAAGATATTGAGACAACTGGAGAGGTGGTATGACTTTAATCTGTTCTATGAGAATGAGGAGTTGAAAGATTATAAGTTTAGGGGTGTGATATTAAAGGAGTTGTCTCTTAATGAGGCTCTTAAGATAATTGAGGAAACAACAGATATTAAATTTAAGATAAAGGGAAAGACTGTTACGGTCTATAAAGAGTATTAAAAAAAAGAGGCAGAGTGAGCGTCAACTGACTCTGCCTCAATAATCCCTCGTACGGGACTATTAAGTATCAATCTAATCGCAAAGTTATGAAAAAAAAACGTAACGGATGCTATTGCTGTATCCGAAAGAAGTTAACTAAAACTGTAAGGGTTATGAAATTAACTACCTTGTTAATAATGTTTGGGGTCTTGCAACTGTCTGCAAATGTCTTCTCGCAACAAACAAACATTAGTCTGAAAATGAACGATGTTTCTGTTAGGAATGCTATTGATGCTATTGAAAAAGTTAGCGGATATGATTTCTTCTTCAGTGAGAAAGAGATTGACATGGAACGGAAAATCAGTTTTGATTTTTCTGCTCCTTCTCTGGAAATGGTTGTTGCTGAGGTGTTTGGCAGTGCCTTTAAGTATAGGCTTGTTAAAAATATTGTGATTGTTAGTCCTAAGGCTGAAAAGGAGGATGTGGGCTCGCAACAGAAAAAAATTATAAAGGGTAAGGTGGTTGATAATAATGGTAATCCTCTGCCTGGTGTGTCTGTTGTTGTAAGAGGTACTACAACAGGGGTTTCAACTGATATGAACGGGGAATTCTCCTTTGAATTGTTGGCTGAAAATGATGTTGTGCTTTCATTCTCGTTTGTTGGAATGAAAACTAAGGAGTTTACCTTTAAGGGACAAAAGGATATTAAGATAGTTCTTGAGGAAGAGGTTGCTGAGATTGAAGAGGTTGTTGTGACCGGGTATCAGAAACTTGACAGAAAAAACACAATAGGTAACTATGTAACACTTAAGGCTGAAGATATAAAAATAGAAGGTGCAAATAATATTGCTGATATGCTTCAAGGACGTGTTGCTGGTATGGTTGTAACCAATAGTACGGCACGTGTAGGGGCATCACCTAAAATACAGATACGTGGTCAATCAACACTTTTGGGAAATCAAGACCCTATTTGGGTTGTTGACGGAATTATACAACCTGATGTTATACCTCTTAACTCCCGAAATGGTCAGACAGATGATTTAAAAAACATTATAGGTAACCAGGTGTCATGGCTTAATCCGGAAGATATTGAGACAATAACAGTATTAAAAGATGCTTCTGCTACTGCTATTTACGGATCCAGAGCATCAAATGGTGTTATCGTTATAACTACAAAAAAGACAGCTAAAGGTAAGACAAATCATAGCTATAGTGGATCTATGACTATTAGGCCACGTGCTACTTATGATGATTTTTACTTAATGAATTCTCAGGAGCGTCTTCAATTCAGTGAGGCAGCGGCAAAAGCAGGTATGATTACAGCAAATTCTAATGCTTTTCAATATCAAAGAAATGTTATTGAGTCTCTTGAACGTATGTATATAGATGGTCAGATATCACGTAATGAGTTTATTAATCAACGGGCTAACCTTGAGACAATGAACACTGACTGGTTGGATATTATGACTCGTACCTCAATAAGCCAATCACACAATATAAGTCTGGGTAGCAATCTAGAGAAATTATCTTATCGTGTATCGATTGGTTATGTTGATGAAAAAGGACAAGAGATATTTAATGACAACAAACGTCTATCTGTTATGGCAACAGTAAATTCTCAAATACATAAAAATGTCAGACTTAACTTTAATATTAATGGTTCTTTAGGAAATACAACCGGTGCCGCCGGTAATGTTACTCCGTTAAACTATGCCTTAAATGCGAATAGAGCAATGCCTGCTTTTAATGAGGATGGTTCAAGAGCCATTTTGCTGTATAATAATATATATCAAAATAGAATATTTAGAGATTCATACCTTAGTTATAATGCTTTAACAGAGTTTGAGGAGACTTCATCAAAGAATAAATCTACTCAGATAGCAACGACAATGGGGGTTGAATGGAATATTATAAAAGGTTTGTCGTATAAATTTAACGTTAACTTTATCCTTAATCGTTCTGAAAGAAGTATTTATCGCTCTGAAAGGTCATATAGTATTGCAAAACAGTATCGTGGTTATGATTATGATGCAAACCTGGAATCTGTTATTGCTTCAGGCGAATACGATGCTGCAGTATTGACTAATGGTGGTGTGTTAGATTCCAATTATGCTAATATAAATAGCTGGAATATACAAAATATGCTGTTTTATAACAACACTTTTGGCGGTGAGCATAAAATTAATGTAATGTTGGGTCAAGAGGTTCGTTCCAGCATAAATAGCAACTATTCCAATACTATTTGGGGATTTTATCCTGAAAGGGGTAATGCTTTGATACGACCTACAGCACCTGATAGAATAGTACCTGGTAGTGGTAATTCCTGGGGGCAAGGTGGCTTCGGTGTTTTGGGTTCTATATATGATGGTCGTACTGCTCTTAATGAGCAAGAGACTAACTTTATGTCGATTTTTACAACAATAGCTTATAGCTATTCTGACAGATATGTTGCCAATATTAATATAAGAAATGACTTTACAAATGCATTCGGACTAGATGTCAATAAGCGTATAGACCCAATCTATTCTTTTGGTATTAAATGGAATGTTATGAATGAACCATTCCTGAAAGACAAAATGAGCTGGATTAATGGTCTTGATTTTAGTGCCACCTATGGTATTCAAGGTAACTCATTGACGGCAAAAACACCTGAAATGATACTGGTTTTACAGGGAATAAGTGAGAGATATAAGGAGTTTTACTCTAAAATATCATCTATTCCAAACCCTAAACTATCGTGGGAGCGTACAACTAACTGGAACTTCGCCGTTAACGGTCGTATTTTCAATTTGTTTAATTTCTCGGTTGACTATTATACTCGTAACTCTAATGCTGTATTTCCTCAGGTTATTCCAGCAGAAAATGGTATCGAACTTATGGATATTAATGGTGGAATGATAACAAATAAAGGTATTGAAGCATCTGTAGCCTTTGCTCCTGTTTTAACAAAAGATTTTGGTATTAACATTGGATTAAACTTTTCAAGAAACTGGAATAAAGGGGGCAAACAGACTAAAAAGTCATATCAGGCGACTGAATATTTAACGGGCAAAACAGATGGTATAATAAAAGAGGGTTACCCTTTAGGTGCATTCTGGCGTTATAGTTTTAAAGGGCTAAATCCTGAGAATGGAGCTGCTATGTTTAACTATATGGACGTTGATCCGGAGGAGGCTTTCCTTGACCCAACACTTGTTTTGGATTATGTGGGTACTACAATACCATATTTTACCGGTGGTTTAAATTTCAATGTGCGATATAAAAATCTTTCGTTAAGCTCAAACTTCTCTGTTTTATTAGGTGGTTATAAAGAGTTACCAAATCCATTTGCAGCTCTCGGGGCTAATAGAAATAACGCTCCTGACCCATTGGTAAACTTAAGTAAAGAGCTGACAAAAAGATGGCAAAAACCAGGTGATGAGTTATTCACTGATATACCGGCAATTAGCCGTGAAGCTGATCTGTTTATTGTTCCGGGTACTAGTGTTGCTGTGGCAAGTAGCACTTTATGGGAAAAATCAACAGCCAGAGTTATAGAATCGTCATTCCTGCGTTGTAACTCTATTAATATGACATATAACTTTAACGGTGTGAAAGTTAAGAAAATAGGTCTTAATTCATTGCGTGTCTCGCTATCGGTAGCTAATCCATTTGTTATTGCAAATAAACGACTTAATGGTTTCGACCCTGAACTTGACAATAGTGTTATGCCTAAAAGTTACTCATTAAATATTGGTTTTAGTTTCTAAACTACTTTAATAAGACTTAAATATGAAAAAAATATTATATAAAATATCAACAGTAACAGTTATCGCCTTTTTACTGTTATCGTGTGATAAGTTTCTGGAGCCTAGCTCTCCTGATCTATATGTTCCTAAGACTGTTAAGGCTCTCAGGGAGATGCTTATTGGTTCGGCATATCCTGATGCCTCTATTAAGAGTAGATTTACTTTCTCTATGCAGCAGTTTTATTCTGACGATAATGAAATGAGAGGTGCTTGGGAGTATGGTGATGAAAACGGTGTTTTTAATATTGATATTTCCTCTAATCCTCAAAATTTTATGGATTTGAAATATGTTTATCATTGGTATCCTTCGGCTGATTCATATATTACAGGAAATCCTTTCAACTTCATTGATTTATGGTCAGCAAATTTTGAACTGATATTAGCATGTAATGCGGCCCTGGATTATGTAGATAAAGTTGAAGGAAGCGATGAGGATAAAAATATTCTTAAGGCAGAAGCACTTACTTTAAGGGCTTTTTACTACTACCACTTGGTTAACCTATATGGAGAGCCTTATAACTATAATAAAACAGCTCCAGGGGTGCCTTTAAAGTTAACGTCAAACTTAAATGTTGATGGCATGCAACGTGCCACTGTAGAACAAGTCTACAATCAGATAATTGATGACCTTGATATGGCAGAAGAGTACTTCAGGACTGAAGATAAAGAAAAGTGGTTTGTTAAATCATATAGAGTTACTCTTCCTGTTGTATATAATCTGAAATCGAGAGTATATCTTTATATGGAGAATTGGGAGAAAGCTGCCGAATACTCAAAAATGATTATGGATATTTTTTCCTTGAGCCTTTATGACTTGAATACTTTCTCTGCAACAACTGATAGCCCGTACCCTAATTATTGTACATTAAACAATAGCGAAACATACTGGCCTTATGGAGGACGCTCTATGTTGATAACTCCTGGCTTAAATGGTTCTATTGATATGGTTGATCCTGCTGATAATAGTACTAAAAATGTTTCAATAGCACTATTTGGCGCATCTAAATCGTTGATAAATACTTTTGAGAGTGATGATTTAAGAAAAAATTACTATTTGGTTAGCGAATGGTCTCATTATTTTAATAGTCCTTTTCAAGAGAAATACTCTCTTTATAATTCTACATCTAAATATGAAATTACTAAAACTCATGCTGAAACAAACCTGGGGGATGCCTTCTTTGCATCAATGAGACTTAGTGAAGCGTATTTGAATTATGCTGAGGCTGTATTAAATCAACCATCAGCAGATAAGCAATTAGCTATTGATGCCATAAATAAATTAAGAGAGAATCGTATTAATAGCGATGCATTTACTCCTATGACTGATATTACTATTGAGCAAATAAAGAGAGAACGTCGTGTTGAGTTGTGTTTTGAGTGCCATAGATGGTATGACTTGCGTCGCTGGGGTATGCCTGAGTTTGAAAGACAGTGGGTTGAAAATGGCGTTATTGGTCCTAAATTCAAAATGGAGAAAAATGATGCTGCATATATTATGCAGATACCTAAGGTTATTTTCGAAAGAAGTCCAATAACAGAGCAGAATAGATTGGCTTCTCCAAAATTCTAAAATAATATATTAATTTTTATAGAGAAAAGGTATGAAAAAATATTATATAGGCTTTTTACTTGTCCTTTTTGCGTTAATTTTGACCTCATGTCAAGAGGATGAGGTTTTAATCCCAACGTTTCCTGAATCTTTAACAAAATATGTTATCGATGAACAAGGGCCGCATTACGATAAAATAAACTACATTCTTGATAATTATGGAACATTGCTGGTTTATGATAAATACACCAGAACAGAGATTAATGTTATTGATGGATTGACAAACTATCTGGCTTATAACTGTCGCTACCCTAATAGTGAACAGTTGGAGTTTATGGTCAACTTTTTATGTCAGAATTTATTTAATCCTGACTGTTTGCCAATAGAGTATGGTGCAAGGGTATTTAAACCTTACACATTTCTTACTAATGAACTCAACAAGTTATTTCACCCGCTACTACCAGCCTTTATTGTTCCATTACGTTCAGAGATAAATGGAAAAGACTTCTGGTGTATTAATCTGCAATGTGTGGGAGATTATAAATTTTATCCTACGTCAAAATTCACTTTCCCGACAACTCCAAAAGAGGTGAATGACATGCGATGTCTTTATTTTGATGATGTCTTTACTGTTATGTTTAAACGTAAAATCATCTCGGCTCCAATCTTTTTAGCCTCATCAAAAACTAGCGGTGGTCTTATAGATTACCATGAGACTATTGTAGGAACCTGGAGTGACAGAGAAAAACCTAACTTCTTTATAGCAATGGGAAGTCCTGGTAATTTCTTTAATAATGCTATACCTAAAATGAATGCGGCCTCTAAATACAATGGTTTTTATACTCCAGAACAGGTATTTAAAAATATACTTATGTTGTCGCTAATGTGGTCTTATGAGGAGATAACAGGTGAATATTCTGCATCCCATGAAGGCGAAAAGGTATATTCTTACGTAAATGTGGATAGCGACCCTACACATAAAGTATATCACAAAGATTATCCTTTCTTTGTTGATATATATAAAAAAACTGTGGAGTATATGAGAGACAAATATAATTGGGATATTACCTATTATGGTCGTACAAAATATAATGAGGCACCAGCTCATCCAAATATAGCACCAACAGAAGAGGAGTTGGGACAGTTAATACCTGAAGAATAAAATTAAAAATTTAATAGTATATGTTAAAAAAGATAAATCTTGTAGTGATAGCTTTTTTATTTACTTTGCCATCGTTTGCACAGTTTAAAATAAGCGGAAAAATCAGATCAGTACGTCCTGTTGAATTGACAATGAGTGATTTAAAAGGAAATGTTGTATACTCTTGTGAAATAGAGAGCGATAAAAAAATAAAATCAAAAAAATTAGATATTGTTGCTGATTTATATAAACTAAAAATTGGTGATATCGAGTTATTACTCCCTCTGGAGAATAATGAAATGGAATTAGTGGGTTTTTTAAATGATATGAAACCTGACCAGGGAAATTTAACCTTAAAAGGGCAAAAATCAGCATCTGAGTATTTCGAATTAAATGGTAAATTTCTGTCAGCAATTAAGGGTAAGACTATTAATGAGTATATTGAGGAAAATAAAGCACTATCACCATTAGCTTTAAGTGCTATTTTGTTCGAGAGAGCTGATTGGTTTATAAATGAAGTTGATGTATATGAATATATTCTTAAGGAGTTATCTCCTTATAGCAATAGTATTATATTTGAGTTTACAAATAAATTAGTTAAAAGAAGACAGGGCTATAAAATAGGTAATAAATTTCCTGAATGGCAATTTGAGGATGAGAATGGCAAAGCGGTAAAATTGTCTGACTTTAAAGGTAAAATAGTACTAATGGACTTTTGGGCTTCATGGTGCGCTCCTTGCCGTGCTGAGATGAGGCATCTTCGTAAAATATATGATGAAATTAAAGGCGATGATTTAGTTATTATTAGTATAGCTATGGATGAACCTAAAGATAAAGCTAAATGGTTAAAAGCAGCCGGAGAAGAGAATATTCCCTGGGTTTCGCTTTGGGATCCGGCAGGCTTTTACAATAATCCACGAAAAGAGACATTCGGTTTTATGCAAATACCATATCTTGTGCTATTGGATAAAGATGGTAACACCGTTGCCCGCAAGATAAGGGGAGAAGAGGTAAGAACTCAAATTCAATCGTTAAGAAATAATCGTTAATCAACATCTTTTATTAGTTATTATGTGAGAGTCGGAGAGCTATCTTCTCTGACTCCCCATAAGTATGTCAATACTTTTAAGAAATTATTATTAAAATATAGAAAATGAAAAAAATTATTTGTTTCGTAAGTGTCTTGTTAATCAATACACTTAACGTTTAATCTTTATGCTCAAAGCAAACCTGAAAAAGGAGAACAGTCAACCAATTCAAGTCCAAAAAAGCACAAAAAGATTTAGACTGGTACAATTGCTCTGAGAAAGAAGGAAGTTTCGGTGCCGACGTGAATGGCGCTTATGAATTATTGGGGAAACGAAAAGCAAAATATAGTCCTGTAGTAGCCATTATCTCGGGTGGTATAGACTATAAACATAAAGCTATTAAACCTATTCTATGGAAAAATAAAAAAGAGAAGATAAATGGTAAAGATGAACGATAAAAATGGGTTATCGATGATATAAATGGCTGGAACTTTATAAGCAGTAAAGATGGTAAAAAGACTATGGAGTTTACCATTAAAGAGGGCGATAGAGAGTGGCTAAGGCTTAAGGATCAATATCATGGTGTTTATTCTGGTGATGGTAAAAATTTCGTAAATTCGATAAAGACGGAACATGAGAGGGGTTGAAATTGAAAGCATTAATGATTATTATTACTATAGGGATATTGTTTCTAATGAGCGTTCCGCAAGAGTAGGTGATGAAATAATAGAGGGGTATTTAAGATATTGGATTAAGGAGTTTGAACGCCGAATGAAAGAGAAAAACCCGGACAAGGAGGATTTCAATCATAATGATTTAGTAGCATGCTGGGATAAATCAAAACCTCTAGATACTTTGATGAGTAACGCCATGTACATATTTGGAATGTATATGCAATATAAAAAGGTTGAAAAATGGAGCTACGTTAGCAGGGCTTATACAAACGATTCGTATTATGATAATTACAGGGAGCAGACCAAAAAGGGTTGGGAGCAACTTAACGATAAACGTAAAGAGATAGTTGGTGACGATTACAATAATATCAACGATATTGGTTATGGTTCAAATGTACTGCTTACCACCAACTCAAAGGCTGTGACTTGTTGTGCAGGAATTATAGCCGGTAAAAGGGGTATTAAGGGACAAAACAGTCCAATATGTGAAAAAGCTCGTATTATGCCTCTTGTTGTTTCAGCACTTAAAGGAGAACCTTATACTAAAGATATTGCATTGGCCATACGTTATGCTGTTGATAACGGTGCTGATATTATAGTACTTCCGGACCAGCGATTTGTATATTCTCCTAACTCTAAAAATGGATTGGTGAAGCGTTAAGATATGCTGAGAGCAAAGGAGTATTGGCTATAGTATCTACATTAGAGTATGGTGCAAATATGGATATATATCCTTTCTACCCGAACCGTAAAATGGTTAATGGTACCGAATTATCTAATCTTATCGTTGTTAGTGGCTCTGACAAATTGGTAACCCGGTAATGTTTTCTAATTTCGGAGAGACAATGGTTGATTTTTATGCTCCTACAGTAGATATTTATTCCTCATTTATAGGTGATGATTTTTCTGTAGTGACATCGTCAATGCTTTCATCGGCAGTTACAGCGGGTGTTGCAGCATTGGTAAAAGCCTATTATCCTAATCTTAACGCTGCTCAAATAAGAAAACTATTAATGGATAATGTTTCTTCATTGAATGGTGTTGAGGTTGAAAAAGGTTTTAATACACCAGGTGGTAAGAAAATACAAGATTTATTCCTTTTTGAACAACTATGCAAGTCTGGTGGTATTATAAATGCGAAAAAAGCTATTGAAGCTGCCGCTGCAATAAAATAATAAAGGTGAATTAATACAATAGCTTTTGAATATTAGAGACAAAAGCTCTTGTATCCTTTATCTCCTTTAATAATACATGATTTTTGCCGAACAGTAATGATACATAATATTAAAACTAAATGAGATTGAAAAATTTATTGTTATTGATCCTTTTTTTCACTACTTCGTCACTTTTTGCTCAAAGAACTATAACTAATAGAGTATGTGACACAATACCATACGAAATTATTGGTGAAAAATTGATTATCCCATTTAAAGTTAACGAAAAAGAGTATAAAGCTATATATGATTCAGGTGGACAAAATGGTTTTATATGTAGTGCAGCCGTTGAAATGAAGGCTAGAACAAAAGGGGGTGTGCGACATGTAGGTGGTTATGGTACCGGCGGTATGTCTTTTCAGGAAGCTGTTGTTGACGATGTGGTTTTTGGTGGAAATTATGTGCTGAAAACTATGGATGTAATGATTTTTCCAGATATGGCTGTGATGAAATCATTGGGTGTAGTCGGTATAGTCACAGGACAAGCCTTTTACAATGCTGTTGTCACAATTGACTCAAAAAATAAGATTTTGGTCATTAACTCTCCTTACCGCCCTGAAAAATTAAAAGCTACCGATGGTATTAAACTTGAATTATCTTCTGTTATGCAACCAAAATTTGATATTAATATCAGTGGAGTAAAGCAACAGATACTTTTTGACACAGGCGCACATGGTTTTATCTGCTTGTCTAAAGAGTTTATTGAACAGCATAAAGATAAGATAGAGATACTGGAAACAGGTTATGGAATTGATAAAATAGGTATTGATGGGCTACCTAAACCTATGGATTTACCAAAAGTAAAAATAGAATCTTTGGACTTTGCCGAAAAAATTCAAAAACATTGAGACAATAGTTTCAAAAAGTGGCGAGATGATTATTGGTTTGGATATGATAGAGTATGGTAAGGTGGTTATTGATTATTTAAGGGGGGTTGTTCTACTTTATGCCGTATGATGACACAATTCCGGAAATGAAGTTGAAGAAAAATGGAACGTATCTATTATTCCTAGTGATAAATTTGAAGGTTTTTTCCTGTCTGCTTTGTGGCCTGGTTTTGAAAAACAAGCTGAATTTGGGGATAAGGTAATTAACGTTATGGTCGTGATATAGGTGAATTCCCATTAAGTGAGTCAGCTATGAAGGAATTTATGGATAGTATAGAAGATGACAATGCGTATATTGTTGTTGAAGATAAGAATAAGAGAACAAAAAAGAGTAACAATAAAACGAGAATAGTATAATGAAAAAATTAATAGAATATTTGTACTACTATTATTTGTAATAAACCCTTTTACATCAATGGGACAGGTAAAAAACAGTGATGGATCGATATTTAGTTATAGAGAGCAAGACGACAAAATAATAGTAAAGGCCTATGTCAACGGCGTAGAGGGTGATTTTGTTCTTGACTTATCGGGTCACTGTGCTATTTTTGAATCTGAACTTGAGAAGTATAAAATAGATAAAAACAGTAAATCTACTTTTCATACCTCACCTATCTTTGTAGGGAACAGAAAGTTTTAGGCAGTGTATCAGTTAGTAATATTGCCGTTGGTAATACATTCTCTTTAAATAATGCCAATTTCTTTATCCTTGCCGAAGAGCCTTATCTACGTGAGTTAGGAGTCGTAGGCACGCTTGATGCCTCACTTTCTCAACAGGTGTGGTAACAATTGATGCCCGAAGAAAAAAGATAACTCACACTGCACCATATCGTCCTCCATATATGCGACTGGACTATCGTGACAATTGTATAAAAGAGATAGGTTCAACTGTGAAACTATTTGTAAAGATAAATGGTAAATCGCAAAATGTAGCTTTGGATACATGAATAAAAATCTTATTTCTCTGACGTCAGAAGATTTTAAAACATTTGCCGAAAATATACAGAAGTTAATGGTGCCGTAATAAGTAAAGGCTTCGGCAAAGATATTCAGGCCGAAAATCAGGTAAATGTTTCTTCTATACGTTTGTAAAGGATGAGTGGCAAAATGCTGTTATTGTTGAAAACCCATTGTTAAAAAAATCTACGATAGGTCTGGATTTATTAAAAAGAGGTATTATTTCTCTGGATTTTGGTAAGGGAAAAGTCTATTTTCAACCTTATGATATAACTACCATCGATGATTCGCAAATAGTTGATAAAAAAATTATTATTGAGGATGGAAAAATGAACCCTATTACTAGTTCATACTTCAAGAAAACCATCTTTGATTACTCTAAAAATGGTGAATTTAAGTCTAAAGCAGATAAGATATATGTTATCGATTTTTGGGCTACTTGGTGTGGTCCATGTATGAAAATGTTGCCTGAAATGGCGGCTTTAGCTAAGAAATATAAAGGTAAAGTTATCTTCTGTAAAATAAATGCGGACAAAGAAAAAGAGGTTTGCAGTGTTTTTAAAGTAACCGCCCTGCCTACAGTCTTTGTTATAGCACCTGGACAAGCTCCAATTGTTGAAATAGGGTGGTGGCAATGCACAGAAAATAGATCAAATTATAAACAAACTGCTAAAATAAAATTCCATACATCACAAATAGAAAGGCACTGTAGCAAAGTTTGTGTAAACGCAAAACTTTGAACAGTGCCTTTTTTTTATTGAAACATAGAACTCCTCCCTTTGGTCGTCAGACAGCTATGTTTTTTAACGCAGAAAAAGTGATTAACATTTAACGGAATTTTTCTAAAGGCTGCATAAATTATTATTTAGCACTAGGATAAAAAGAATTTTATTCGATATTTTCCAAAGGCTGCACATTTTAACTCCTAACTATAATGGTGGAAAGGGGGGTGTAAGCTGGAGTATTTAGGAATGTTTTGCCATCTGAAAAGTGCATTTTTTAAAGAAATTGCACTTTTTATCAGGCAATTTTATTATATTTGGAAAAAAGTGGTGATTATGGAAAAATTGTATGACCTGCACAGAATGTTGATTGGTAGTACTCCTACGGGTTTTGTAAGATATCTTCACGATGAAATTGATTGGAATGCGCGAATGGTTGCAATTCTGGGGGCGAGAGGTGTTGGTAAAACCACTCTTTTGTTGCAGCATATCAAAATTAGTAACATTATTGGAGATGCTATTTATGTATTGGCGGATGATATATATTTTGCTGAACATACTTTGTTTGATGTGGCATCGACATTTTATAAAAACGGGGGGAAACATCTGTATATTGATGAAATTCATAATACAAAAATTGGTCTCAGGAGTTGAAAAATATCTATGATCATTTCCCTAATATGAAAATAGTATTTACCGGTTCGTCTATATTGGATATTTACAAGGGGAGTGCCGATTTGAGCCGACGTGCTTTACTTTATAATCTTACGGGACTTTCATTTAGGGAATATCTTAATATATCCAGGGACTGAATTTACCGGCTTATTCGTTTGAGGAAATTCTGCAAAATAAGGTTGTGCTGGAAGAGATAGATCACCCGTTGCTCTTTTTAATGAATATCTCGAAAAGGGGTATTATCCTTTTTTTGCTGAGGGGGGGGTATGAGCAACGTCTTCGTCAAATTATAAATATGATGTTGGAAACAGATATCCCTATATCTGCGAATATGAATATTGGAACTTCGGTTAAGTTAAAACAGTTGCTTTATATAATTTCTCAAAGCGTTCCATTTAAGCCTAATTTTACAAAATTAGCGGCAATGATGAATGTTCATCGCAATCAGGTAAATGATTTTATGTACTATCTTGAAAAAGTGGGGATTATTGGTCAGTTGAGAAGTCAAACGCAAGGGATTCGTGCATTGGGTAAAGTTGAAAAAGTATATCTGAATAATACCAATCTTGCGTATATGCTCTCTGAGAATGGTCCGGATAGAGGAAATATAAGGGAAACATTCTTTTATTCTCAGACAAGTGTGCGAAATAGTGTGTACTCGTCTTCTGTTTCTGACTTTTCTATCGACGATAAGACATTTGAAATTGGAGGTAAGAATAAGGGACAAAAGCAAATTCTGAGTGTTGAAAACGGGTTTGTGGTTAAGGATGATATTGAGTATGGTTTTGGAAATGTAATACCTTTGTGGCTTTTTGGATTTAATTATTGATATGGTTTATGGGGAGTGATACTTTTGACAAGATTTTTGTCTGGTTTAAAAATGGGGTATAAGTAATAAATATTTCTTACTTTTGGATATGTATATTTAAATGTAAAAATTTTAATAAATGTCCGGCCTTACTAAAGAGTATGTTTTTAAGTTGTGTAATGATCTGGAATCGGAATTCATTGAACGTACTATTTCTACTCGCGATATTTTAGAAAAAGAACCTGAATTCGATAAGGAAATAATTGATCTTTGGCACCAAGTAGTCACTAAGCTGGCACTAAGTTAGATGTTGAAAATGAGGGAAATACAGAAGGTGGTTACCAGGTAGTCACTAAGTTGTCACCAAGTGTATTATCTCTTGTAAAAGTTTTGAATTTTGTAAAGATTATCAATTTATTCAAGACATTATGACTATAATCGAATATAAGGATAGAACTTATTTTAGAAAAAAATTTATAAGACCTTTACATGAATTAGGTGTTTTAAAGATGTCTCAACCGGATAAACCTAAAAGTCCAAAACAAAAGTATGGGTTAACGGAAAGAGGTGTTCGATTATTAACTTTTGTTAGGGTG
>CAXXRT010000007.1:0-60103 GCA_963666945.2 Marinifilaceae bacterium
TCTAATCGTAAATGCAATCAGACATAATAGCAAGAATAAAGGAACTATTAACATCATCTTCAAAGATAATACCTTCTACATATCAAATACCGGACAAGCAGAACCTCTGGACCCAGATAAAATATTCAGAAGATTCAGTCGTACATCTGAAGAAAAAAAGGGAAATGGTTTAGGACTATCTATAGTCCGTCAGATATGTAAGCTTCACAAATGGAATATAAGATATGAATATGTCAACAATAAACATCTCTTTAGAGTAGTATTTAATAGCGAAAAACAAAATCAATAAAATAAACCTACAGAGTGTATTTTTTAAAATAACATACACTCTTTTACAAGGTCTTTATGTAGCTTTTTTTCGCCAGTTATTCTCATACATTCTTATATGTTCGATCGACATTCCTTATTGGAGAAAAACAAACCAGAAGCAATTTCTCCAATAATTATTACAAATAGTAAATGGAATATACCTAAAAATCGTTCTTGTCATATAATGAAGTTCTTCCAACCTAAATTTCTACTATATTGTTTATTTACGATAATACTCCTTATACCAGTCTACAAAAGCTCCTAGCCCTGTCTCCACATCTGTCTTAGGACTATAACCGTAGTCGTTATTCAAGCTGGTAATGTCCGCCCACGTTTCTTTAACATCTCCTGGCTGCATAGGAAGATATATACGGTCGGCCTTCTTTCCTGATATCGTTTCTAAGGTGCTTATAAAATCTTCAAGTTTCATTGGGTTGGAGTTTCCTATATTATAAATTTTGAAATGTCCCTCATCAAATACCCCCGCATTGGCATTGTTTAACAATACTAAATGTACCCCTTCTATTATATCGTCAATATATGTAAAATCTCGCATCATTTCTCCATGGTTAAACAGTCTGACGACCTCACTGTTAAAAATGGAATTTGTAAAAATATACGGAGCCATATCCGGCCTACCCATGGACCATAAACAGTGAAAAAACGAAGCCCTATGGCTTCAATGCCATATAATTCGGAATATGAGTAAGCCATCAATTCATTCGATTTCTTTGTTGCCGCATAAAGACTTACTGGAGCATCTGTACTATCTTCCTCTTTATAAGGAACCGAAGCACTCTTCCCATAAACACTTGAACTACTCGCAAATACCAACTTCATCTCAGGTCTTTTTCGACAATATTCCAAAATATTAAAAAAACCGCACAAATTAGACGATATATAAGATTCTGGATTCTCTATGCTGTATCTCACCCCTGCCTGAGCTGCGAGATGGCATACCGCATCAAATTTAGAATCATTAAGTATACTATGAAATAAAGCTTGTTCTTCTATACTTGCTTTTATAAAGGTAAAACCCTCCGTAGTCTCAATCCTATGGTGCGGAGTAATATCTTTAGTATTTATTTTCAAATGCTCTAGCCTATCGAGTTTTAATTGTAAGGAATAGTAATTATTCAAGTTATCAATACCTATAACTTCATGTCCTTCAGACAAAAGTCTCCTGGTCAAATGGAAACCAATAAAACCGGCACAACCGGTAACAAGAATTTTCATATCAAATTTATTTTTACTTTTCAAATAAGTGAATTAAACACAAACTACTCTACATCCCCTAAAATATAACAACTGTAATTACCGACAACCTTTGAGAAAGTCTTGTCAACAACCAGATTTTCAAGTTCTTTATCCTTATAAATCTTTTGTGTTTCGACAAAAAGAATACATTTTTGAGGCTGATTATCTATAGAATCAAGCATTTGTATGGATCTTGCTTTTATTAATTCTTTACCTAAATATATCTCCATATTTGACGCACCTTTAATTTTGTAGAAATAGTATTCTTCTATACCATTTTCTTTAGCCACTTCTCGTGCCTTTAAGGCTAATTCTTTAAAACCAATGTACTGATTAATCTGCGGAATGGCAAAAGAGATTACAAAACAGAATACAAGCAAACCGTATCCTATACAAAGAAGCGCATTATTAAATTTGTTTCTAAAAATCATCCGTATGCCTATAATACTGCATATGGATAACATCCCTAACCCCAAATATGGTATAATCCCATCCACTTTATATGGAAGAGAATTTTTATATAGTATAAATACCGGAAATAACAAGGCAAGTATAAATGCTGGTATGAAAACTCCCGCTCTTATAAAAAATCCTTTTTTAGTTATGATTAATATCGAAGAACACAAATAAACAACAAAAGGATACAAAGGAAGCAGATAAATATCAAGTTTTGAACTGATTAATGAAAACATTAATATATTCACTACAATGGTTGTCAAAAAAAATAGTTGTACATCTGTTTTATAAAATTTCGCACGAATACCCTGCACTATTAAAACCACATACAGTAATATCCAAGGGGCAAATGACCAAAGTATTCTCGGAAAATAATACCAAAACGATTCTTTATGATGAAATGAATTAAAACCTCTGCCTATGGTCTGTTTAATAACCAGATTATACAAATATTCACTTCCTCCTTCAATTAATACACCAGAAAACCAAACAACAAACAACACTGTTAAGATAAGCCATTGTTTCCATCCCAAATAAATCCCAAAAGATCTGATTTTTCCTTTCATGATCAGAAACGTTAGTATCGACAATAAAGGAATAAGGATGCCTATAGGTCCCTTTGTGAAGACGGCTAAAAAAATATATACCGGCAATAAGTATTTGTCAGACTCTTTGTTCTCCCCTTTATAAATCTTGAAAAAAGTATAAAGAGATAAAACAATAAAATATGTCATTAACATATCCATCCTTACTACTATAGCAGATACCATAAAAATAACCGTGGTTAATAACATCAAATTTGATACAAACGGATTATGTTCTATATTGAATCGTTTAAACCATCTGTCCATAATAGACAATACTCCTATGGTTGCTAATAAACTGAATATACCTATCACCCCCTTATAATAATTACCTGTTATTATTTTTGAGAACATAATCAACCATAAATATAAAGGAGGCTTATCTGCATATGCAACGCCTTGATTATGAAAAATGAACCAGGTTTGGTCCCTTATGGCTTCTTCAGCAATATTTATATATTTTAATTCATTGGAAGGAGTATAATCTCTAATTAAAATAAGAGGAAATAGTAGTACCAAATAGATAATAAATCTAAATTCCGGCCGAGAATTTAATTTTAAAAAACAGCTTTTTAGCATTATATAGGACATTATTTAAAACCATTCCCAAAAAAACTACTGAATTTTGTAGAAAAATAGAATCTTCAATTAAAATTCAGATTTAAAATAACTAAATAAATAGATCAGGTATATAATGAACTACAATAACTGTATATTTGTTTCAGTACTTAAAATAAAAATCATAACATATAGCAGAATTCTAAATTCATGCAAACTTTTTTGAGGATGAGACACACTTTTTGTCCTCACTCCACTTTCAGCACTTTGCCTACTCGCAAGCTCCTCAGCAAAAAACTGAACCCGCTAAACCTACAACAAAGCTTTTACCCATTAAGCAATACTATTGATATAACCATACAATTACACCATTAAAACAAAATTATAACATTCAATATTATCCTAAATTCTCCATACCGTATTGCCACAGGGTAAAACTCTTTGTTTTCCTCCAACCCAATATTTACAACTATCTTTCCTACAAACTCAACTCATAAACAATCATTTACTACAACCCCCAACCATATTTTCTATATCAACATCAGCTCCAACACCATCTCATCTACAACCACTAGTGCAATACTTCATAACTATCTCATTTACCCCGTTGTAAATAGCCATCACAACCGCACCACACAAATACAAAAAGACGCAGCACTGCCAAAGGCCCCCACTAGTGCTGCTTGCGCCAAAGAACTACCAACCCCTTTGCTATTGTTACATAATGCGTTGTTCATAGTACACTCCTCACACCCTTAATATCCTGAAATAATTATACATCTTATCAATACCACCAGTAATTCCACATCCGTGACTCCGAACAGTCCCACCCTCATCATCTCCTTACTAAACAACATCTCTAAATAAAATTACAAATCACCATTATCAACAAACCACGATTCCCGCAGAGTCCTATAACAGCACTATGTAAAATAGCACCCTACAGCCAACACACAGCAAGCTCATATCTCTCATCAATACCATCTTACAACAAACCTCAGTGCCCTGAAACCAGCCTCATCTCTCTTATCAATGATTCCTCTCTTCCTAACTAAGTGCCCTGAAAACTATCTGCAACCACAGTATTATCACCAAACATTCCATACACTGCCATCCCACAACAATAAATCCTTATAAATCACCTCATCATACAATTAAACTAACCATCCAAGAATAGAACACCACAATCTTCCCTTCCTGCAAAGCCCATTTATTTGCAACCTTAGAGCATAAACCAATATCAAACTATCCATTGACAAGCCCGTATCTTTTTCAACTTTATCCCCCATCCCTCAGAAACCATTAATCCCAAAGCCTCATTTCCAATTTTCCGCAATGAAAAAATATCTCTCATCTTAAAAATTCCCATCCCTGATAAAGCATCAAACCATACTACATTATTTCTTCTACAAGCCAATCCTCCAAATAAGCAAGCAGCTATAAACACTACTTTCTGCTAGGATAAGGCAATAGCCTGTTTATCCTGGCATCTCTCCGTTTTCGTAGCCCCTTGCCTCACATACCATCTCACGCCATCGACGACCCAATTGTTTAAGACACCAATACCAAACACCAAAATCCACCACACTTGCTTAATCTTAAACAAGCAATCACACCACATGCCTTATGCTACTCTATTATCCAATACTATTAACGCCCGTATATTCTGCAACTTTATTCTCTACCTCACAAAATCCTCTCTAATAAAGCTCCAGGCCATACTACATATCATCTTTAATCAGCACCATCTCTATAAAGCAAAAGGCTACCTCCTTATCAAAAGCTATCACCAATAGCCATTTGCCTCACTACCCAACTGCTCCCCGGTTGTTTAAGCCAGCAAGATCTTGCTGCAGCGGCTCTCGCACTTGCTGTACTTAAACAAGCATACGCTCCTCATGCCTTATCCCATCACACAAGCCTCCAATTACCAGCCTTATTGTTTTCCCCATGTAAAAAGATCCTCTTTCACCAAGTCTTTCTCTTAGCTTTCACACTCCTTCCCCGAGCAAATATTGCTTTTCCCGAGCCGGAAATATCTTTTACACAACAATTGACATAAATTCCAAAAACAAGCAATATCAAAGTACCATATTAAAATCAACCAATTCCCGTCTCTCCTTATTCCGCAATATCTTGCCCTCCGGCCCACCTGCCCAGTCCGTTATTCATACTATCCTCTCTATTACGTTAAGTTTAATGGCTACCGGATTTTCGTGTCTCCCTTCGGCACTCCAAATCCTGCAGCCATTAAACCCAACTCAAACAATATCCACCCAGCAACCTCATCTCTAAAAAAGCAAACATCTATCAATAAATATATTTTTGTAAAAAATCATATTGTAAAATGTAATATATTATAGTATGGAATGTACACAATTAATACCATAATAGGAGTATATGTACACCTTCCTACAATTGATAATAAAAATAAATAAACCTGGTTTATACTAAACCGTTGTATGCAAGTGAAAACAAACAGCAAGCATTCACCTTTACTATACATTAAAAGAAGTTAGTTTCCTAAAGGCACTGAAAAATCTCCAATTTTGAGGAATAACCAGAAATAATGTGTGTGAAATTAGTTTTTAGGATAAAATTGCCAACACCCAGTATCCTAATAAAAACCTATGAATCATAGTAGAGTGACTGAATATAAAAAAAGCAGTAACCAATTGATTATTCAATTATTTACTGCTTTTTTATTTAATAGACTCTTTCAGAGTCCTCGTTTTCTACCCCTCTTTTTTATCAACTTCCCAAAAGACTATTAGGACTACTTTTTAGAATTATTTGACGGTTTCAACTTATTTGTATTCCCTGGCGTGTTTTTATTATCACGACGTCTTTGGTCAAGTTTTCCAGTTGACTTAGCTTTTGGTTTTGGTCCTGGTTTTAATGGCATAATATTATTTTTAAAATTATTTTAAGTAAAGTTAACATTTTATTCAGTTTTTACTATCTCATTGGCCAATAATTTAATTCGCCAGTTGCGAATGTATACTAGGCATTATTTCACGGCTGAAACACAATAAATACGTATGTCTTATATTTGTGTGTATTCAATACGACACATAGACACAAATAACATTAATAGAGTTAAGTATGTGCTCTTCAGCTGTAGAATATTATTTGCTCCCTGAGGAATGTCAAACAAGAGTTGAGTAGGCTAGAATTTGTTTTAAATTATAACCTCTCAGGCTGAATTTATATTCCATTATGTTTTAAGAATTCAAAGTGTGCCTTGAGGAACTTTAAAAGAGAAAAGAATTAATCCAAGTTGAAATTCTATATTGAAAAAGAAAAACACCAGCATACAACAATAAATAAAGAGCATGGGCTGGCAGCATAAATTTTTGAGTTTTGCTCATTTAATAATTTCGTCGAAACTTTTGTTTCGGCTAGTGAAAAGAATAAATTTATAATCAAAACAAAAGCTTCGGCTCAGTGGGATTTTAGAGGTTTGGGTTTTCAAATTAGCCCACGACCCCTTATTAAAACCTTTAACTATGCGATATTAGGATATTACACCCCATAAATAAAAACCCTCCAAAAGTTAATTTTTCCCTGCCCAGGCAAGGTCTGGGCCCTTCGGGTTTTATTAAAAACTTTGATTTCCTCTGCTTATTTTTTAACGGTATCAAACTTTTTAATAAAAATCTTGCCTGCTCTTTCCCGCAAAATTTGGGGTGGCTTACGGTTTTTATCTATTACCCTTTCTTTGTCTTTATCTGCTTTTAGTTTCTTATTTTCAATAATCCTCAGATTGTTAAATAATTACATTAATATTCAACACTTTATCCATATATTTAATACTGTAAGACTTGTAAAACTAGAAATCATGAGGGGGTTGAAAAATTTTATTGTTGGTACGATTTCTACTCTAGGAGTTAGTCAGACTTTATTAGCTGCTGAACATTCTTCTAACTTTCATTCGGAAATCATTTGTTCTTTAAACACTGTCATAAGTATTATTGGGGGAATACTTTCAACTGTCGCAGTCGCATATCTGCAACACAGATGGAGGATGAAAGAGCAAGATAGAAAATGGAAGCACGATCAGGAGCAGGAAAAACACAGTGAGTAATTGCTCTCTGTTCTACATACCGAGTCTGTACCAACTCCTATACAAGTCCTTACCAACTCCTACTAGCTGTTAAAGGCCTTTACAAAAATCATAAATTATTAATCATTTAAAAATCTAGTACAATGGGAAAAATCAGTCAAGGAATACTTGATGGTATTTCAGGTAAAGTTGGAAACGTTGTGGGTGCTAGTTGGAAAGGTATCGATTACATCCGCATTAAGCCGGATCATATCGCTAACCCTAATACTGAGGCTCAGGCTAATCATAGGGCTAAATTCAAAGAGGTGACCGCCTTAGCTAAAAAAATAATGAGTCCCATTATTCGTCCTATATGGAACCGCAGCGCAGTTAAAATGACAGGTTACAACCTGTTTGTTCAAAAAAATATCGATGCCTTTGGTATTGATGGTGAAATTGAGGACTTCTCGAAGCTAAGCTTATCTTCAGGTTCTCTTGATCTTCCTGATGGAATTTCAGTAATGGCTGACGATGAGGTTGAGTCTGGTATTAAAATCAGATGGGACAATCTTCTTGTTCAGGGAGATAATGACGACAAACTAATGCTTGCCGTTGTAAATGATTTCGATAGCAATATATTCTTATTGCTAGATCTTCCCTATACAAGGGCTGAAGGTTCAGCAGATGTTGTTCTTCCTTTCGATGCAAGAACTGATGTCCATATTTATGTGTTCTTTGGTAATACTTCAAAAAGGGACATATTCTCCTTCTGAGCATGCTGCTCTTACTCTTTAATAGCAAATCGCATATATAATTTGTTATAAAAAAGTGCATTCGTCAAAAAAGCCTGGAAAAAAATCCAGGCTTTTTCTATATATTATCTTTCCTTTATTAACATATTGTTTCTTTTTCGGACGAAAAACTATGTAAATTCTATGTAAATAAAAAAAGCACTTACTGAAAAAACCTCTGTAAGTGCTTGAAAATTAAGTGGTCCCACCTGGGCTTGAACCAGGGACCCCCTGATTATGAGTCTTGTCTGTGTTTTTGCTTATTGCTTCTTTTTTATGCTATTTATCTGTTTTTCAATGCATTGTTTTTTCACATATTAATTCTTTTTTATCACTTTTTTGCTCTTTTTTGTTGTTATTTCACTACTTTGTATGTATCTTGCATGTATAAAATCAAAGAGTTAATTCCCCCATTTTACTAGGAGAATGTACGATAATTTGCTGAAAAACTACATCTAAAAATGCAGTTTGTATGTATCAAAACTGAAACTTATAAATTTTTTAGCCATGTTAAATGTAACAGTTGCAATAGTACAAGACACCAGAATCAAACGTAAGGACGATAAATATGCAATTAAATTAAGAGTTACTTACAACCGTAAGCAGAAATATTATCCGCTAAATGAGCACTTCACTACTAAGCAGTGGGAAAAAGTAAACTCCCCCAATGCCAGGTTAAAATACAAGGAGTATGCAGCATACTTTAAAAGAATAGAGCAACGAGCCAACGAAATTATAAGCTCATTACATCCCTTCTCCTTTCAGGTATTTGAAAACAGGTTTCTAAATAAAGCTAAATCATATGCCGATGTCCTTACGGTAATGGACGACTATATAGACCAACTTTACCAAGAAAACAGAACAGGAACAGCAGAAAGCTACAAATGTGCCTACAATTCTATTAAAGACTTTTCTTGCGACAAAAAACGCAAAAAGCTACCATTCGAGTTAGTCACAGAAGAATGGTTAAACAACTACGAAAAATGGATGCTTGCAAACGAAAAATCCATTACCACTGTTGGCATCTATATGAGAAGCCTTAGAACGATAATTAATATAGGAATCGAAAAAGGATTACTTAACCAGGAATCCTACCCATTTGGAAAACGTAAATACGTTATCCCGGCATCAAGAAATATTAAAAAGGCCTTACACATTGAAGATATTAACAAGATCGTTAACTACATACCTCAACATGATTCAGAGGCAAGGGCAAGAGACCTGTGGATATTCAGTTATCTATGCAATGGCGTAAACATCAAAGATATTGTTCTTCTGCAGTATAAAAATATCGAGGGCGACAAACTACTTTTCGTAAGAGAAAAAACCAAGAATACCAAAAAGCAAGATCGTAATCCTATATCTGTGATAATACTTCCGGAGATTAATGCAATAATTAAAAGATGGGGCATTCGCTCACTGGATCCTGAAGCCTACATATTCGGAATAATTAAACCAACAGATACACCAGAAGATATCCACAAGAAAACAAAACAGCTAACCAAAACAATAAATAAATACATGAAACGCATCGGAGAAAGACTTGAGATCCCTGAAAAAATCACAACCTATACTGCCCGTCACTCCTTTGCAACCATACTAAAAAGATCGGGAGCCCCAACTGAATTCATTTCAGAATCCCTTGGCCATACGAATCTTCAAACAACTGCCAACTATCTTGACAGCTTTGAGGACGAAACAAAAGTGAAATACCAAAGTGCATTATTGAAATTTAAATAATGAAACAAAACCTCTATAATCAATTGTATTTTCTAGTCGAAAAGCCACTAATGTAGTATTTGAAAAGTGCACAACTTAAAAAACTAAAAACACATTGAAAAGGAACTTCTTCTTCCAATTGTTTATCTGATTTTAATATAGTTCATATTTCTTGGCTAATTTTGTGTTATCCTCTCTAACTTATTTATGAATTCTATGTCACATTTACATTAAACCCTCATGTAAATTTCCTTTGTATTTTCATGTCAGCTATTATAACAAAATTAAACTTTCGCTTCAGATTTCAGTGGTAATTATAAAAAAATTCAAAAACACAGTATAATAAATATATCTAAACTTATCTTTAAATAAAAGGATTTATCATTTCATTAAAAACAATAAATCCTCCTATTGCAAAATCTAAATTTATAAATTGTAATTTTTCTGAACTACAAATTTGACTTTTCAGAAAAAAATTATCTTTTAAAAATATTGATACCTATATTCAATTGAGCCATGGGTGTTACTCCATCATAGTATCTATCAAAATAGTAATACATTCCAATATTAAATGACAAATGCATTATTCCATACCCCCTCTGTATTCCCCACATTGGACCAATAGCGTAATCCTTATCATCGGATCTTAAAATATTTGATGAAGTCTCTTTTCCTCTGTAAAGCATTTTTAGACCAAAATAATTTCCGCTATTAAAGTTTGTGTTCCGCTTCTTAGCTAAACGTTTTTTTGAATTATATAAATATTTATATTCCACATCCATAAAAGGCGTGAGCAATTTAACCCAACCTGGAGAACCTGAAGATAGATTAGTATACGCAATCCCATATCCCCAACCAATATTAGTCGAAATTAAATTATTTTTAAAAATCGGGAATTCATACTCAACACCAGGGTTAATAACATTAACCCTAAGCACTTTCTGATTTTCATTGGTATTCTGCCCCTTAACAAATTGTGATAAAAACACAATAAGTACAATAAATAAAACTTTTATATTCATTATTAGCATCTGTAATTATAGTTATTTATAAATTTAAAATAGTAAGTTAAAACATTAATGATAAACCTATATTCCATAACAGTCTTCCTACAGAGAATTTATTAACTCCATATTTACTATCATATAGTTTATTCAAATTTTCACCTAACGAATTCTTTTGTAATCCCACAAAAATAGAAAAAGCTCCATCGTTTTTATCTTTATTATCCCACAAACCATCAAAATCAACACCAAAATCAATTCCATATTGTATTTCTCCACTATGTTTATATTCCCTATTCCTCTCATTTCTCAATACCGTATTATAAGGTTTTACATCCTTATTATATTGATCATAGTCTTCTTGGATTTTCATGTTTCCAATCCCAAAATAAGGTTTATTATACAAATAAACATTTGAAAAAATCTCATATCTGTATTTAAACTCAATATTTATAGAAAAAGATGTATTATCAAATTCAAATCTTTTATAATCAACTGATGGTTTCTTTTGAAAAGGATGACTTTCCATATAATTTGATACAATCACAGTATTACTTGAAACCTGAAAAAAAGCTCCTAATGAAAGTAATTGTGTCATATAGTAACGATACCCTACCATTAATGCTTTACTATCTGATTCTGTTCCTTTCTGTAAAGTCAAACTTGACCCGAAATAAACTCCTTGCTTATTATAATCTTGACCATTGACTGTTATACTCAAGATAAACATTAATATTGTTAAAATCCTCTTCATAAAATTTTTTTATATCAGCTGTATTCCAAAAGGAATACAGCTGATTCAACAATTTAATTCAGCTCTACGAATAATCATAAACAATTATGTATTTCTAAATTGCTAATCTTCTTTCACCTTTATAATTCTCGCACCTTTCCATCGATTATCATAGTATCCAACACCAATTGCTGAACCCTCAATTAACTCATATTCCTTCACTTTCAAAGCTCCTGTAGGATTTTGCGTTTTCCACCCTTTTTCACTAGTCCACTTAAAATTCAAAACTCCCCCAAACTCTTTATACCATAATTTTACATAACTATTTCTATTCTCTACTTCAACTGTCTGTTCTGGTACAGTTACACTAAAAACACCCAATTGCTTATTTAAAACTGCAAATATAGCTCTTTCATCTGAATTTAATTTATAGTGAGAATTAGTTGCTTTATTTATCTCATCGATTATTAGATTAGTAACAGTCTTGGGATATTTCTTATATTCAGACCTCATTAATTTATTAACTTTATTTACAAAAAAATCTAACCACCAATGTCCTGTATCTTCAAAAAATTGAAAAACTTTAATTTTATTTGTTCTATAACCTTCTAGTGGATCTTTATCTGCCATATAAACTGAAAAAGCGGAAGGTTTTACCTTGAAATCAGGCAAAGGTCTACCATACCTTATTTGATAATTCAAATTTGTCCATCCAACTATCATCTTAGAACAAGTAGTTTTTTTCCATCCAGACCAACTTTTTTCTGAAATCTTGCCCTTACACCTGCCTCTTCATAATATCCATAATTATAAGAATATAAATTTAAACCAAATCTCCTTTTTTTACCGAAATATCGATTATGATATTTATTTCTTCCGAAAAAATGTGACCATGCTTTACCGACAAATGTCTTTGCTGCATACTTATAATTGCTCACATCCGAATATGGATCAACTGAGGCAGATTTAGTCGAAGAATTAAATGTCTCCCCATTAATATATTGTTTCTTATATGTTTGTATTAATGTAACATTAGCACTAACAGCAATATTAGCAAAATCATCTTCCTTGAATTTATCTAAAAAGGGTTTTTCCTCATTATTTGCGATATATCTTAATTCCTCACTATAATCAACATGACAAAAATATGTCCCCTCTGGAGTAATCCTATACAAGGTATCATTAACAATAACTTCAAGGTCTTCATTTAGTAAACCTCTATGATTTTCATTAGGTACAAGGCTATCAGCAATTGTTTCCGCTTCTTCTTCCTCTAAACTTTTAAGAGAACTAGGAATATCTTTTGCTAAACTACTGATAAAAATTGTCCCTCCTGATAGATAACAGTCTTGCACAGACTCAAGGTCAACTTTCTTTTGAGACACTTCATCAATGACAGTTTTAAATTGCTTCTTACTATCAAAAGCTAAAACGCTTTTCCCTTTTAATTCAACTTCGTTTTCTGCCTGTTTTTCAAAAACAACATCTTCCTTACTACATGCCATAAAACAAACAATAGCCACAAAAAAAATAAATAATTTTCTCATTTTAAATAATTTAACTTTTATTTTAATCATATCATACCTAATACCAAAAGAAGTAATTTACAATATTCAGTATTTATATTTTATTCATATTACATAATCTTATAATTCAAAACATTATCACTATAAGACATCACCTGTAAACATTTGTTATTTATAGGTTCTATAATAACAAATCTATTTATTGGGACGCAAATCTATAAACAATAAATATTATATGCCAATATTTATATTTTTTTTACTGAACAATTCTGTTAAAGTTATATAAAATACAGATAAGAGAATACGTTAATTAATTAGCCCTATTATCAAGAAAATTTATGACAACAAAAGCAAACATCTACCAATAAAATATATTATTTTTATTAAACAAAACACTTAAATTAATTTACAAATGAAAGAAAACACTTACCTAAACCTGAAGAACTATTTCAAACAAGAAATAGCAAACATCAAACAAGACAAAATCACAAACAACTACATCACAAGACTTAACCACAACAATCTGCATCCAGAACAGCAAATACTAAAACTTCATGCCGAGCTCATTTCCCTCGAAAAAGACCTGGAAGACTCCCCCTGCAAAGAATACATATTATTTGCAGATAACCTGGAACAACTGCACCGTCTCTTCTTCACAAAAACAGCACTACATAAACAAAACGACACCGAAAAGATAAAAGATGTAATCATCCTAAAAGAAAAAATCACCGGCATTCAGAAACTACTAAAACAAAAGAAAGAAGAAATAAAAAAATTCACCCTAAAAGATCTAAAAGCCGGGAAAAACAATGTCATTTTCTATCAACTAAAAGAATGCCCTCCAAAGACCGACTCCGATGAATATACACTGATGAGGCTCTATCAATCCAATACTATCCTTAAAGCCGTAGAAACAGAATTACAACACCTTCAACACACATTCATTAACAATTCCAAAGATAATTTCCCGGAATGCCTAAAACAGGAAATTAAATACTGTAAAAACGTCAACCTTAAAAAACTACTGGCTCTTAAAGATTCAAAATTTCCTCTAAAAGAACTTTCATCCTACATTAAACACCATCTTCAATACGATGAGGAAATATTCCAAATCCCATTATCAACAATTAAAGAACACCTAAAAAAGCACGCCACAAAAGAAGAGCTTTCCTGCCCTCAGTTATTCTGCCTGGCTTTCAATAAATACTACTACTGGCTCCTGACCTTAAAATCCTCGCAAACACCCCAACTGCAAAACGCTCAACAAACTGACTATTCCGATTTCTTCGAGAAAACTTTCTCCCTGACTATTGAAATATCTCAAAAGCTGATAAACAGACTAAATCACTACAACGACAGAAAACACATACCTATCCTGATCAAAAAATTAGAAAAGCTGGAAAGCTACTCCCTTATCAACCGTTGGCCGTTACTTCCCCTCACTGAAGATAAAAAGCCGGCACTTAAAACTATCTTTTACAATCACCTCATCCTTAACCCCAACATCAATAACTCAACTTCTCAATTATTCCTGGCTATCCAGACAAATATTTTCTTCCGCCACTACTACAATAAACTTAAACATCTCTATAAAAAGTATAACATTAAAAATACTTTCTCTTCAACGCCCCAAATTCTGGACCTTCTCTCTTTCACTGCCCCGAACGTCAACACTTTTAATCATCTCTACAAAACTCTTTCAGTGAACACAGTACACCTATTAAAACACGATCTGCCGTATATTTCCATACAAAAGGACATCAACAATACAGTTACAGAAATATTCAACCAAACGGCAGATAACCTTGAAAAACTCTACTCTAACAACGACATCAACACTAACGTTTTTCATGCCATTATACAGAAAAAAGATCTTTCAAGAATTATTTATCACAATAAAAGATACAACATTCCTACTCCTCCTCAAGTTCAAAATCTCTTAGATATCTTCGAATCTGTTATTACAGAATTCCACGAACTCCAGAATACTAAACCAATAGATCTTGAGAATATCATCACAAAAGATGAACCAACTACACAATATCAAAATTTCTCATTCAACTACTCTAAATCTGATACCTCAATCCTTGAAAACATTATTACGGCCCTTAATCTTCACCTCAACTTCCTGGCAAACAATACCTCTTCCAGAAAATTTGTCAGGATTATTACTGCTCAAAATCTTGACCTCATAACCGACAAAATTTACCTCAACTGCCAGACAAATGAATTCAAGTATATTATAAAGAAAATTCAACCTCTATTCCGGTCCCTGACTTATTCCAACATTGGAAAATCAAAACTTTTTATTTCAAAAAACAACCATATTATCTCCGAAGAAAACCTCTACAACTCAAAAACGAACAACCTACAGACAAAACAAATCATCAACAATATTTGCGGAATTAATAAGACTTAAACATTTAGGTATTTAGTTTCCTAAATACTACCTAAATACCTAAAACATTTTTTCCAAACCTACTCCATACATTTGAACTGTTTAAAATTTCAAAGCTATGCAAGAAAACGAAAATAAAACAGTCATGGACAACGAAGTTATTTTGGAAAAATTAAGGAATATCGAAAATATGCTCCTTCAGCAGAATATGCTGAAAAAAGATATTCTTTCTCTGACAGAGGCTAGTACTTACCTCAATATGTCGCCTTCTTTTGTGTACAAATTGACCAGTACTAACTGTATTCCTTATTACAAACCCAATGGTAAAAAAATCTACTTTCAGAAAAAAGATCTTGATAATTGGGTTTTGCAAAACCGATGCCTGTCTTCCGAAGAAATCGACGAAAAAATAGACGGTATGCTTTCTTCTAAAAAACGCAAATATGTTTAAAAATGAAACGAACATGATTTTTTTTAATAATAAAATCGCCAAAGGCAATTATTAAAACAAAATTATGAGAGAGCGTAGCGGTTACATACGTTCTCAAAATTATTATTAATCTCTATATGAAATTATAATTTTTAAGCGTATGAAAAATATTTCAAAATTTAAAGATGAACCTGACGAAATCTCAGTGTTCTTAATGGGGTTGCATAATAACATTCGCAACTTCATTAAAAACCCTGATCAATCCTCTAACCATGTTGCTTACTTCCCTCCAATAAAGGCTGAAACCAAAGCAAATGGATATAACGAAATCTGCTCATTATTAGAAAAACTTAAATAACTCAAAATGCAACTCTCTATCATAAACGGTATGCTGTCTTCGGTAACTAACCTTATCGATAACCTCTCAGCAAACTCCAAAGAGAAAGAAAAGCTAAAGTCGGAGGTCTCCCGGACAATCATGGAATACCTCGACAACCTGGCTCAATCGCAAAAAGATATTATTATCACCGAAGCAAAGGGCAACTGGCTTCAACGCTCCTGGCGTCCCTTAGTCATGCTCGCCTTTGCTGCCGTGGTCCTTCTAGGGGTATTTATTCCTATACCTCTTCTAAACGACAATTCCCCATTCTGGTCATTACTGGAAATTGGCCTCGGTGGATATGTAATTGGCCGTAGCGCTGAAAAAATCACTACCAACATTACCAACCTTAAAAAGAAATAACCATGATAATTGAAAATCATAAACTCAAAGATAAAAGGGTTAGACAACTCAGCTGCACCAAAAACCATTTTCCTATTCTATCTTTCGAAGCCATTATTATTCACTACACTGCATCTTCAAATGCAGTAGGTGCAGCTGAGTATCTTGCCCACCCGAAAAAAGATGTTTCCGCCCACCTGGTTATTGGCCAAAACGGATCCATTTACCAAATCGTCCCTTTCAATATCCAGGCATGGCATGCCGGGATAAGCCGTTACAAGGACCTCATGAACCTTAACAACTACTCCATTGGAATAGAACTCGACAATGCAGGTAAACTAACCAAACAAAACGGTAACTACATCTCATGGTTCGATAAACTCTATTCTCCCGATGAGGTCTATATACACAACCCGGGACCGGATGAAACCTACTGGCATAAATACACAGTTGAACAACTCCATGCCCTGGTTGAAGTATGCAAATCACTAAAAGAAGAATATCACATTAAAAATATACTTGGTCACTCCGACATAACAAGCAGAAAAATTGATCCGGGACCTGCTTTTCCAATGCAGGAAATACGAGAACTGGTGCTGAAATCATAATGCCAGGTTTTAGCACCTCCATTTAAGATCATCGGTTAAAAATCATGAATCTTAAATCAAACGGGTAAAACAACCGATCTTCCCTCCAACTGCAACGGAGGGAAGATATTCTTCCTTAACTAAAGCTTCAAAGCCTAAGTTGAACATCAAATTAAAACTCTAAATAAAACCAACAATAACCCTTTAAACACCCCTAACACAACCCCAATTGAACGTACCAATAGCCATATTAATCTATGCACTAAAGCACAAAAAGGTAAATCAGGTAAAACTTTACCTATACCTTAAATGCAAAACCTCTGGTCACTTCAAAAATACCGATCAGAACGTGGATAAAATATGCCAGGCTCTCAATTGGAAAACCAAAGCAACATATAACACACATATTCAGTGGTTACTAAATAAACACTGGATAACCTACAATAGCAAAATCAAATCGTACAGAATATCGTCTTACAACAGGCTGTACAAACAACTGAAATCTGATGTCAAATCAGGCGTATTCATGGATATTTCATACTTCGAAGTATTCCGTCCGTTCATTTATGCTGCAGTTATCACATGGGCAATGACAGCAAAAAAGAGAATAGAGAGTAAATCGGAACGAAAAAGAGGGCGCTCCAGGAAGAATTTACACTGTTCTCAATATTCATTGCCCCTGAGATACGCTGCTAAAATACTGGATCTGGACTACTCTACTATCTCTAAATACAAAAGCATTGCTGAAGAATACGGTTTCCTTAAAGTACAAAAACAGTACGAAAAGGTACAGCTTCACCCATGCCATCTCGACGAGATAAGAAAATACAACGAAGAAGGATACCGTTACGTCATGCACAACAAAAGGATCCACTATCAATACCCCGACATCATTCAGTCAACAATACACCTCACCTACAAAAGACGAAAACACCCCCGTCCTCCCTGAAAATAAACCTACATATTACCCTTAATCAGGTTCAATTCGCAAGGAAACAGCAATTTCCCGTCCGGAAAAATTACGTCTACTAGCGAAAAAAACTTCAACCGTTAGAAAAGGGTAAGAAGACAGGAACAGAACGAAGTGGCAGTTTCTGACTTCTTACCCAAAGATCTACGATCTATAAATTTTTAAATATTAAAATCTTAAAAAACTAAATCTCATGGAAACAACAAATCACAACTTCAAACTATGGTGGAACAAACTGGATGAAGAAAAAAAAGGAATCCTTATTCTAACATTCTTTTTAAAACAACATTCAACTGATGAAAATCCTGAGAATATTCCTCCAATGGAAGAAATGCTTGAGGTTCTTAATAAACCTATTGACGATACACTTATTGAAAACATTAAATCAATAAATACGTTTAGCTTTAGCTCAGAAAACAATTACAACAAACAATTTAATTTCTATAATATTAAATACTTGGATTCCCTTAAATTTCTTGCTTTAGTATCTACAAACCACTTCAGAGGATTAAAATATCTCAAAAAACTAGAGAACCTTGAATTCCTTGATATTGTAGATTGTAAAAATATTGCAGATTTTAAAATGGCTCCCGCAATTAATAATCCCATATACTTAAAGATGAGCCACTGCAGAAAAGCATATTCACAAGATCTAAGCTTCATTAATAACCCCCAATCCTTCAGGTTCAGTTACTGTAACAAACTCAACTTTGCCAGCTCACCAAACCTGAACAACATTAAATATCTGGAATTCGTTAACTGCTCAAATTCCTTTATATATTTAGATTTTAAAATGTTCCCAAACCTCATCTCTCTAAAAATCATAAAAACAACCGGAAAAATCATCTTAAAAAACACAAAATACGGAATACACATCTTCGATATGGAAATCCAGAAATCAGCCATAGCAAACCCCGAAGAACTTAAAAACTTCCCATACCTACTAACCCCAAAAGAAGAAGAAGTCACAGACCTAAAAGAACTACACTGCGGAGTCCAAACAATATCACTAAACAAACAAATCAAAACCACCCAAACAAAACAAGGCATACTAACCTCCATTATCTAAAAAACAAAGCTCAGAGATCTTTTCTATCTCTGAGCTATATATCTTTAAATCTACTTACTCGATTTACTCTAATCATTAAATCCCATTTCAATAACTCTTTCGAGCAAATGACTAGAACATATTTCACAACTTTTAAACTATGCTTTATGAGCAGTTATTAGGCAAAGCAATTTTAATTTACAGAATATCCTATCATAAAAAGTGCAGATTCTAATGCTCTAATTGAGGTTAATTCATTTTTAAAAATTGACCTTTCTGAAATTTCTTTTAATAGCCAGTTTGCATATAGATTATTTATAATATGCTTCTTATCATTATTACTCAAAACAGGAAAGATATATTTATCATTACTTGGATTTCTTCTGTTTTGTTGTCCTTTATCATTTTTCGTTGGTCTAGCATTCCCATATGCAAATTTCAATTCCTCTGGTATTTTTGCAATATTATTTTCTTCCAAAAACTTTTTAATAAGTAATCCTAATGCAGCTCCAACTCTACTGTCATAAATAACAAAATTATCTATAAGAAGAGAATATATTTTAGTAAAACCAGAGTTCATTATTAAGCCCGAAAAATCATCTTTTGTATCTACTGTTTCAGGATTTAACCTTTCTATTGATGTTTTATAATAGCTAATAATGCTTTCTTCCATCTCTTTTAAACGATCGTAATTTGATCTTTTAACTCCACCCCATTCTAATATTGAAGAAGAGTATTCAAGTAAATTTTGATGATTGTTATCTTGAATTGATAACTTCAATCCTTCCTCAATTAACGCTAATACTTTCTCGCTTTCATGAAAAGAATTACCACTTGTTTTTCCAACATTTGGTACATGGCAATTAAATCTCCAATTATAATTTTCATAAGCATTAAAAATGGAACTACAATTCCATAGCTTTTTATTTCTACTATTTTCATATTGATGAAAAAACTCTACTTCTCCTGAAATTCTAGGAATTATCCATTCAATAAATTCTTTTACGACTGTAGTGTGTAAATATTCTTGTTTATTCATAATTGATTTATGCTACTTGAAAAATTTATTTTGCCATAGAGTTGAGTCTAAAGGCTCTAAACTCTTAGATCTACCGTAAAGATAATATAGTTTCATAAGCCTTCGACACTTGCTAAAAAACCACAGCTTCGTGGCACACTAACACTACGGCAATATTTAGTGAGCGAATTCGACAGAACCGAATATTAAAAAATTTCACAATATGATTTAGTGCAAATTCATAGCCTAACACGCCCATAAAATATAGGTTTTATTGTGTGATGTTTATTAATTAGCATAAAAATCAAAGTCAAAATAATGTCTTGCGTCTAGCTTCCAAATTTCTCCTATTTCTCCTTGCTCGCATTTCCCAACAGGAATAGCATTACGACCTTCCAAACATTCTAAAGAACCAAAGTATATTGAATATGAATTAGAATCAAACTGTATAGCCATCCAGTAAGCTTTTGCATTATATTTTTCTTCAACTTCCTTAGCTTTTTGATAACAATTATCTCCTAAATTATAGCTTGAATTTAATTTCCCATTTTTTTGATATTTATTTCTAGCTTTTACACTAATAACAATTCTCTCTCCTCCTTTCTCGCAAAATATATCTGCATACTTTTCATTTATCTTTGAGTCATTTAAATTACGAATTCCATCAAAACATTTATCAACTAGAGCTTTTATAGCAAATAACTCCCCTAATTCTCCTAATGACTTCTTTCTTTTGGCTTCTTTTTGATTTATTGATAACATAAATTCTAATTTTTAATAAATACTAATTATAGTCAAAGTTATAATTTGACATAAATACGTTTTAATCTACTTATTCTATTAATTATTTTTCTATTGATATTATGCGAATTACACACCACATCATATAAAACAACCATAAAATCCTCCCTATCAACCAGCACAAACACAATCGCAATTATTCTCTATATATAATTCCAACCCTTAAATAACCATATCCCTAATCTCAACCAATACTCAAAGGGCATTTTTTAACAAGACACAAAATAAGTAAACAACCACAACAAAACAAAATATTAATTACACTCTTTTCAACACAAACAAACCAGAACACAGCAATAGTATAATTCGAAATCTCTATATAAAAGATATAAATCTAAAATATTAAAAGACTAGAATTACTTAATCCCTTTCGCCCCTCTAGCCGTCCTAACATACTCCTCAGTAGCCAAAGCAGACCTATAACCCAATAATTTCTGAACCACTTCCACCGGAGCCCCCCCCTGAAGAAGATGTATTATAAAAGAATCCCTTAAAGTTTGAGCACTCAACTTTTCTTCCAAATTGATTTCTTTGCCAAGTTTATTAAGTATTATAAAAATCATAGCACGAGACATCTTCTCTCCCCTATTGTTTAAAAAAAGAAAATCTTCAAACCCAGGCTTAATTCTCATACTTTTCCTGACCTTCTTTAAATAAAGTTTTATTTGTTCCTCCACACTATCACAAACAGGTATTAATCTCTTTATACCTCCCTCAACTTCAATAATACCTTCTCTAAAATGCAAATTACTAAGCTTTAAATTCACCAATTCAGAAACCTTTAAACCACAAGAATACAAAGTTTCAACAATAGCCTTATTCCTATATCCAAGATCCTTCGTTAAATCCACAGCATCAAGCAGTCTATCAATTTCTTCAATACTAAGAATAACAAACTTCCTCCTTTCTGTCCTGGGATAATCAATTAATCCCATAGGATCATTATTAATAATCCCCTCTCTAAGTAAAAATTTCATGAAAGATGATAAGACAGATAAAATTTTCAATTCTGTTCTTCTACTCCTTGAAAAAGATTCAAGTTCCCTCATAAAATCCTTTATATCCTTAGCCTTTATATCCCAACAAGATAAATCATGCTCATTACAATAACGAGCAAACTTTCTTATATCAAACTCATAAGCAAGAACAGAAGACGCAACCATCCCCCTTTCCTCACCAAGATACTCTAAATAACTCTCAATAATGCCATCCCATTGCATAACTACACAATTTGCAGATTAATCCATCACACATAAATACCTCATCAAAGTTAAAGTTTATCTTTCATATTATTACTTTTATTTATACAATATTATCAAGACATGAAAAAGAGATATGGTAATACGATTAAAAAATAAAATCCTACTATATTTATTATTAACAATATTAGAAGTAACAATGGCATAACGCATAACACTTATTGAAAAGATTAAAAATCTAAAGAAAAAAATAGAGGCAGCCCAAATGAACTACCTCTAAAACATTTTTAACTGAAATTCTTAAATTGAAAGTAAAGAAATCAACAATTAAAAATCAATGTTATTACAACATATAATATTTATTCCTTCCAATGCCATTTAAAAGCATCAGATTTATATTCTAATTTATTTTCTATATTATCAGGAAGCTGTGGAAAGAAATCTATACCAGTCATTTTCTCAACCTCATCAACACTAACAACAAAAGACTTTATAGACTTATCACTTTTCTGATTACGCATAATAAACCCAATCATTTTCTTTTTACCAGTAGGATCATATATAACCTTATAGAAATATCCAGGAACAGTAACTCTATTTTTACCGATAACACCAATATTTTCTTTAAAAACAGGACCGGTCACAACATACAACTTTTTCTCTACCCTTACCCAATCCCTAACCTGAGCCTCTAGATCTTTCCATATACCTCTATTAAAATAAGGCTTCTGAGGCGACATATTCGACATAAAAAAAGTCTCACTCATAGCCTTAACATTCAACTTCATCGCAGCAGCCGGACACAAATGTCCCCTATCAAAACCACTCCCCCTATAATCCTCCAAAGTAGCAGACCCACTCTTCACAGCCGAATCCACCCTAAAATCATTCCTCCTCTTAGCCTTCCCATTTACAAACTCTGGATTCAATTCATAATATACCCAATTTGCCTGCTCATGATTCTCATTATATCCCAAAGTATAATATCCCTTTCTTACAATAAAATAATCATCCTTTGGTAATAATATTTGACTACAAGCAACAAAAGTCTCAAAAAGCAATATAATTAAAACTAAAATTCTCATAATATATAAATCCTCTTTTTAATAAATAAAAGACAATTAAACTCACTGTATTCACTAAAACTATATTATATTCCTCTACAACTCCCTAACCACCTTAACATACACCTCAGTAGTCAAAGCAGACCTATGTCCCAATAATTTCTGAACCACTTCCACTGGATCCCCTCTCTGAAGAAGATGTACAGCAAAAGAATCCCTCAACGTCTGTGCTCTTACTTTTTCTTTCAAATTGATTTCTTTAGCAAGGTTTTTAATAATTGTAAAAACCATAATACGAGACATCTTCTCCCCAACTATTGTTTAAAAAAAGAAATTCTTCAAACCCAGGCTTAATTTTCATACTTTTCCTTACCTTATTTAAATAAAGTTTTATTTGTCCCTTCACGTAATAACGAACAGGAACAATTCTCTGATAACTTCCCTCAATTTCTATAAAACCTTCTCCAAAATGTAAATTGCTAAACTTTAAATTAACCAATTCAAAAACCTTTAAACCACAAGAATACAACCTTTCAACAATAGCCCTATTCCTAAACCGCAGTTCATTCTTTATTTGTATTTACAACTTCATCAAGTATTTCTAAAATATCTACAGTATCATTAAAATAAGATTGGATATTTTCAAAAGATGAGGACGGATTTCTTCCATGTGCAAAAGCATTTCTTGCATTATTCAAAGAATCCAAAGAAGATCTAATTTGCTGACTTTGCGTATGAGTCTCTAGTTTTTTTTAAATAAAGTATTCCAAGTTTTATCAAATTTATTCAACGTATTACAAATATTATTCATACTTGGATTCATAGAACTATTACGTATTGTATTATCAACATAATTCACAACTTGGGGACTCTGATCAGAGTGTATATCTGCAATTATCGTTTTAAAACAATTCTCAACTGTACCACATGACTTTACAATCGCATAATTTGTCAAAAATGGAACAATATTACTAGTCCTTCCATGTCCTTCAATTAGATGAAAAATCCTCTTCAATTCATCTTTACAATTATCAATTAAATTTAATGCTTCTTGATTATTCATAACTAATATCAAATAGGTACTTTAGTGCTAAATTAATTCGTCCATGAATATGTTCTATCAACATTGTTCCTTCACTTGAATATTTTCTAAACTCAGGATTCTTTAACATTTCTAGTCTTTTCCCCTCCAAATTTATTTTAGGAATTTCTTTTCCTAGCCTTTTATAAGCTATCGATACAGCCGGACAAATTGCATCAAATATGGTCGGATAAAATCGCTTTCTAATTTTTGTTTCTTCTCCAGAAACAATATTATAGAATGCATTTTCACCTATATAATCATGAATAAACTCCATTACAAAATTGAACTTATCTCTCCTTTCCTGAATAATTTCAGATCGTTGTGAATTGATACTCCCCATAAATTCATTCAAATATTTTTTCAATGAAATCACAGTTGCTTCAGTTTCTTTTATAAAATTCGAATCTATAGCAAAAAATCTTAGAATAAATTCTAAATCTCTCATTCTAGTATCTTCTTCAACCTTACCAAATAATTTTCGCCAGTGTTCATTTTTATTTAATTCAAACAACAAATCATTAAAACTACCCTGATTAACGCAGTTCCTGATTTCTTGAGGCATTAAAGCTCTACCTCCTGTATTTATACGTTCAAAAACTTGATACAAACTAGTATCATTATCTTCTGGTGTCTTTTGTTCAAAAACAATGGCATGAATCGTAGTACTTCTGATTCTTCTTTGATCCGTATTTTCTAATTCTGAAAAAGCCCTACCACTCCATCTTTTATTGATTTTATCTGTATTAGATAATTTAAAAACTTTATTATCCTTACTCCATATACCATTTACATAATCATATACAGTCATAATTCTTTGATACCCATCAATAATTAATTTCTTTTCATCTTTTGTATTTGCTAAAAAGATACTCGGAACTGGCAAACCAAGTAATATAGATTCAATAAACCTACTTGCTTCAATTTTTTCCCAAACATACTTTCTCTGAAGCTCGGGTTTCAACAATTCATCTTCATTATACATTGATATTAATTCACGAAAAGAGAGATCTGCTCCCCAGGAATTTATATTATACAGATCATCGTTAGAATAAACATCTTCCTTTTCTTCTTTTATTTCCTCTATTATATCATATTCATTTTCAATCATAACATACTACTTAAGTGCAATTAAAAACTTCTTCTAGTTGTCTAAATTTTAAATACTATTAGGCCCCTTTTTTCATATAAGCTTTTAGATATTTGAAGAATTAAACAAAATCAAAAATAAGCAAACATACGAAACAAAACAAAACATTTATTAACTTTGTTAAAAACTAAAAATATATTGCTATTATTTTTACAAAACAATAAGATCATAATTAGAATCAAAATTATAAACAACAATGATTAAAAACCATTTTATAGAATCTTCGAATGTTTATCTAGAAGATAAAGAAAGATATTTCAATGATAATAGTCGTCCCAGAAAAGTAAAAGAATATAGGTCCTCTGAGTTAATTGTGAAAGAAATACCAAAACTATTACAAAACAAATCTAAAATCTCGCAATCACAATATCTATTTAAGGGTTCTATAGGTAATTCTAATGTAGCTGATGTTCCATGGATTGGCATATTTGATAAAGACATAACGAAATCAGCACAATCTGGATACTACATTGTTTATCTCTTTCAAACAAACATGAAAGGAGTTTACTTAAGCCTAAATCAAGGATGGAATCAATATAAGAATTCATTTGGTACAGCTAATGGTAGAGAACAAATAAAAACTAATGTTAACCATTGTCATAAAATGCTAAGAAGCATTGTATATTATGATACAAAAAATATTAAATTATATGGCAAATCTGATCTTGGGAAAGGATATGAATTAGGTAATATTTGTAGTAAATATTATGCATTTGATAATTTCCCGGAAGAAGATGAGCTTATCGATGATTTAAGAAATTTTATTGGTTTATATAGAGAACTTAAAGGTTTAGTTGGCGCTGACATAATCGATATAAGCGGAAAAGTAAATGAAGATGTATTCCAAGAAGAAGTTCAAAGAGGAAAAAGAAAAGAGCTTCCAATTGGTACCATTAATAAAAAGGAAAAGAAATCAATTATTAATAATTCCTGGGCAAGAGATCCCAATATGTCATTTACAGCTTTGGATGATGCTAATTTTAAATGTGAGAACAATGAAAATCACAAAACATTCATTTCAGCAAAATCTGGACATCAATTTGTTGAGGCCCATCACTTAATACCTATGAAATATCAAGATAATTTTGAAATGAGCATTGATATCCCTGAAAACATAATAAGCTTATGTCCTAATTGTCACAAAGCTTTCCATAATTCTATAGATGAAGTTAAATTTGCTTTAATAAAAGACTTTTACAGAAAACGAATTAACCTTCTTGAGCAAAGAGGTATTTCTATAGAAGAAGATGAATTAATTGAATATTACAACAACGCGAACAAATAAAATTCTAATTATGAATAGATTAAATAAACTTATATCTGAATGTAACGAGATAAAAGATGAAATCATATCAATTAATTCTGACAACCCCAATATAAAACCCATCCCTGACGGGATAGTAAATTTAAATGAGTATACAAATGCTAAATACAAAATACTGTGGATATTAAAAGAAAGTAACGATCTAAATGAAAACTCAGAAGGAGGTGGATGGTGTTTAAACGAACAATTAAATAAACTTACATCTTGGAATGAAAAAAAAGGTGCAGGTGACATTACCATCCAACGCATGATATATGCTTCATATGGAATATTAACTAACTTTATTAAGTGGAAAGATATGCCTTCAATTTATGTCGATGAAGTATTCAATAGTTTAAAAAAGATAGCTTACATTAATGTAAAAAAAATACCAGGAGGAAGTAAAGCAAACTATAGCCAAATAGAAGAAGCCTATGAAAATTATAAGCATATATTATTAAAGCAAATAAATGTATATGACCCAGATATAATAATAACAGGGAACACTCTACAATACTTTTTTAATGACCTCAATATTAATCACAAAGACAAAAAATATGTAGACATAAATACGAGAAACACAACTTTTTATACTTCAGACAAAAGATTATATATCCATGCATATCATCCAGCATACTTTACAATAAAAGAAGAAACTTATTGCAATGAAATTATTTCAGCTGTTGAAAATTGGGAAAAATCAAGGATATAATATTAGACATCCCTTAAATTAGTTAGCAAATGCAATCGTAGAGGCACTTTCTCTAAAAACTCAACACCCATCCCCACCCTTCTGTTGGTAACTCTTTGGCACACATTTTTGTATCCCAAAACCACTTTCAGCACTTTGCCTCCTCGTTCCTCGTCAACAAAAAGCTGAACCCGTTGACACTACAACAAAGCTTTCACCCATAAACAATACTATTCACATCATCACTCTATAATACAAACTCAAACAATATCACAAAATTCAATAATACCACGACCATCAATACCGTATTGCACAGGGTAAAAACCTTTGCCTCCCTCAACCCAATATTTACAACTATCATTTCTATACACTTATCTCACAAACAACCATTTATTACATTTCAAACCATATTTTCCTGTATCTCCATTAGCAACAGCACCATTTATCTATAACCACCAATACCATATTTCATACTTGGCTCATTTATTCCGTTGTAAATAGCCATCACACCACAACACTCAAACACAAAAAGACGCAGCACTTCCAAATGCCCCCAGTGGTGCTGCTTGTACCAAAAAACTACCAACCCCTTTGCTATTGTTACATAATGCGTTGTTCATAGTACACTCCTCACACCCTTAATATCCTGATATTACTATACATCTTATCAATACAACCAGTATTTCATTATCCGTGACTCCGATCAGTCCCTCCCTCATCATCTCTATTCTCAACAACATCTAAAACCCACAATTCTAATCTCCAAAATCAATCCCGCATAATCCCCAAAGTGTCCTATAACAGCACTATGTAAAATAGCACCCTACGGCCAACGCACTGCAAGCTCATATCTCTCATCAATGCCATCTTACAACAAACCTCAGTTCCCTGAAACCGGCCTCATCTCCCTAATCAATTAAACCTCATCTCCAAACTCATCACTCTAAAACCAAAATCAAACTAAGCAAAATGCGCCCGTATCTTTTTCAACTTTATCCCCCATCCCTCAAAAAACATTAATCCCAAGGCCTCATTTCCAATTTTCCGCAATGAAAAAATATCTCTCATCTCTAAAAAATCCCATCCCTAATAAAGCATCAAACCATACTACATTATTTCTTCTACAAGCCAATCCTCCAAATAAGCAAGCGGCTACAAACACTACTGTCTGCTAGGATAAGGCAATAGCCTATTTATCCTGGCATCTCTCCGTATTCATAGCCCCTTGCCACACATGCCATCTCACGCCATCGACGACCCAATTGTTTAAGACACCAATACCAAACACCAAAATCCACCACACTTGCTTAATCTTAAACAAGCAGTCACACCACATGCCTTATGCCTCTCTATTTCACAATACTATTAACGCCCGTATCTTCTGCAACTTTATTCCCCTCATCACAATGCTATCTCTAATAAAGTCACAGAAAATACTTCATATTCTCTATACTCAACACCATCGCATTTAAGCAAAAGGCTACCTCCTTATCACAATCTATCACCAATAGCCATTTGCATCACCATCCGACTGACTCCCCGGTTGTTTAAGTCAGCAAGATCTTACTGCAGCGGCTTTCGCACTTGCTGTACTTAAACAAGCATCCGCTCCTAATGCCTTATCCCATCGCACAAACCTCCAATTACCGGTCTTATTGTTTTCCCCATGTAAAAAGATCCTCTTTTACCAAGACTTTCTCTTGGCTTTCACACTCCCTCCCTGGCAAATATTGCTTTTCCCGAGCCGGAAATATCTTTTACACAGCAATTGCATAAATTCCAAAAACAAGCAATATCAAAGTACCAGATTAAAATCAACCAATTCCCGTCTCTCCTTATTCCGCAATATCTTGCCCTCCTGCCCTCCTGCCCCTGATCCGTTATTCAAACTATCCTCTCTATTCCGTTAAGTTTAATGGCTACCGGATTTTCGTGTCTCCCTTCGGCACTCCAAATCCTGCAGCCATTAAACCCAACTCAACTTATCTCTTTCCAGCATCCTCATCTCACAATAAGCAAGAGGGCAAGAGAAATTCCATAATTCCCGGATGAGGCTTCGCCATACATCCTGGAATCACTCCATTTCCTCACCCCCTTCCCACAAAAGCCAGCCTTTTAAAAAGACCAAAAACATCCACAAGTATATTGCAACATTAAAACCAATACAACAAAAAAAAAACATCTATCAATCTTTTGTAAAACACTTGCAAACATCTATCAATAAATATATTTTTGGAAAAAATCATATTGTAGAATGGAATATATTATAATATGGAATGTACACAATTAATGCCATAATAGCAGTATATGTACTCCTTCCAACAATTGATAATAAAAATAACTAAACCATTAGGTGCAAACTTGATAAAATTTTTGTTTTGCCGAGCCACTAAAAAAAAGATATTGCCAACGCACATTTGGCACATTTGCAAGCTCCAACACACAAGCCGATACTTCAGCTTGAAAAGAGCCAAATTTTTGCCGACACACTGCTGACTGATTAACAAATAAAAATTGTAAATTGCAAAATTTTAAAAATGAAATTGGAGAATAAAATATAAAATGGCACAATCAATAGAACCAAATATAGCCGACTTAGCAAACGGATGGCTTAAAAAATACAAATTACCATATAAACTAGAGCAAGAATCGTTAAATACAGAAATCGACAAAGCTCTAAATGATTATCATTCAAAAAGTGGCGGAAAAGGTGGAAATCGCCCTGATGCAAAAATTCTTCTTCAAGACGACAAATTAGATTACTACCCAATTCTTATTGAATATAAAGGGACTAAAGGAAAACTTGAGAAGCTTAATGCAAATGGACAGGTAGATAATCGTACTGCAAAGAATGCTCCTAATTTCAAAAATATCAAAGATTACGCTGTGAACGGAGCTGTTCATTATGCGAATGCTTTGCTACACCATACAAGTTATACTGATATTATCGCAATCGGTATGACTGGTTATAAAGATGAAACAGGTAAAATACAACACGAAATAGGCGTGTATTATGTTTCAAAAACAAACCTTGGTTCAGGTCAAAAAGTAGGAGAATTTACTGACTTTTCATTCTTAGCTCCAAAGAATTTTAATTCGTTTGTTGAAAAAGTAAAAACACTTCATCTCTCACAAGAAGAACTCGATAAATTAAAAGAACAGCGTGAAAAAGAGATAGATGCAAGTCTTGTGAAACTTAATAACGACATCTATCAAAACGAAAAAGGTTTAGGTGAAAATGATCGTGTTTATTTAGTTGCAGCTTCAATTATTGCAACACTTGGAATACCAGGGAAAGTTACTCCACTTGAAAAGGATGATTTAAAATCATCAACAGAAGAAGGGTACACAGATGGTGAAATAGTAATAAAGAAAATTGAATCTTTTTTAGGACATAAAAACTTGCCAAAAGACAAAAAGGATTTAATTGTTAGAACCTTAAAAAACACACTTACTACAGAAAATATTAATAAAGTAGAAGATGGCGAAAGTCAACTTAAAAGAGTATTTACAAAGATTGTAGATGATTTGGGAATTTACTACAAAATCGGTCTTACGACTGATTTTACGGGTAAACTTTTCAATGAAATGTATGGGTGGCTTGGTTTCTCCCAAGACAAATTAAATGATGTGGTATTAACTCCTGCATATGTGGCCACACTATTAGTAAAATTAGCACGTGTTAATAAAGATTCTTATGTGTGGGATTTTGCAACAGGTTCAGCAGGTTTGTTGGTAGCTGCAATGAACGAAATGCTAATTGACGCCAAAAACACCATAAAATCACCTGAAGAATTAGCACAAAAGGAACTAGTAATTAAAGCAGAACAGTTGTTAGGTTTAGAATTGTTATCAAGTGTTTATATGTTAGCTATTCTGAATATGATTTTGATGGGAGATGGTAGTTCTAATATATTAAACAAAGACTCATTAAAAGATTTTGACGGTAATTACGGCTTTGGAAAAACTGATAGTAAATTCCCAGCAGACGCATTTATTCTTAATCCCCCTTACTCTGCTAATGGTAACGGAATGAACTTTGTTGAAAAAGCACTTGGAATGATGAATAAGGGGTATGCAGCCATTATTATTCAAAATTCAGCAGGTTCTGGAAAAGCAAAAGATTACAATAAAAAAATACTAGAAAAACATACTTTAATTGCAAGTATTAGGATGCCAATTGATATATTTATTGGCAAGTCTAGCGTCCAAACATACATTTACGTTTTCAAAATAAATGAAAAGCATCACAAAGATGAAATTGTGAAATTTATAGATTTCTCAAATGATGGTTACAGCCGTTCCAATCGGAAAAAGGCAAATAGTAATCTAAAAGATACAGGCCAAGCCAAAGAACGTTATGAAGAATTAGTTAGTTTAGTTCGGTTTGGGAAAAGCAAACTTAATATCTTCACAGAGCAAGAGTATTACGAGGGAAATATTGACCCTACAAATGGTGCTGACTGGAATCAATCTGCACCAATTGACACTAAACCTACCATACAAGATTTTAAGAAAACCGTAAGTGATTATTTAGCTTTTGAAGTAAGTAATATTCTAAAAAATCAAGGAGAAAGCTTGGGAAAGTAGAATCCCCACTTAGCAAAAGATTAAACGAAGTTGAGTGGGGTGAATATAAAATAGGTGATTTGTTTGAAGTTAATTCCTCTAAAAAAAGATTTGATGCCAACAAAGTAGTGGTTTTAGAAACTGGCAAATTTCCCTATGTTGTTAGAATGAGTTCAAACAATGGTCAAAAGGGCTTTATACATGAAGATGAACAATTCTTAAATGAAGGAAATACTATCTCCTTCGGACAAGATACAGCTACAATGTTTTATCAAGAGAAGCCGTATTTTACAGGAGATAAAATCAAAATATTAAAATCAAAAGACAAACGATTTAATAAAAAGAATGCTCAATTTTTCATATTGACAATGACAAAATCGTTCAGTTCATTTTCTTGGGGTGCTTCAAGTTTTAAAGTAGAAATAATTGAAGCTCAAAAAATACAACTTCCTGTAAAAAATGGCGTAATTGATTATCCTTTTATGGAAAGTTTCATAAAAGATTTAGATGCAGAACGAATTGCGGAACTGGAAGCATATTTATCAGCAACAGGGTTGAATGACTATACGCTGACAAAAGAAGAAGAGAATGTTTTAGATAAATATAAAAATATTAAGTGGGGCGAGTTTAGACTCGGAGCTCTATTTGAAAGAATAAAGACAAAAAAGTTACCTTTCAAAGCCGATGAGCTACCTAAACAGATAATAGGTAAATATACACTCCCGTGTCTCACATCTAGTTTCAAAAACCAAGGATTAAACTATTTTGCTCCTAAAGGTGAGGCAACGATTTTAAAGAATGTAATTTCGATTCCTTCAAATAGCGATGTTTATCGAGCTTACTTCCAATCAAATGAGTTTACGGTTTTATCAGATGCCTATGCAATTCGCTGGATTTTTAATGACGTTAAACTATTGTCTAACCAGTATTTATTTGCTGTTCAATGTATTAATAAAGTAACAGATTTGTCTATATATTCATACAAAAATAAATTAGGAGGATGGAATGTTGTAAAAAACAAATACATTCAATTACCTATCAAAAATGATAAACCTGACTATGAAACAATGGAGACATTTATCTCAGCCATAAAAAAATTAGTAATTAAAGACGTTGTTCTTTACGCTGACAGTAAAATTGAAGCAACAAAAACTTTAATAGATAATAATTAAGAAATAGATATGCCAACCCTTCGCAGTCATACACATTGCCAAGTCGCTCAAAAAGACAACCCACAGACCAAAACTTGTCAAAGAGTATGGCTGCCCAAACGCACGCGAAGACTACCGTCCCAAAAACAAAAAGTGCTACTATTAGTCTGATTTACTTGATAACGGAGGAAGCTCAGCACCTAACAAAGTGTAATACGTAATGCGAGAGAAAGTGGAAAATTTGAACTTAATTACAATTAATAAACGGTGCCGCGGTTTGATAAGTCGGAGCTTCGAAACCCCGCACTAAGCTACACTAGGCCGTTAACTATGCGATATTAGGATATTATAATCCATAAATAAAAACCCTCCAAAAGTTAATTTTTCCCTGCCCAGGCAAGGTCAGGCCCTTCGGGTTTTATTAAAAACTTTGATCTCCTCTGCTTATTTTTTAGCGGTATCAAACTTTTTAATAAAAATCTTGCCTGCTCTTTCCCGCAAAATTGGGGGTGGCTTACGGTTTTTATCTATTACCATTTCTTTGTCCTTATCTGCTCTTGGTTTCTTTTATTTTACTTGCTTCAAATTATATTAAATTCTTATTGATATTCAATCCTTTATCCATATATTTAATACTGTAAGACTTGAAAAACATAGAAATCATGAGGGGGTTGAAAAATTTTATTGTTGGTACGATTTCTACTCTGGGAGTTGGTCAGACTTTATTAGCTGCTGAACATTCTTCTAACTTTCATTCGGAAATCATTTGTTCGTTAAACACTGTAATTAGTATTATTGGGGGTATACTTTCTACTGTAACCGTTGCTTACCTGCAACACAGATGGAGAATGAAAGAGCAGGACAGAAAATGGAAGCACGAACAGGAACTGAAAAACACTGAGTAATTTATCTCTGTTCCATATACCAAGTCTGTACCAACTCCTATTCAAGTCCATACCAACTCTTACTAACTGTTAAAGGCCTTTACAATTATTATACATTTATTAATCTTTTAAAATCTAGTACAATGGGAAAAATCAGTCAAGGAATACTTGATGGTATTTCAGGTAAAGTTGGAAACGTTGTGGGTGCTAGCTGGAAAGGCATCGATTACATCCGTATTAAGCCGGATCATGTTACTAACCCTAGAACAGAGCTTCAGGTTAACCATAGGGCTAAGTTCAAAGGTGTGACAGCTTTGGCTAAAAAAGTAATGGGGTCCGTTATTCGTCCTATATTTAAGTATAGCGCTGTGAAAATGACAGGTTACAACCTGTTTGTTCAAAAAAACATTGATGCCTTTGGTATTGATGGTGAAATTCAGGACTTCACAAAACTTAGCTTCTCTGTCGGGTCTCTTTCTCTTCCCGAGAATATATCTGTCATACCTGATGCAGAGGTGGAATCTGGTGTTAAAATCTCCTGGGACAATGTTTCTGATGAGGGGGATAAAAATGACAATCTTATGCTTGTTGTTGTTAATGCTTCAGATAGCAGAGTTCGTTCAATATTCGATCTTCCTAACACTCGTGGTGAAGGTGCCGCTGATGTTGTTATTCCTTTCGAGGCTCGTTCTGAAGTACATGTGTATGTTTTCTTTGGAAATATTCTCAACAGGGCTTTCTCGCCTTCTGAGCATTATGCTGTTTCTATTTAATAGCTGTTTGCATTCAAACTTCTGAAATCGATTATTTTGAGTAAATAAATTAATTTTAGAATTATCCTTAATAGAAAAGGCTTGGATTTCATTTCCAAGCCTTTTTTTTATAGATAATACTTAAAAGGCTTAATACTTTCTTTCCTTAACATATAGTTGCTGATTTTGGCAAGTTGAGTATGCAAATTGTATGCAAATAAAAAAAGCACCTACTGACCGTCGTCTGTAAGTGCTTGAAAATTAAGTGGTCCCACCTGGGCTTGAACCAGGGACCCCCTGATTATGAGTCAGGTGCTCTAACCAACTGAGCTATAGGACCGGTTATTTTCTATTTAAATAACTTGCTATTCAAGAAACATTGCTATTTCTGTTTAGCGAGTGCAATATTACTGCATTTTTATGAAATATTCAAATCTATAATAGAAAATTTTTATCATTTTTTTCAATTATTACTTCATGTTTAAGAGTTTCAGAATTTTATAAAACTATATTTTTTGTAAATTTACAATATGCATTAGCACGTTTTTTGATACTTATCGTATTTATAAATATTAAATTATATATTCGGAGTCTCAAAATTATTGATTTTACTGAATTTGCAGAGAAAGAGAATAATTAGTAAACCGAATTATTTAAAAGATGAAAGCAGAATTACTTGTGATAGGAAAGACAGACAGCAACATTATAAAAGATGGAATTGAAGTTTATAAAAATCGTTTGATCCATTATCTACCTTTTGATATTAAAGTTATTCCTGATATAAAGAACACTAAAAACATGAGTGTCGATCAACAAAAGACTAAGGAAGGCACGCTAATTCTTGATAATTTAGACAACTCTGATTTTGTTGTACTGCTCGATGAGAAGGGAAAAGAATTTTCTTCCCTGGCGTTCTCTTCCTTTATAGAACAGAAAATGATCTCCGGAATAAAAAAGATTGTCTTTATTATTGGTGGTCCTTATGGCTTTTCACAGGATGTTTACAATAGGGCCAACAGCAAGCTTTCATTATCAAAAATGACTTTTTCCCACCAGATGGTAAGAATGATATTTACAGAACAATTATACCGGGCAATGACAATCATAAAAGGAGAACCATATCATCATGAATAAAATTCCAACATATATTAAGCTGATAGTCTTTGCATTATTGATATTATGCACCGTCATTGATATCCGCTTAAAACACAATAGTTGGAACAACACGGTTGATCAATTTATTAAAACTCTTCATTATAAAGAAGATCTCATTGAAGATTATTTCAATAATAGAATAAACTTTACAACAGAGAATGAGAAACTTATAAGTCACAAAACAAAAGGAATAACTTATCTTGCCTTCAAGGAAGACAGCCTGATTTATTGGTCGGACAATACTATTAATATTGACTTCAACACCATCAACAAACTAAAACACAGTAAATATGGCAAAATAGGTCATGGGGATTATGTGGTAAAAAAAAGAACAAAACAGGATACAAGCCTATACGGACTTATTCTTGTTAAAAGCGAATACGAGTACAACAACAAATATCTGAGTTCTTCATTTAATCCGGATTTTAATCTTTGCAATCATATAATTATTTCAAAAGACCTAAAAAATCACAAAGACTGGATAAAAAACAAAAATGGTGATACTCTTTTTGCCATATATTCAACAGATAAAAACCACAAATACAAACCGCATATACTGCTTAAATGGGGATTTATTATTTTCTTTCTCCTGCTATTTGTAATCATATACAATGCTATTTTAGGGGAATCGGGCAAAAAAAGAGCGATTTATCTTATTTTTACAATCATAGGACTCATTATCGCACGATGGATAATGATAAGCTTTGGCTTCCCTAATACATTCTACAGTCTCGATATTTTCTCAAATAAAATTCTTGAAACAAGACTACTTAAACTCTCATTAGGTGATTTGCTACTTAATTCCATATTTCTGTTTTTTATACTATACTTATTAATAAACATTCCTTTCAAGTTTGACAAAACACTTAAAAACAAAATACTTCTTTCTAGTATTTATTCATTGGCTGTACTGATTTTTAATCTGTTTGCCTTTTCCCTTCTAAAAGCACTATCATATATAATCAACAATACAGACATTGCTTTTAATCTCTCAAGATGGAAAGATATAGATATCTGTTCCTACCTTACATACTTTATGTTTCTGCTGCTGTTCTATGTGTTTACACTAGCTGTATCCAGGCATATTCAGTTCTTTAAAGAAAAAATAAAACTAAAAAGACAATTTATTTACATACTGATCGGATCTATTATTTTTATTGCTATCACTTCAGAAAATCCATTTATTGCTCATCCTGCACTTATAATTGTATTGGCGACATTTTTGACAGGTATCTACACCGAATACGCCGTAAAAAGCGAATTAAAATACAGCTCATTCCTGTTTATCCTCTTTATTCTGTCATTTATTCTGATCTTTATAATAAGCAATACCACCAAAATAAAGGAGAATGTAATACGACAAAATTATGCTCTAAAACTTTTTAATGAAAGAGATAATAAGCTGGAAGAAGTTCTTCCCAACATCTCAGATTATATTACAACATCTCCGGAGATAAAGCAATTAATTAAAAAGCCATACGAAAACGAGGCTATCATAGAAAGGAATCTTTCTCAATTTTCTTACGATTACATAAAAGACAATTACGAACTACAGCTGACAATATGTGGTGAAACAGATAGCCTAATGATAGAGCCCGACACAATTCTTAGTAATTGTTTTGAATTCTTCGGACAAACACTAAAAGATAAAGGCGAAAAGATAGGCAACTCCTATTTCCATTTTATCAATAATTTCGATGGACTAATATCCTACATTGCTGAGATACCATATAAATCTGAAGGAAAATCATTAAAAATATTTCTACAAATCAACTCTAAAACCGGCGATGAAGGCAAGGGCTACCCGGAATTATTAAAATCAGAAAAAACAACCAACTCACGAAGCACCGAAAAGTATTCCTGGGGTAAATATAAAAATGGATTCCTCATTGCCTCATCAGGCAAGTTTAATTACATGACTTCCTGCAAAGGCTTCGAAGAAAGAGAAGAAGATTTCTTTGTAAAAGATGGATATTCCCATCACATACATATGAAAAATGGAGACATGATAATTGTGAGTCTACCCGCAGAGAGTATTACAGAAATACTTCTTAACCTTCCCTATATATTTGGATTATTCTGTCTTATTGCATTTATAATGTGGATTATACATTCTTTCCCTTTTAGAAAAACACAATACATAAGCTTTAAGACTAGAATAAGAACTGCCTTCATCATAATGCTCGTAGGCTTCTTTTTCATTATCGGAGGATTAAGCATATATTACAATAGTACAAGATTCAAAGACAGACATTACGAGAGGATAGCTCAACTCATGAAACTTGTCACCAGAGAACTTGAATTTACTGAACCACACGCCAATAAAAACCCCGAGATAACAAATAAACTCAGGAGCATATCCGATATGACTTTCGCAGATATAAATATCTACGATCTAAAAGGACGACTAATATCCACATCACGACCCGAGATATTTTCCAAAAAAATTATTAGCAACCTTATCAACCCCCAGGCACTCCGCAGGTTTCAAACAGAAAGCCTGTCATACCTAATTCAAAAAGAAAACATAGGATCGCTTAGTTACCTTTCGGCCTATATACCTATGACCGACACCAACAACAAAATAATTGCCTACATCAACGTTCCTTACTTCTCGGAAAACGCAGCGCTTACTGAAGAAATCGGTAACCTAATAATAACCGGTGTAAACATCAATGTATTAATGATACTCATTGCAGTTTTTATATCAGTAATAATCTCCGACAAGATAACCTTACCGCTTAGTCTTGTTTACAACAAACTTAAAGACATGAAATTCGGAGGGATGTATGAAAAGATAGACTATGAACAGAACGATGAGATTGGCAGACTGGTAAAGGAATACAACACAATGACAGACAAACTGAAGGAAAGTGCATTAAATTTGGCAAAATCGGAAAGAGAGACGGCATGGAGGGAAATGGCTCGCCAGATTGCCCACGAGATAAAGAATCCACTAACCCCTATGAAACTAAACATTCAGCACCTGCAACGCTCTCTTAAGTCCGGTTCCCCAGAATGGGAAAATCAGTTTCAAAAAACCTGCAACATATTAATGGAACAAATCGACAATATGTCGGCCATAGCAAATGCCTTTTCCGACTTTGCACAAATGCCCAGGACTAGATTTCAGCAAATAAACATAGTAGAACTTTTAAACAATACAATAGAGCTATTTTCGAAAGGAAAGACTACCATCACAAGAAAAGAAAACAAAAAAGAAATATATGTATGGGCAGATAAAGAACAGCTAACCAGGGCATTTGTCAATCTGTTAAAAAACAGCATACAGGCAACAAGCGACTCTGCCGATCCCAAGGTGGACATAGATATTTTCTCAGGAAAAGAAGAGGTTACTGTTATTATTAAAGATAACGGTCACGGAGTTCCCGAAGAAATAAAAAGCAAGGTTTTTGAACCCAACTTCACAACAAAAAGCTCGGGAACAGGAATAGGACTCGCCATAACTAAAAGAATTATAGAAAACGCAAAAGGCAGTATATGGTTTACCACAAAAGACAAAGAAGGGACAAACTTTTTTGTCAGCCTGCCCCTTTATAAATAAAATATCTTAGTACCCTGTATACAAATAAAATATCTTAGTACTCTGTATATAAATAATCATTATAAGGAAATCTCTCAGAATGAATCTCCTTAACAAGATCGTACAGCACCGTTTTAAACTCCTCTATATTGGTCTTTTCCCTGGCAGACATAAATACAGTCTTCAAGTCACCCTTACCCATCCACATCTGCTTCAGGTCATCCATGCTATAATTTTCCCTTGTCTTAGGAGTAAGATCATCCTCATCCTTCTTCACATAGTTAAAAGCATCAATCTTATTAAACACAAGCAATGTAGTCTTAGGAACATCTATAAGTTCGGCAAGAGTCTCATTGACAACGCTAATATGCTCCTCGAAGTTAGGATGTGAAATATCAACCACATGAACTATAATATCGGCCTCCCTCACCTCATCGAGAGTGGACTTAAACGATTCCACCAGATGGTGCGGAAGTTTACGGATAAAACCAACAGTATCGGCAAGAAGAAAAGGAATATTCCTAATCACCATCTTTCTGACAGTAGTATCAAGGGTTGCAAAAAGCTTATTCTCTGCAAACACCTCCGACTTACTAAGGCTATTCATCATAGTAGATTTACCCACGTTGGTATACCCCACAAGAGCAACCCTGACAAGCTTTCCCCTGTTCTTTCTCTGAGTAACCATCTGCTTGTCAATCTTGTCAAGCTGACTCTTCAGCCTTGTAATCTTGTCCCTGATAATACGGCGGTCGGTCTCTATCTCCGTTTCACCCGGTCCCCTCATACCAATACCCCCTCTTTGTCTTTCAAGGTGAGTCCACATACGAGTCAATCGCGGCAGCAAATACTGGCATTGCGCTAGCTCCACCTGAGTCTTAGCATGAGCCGTCTGTGCCCTCTTGGCAAAAATATCGAGAATAAGGTTAGTCCTGTCAAGTATTTTAACCTTCAACTCCCTCTCAATATTCCTCAACTGAGTAGGACTTAGTTCATCGTCGAAAATCACCATATCAATATCGTTAGCCTCAATATAAGAGGCAACCTCAAGAAGCTTACCCGATCCAATAAAAGTCTTGGAATTAGGATAATCGAGACTCTGAACAAACTTTTCTACAACCTCAGCACCAGCTGTTTCGGCAAGAAAGTCCAGTTCGTCAAGATACTCCTCAACCTGTTTCATGGAAACATCAGACGATTTATCGTGAACACCAACAATCACAGCCTTCTCAACGTAAGGTTTTATCTCAATAATTTCACCCATATTAGAATTAAAACATATTTAACACAAAACAGGCCCTGAAAATTTCAGAGCCTGCAGAAACTATTTAGTCTTTAACTAGTTCAATTGGAAGTTAATAGGCACAGTATAAGATACTCTTACCGGCTTACCTCTCTGCTTACCAGGCTTCCACTTTGGCATAGCCTTGATAACCCTGATAGCTTCTTTATCCAAAGCAGGATCGACAGGTCTAAGTACTTTTACATTACTAACACTACCATCCTTATCGATAACGAAACCAACAAAAACACGACCAGTAATACCGTTTTCCTGTGCAATGACAGGATATCTTACTGTCTTAGCAATAAACTTATTAAGAGCCTTTGTTCCTCCAGGGAATTCAGGCATATTCTCTACAACAACGAATATTTCTTCTTCGCCATATTCTTCAGATGTTTCTCCAACTTCCTGAATTTCAACTTCAGTATCCTGTTCTGCTTCAACATCTTCAATCTCCAGTTCATCTTCTAACTCCTGATCATCATCAACGATATTAAGAACGTCTGTGATTTTTGGAGCTGGTGGAGGTGGTGGAGGCGGTTTCAGTTGTGCCCTGGTAATTGGTATAATCTCTTCTTCTGCTTCCTCATCAGCCAATGTCTGGAATGTCTCTGCCTGAGCAGTATCCACTTTCCATTCAAACGCCAAAAAAGTCAAAAGCAAAGCAACAGCCAAACCAATCTCCCAGAAAATAAATTTCTTATTCTCCAGATCCGCTTTTGGTGACTTTTTTAATTCCATACTATAAAAATTAAAGTTTTCAAATATTTTTAGCCAATAGTATAATTTCGCCTGTAAAGTTATAAACAAAAATGTAAATCCAAATAAAGAACAGCATTATTTTTATAAAAAAGCCTGATTTCAGGACAGTATATATGCGAAATTGTAATGCAAAATCCTTTAAATTCAGACTATAAAGTTACAAAAATTATATCACTTCTCAGTACCAGAAAACAAATACACTATGAAATCACATAATATCCCTAAAATATTATACAAAACTGATCAGGTATAATAAAAATTTATATATTTGCATTCTCAAATGGGGGATTAGCTCAGTTGGCTAGAGCGTTTGACTGGCAGTCAAAAGGTCAGCGGTTCGATTCCGCTATTCTCCACTAAGCGTTTGCGGGCTTCCACCGTGGGCGCTTTTTTTTTATATCTATTGCGACTACCACCATCCCGGATCACACCAAACACGCCCCCTCCTCGTATCAAGTCTCCTCTTTCTGGTTACTTGCCGGTTATTTTACCCTAGGTTCCTGTATGCTTTATATACAGAAAGTATCCGGTAACTAAGTAAAAACAACAAATCAGGCACAAAAAAAGCCCCGAACAAGTCGAAGCCTTAATTATATTCCAGGTATTATTAATTGCTTAATTATTTATCTTGAATTTTATTGGTACGGTATAACTTACCCTTACATTTTTATTTCTCTGTCTTCCCGGCTTCCATTTAGGCATTGCCTTTACTACCCTGACTGCTTCCTTATCCAGAGATGGATCAACAGACTTTATTACTTTTACATTGGTGATAGATCCGTCTTTATCAACTACAAATCCAATAAAAACAGAACCCTCTATGCTGTTTTCCTGAGCTATCACCGGGTATTTAACGTTTCTGGACAACCATTTAAACAATGCCCTTTGTCCTCCCGGAAATTCAGGCATAAACTCTGCATTCACAAATATTTCATCTCCATATTCCCCTTCAGCGGTCTCCTCTATATCCACAATCTTATACTCAGTCTGCTCATTTACATCCACATCAATAATTTCAAGGTCAGGATCCTGTGCTTCATTGTTATCCACTATAGAGATAAAGTCGGTAATAACTTTAGGAGGAGGTGGCAACTTAACTTTTGGGGTAGTAATTGGCACCACTATTTCCTCAGCCTGGAAATCTTCTATAGGTATAAAATCATCAACAAAGCGAACATCAACTTTCCATTCAAAAGCAAAGAAAGTAATTAATAAGGCTACAGCCAGAGACCTGTCTCGAAGAAGATAAACCTCTTATTTTCAAGGTTGGCTTTGAGAGATTTTTTAAGTTTCATATGCTTTAAGTTTTTTCAGGTTAATAAATATTCGTTAGCTTTAGTCTGATCGAAAAAACCATTAACTCCGGTAATTCTTATACGATTATAATTATATAGTTCCACTCAGGGAATTAATTATTTAAAAAGATCATGCTAAATTGATAGCAATTGGGTACTGGTTTTAACGGCTTAATTAGTTATAATTAAATTTACAAAAAATATCTTTACAACACAACTGCATAAAAAAGATATTACATCACAAGATATATGTTTGATAGCAGAAGAATCAAAATTCAAAAAATCACGTAAAAGGAATATTATATCTCAGTTGTAACAATACGGCCAGAAATAAACATATCGACATTTCTCAAACCAAGAGAAATATATTACATAAAATGAACACAAATATTAATAAACAAAGCAGATATTTCCCTAAAGATTTCGCTTATTAATAATATCTTTGTCAAGTGAATAAAAAGGAAGAAAACAACAACCAGAATCTTCTTGAGAGCATAAAGCCCAAAAAGATAATATATCCTATTCTGATAGGATTATCTGTTGTAGGCTATATGCTTTATCATGAATTCGACATTAATGCACTTAATGAAATAAAATTCACAAACACATCGCTATTATTTATCACCATAGCCATTCTTTGCATGATTATAAGAGACCCTGGGTTATATGTTCAGGCTCAGAGTACTAACCGACAATTACCTTACCTGGAAGAAATGTTTCAGGACAATAATGCTGTGGGAATTCACCTCGGGCAATTACACCTTCGGCAATAGGAGGAACCAGCGTTGCTATTTTGTTTGTTCATAAAGAAGGGCTGTCGGTGGGGAAAAAGCTCGGCCGTAGTCATGGCAACATCGTTTCTCGATGAGCTTTTATTTTATCATGATGTTCCCCCCTTATAATAATCACACTCAATCACTCCGGCTTATGGCAGATAGGGGAAACAGGTTCGTTTGTGAGCAATTCGCTTTTCTGGATATCGGTAATCGGTTACGGGGCAAAACTGGCATATCTGTCTGTTTTAACCTACGGGCTATTTTACAACCCAAGGCATCTGAAGTGGATATTACTAAAGATCTTCAAGCTACCCATATTAAAAAAAATGGAAACACGGGGCAAACGATGCCGGGACAGAAATTATTGAAAGTTCAGCCAACCTGAAAAAGAAACATTTCTCTTTCTGGCTTAAAGCATTCATAGCCACATTCTTCTCATGGACAGCCAGATACTGGGTAGTAAATGCAATGTTTGCAGCCTTCTGGTTTACACGCTACGACTGGAGCGATCATTTTCTGATGTTTGCCCGTCAGCTGGTAATGTGGATAATGATGCTTGTCAGTCCAACCCCCCGGAGGAAGCGGCTTTGCAGAGTACGTATTCTCACGCTTCCTGGGAGAATTTCTCCCCGGCGCAGGTCTTGCCGTAGCCATGGCAGTTGTATGGAGACTAATAAGTTACTACCCCTATCTTTTTGCAGGGTGTTGTCATACTTCCCCACTGGATAAAAAACCAAATTCGGCAAATAAGATTTATAGTGAATTTAGTACTTTCACATATTTGCTTATCTTTGTAAAAGAAAAAATCAGGAAACAATGGGAAAGTTTTTTAACAAACCAGAACACAGACGCTTTCATTTGACCCCCAGGTACTGGGATCCGGACAAGGAAGAAAGAGAAGAAAGAGAAAAAAGAATTAAGGCCGAACTTGGGATTAAGGATGACGACGATTCATATATACCAAATATAAAAGGGAAATTTACAAGTCAGTTAAAAGACAAATACAAAACTGCAAGAGCTGATAGGCGCAGGTCTACTGTACGTTTGTTTTTCATACTTATAATTCTTTTACTTATAGCATTTTACCTAGTATACAAACTGGAACTAATTTTCTAAATCACCTTTTAATATGGCAGACATTATTAAAATTGTTACCAGGACTCCGTTGCCAACCAGATAGCAGCAGGGGAAGTCGTTCAACGTCCTTCTTCTGTTGTTAAAGAACTTGTTGAGAACGCGATTGACTCCGGAGCGGAAAACATTCAGATAATTCTAAAAGATGCTGGCAAGACATCTATTCAGGTTATAGATGACGGATGCGGTATGTCTGAGACAGACGCCAGAATGGCTTTTGAACGACATGCCACCTCCAAGATAAAGACTGCCACAGACCTTTTTGCCATAAGGAACCATGGGAATTCCGTGGAGAAGCCCTTGCATCCATTGCATCGGTTGCCGAGGTGGAGGTAAAAACAAAGTTAACAGAAAGTGAACTTGGAACCCAGATCATAATAAGGGGCTCTGAATTTATAAAACAAGAGATTGTATCGTGCAGCAATGGAAGTAATTTCATTGTTAAGAATCTTTTCTACAACGTACCTGCACGAAGAAAGTTCCTTAAGTCTCCGGCAACTGAACTAAGGAATGTAATAAGCGAGTTTCAAAGGATAACTATTGCCCATCCCGATATTAAGTTCAAGCTTATAAACAACGACAGCGATATTTATATACTTCCAAAGACTAATCACAGACAAAGGATAGTCAATCTGTTCGGCAAGCACCTTAATTCAAAGCTTGTAAACATAGAAAGCGACACATACATTGCCAGAATTTACGGATTTACAGGAAACCCAAAGCATGCCCAAAAAGACTTACGGAGAGCAGTTTTTCTTTGTAAAACAACCGTTTTATGAAGCACCCTTATCTTCATAAAGCCATTATGCAGGCATACGATAAATTGCTTCCTAACGAGACAATACCTTCGTATTTCATCTTCTTTGAGGTTAATCCCGACATCATAGACGTAAATATTCACCCAACAAAGACAGAGATCAAGTTTCAGGACGAAAGCGCTCTCTTTCAGATACTGAATGCCTCCGTAAGGGGAATCGTTGGGAAAATTCAATATTATACCATCGCTGGATTTCGACGAGGACAACTCTATAGAAATACCTGTACTGGGTAGCGAGATAGAGAATATCTCAACCCCAAAGGTTGAGTATAACCCTGACTACAACCCTTTTAATTCGGAGAAAACTTACGGACCCCTTTAAAGCGGAAAAAAACATATAACCCCTTTAACAACAGTCAGGCAGCCAACAACAATCTTGAAGCTGCAAGAAGCAGTTTTGAGTCGGCAATGAACAAAGATGCCCAGATAGAGCCCGAATGGAATGACATAGAACCACAAGTAGAAACCGTTAGTCATTACTCAGCCATAAACGCGGAAAACCAGACTGAGATAGTTAGTCATTCTTCAGCCATAAACAAAGCAGATGAAGGCGATCTGTATAAAGACACCAAGATAAAAACAGAAACACAATACATACAGTTAAAGAACAAGTATATTATTACACAGGTTCGATCGGGGATGATGATCATTGATCAGAAAAGAGCCCACGAAAGAATATTATACGAAAAGTTCCTTGATTCCATTGAAAGCAACAAGGGAGTTGCACAACAGACCCTTTTTCCCGAGACAATAGAGCTGGACGCCATAAATGCCAGCATTGTTGAGACAATAAGCGAAGACCTTAGTCATTTGGGATTCGACATAAGGCCATTTGGAAACAACACCTTTGTGGTTCATGCCACCCCATCGGAGATCACAAACTGTTCGCCAAAGGATATTCTGGACGACCTGATAAAATTATACAAGACCACAAAAGGTAGCGTAAAGTCAATGTTGCAGGAAGAACTTGCCCTTTCCCTTGCTAAATCATCGGCAATTCATTACAATAAACCCTTGAGCAATCTTGAAATGAGCAATCTTATTGACAGTCTTTTCGGATGCTCGTCACCCAACTATACTGCCGACGGGAAGACCATCATGACTATAATGAATCTGGAAGAAATGGACAGCAGATTTAAATAGCTTTCACAATAATATTATCTTGCTACCGCCCTGTTGCTTGTCTTTAGGGAATAAGCAATAAAATAACCAAGGGCACCATTTGTAAAATTACTATCCGGGTTTGCGGGCATCATGCCAAAAGGACTTGTCATACCTCCCCCTTTGTCGTCCGCAACAACATTGCGCAAGGATTTAAGGTAATTATACGAAACTTTATCTATACTCCAAAGCTCGCTATACACTATATTATTTTTATAAATATCTATATCCCTGAACTTATATTTTATTAAATCTCCGTTTACATACTCGTCACTAAAAAGGAATATCCCACCCTGGGTTTCACCCCTCACATTAGCCCTAAGCATAAGGTATGTGCCTTTCTCCTGAGGATCAAGAAACTCGCAATACATCCTGTAACCCCGTTTCTTGTTCTCCCACCATTCAAAATTTTCCTCCATTACATACACTGAATCTTTTTTTATGGGTTCCGGCATATAGGAAGTTGAAGAATAGGTCTGTCCATCAACGTTTACAGTCAGAGTATAATGCTTCCCACTTTGCCCCTTAATATATGAGGTAACATACATTCCCGGCTTAAACTCATTTAACACCTCCCTAAACCCCTTGTCCCCGGTAAGAATGACTTCTGCACCCTCAACAGGAGGACAGATAGTATCGTCGTAAAAACCAATACTTCTGGATATCTGCACATGGTGAATATTATTTTTATCGGAGAATGTTCCCTCTATCACAATACGTGATTCCGACTCGGACAGGTCGAGTTGAACCACCTCCTCACATCCGTAAACAATAAAAAGAAATATAACAAGAAAGTATCTCATGCCATTACATTTATTTATTTGCTTTAAAATCTAAAATTCCATGTTACAGAAGGCACAACAGAAAAAAGACTAATCTTGACTGCCTCGGTTGTTCCTTTTTCAGCTTTATTCTCCCTGAAATACATCATAAAAGCATTATCCCGTCCATAGGCATTGTACAAAGAAAAAGTCCACCAGGATTGGTATTTACCAATGTTGCCAGGCCGGTAAACCAGCCCAAGATCAAGCCTGTGATAATCGGGCATTCTATCAGCATTCCGCTCGGCATAAAGATTAACCATATTGCCGGCAAGTCTGTATTTTCCAGAGGGGAATGTTACTGCATCGCCGGTATAATACAACCAGTTAGCCGACAGCTCCAGCTTTTTATTCATCTTAAACATGGCAACAACACTAAAATCGTGAGTCCTGTCCTGTCTTCCCGGGAACCAGGCCCCACCATTTATCTTCCCGAACTTCTTTTCAACCCTTGAAAGGGTATAAGCCACCCAGCCGTTAAAGTTTCCCTCGTTTTTTTTAAGCATAAACTCAACCCCATAAGCCCTGGCTTTTCCAAAAACAAACTCCCCATCTATATCTTCGTTCATAAATATATCGGCACCATTCTTATACTCTATCTGGTTGTACATATTCTTATAATATGTCTCAACGGAAGTTTCGAAAAGTCCGTTGGAATAATTCTTAAAATACCCTACGGAGAAAAGATCCGCCTTCTGAGGTTTCACCACCCTGCTCACCGGGTACCATATATCGAAAGGAGTCCCCCCTGCCGTATTTGAAACAAGATGCACATTCTGAATATTCCTTGAGAAACCTGCTTTTACAGAAGAAGACTCTCCCGTGCTGATATTCACCGAGAGTCGTGGCTCCAGCCCCCAATAATATTTTACTAATTCATTATCCTTATACTCTTTGGTATCCCTCTTATTCCCGTCACCATCGTAAAGACTATAAACCCCCTCGCCAAGAAGTCTGATATCCGAAAAACGTACACCTGCACTAATCTTCACTCTTTCACCCAGTCTGAAATCGTTGGACAGGTAAACAGAGGCCTCAACAGCCTCCCTGTCGAACAGGCGTTTATCGTTCTCATCCTCCTTTTCCCCCTTAAAATCGACCTTACCGGGTAAGAATCCATGCCTTATGACATTGGCTCCAAATTTCACCGTATTGGAATAATTCAGGTAATACTGAAAATCGATCTTTAAATTCAGATCTTTTATACCGGATTCTATGGTAACACAATCATAGTCGTTATACTCAGTCATTTTATAGTCGTAATTACTATATATAAATGTAGTGTTTAAAAAGAGTTTCTCTGAAAAAACATGATTCCAACGCAGGGTGAACATCTTATTACCCCAGTCAATATTCATAGTTTTGTTATACTCAAAGACATCCCTTCCAATATAACCGGAAAGAAACAGGCGATCTTTGGAAGATAGTTTACAGTTGGACTTAATATTCAGATCGTAGAAATAAAGACCGGTATTATTAATGTTCTCATCCGGAGAAAGCTTTAAGAACAAATCGGCATATGTCCTGCGGCCAGAAACCATTAAACTACCCATTTGATTGGAAAAAGGAAATTCCAGGGTTAATCTGGAGGCAATAGCCCCTATACCACCCGAGCCAGACAGGCTTTTGTTGTTACCATTCTTCATCTTTATATCCAATACAGAAGATAGTCGTCCCCCATATTCTGCCGGAGCTATCCCCTTGATAAGCCTGGCATCTTTTATGGCATCGTTGTTAAAAATGGAAAAGAACCCCATTAAATGAGAAGCATTGTAAACGGGCGCCTCATCAAGAAGAATAAGATTCTGGTCGTTTGTCCCCCCCCGCACATAAAAGCCATTGATTCCCTCACCTGCAGGCTTAACACCCGGCATAAGCTGCAGTGTTTTTAGTAAATCCTGCTCGCCAAACAACACAGGAACCGTTTTAACATCGTTAATTGTAAGCCTGTTGGTGCCCATCTCAAAGGATTGTAATCGTTTCTTTGCGCTATGGGCAACAATCCTGACTTCCTCGAGAATATCCGTTTTTACATCCAGCTCTATATTCCACCTAACACTGTTTTTAATATCGAATTTCCTTGTTTTCTTCATATACCCGACATAGCTGACCTCTATTGTATATTTCCCTGAAGGTAGGGAAAGGGAATAGTACCCATAATTATTGGAAGAGCATCCCACGGACGATCCGGACACCCTTATGGTTGCACCTATAAGTTCTTCCCCTGTTGCAGAATCCCTCACAAAACCGCTAATGACACATAGCTTTTCTGCATGCAAAGAAATCAGGGTAAAACAAAAGAAAAAACATAATATAAATCGATGCATATGTTAATAATTAATAAGAGAAACAGGGTCTGGAATACAAATATAGCATACTAAAATTAAACGCTACTATAGATTGAATAATTAAAAATAACATTTTTAAAACATTATTTTATTGAATTTTAAATAAATATGTAACCATTTTGAAACAACATCTGTATAAGTTTGTGTAGTGTCTTTGATACCTCACCAATATACCACACAACGCAAGGACACTGGTTTTTTTCATAATTTTGTAGTGTTTAGATTAAAAAAGCATTTGTAACCAAAAAGCCGGCGCCCACCGGCTTTTGCTTTTATATATTTTTTTACTTTTGTCTTCAAAATAAACAGTCCCCGCAATTACTGGGTAGTATTTGTTCATTTATAAAAACAAAAAAACTTAAGACCAATGACTGATTGTATAGAAATAGAAGGGATGGAATTCTATGCCTACCACGGATGTTATGAAACAGAGCGTATAGTGGGCAATAAATTTCTTGTAGACGCATATATTGAAGCAGACTGCATACCAGCATCGGAAACCGACGACATAAATAAAGCCGTTAACTACCAGAGAGCCTATGAATTAATAAAAGAAGAGATGCACATTAAATCACATCTTCTTGAAAACGTATGCAAAAGAATACTGGATACTTTATATGCTAATTTCGAGGGTATAAAAATGGCAAGAGTAAAAGTTTCAAAACTTAATCCTCCTATGGGTGGTAAAATAGATAAAGTTAGTGTAACTTTATGCAGATAAACTAATATATGCTTGAGATACATGGGAACAAAGTACAAAACACATTATTAACAACAGCAACGAGCACTGCTTTTGAAATAGCGGAAACAATAAATAAATATATCGACAACATTGCTCTTAATAAATCCCATGTAAAATCAATACTTAAAGAAAATAAGGAACTAATAAAGGAATCGTTAATCTTTATTGACCACATCTACGATACGCTTAAAGACTCTGAACTGATTGCATTACTGACAGACAGGGAAGGCAACGTACTACATATTTCTGATTTTACCCGCAAGAATAATTCTATCTCGAAAATAATTCAGATTGGATTATCGCTGAACGAGGATAACATAGGGACAAATGCTATTGGCATTGCCTTGAACGAAGATATAGCCTTACAGGTAAACGGAGACGAGCACTTTGCAAAAATACTGAAAAGTCATTCAACAACGGCAGCCCCCATTCATTCAAACAATGGTGACATTATTGGGTGTTTTGGTTTTATTGGCAAAAAAGACTATGCACATATCCATACCCTTGGACTTGCAATTTCTACCACTAAAGCAATTGAGAATCACCTGACCCACACCATGGTCAGTCAACAACTTAACGCTGCAAATTACTACACATTCGCCATAATGAATTCCTTGAAATTTGGTGTAATAGCGGTAAATCTTGAAGGAGATATTCAATATGCAAACAATTTTGCCTGCCAGGTATTAAATATCAGAAGAAAAGAGCTTCTAAAAATACCTGTATCGGAACTTATCAATAGCTGGGACAATATTGCAGGACATATTATAAACAACGAGAAATTCCTTAATGAAGAGACCAACTTCTCTATTAAGAAAAGAAAAGAGAAATTCAACTTAAGTGTTTTCCCTATATACGACGAGAAAAACAATCTTATAGGCATGGTTAACTCCATAAGAGAAATGGACAAGGTCTATCAGATGATAAACAAATATACGGGTGGTAATGCCAGATTTACTTTCGACGACATTATTGCACAGAGCAAATCCATGAAAAGTATTATTTCCTTTTGTAAGAAAGTAGCAAACAGTCCTTCTACTGTACTTATCGAGGGGGATAGCGGTACCGGCAAGGAAGTACTTGCCCAGGCTATCCATAATTACAGCTCGAGAAAAGACTCCGGCTTTGTAGCAATTAACTGTGCTGCCATCCCGGAGACTCTTATTGAAAGCGAGCTGTTTGGATACGACGAAGGTGCATTCACCGATGCCAAAAAAGGTGGTCGTCCGGGAAAATTCGAGCTGGCAAACGGGGGAACACTTTTTCTTGACGAGATTGGGGATATGAAGCCTGATATGCAGGTCAAGCTGCTCAGGGCCATACAGGAAGGCTCAATAACAAGGGTTGGGGGAGACAAAGTTATCCCTGTTGACGTAAGAATAATTGCAGCAACAAACAAGAATCTTAAGGAAGAGGTAGAAAACGGTAATTTCAGGCTCGATTTATATTACAGACTGAATGTAATACCTGTAAGCATACCTCCTTTAAGAGAGAGAAAAGAAGATATTCCTTCCCTGATTAAGCATTTCTTAAACAAAAAAGCTAAACAGCTAAGAAAAAACAAACCCAATCTTAAATACAGAACTCTTCAGGATCTGCTGGATTATGACTGGCCCGGCAATATCAGGGAACTGGAAAACCATATAGAAAAGATAGTCAATTTCAACGGAGAATACCCCTTGACTAAAAAAAGTCCGGAAGAAATAGAAGAGTTACACTCAAACAACAACAATTCTTCTCCTGTAGGATATATTACCTTTACTTTGGATGAGATGGAGAGAAAAACCATTGTCAGAACCCTGAAGCTTATGAATGGAAATATATCAAAAAACAGCAAAAACACTGGGAGTTGGCAGGAACACCCTATATGCAAAACTTAAGAAATATAAAATTGTCATAAATTAGAACACTGTTCTATATGTGAACAGCATTAAAATCCCTATTTGTTCATTAAACGAACACTTTATTGCCATAGCCTTACAATTGCTGAATAATCACACTTTTCAAGACAATAACACAGGCTTAAAATCACCTTTCGCGCATTTCCTCTCAATAAGTCATTTTTTACCATAAAGACAGGCTTAAGCAATCTTAGATAAACACCTCTGTGTTTGTATATTACATCTTTTGGCACAGTCTTTGGTATATATAAGACAAACAGTTAATACAGCAGCAAGGAAATGAATACAAAGAAAGACGTTATACAGATTTGCCTTGGAAGCTCCTGCTTCAGTAGGGGAAATACCAGGAATCTGGAAGTTGTAAAAGCATATATAGAGGAGAATGATCTTTCTGCAGAAATAGATCTTAAGGGTCATTTGTGTTCCAATTCATGCAATCGTGGCCCGATAATAAAAATAAACGAGAACGTTTATGAAGGTGTCACAGAGTCCAGTCTTATAAAAATTCTTGATTCACATTTTATAAAGCAATGAATTTAAGACCAATATATACAGAGCCCAACGATTGCAGAGACTGTTACAAATGCATCAGGGAATGTCCGGTAAAAGCCATACAGGTAGTAAACAACATGGCTTCAATAGACGAAGACAAATGTATCTACTGCGGACATTGTGTAAATATATGTCCCGCCGGGGCAAAAAAAATACGGGACGGGATAAGCAGGGCAAAATTCACACTAAGCAGCAACAAGAAAGTCATTGCATCACTAGCCCCCTCGTATGTTTCAGAGTTCTCAGATGTTCCATATAAACAACTTATATCAGCTATTAAAGAATTAGGTTTTTACGGAGTATCTGAGACCGCTCTGGGCGCAGACGAGGTATCCGTGCAAATAGAAAAGTATCTTTCTACAAGCAAGCCCGGATTCCACATCTCATCGGCCTGCCCGGTAGTAGTAGAGCTGATAAAGAAAAATTATCCACAGCACACTAACACAATAACACCATACATGTCCCCCATGCTAGCGCATGCAAAAATATTAAAGAAGATTTATGGGGACGACATCAGGATAGTCTTTATAGGGCCATGCATAGGCAAGAAACTTGAGGCTGACGAATTCAGCAATCTTGTTGATGTAGTCATAAGTTTCAGGGATCTTCAGAAATGGTTTGAAAGGGGAAAAAATATATCCTGAAGATTATAAAGAAAAAAATGAGGAATTTATTCCTCACAAGGCACACAGAGGCTCTCTCTATCCTATCGATGGTGGAATGATAAACAGCATAAAGGATAGCGCGAGCGCAACAGACTCTAAATTTATGTCATTCTCCGGAATAAGCAACATTAAAGAGATATTGGATGATATGGACAGTAATAATCCTGATCAGAATATTTTTCTTGAACTGCTTGCATGTAACGGGGGGTGCATAAACGGGCCTGCAAGACTTAAGCATAGGTCTGAGGCAAAGAAAAGATTTGACGTAATAACACACACTGACAACACTGATATATACGAGACAAACAACATTGATTTACGCAGATCGTTCCCTGAGCCAACTATTGTAGCCGCAAAAAAATATTCAGAGGAGGATATTAAATTTTCTCTCAGCCTTGTGGGCAAACAAACCGAACAGGATGAACTGAATTGCAGCGGGTGTGGTTACGATAGTTGCAGGGATTTTGCCATCGCCATGCTGGATGGAAGAGCAGAAAAGAATATGTGCGTTAGCTATATGAGAAAAGTTGCACAGAATAAAGCTACCGTTCTTCTCCAGAAAATACCATCGGGAGTTGTGATTGTTGATCACGAACTAAAGGTAGTGGGAAATGAATATAGCATTTGCGAAAATGCTTGGATCAGAAACAGTTTCCGTATTTCAGGCATCGCCCGGGATGGAGGGCGCAGACCTTACCAAGCTGACTGATCTTTATAAATATTTCACAACATGTTTATCTGTAGGTAAGGAAATATACGGAAAAGATGTTGAGGATAACGGAAGACTGTTCCAACTATCCATATTCAATATCCAGCCACATAAGATTGTTTGTGGAATAATACAAAACAGACAACACCCTGAGGTAAAAAAGGAAATTGTAATAAACCGTACAAGAGAGGTTATAAAAAGAAATATGGAGACTGTCCAGCATATAGCATACCTTTTAGGGGAAAATGCGGCATACACAGACTCCATGCTGAACTCAATAATTGACACACAAAAGGAAGAAGAATAAAATGCAACTGCCCAACTACAACATAGAAATAGAATATTACCAAAAGAATAAATTTGGTAATCATGTCTGTGGTGATCATTTTGTATCTAAAAAGGTACAGAATGAAAACAGGGCTATAGCAGTATTGTCCGATGGTCTGGGCAGTGGAATAAAGGCCAGTGTACTTGCCTCAATGACGGCATCTATGGCTCTTCATTTCACATTAAAGCACGAACCAATTGTAAGGACTGCCAAGACAATAATGGCAACTCTTCCTGAGGATAAGTACAGAAAAATCAGTTATGCTACCTTCTCTATTCTGGATATAAATAATTTTGGAGAGGCGAAAGTTATTGAATACGACAACCCTCCTTTCCTGATAATAAGGAACCAGAAATTATTTGTACCGGAAAAAGAACTGATAGTTCTTAAAAGAGAGAAGCTCAGTGATGCAAGAATGTATGTATCCAATTTCAATATCAAGAAAGAAGACAGAATAATCTTCTACTCCGACGGAGTAAGTCAATCGGGAATGGGTTCTCCCAATATGCCCTTCGGCTGGAACGAACAGGTAGTTGATTTTGTCATAGACATAATAAAGAGGGAGCCATACATATCGGCTAAATCACTTGCCCAAAAGATAGTAAACAAAGCAGAAAGAAATGATGGATTAAAACTTAAAGACGACACCACATGCAACGTTATTTATGTAAGAAATCCCAGAAATCTGTTGCTTTGTAGCGGGCCTCCGTTTGATGAAGAAAGAGACGCCCAGCTTGCGGACATTGTAAAGGATTTCAATGGCAAAAGAATTATCTGCGGGGGAACAACATCGTCGATAATCTCCAGAGAGCTAAAACTTCCAATAGAGGTAGGGTTGATGAGTCCGGATCCTTCTATCCCTCCAGCATCAAAGATGGCTGGGATAGATCTGGTAACAGAAGGGATATTAACAATAGGTAAAGTTGCCGAGCTACTGGAGAAAACCGACTACAAGGGCATAAACGAGAAAGGACCTGCGGCAGATATTGTAAGGCTGCTGTTGGGAAGTGATAAAATAACCTTTATGGTAGGAACAAGAATCAATAATGCCCATCAGGATCCAAATCTTCCTGTTGAGCTTGAGATAAGACGCATAGTCATTAAGAAGATCAAAAACATGTTGGAAGACAAGTTTTTAAAAGAAGTTGAATTAGTCTTTATTTAAAAATTAAAAAATGGAAGAGAAAATAGAAATAAAGATTTGTGTTGGAACTCTTTGCTATATTATGGGCAATGCAGAACTTCAACTATTACAGGAAAAGCTCCCTCAGCAATTCAAAGACAGGGTGAAAATAAGTACTTCCACTTGTCTGAACCATTGTTATGATCTTAAAGACAAAAAACCTCCCTTTGTTGAAATAAACGGAGAAATAGTAGCACAGGCAAGTACAAGTAAAGTCATTAATATATTAAAAGAGAAATACAAAAATGGCATACAATAATTATGCATTAGTAACAAGAAGGGAATTACTGATCAAACTATGCAAATTATTAGTTAAGGATCAGCTAATAGAAGAGATTGACCGAATCCCCATTGAGATGAGGCCCAAGAACAAACAATCTATAAGATGTTGCGTTCATAAAGACAGGGCAGTGTTGAAGTACAAGATAATGGCGACTCTCGGGTATAATATTGATGATGAAGAAGATGAATTAACACCTTTATCTGAGTATGCAAGACACAGTCTTGAGAAAAAAGATTTTTCGGATACTATACTAACCGTAGTGGATGAGGCATGTAGTGCATGTGTAAGAATAAACTACACTGTAACCAATCTTTGCAAAGGATGCGAAGGAAGACCATGTATGATGAACTGTCCTAAGGAAGCAATTCAGATTATAAATGGGCAGGCACATATTGATCACAACAAATGTGTAAACTGTGGTCTTTGTAAGCAGGCATGTCCTTACCATGCCATTGTTTATATACCTGTGCCATGCGAGGAATCGTGTCCTGTAAATGCAATCTCAAAAGACGAGAACGGCATTGAGCATATTGACAAGGACAAATGTATTAACTGCGGTAAATGTATTACAGCATGCCCTTTTGGTGCAATAATGGAAAAATCACAGTTGGTACAGGTCCACGAAAGTATTAAATCCGGGGAAAAGAACATAGCCATAGTGGCACCGGCCATTGCTGGTCAGTTTAAGACCGATCCCGCTAAAATATTAAAAGGAATAAAGGAACTAGGTTTTACTGATGTGATTGAGGTTGCAGATAGGAGCTGATACAACAGCCGTTCACGAAAGTCACGAGCTACAGGAAAGACTTGAAGAAGGTCATAATTTCATGACATCATCTTGTTGTCCTGCTTACACAAGTTTGGTTGATAAACACATACAGGAGCTAAAACCATTTGTATCGGACACAAAAACACCTATGCATTATACCGCTAAGATGGTAAAGGAGAATTATCCCGATGCAAAAATAACTTTTGTTGGTCCCTGTATAGCCAAGAAATACGAAGCTGCACATGACCCTTATACCGACTATGTACTGAACTTTGAGGAGATTGGTGCATATCTAATAGCAAATAGAATAGATGTTCTTGAATGCGAGAATATTGAACTAAACAACTCTATTACAGGAGAAGCAAGGGGATTTGCTGCCAGCGGTGGGGTAAGCAGTGCAATTAAAGCAGCTGTGGGAGAAGAAATGAATTTCAACCCTATGATTATCAACGGTATTGACAAAAATAGCATCAAGACACTAAGACTGGTAACTAAAAAGACACCTGAAGAGAATTTCATAGAAGTAATGAGCTGTGAGGGAGGCTGTGTTAACGGGCCATGTACAGTGGCTAATCCTAAAGTTGCCAAACGTCAGATTGATAACTTTGCAAAAAGCTCGATCTCGGCAAAAAAAGAACTAGTAAGTAATTAATACTTAAATACTCATTTCCATAACTGTTTTCGGAACTCACCTTTTGATCTGGGTGAGTTCCGTTTTTTTATATTCTGTACCTTATCAATAAAATACTTTCCATACTTTCATTGCAATAAAATTCTATAAATAAATTAGAATATCACCCTGTTGCCTATAGCTTAAATATCTCTTCTCTCTTTAACAAGACATGCAAAACCAGCATCTTATGACAGTTTAACTTTTTCAAATTATATTATTAACTAACCTTTTGAAAAAGATTCCGTATATTTTTCAATAAAAACTTGCGGCATTAAGCAAAAAAATATTACATTTGCACACGCAAAGACAAAATGGTCGGTTGGCCGAGTGGCTAGGCAGTGGTCTGCAAAACCATGTACGGCGGTTCGAATCCGCCACCGACCTCAAAGAAAAAAGCTCTACTGTTTCAGTGGAGCTTTTAATTTTTTACCTGCTATACTTACCAATCAATTGAGCCTCTTCCAACACATGACCTTCAATTTCATCCAATACCTGACTTTTTTTAAGCCCTGGCGTATCAGGCAGGGAAACATCCAGTGCATAGATTTTAAAATAATAACGGTGTGTCCCACTTGGAGGACACGGTCCACCATAACCTATCTTTCCAAAATCGTTTTTTCCCTGAATAGCGCCATTTGTTAGCACCTTCAGACTTGGAACATCTTCTTCAAGGCTGTTAACATGCTTTGGAATATTATATATTACCCAATGTACCCAAACTTTTCCTGGGGCATCCGGATCGTCGCATATAATAACAAAACTCTCTGTTTCACCAGGAAAACCACTCCATTCCAGCGATGGAGAAATATTTTGCCCATCGCATGTATACTTAGCCGGTATCATCGCACCGTTTTCGAAAGCAGAACTACTTATTTTCATGACATCATTGACATATTTATATGACTTATCCATATTCTCAGGAAAATAAAAAAGAATATATACCGCAATGAGAAAGATCAGCAAATTCATTGTTTTTATCTTCATGATAAATAATTTACTCTTTATACTTAAACTACATTTAAAATATTTTGTTTCAATTGCCGGGAAATATGAGAAATATATGTATGAATAAATGTATATTTCCTTATTTATACTTTCTGTGAATGTAGAAAAGTTCCTGCTCCACAAAGCGGGGAAGTTGTTAGCCAGGTTACTCGGTCTCAAAGAAAAACAAAGAAGAAACATGTAAGATTGTTTCATGTGAAATGGGAAAGATTTATCAGGAAGGTCTTGGAGAGGTTCAGGAAATGATAGATATTTAATTGATTCTATAGGTAATTATTGAATTAGTTTAAAGATATTTCATTTATTTATAATTCAAAAAGAAAAGAGGCAGCCAAATGGCTGCCTTTTATCTTTACTAACTCTTACAAACTTATGAAAAAAACTAACTGTGACACTGCAAATATATGGCTAAATAGTGTTAGTAAATGCCAATAACCGTTAATAAGGGTTAATTAAGTATCTGATTTAACAACTATTAAGATTTTACTGCATTTCTGACTAAACAGAATAAAAGGAACAGCTATAATGAATATTACACTGATATTAATTTTAGAATTATCAGAGAAAAAAATGCTCATTTTTTAAAAAATGAGCATTTTAATAGGTTATATCTTATTATAATTTAAAACAATTCCAATACCTTATTAATTACCAATTCAGGATTAGGATCAAGAGGAAAAACCATGTCCGGCTTCTTATAATGAATCTCATTTTCATTCTTAAACTTCTCTATTCCTCCTCCGGTAATATTAAGCATTATAACAGCATCTTTTTCTACTTGGTTATTTTCCACGGCTTGAATTAAAGACGAAACGGCAACAGCTGCAGCTGGTTCAAGATCGTTTCCTTCAAGTTCCTTAAATAATTCCCCTGCCTTTGCTGCATCATCATTTGTGACAGCCAAAACCTCACCATCAGTGTCTGTTAAGGCATCAAACAAACCTCCTTTTAAAGAATATGGGGGCTTACGATTAGACAATACCTTAGCATTAATTTCTTCAACCTGCTTTCTTGCAAGTTTGTCATCCAATGGAAGTAAATCACGTGATTTTGCTTTCCATGCATCGTATATTGGCAAAAATGGAATATTTTGAGAAACCATTAATTTCATCTTTTTGGTACCAAAACGACCATCCTCTAGAAATCGTTTATTGGCCTCCCATGCAGCAATGGCTCCTGTTCCACTTCCTACCGCCTGGAAATAATATTCAGGAATACTTCCTATGGTTGTAACTGCAGAAAGAACTGTGGTTGCCATTCCATCACGACGAGCTACATTCTTTGCTCCTCCCTCCGGATAGAACTTCTCGTGCTGACATACAATATTTGAAAGATGTATTGCATCAAAATAATCACTACCTGATTCAGAAACAATTAATTTAACGCATGGATCTATTTC
>CAXXRT010000008.1:0-63645 GCA_963666945.2 Marinifilaceae bacterium
ATAATCTTGATAGGCCATCTTTGGGAGATATAGCAGGAACAGTCGTTCTGCTTGTTGGGGCTAATCCGGAGATGTCTTTTGTTTATAAACACAAGACTGGTAAAGGAGAGTATGTTTTTAATACGAATGATGTTAATGAAGTTTTGGAAGGAGTGCCTATAAATGAACCGGAGGTTCTTAGATATCTTAAAGAGATGATAAATGAAAATTTGAAGGAAATAAATATTGGATAGAGTATAAGAGATTAATAGATCAATAAATTTTTAATTTATAAATAAAAAACAGTTATGGAAAAGATCAAATCCCTTGCTGACCTTAAGAAAATTAAGGAAAGTGTTAAGTCAAAGATTGATTTAAGGGAAAGAAGCGATAAGCCTGAGAAGATTCTTCAGGTTAAGGTTGCTATGGCTACTTGTGGTATCGCTTCTGGAGCAAAAGAGACAATGGAATTCTTTATTTCTGCTTTGGAGAAAAGGAGTATTCCTGCTGTTGTTACTCAAACAGGATGCATGGGATATTGCTATGCTGAACCAACAGTTGAGATAACTAAACCAGGACAGGATCCGGTTGTTTTTGGTAATGTTGACCAGGATAAAGCTGATGAGATTATCGAAAAGTATATAAAGAATAATGAGTTGGTAGATGGTATTATTCCAGTGAATTATAAAACTATTGAATAATTTAAAGCAGCTATACAATTATGAAACAGTATAATATGCATATTCTTGTTTGTGGAGGTACGGGGTGTCGTGCTTCTTCAAGTCAGGAGATTCAGAATAAACTTAATGAGTGTTTGAAAGAAAAAGATCTTGATAAAGAGGTTCAGGTTGTGGCAACAGGATGTTTCGGATTTTGTGAAAAAGGTCCTATTGTTAAGATGTTGCCAGATAATACCTTCTATACTCACGTAAAACCCGAGGATGCAGAAGAAATTATCAATGAACATATTATAAAAGGCCGTAAAGTTGAACGTTTGCTTTACGTTGATCCTGATAAGAAAGAGATTGTAAGTGATTCGAAACATATGGATTTTTATAAGAAACAGTTGCGTATTGCATTAAGAAACTGTGGTTTTATAAATCCTGAAAATATTGAAGAGTATATTGCCAGAGATGGCTATGCTGCTTTGGCTAAATGTATTGGTGACAGTACTCCGGAAGATGTTATTAATGAAATAGTTGAATCTGGTCTTCGTGGTAGAGGAGGAGGTGGATTCCCAACAGGATTAAAGTGGGGATTTGCAGCAAAGAATAAAGCTGATCAGAAATATGTAGTATGTAATGCTGATGAAGGAGATCCAGGTGCATTTATGGATCGTTCTATTCTTGAAGGAGATCCTCATTCAGTAATTGAGGCTATGGCTATTTGTGGATACTGTATAGGTGCAGATAAAGGTTTGGTATATATACGTGCTGAATATCCTTTAGCTATTGAAAGATTGAAAATTGCTATTGGTCAGGCACGTGAAATGGGTGTGCTTGGTGAGGATATAATGGGAACAGGATTCAGTTTTGACATTGAATTGCGTTATGGTGCAGGTGCATTCGTTTGTGGTGAGGAAACTGCCCTAATACATTCAATGGAAGGTTTAAGAGGTGAGCCAACAGTAAAACCTCCTTTCCCTGCTGAGTCAGGTTATCTTGGTAAGCCAACAAACGTGAATAACGTTGAGACTTTGGCTAATATACCTGTTATCATTCTTAAAGGTGCTAGTTGGTTTAATAAAATTGGTACTGAAAGATCAAAAGGGACAAAAGTATTTGCTCTTGCCGGAAAGATTAATAACGTAGGTCTTATTGAAGTCCCTATGGGTACTACTTTAAGAGAAGTTATTTATGAAATCGGTGGTGGTATTAAAGATGGTAAGAAATTTAAAGCTGTTCAGACTGGTGGACCTTCCGGGGGATGCTTAACAGAAAAACACCTTGATACTCCTATTGATTTTGATAATCTTATTGCTGCTGGTTCTATGATGGGATCAGGTGGTATGATTGTAATGGATGAAGATGATTGTATGGTAGCCATGGCAAAGTTTTATCTTGACTTTACTGTAGAAGAATCTTGTGGTAAATGTTCTCCTTGTAGGATTGGTAATAAGCGTCTTTATGAGATGTTAGATAAAATTACTAAAGGTAAAGCTACAATGGAAGATCTTGACATTCTCAAGAATTTGAGTAATGTTATTAAAGATACTGCTCTTTGTGGATTAGGACAGACTTCTCCTAACCCTGTACTTTCGACAATGGATAATTTCTGGGATGAGTATATTGCTCACGTTGAAGATGGTAAGTGTCCTGCTGGTCAGTGTAAAGCACTGTTGAATTACCATATAGATCCTGATCTTTGTGTTGGATGTACTCTTTGTGCAAGAAACTGTCCTGTAAGTTGTATTACAGGTGAACGTAAGGAAGCTCACATTATTGATACAGAAAAATGTATTAAGTGTGGTGCTTGTATGGAAAAATGTAAGTTTAATGCTATAAGCATACAATAAGGAGGATCCGAAAATGAGTGAAATGATAAAATTAACCATAGATAATAAGGTTGTTGAAGTAAAAAAAGGAACAACGATCTTAGATGCAGCTAAAAAAATTGGTATAGATATTCCTACTCTTTGCTACATGAATGTAGAGAATATGTGTATTCAAAATAAACCTGCTTCGTGTCGTATTTGTGTTGTAGAAGTAGAAGGACGTCGTAATCTTGCTCCTTCTTGTGCAACAGACTGCGCTGAAGGTATGGTTGTGCATACACATACATTAAGAGTATTGAATGCAAGAAGAACAGTATTATCGCTGATTCTTTCTGATCACCCAACAGATTGTTTGGTTTGTCCTAAGTCTGGAAATTGTGAGTTACAGGACCTTGCAATTAAAATGGGTATCAGAGAAATACCATTTGAAGGTGAGAAATCAACATTTAAGGTAGATTATTCTCCGTCTATTATTCGTGATATGGATAAATGTATTTTGTGCCGTCGTTGTGAGATGATGTGTAATGAAGTACAGACTGTTGGTGTACTTTCTGCTATTAATAGAGGATTCTCTTCTGTTGTTGCTCCTGCATTTGAACAAGATCTTCAGGATTCTGAGTGTACATATTGTGGTCAGTGTGTTGCTGTTTGTCCTGTTGGTGCTCTTACTGAAGTTAATCATTCAAATAAATTAATTAGGGATCTTGCTAATCCTGATAAAACAGTAGTTGTTCAGACTGCCCCTGCGGTTAGAGCTGCTCTTGGTGAAGAATTTGGATTAGAGCCAGGAACACTTGTAACAGATAAAATGGTTTCTGCTCTTCGTCAATTAGGATTTGATCAGGTTTATGATACAGATTTCGCAGCTGACTTAACTATTATGGAAGAGGGAACAGAGTTACTAGACAGACTTACTCGTTTCTTAAATGGAGATAAGGATGTTCGTCTTCCTATACTTACTTCTTGTTGTCCAGCTTGGGTTCAATTCTTTGAGCATCAATTCCCATCAATGAAGGATATTCCTTCCACCGCTCGTTCTCCACAGCAGATGTTTGGTGCTGTTGCTAAGACATATATGGCAGAGAAAATGGGTATTAAGAGAGAAGATATGGTAGTTGTTTCTATTATGCCTTGTCTTGCCAAGAAATACGAATGTGAACGTGAGGAGTTCTCAGTAGATGGAAATCCTGATGTTGATTACTCTATTTCAACAAGAGAATTAGCTCATTTAATTAAACGTGCAAATATAGATTTTAATTCATTACAGGGAGAAGATTTCGATCATCCTCTAGGTGAATCAACGGGAGCTGCTGTTATTTTTGGAGCAACTGGTGGAGTAATTGAGGCTGCAGTTCGTACTGCTTATGAAATTTTTACTAAGAAGAAACTTGAGAAAGTTGATTTTGAACAACTTCGTGGTCATGAAGGATTACGTAGTGCAACTATTGATTTTGATGGTTTGAAGTTAAACATCGGTATAGCTCATGGATTAGGTAATGCACGTAAAATGCTAGAAGATATTCGCGATGGTAAGTCAGAATATCATGCAATAGAAATCATGGCTTGTCCTGGTGGATGTATTGGTGGAGGTGGTCAGCCACTTCATCATGGGGATTATAACATTCTTAAGGCTCGTGCTCTTGCAGTATATAGAGAAGATGCAGGTAAAAAACTAAGAAAATCTCATGAGAATCCAGAAATCATAAAAATTTATGAGGAATTCTTAGGAAAGCCAATGAGTGAGAAATCTCACCATTTATTGCATACTCATTATTTTGATAAGAGTAAAGAGATTGTTATTGAGTAATGTTGAACTATCAGGATTAATATCCGATTAGATAAATAAGTTATGGCAAAAATTAAAATTAAATTACCTAAAGAGAAGGTAGAGGAACTAATAGAGGTTTGTAAATCCTTTAATAATAAGGCAGGCGAACTTATTAATGTTCTTCACAAGGCACAAAGCATTTTTGGCTATCTTCCTGCTGAAGTGCAGGAAATTATAGCTAGGGAACTTAATGTGCCTGTAGCTAAAGTTTATGGAGTGGTTACTTTCTACTCATTCTTTAATATGACGCCTAAAGGAGAACATCCAATATCAATATGTATGGGAACTGCTTGTTATGTTCGTGGTGCAGAAAAAGTATTAGACGAATTTAAGCGTTTACTTGATATTAAAGTTGGAGAAACTACAGAGGATGGTAAGTTCTCTCTTTCGAGCCTTCGTTGCGTTGGAGCATGTGGACTTGCACCAGTTGTATTAGTTGGTGAAAGAGTTTACGGTAGAGTAGCTCCTGCTGATGTTGAAAATATTATTAACGAATATAAATAAATAAAAAATGTCCCGCTCTTGCGGGACATTTTCTTTATTTCTTTATAAATAATTTCCTTTTATCATTGCCTGTGTAATTTCCTTAGCAACAATTTCGATAAACTTTGTTTCATCATGTTCCGTTAATACAGGGATATCTATATATTTTCTTAAAACATCAACTAGTCTTTGTTTAATTACTTCTGCTTCTTTGTTTTCAATACCCTTATTCTCAATATTGATTAAGTCATAATATTCATTAGGAAGAACATTATACATTGCTCTGTCAATCTTTTTTATGATTTTGCAGATTACTTTATATTTTTCTTCAGTTTCCAGTTTGGGAAAGCGAATCTGATCATCAATTTTTCCAGCTATAGTAAATATTTGCATTGGCATTAATATTTCTAATCCATTAAGGTCTCTTTCTATTAGTAATAGCTGTGTGTTGTTTAAAGATATTATTCCCATGATTTTAAGGCTTTAGGTTATAGTTTTATACAATTTACAAAATATTTAAATATTATCAAAGAATACTTTTATATAGTAATACGTTGAATTTATGTTAATAGGTACTGTTTTTAATAATTTTTTAGGCTATATATATGGATGTAAAGAAAAAGGCTATCTCTTAAGAGATAGCCTTTGAAATATGATATTTAAGAATATCTTATTTATGCATAATAGCAGCTTGCGCAGCAGCTAATCGTGCAATAGGTACACGGAAAGGAGAACAAGAAACGTAGTCCATTCCAACTTTATCGCAGAAAATAACAGATGAAGGCTCTCCTCCATGCTCTCCACAGATACCAAGTTTGATATCTGGACGAGTAGAACGACCCTTGTCAGCACCCATTTGTACTAATTGACCGATACCTTCTTGATCTAATATTTGGAAAGGATCGTTTTTAAGAAGACCTTTTTCAATATAGATAGGTAAGAATTTACCAGCATCATCTCTGGAATAACCGAATCCCATCTGAGTAAGGTCGTTAGTACCGAATGAGAAGAACTCAGCAACCTCAGCAATTTCGTTAGCTGTAAGAGCAGCACGAGGAATCTCAATCATTGTACCTACCATGAAATCAACTTCAATACCTTTTTCAGAGAAAACGTGAGCAGCTGTCGATCTTATAATATCAGCCTGCATCTTAAGCTCTTTTACAGTACCAATAAGAGGAACCATGATTTCTGGCTTTGGATTAAAACCTTTAAGTTTAAGATCACATGCAGCCTGTAAAATAGCACGAGCCTGCATTTCTGTAATTTCTGGGTAAGTGTTACCTAGACGACAACCTCTATGACCGAGCATTGGGTTGAATTCGTGAAGAGATTCAACTTTAGTCTTGATAACATCAAGAGAAATACCTGTTCTCTCAGCCATTTCTATTTGAGAAGCTTCGTCATTTGGAGTAAATTCGTGCAATGGAGGATCTAATAAACGGATAGTAACTCCTAAGCCGTCCATAGCTTTAAGAATACCGGAGAAATCTTCTCTTTGGATAGGTAATAATTTAGCAAGAGCTTCTTTACGACCTTTAACGTCATTTGCAAGAATCATCTCACGTATAGCCCAGATTCTATCTCCTTCGAAGAACATGTGCTCTGTACGGCAAAGACCAATACCTTTAGCTCCAAATTCACGTGCAGTTTTTGCATCAGCAGGAGTATCAGCGTTTGTTCTCACATACATTCTAGTGTTTTTCTCAGCAAGATCCATCATCTTACCAAAGTCTCCATGTAGTGATGGAGTAACAGTAGCAACCTTACCTTCATAAACAATACCTGTAGAACCGTTTAGAGAGATAAACTCACCTTCTTTGAATTCTCTACCGTTAATTTTTAGTGATTTTCCAGTTACAGAAATACCAGCAGCAGAAGAAATACAACATTTACCCATACCACGAGCAACAACGGCAGCGTGAGAAGTCATACCACCTCTTTCAGTAAGAATACCTTCAGCAGCATACATTCCTTTTAAGTCTTCTGGAGAAGTTTCTCTACGAACAAGAATAACTTTTTCACCTCTTGCAGCCCACTCTTCTGCGGCACTTGCTGTAAATACGATTTTACCAGTAGCAGCACCAGGAGATGCAGGAAGACCTTTGGAAAGAACAACAGCATTACTTAGTGCTTCTGTTTCGAAAACAGGGTGAAGTAATTCATCTAATTTATTTGGTTCTTGACGCATGATAGCTGTTTTTTCATCTATCATACCTTCCTCTAGCATATCAACAGCCATTTTTACCATAGCTGCACCTGTTCTCTTACCACTACGAGTTTGAAGCATCCAAAGCTTACCATCTTGAATAGTAAACTCCATATCTTGCATATCCCTATAGTGATCTTCCAGTTTTTGTTGAACTTCGTCAAGTTGTTTATATATTTCTGGCATAGCTTCCTCTAATGAAGGGAAGTTTGCTTTTCTTTCTTCTTCAGAAACACCACCACGTGCAGCCCATCTTTTAGAACCTTCGATTGTGATTTCCTGTGGAGTACGAACACCAGCAACAACATCTTCACCTTGGGCGTTGATTAGGTACTCACCGTTGAAAATATCTTCACCAGTAGCAGCATCACGAGAGAAACAAACTCCAGTAGCAGAGTTTTCACCCATGTTACCGTATACCATAGCCTGAACGTTCACAGCCGTTCCCCATTCTTCTGGAATTTGCTCCATTCTTCTGTAAAGAATAGCTCTTTCAGTATTCCAAGAATCGAATACAGCGCAAATAGCTCCCCATAACTGATCCCAAGGGTTAGTTGGGAAGTCTATTCCTGCATGACTTTTTACTACTGTTTTAAAATCTGCAACTATAGATTTAAGATCTTCTACAGTGAATTCAGCATCTGAAGAATATTCTTTTGCATGTTTAACTTTATCGAGTACAGTTTCGAATGGGCAATGTTCACCTTCCTCGGCCTCAACACCCATAACTACGTCACCATACATCTGAATGAAACGACGATATGAATCGTAAGCAAATTTTTCGTTACCTGATTTTTCAGCAACAATTTTCACAGTCTCATCATTCATACCCAAGTTAAGAACTGTGTTCATCATTCCAGGCATTGAAACCCTTGCTCCAGAACGAACAGAAAGTAATAGAGGAAATTCTTCTCCTTTAGAATCGAATTTAGCATTCATTGCTTTCTCTGCAGAGGCGATACCTGCTTTAACTTCTTTTTCTATAAGTTTGATTACTGCGTCTTTTCCTTCTTGGTTGTATAGTGTACAAACTTCTGTTGTGATTGTAAATCCGGCAGGAACCGGTACTCCAATAAGATTCATTTCGGCAAGGTTCGCTCCTTTACCACCTAACAGATTTTTCATGTCTGCGCGGCCTTCTGCCTTACCGTCTCCAAATGTGTAAACGTACTTAGTACTCATATTTGTAAGATTTTGGTTTGACCCGTATAACGGGGGAAATTAATATTTAAATATGTTATTTTTAATAGTCTGTTAATCAATTAGTTTGTGGACTTATTTTGATTTCTTAAACGAAATGCAAATATATGTGTATTTTTTAAAAAATAAAAGTAGTTCTATATCATATTTTGATCAATTATTCTGTTTATGTGCAAATATTGTTAACTGTTTGTAATTGAACTGAATCAATTGAATATAAAAGTAAAAGGCCACCTTAGTAAGGTCGCCTTTTTTCTTATGTTTTTATGGGGAATTTATTTGCTCAAGGTAAATAAAAATTCTAATCCTCCGTCTTTTCTGTTTTTTGCAGTTATTTCCCCTTTATGGAATAATACTGCATTCTTAACTATAGACAATCCTAGGCCAGAACCACCTGATTTCCTGGTTCTTCCTTCTCCTATTCTGTAGAATCTTTCGAACAATCGTTTAAGGTGTTCTTCAGGAACTCCTTTGCCATTATCATAGAATGAAAAATAATAATAATCATCGTCTTCCATATAATTTTCAACATTAATTTCAATGTCTCTACCTGCATAGTTTATTGCATTATCAAACAAATTACGGAAGATAGATTCGATTAAAGAATTATTACCTTTTACATTTACCTTTTTGTCTATATTTATTTTTACAGAGATATTATTTTCTCTAAGTATTAAAGAAAGATCATTTTTAATATCCTCTACAGTGCCTTTTATATTTATTGTTTCCTTTTCATAAAACTCCCCAGCTTCTTCTATTTTTGTTATCAACGATATATCTCTAATCAGATTTGATAATCTTAGGATTTGATTATAAGACCGGTCAATAAAGAAATCTCTTTTATCCTTTTCAATATCTTCGTTTGTGATAATTGTTTCCAGATATCCTCGTACGCAACTTACAGGAGTTTTTAATTCATGAGCAATATTACTTGTCATTTCTTGTTTAAGTATACGATTTTTCTCTGTTCCGGATATATCCAATATTATTATTTCAAAGCTTTTGTCAACAAAGACAATAGTTTTGATCACAAAAAATTTTCCACCTTTGCTTATCTTCTGTTTGAATACTGGTAAGTTGCTTGGAATAATTTCTTCATCTAACTTATTTTTAATAAACTCATTTATGACTTTAAAATCATTTGAAACAAATAATTTGTTTATATTAAAAGTAGGCTCATCTAAAATAGTGTTTATATATTGTATAAATTTAGTATTTGCATATATTTTTTCTTTTTCAGGTGTAAATATTGCAATTCCTTCATCTGAATTATGAAGATGCATTATAAGTTTTTCTTTTTCAAGGCTTAATTGCTCCTTTGTTTTTAACATATTTGAGTAAATACTTATTATTCTTCTACCTATGGTGCCAAGTTCATTTTGGGGGAATGAAGTAGGGGCATTGATATCGAATGTATCGTTGGCAGCTTTTATTGCAAATTCTTTTAAAGTAGAAATTGATTTTCCTAATCTGTCCGACAAATATATTAGAGAAAATAATATAATTATAAATACAAATAATAAAAAGTATAAAAATAAATTATCTGTCTTTAGGAAGGTTATAACTTTAATATCGTAGGGAAGGGCTGTTCTTACATAGTAAGAATCATAAAATTTAGCGTAGTAGTAAAAATCTTTATTTATAGTATTTGAAAATCTTATACTAGTTCCAAAATCAGATATAAGGGCCCTTCTTATTTCCGGTCTGTTAATGTGACTCTCCATTTTTTCTGTTTCGGAAACAGAGTTATCATAAAGAACTTCTCCTTTAAGGTCAATGATTGTTATTCTAACAACTTCAGAGGGAATAGTTTTTACTATATTGTCTATATTTATAGATTCATTTATGCTTATATTATTTTCCTTAATATATTTTGAAACTATTTCTGTATAGCAGTTAAGAGTCGTTTCTAGTTGTTCTGTTTTAAATTGTTTTTCTCTTTTATACTGAAAAGAAAAAATACTAAAGGTGAAAATTAGAAAAAGGACAAAAAAGTATATAAATAATTTATGTTTATATGTAAACGATTTAGCAAAAAATCTTCTTCTTTTCATAGTTTTTAAATTTTAGATTAATTCAAAACAGTATCCGTATCCAGATCTGTTAACTATATATTTGCCATATTCTCCGAGTTTTTTTCTTAATCTTGTAATATGTACATCAACAGTACGGTGCATAACAAAAGCTTCATCTTTCCATATTTTATCAAGAATTTCTTCCCTTGAATGAATATGCCCTGGTTTAGTACAAAGAAGAATAAGAATTTCAAATTCCTTTTTTGTTAGGGATACTTTGTTGTTGTTGATTTTTATATTCTTTTTTATAGTATTTATTTCAATACCTTCGAAAGTAAGTATCTCAGGAAGTTCACTTTTCAATTTTTGTTCAGGAGTTCTTCTGATTACTGCTTTTATTCTTGCAGAAACTTCTTTAATTGAAAATGGTTTTGAAATATAGTCATCGCCTCCAAGGTTGAAACCTGTGAGCATATCATTTTCGGTGTCCTTTGCTGTCAGGAATATGATGGGAGTATTTAATTTTAGTTCTTTACGAATTTTATCAGCCAGTTTGAAACCGGACATACCTTCCATCATTACGTCCAAAAGCAAAAGATCATAGTCTTCTAATTGTTGTTTTAAAGCATCTTCTGCAGAATTAACAGAATCAACATCGAAACCTTCACTTTCAAGGTTAAATTGAAGTATCTCACATAAATCTTCTTCGTCATCTACAATAAGAATCTTGTATTTACTCATATGTTAATTTCTATAGTGTTTATTATAATATTCAGATAGTAATTTTTATTTATTATCAGAGTGTCTTATATCTTTGCCTTTGAGCATATATATTACAGCCTCGGCAATATTTGTCGCATTGTCAGCAATACGTTCTATATTATATGTGATATTGTTTAAACAAATCAGTGAATTTATTTCAGAATGAAAATCTATGTTGTTACTGCTTTTTGACATTATTTCTTTTGAAATTTCAATCAGTAGATTATCCACCTGGTCGTCTGTTTTAATAGTTTTATGAGCTAACTCTATATCTTCTGCAGAAAAAGAAAGCAGAGAATTTTTTACCATTTCGTTTGTCAGATTTATCATTTTTGTCAGGGATGATTTAAAATGAGATATTGTCTCTTTATTATCCATTTTGTGAAAAAAATCACAAATATTTTGTGCTAAATCACTCATTCTCTCAAGATTTGATGCCATTCTCAAGTATGAAATAATATGTCTTAAATCTCCTGCAACAGGGTTGTACAATACAATAGTATTGATAACGCCATCATTTATTTTGAGTTCAAAAGTATCAATAATAATTTCATTTCTTTGAATTTCATTACATAAATTATTAATATCTATATCACTGTTGTTTATTAATTTCTGAATAAGAATTAATTGCTTAAGAGTAGTTTCAGCAAGAACTTCAAAATCGAGTTTTATGTTTTCTATTGCAGTATTTTTATTTCTCATTGTCTTTTATTTGAAAGATTATTATCCAAATTGTCCTGTTAAGTATTCTTCTGTTTTTTTATTACCTGGATTTGTAAACATTCTCTGGGTGTCATCATATTCAATTAGTTTTCCAAGATACATAAACATAGAATAATCTGAAATACGTGCTGCCTGAGACATATTATGAGTAACAATAATTATAGTATATTTTTCTTTCAGATCCAGTAATAATTCTTCTATTCTTTTTGTTGCAATAGGATCAAGAGCAGAAGTAGGTTCATCCATTAAAAGGACATCTGGCTGCATGGAAATTGATCTGGCAATGCATAGCCTTTGCTGTTGACCACCTGAAAGAAAGATACCTTTCTTGTACAGAGAATCTTTGACTTCATCCCATAAACCAACATTTTGTAAGCTACTTTCAACAAGATCGTCTCTTACATTCTTTTTTAGTTTAAGTCCATTAAGTTTATACCCGGCAATTACATTATCATAAATACTCATAGAAGGAAAGGGGTTGGGTCTTTGAAATACCATACCAGCCATTCTTCTCACAAGCATAGGATTCATGTTCATTATGTTCTTGTCATTTATGAATATATCTCCTTCTACTTTTATGTCCGGATATAATTCGTGCATTCTATTTATGGCCCTTAAAAGAGTACTCTTCCCGCATCCTGAAGGTCCCATAATTGCAGTAATGGAGTTTTTCTTTACCTCTGCATTTACTTTCTCAACAGCGTATTTGCCTTCAGTGTACGACACTGAAAGATCTTTAATTTTTAGTATAGGGTTATTTATATTATTTACTGAATTTTCCATTTCCTAGATATTCTTTTTGCTATTATATTAAAAATAAGAATTAGCATTAATAAAAACAAGGATGAGCTCCATATCATGTCTATTAGGTTGGGATCATTATAGAATTCCCATATTAAAAGAGGAACAGCACTTGTTGGTTTGGTAATATCGAGATTTATAAAATTACTTCCCAAAGCAGTAAGAAGAAGGGGTGCTGTTTCACCCATTACTCTCGAAATTGCAAGAAGAGTTCCTGTAAATAATCCACTTAGTGCGGAAGGAAGAAGAATCTTAAAAACTACATTTGTATATGATGTGCCTAATGCTAGGCCTGCTTCTTTTAGAGATGAAGGCAACATTTTTAGACTTTCCTCTGTCGATCGCACAATCAAGGGTAGCATCATTATTGCAAGAGCAACACTCCCTGCAAGAGAGGAATATCCGTGTGTTATAGGCTTTACTATCCACGCATAAGCAATAATACCTAAAACAATTGAAGGTGTTCCCTGCAGCAATTCTGTAATAAATCGTATTGTTTTAGATAATATTTTATTCGGATTTTCTGCCAATTGTATTCCCGATAAGATACCAATAGGAATAGCTAAAATGGAAGCAACCAATACCATTATTAATGTACCAACAATACCGTTGGAGATACCACCCGGAATAATTTCATTACCAGACTTAGCTAGCATAGCTTCTAAGGTACTGGGTGCAGTTTCAATAAAAAAACTTAAATTTATTTGTTTTATACCTTTGCTTATAAGTTTCCATAGTATAGAGGCTAATGGAACAAGAGTTAAAAACGATATAAAGCAAACAATTAAGAAAAATAGTTTGTCTTTTACAAGTCGGTATTTTAGTTTTTTATCCATATCAAACACTCAGTTTCTTTATAATTAGTCTTCCTATACTGTTTATTATAGCAGTAACAACGAAAAGAAGTAGTCCAATGGCTATTAAAGAACTTAATTTTAGTCCTTCGGCCTCTCCAAATTGATTGGCAATAACGCTTGCCATAGTATTACCTGATGCGAAAATATTTTCTGGTATGGTATTGACATTACCTATAAGCATGGTAACTGCCATTGTTTCCCCTAATGCCCTGCCGAGAGCAAGTATGTAGGCAGCAAAGATACCAGAACTGGCAGATGGAAAAATTACTTTTTTAATAACCTCTAGTTTCGTAGATCCAAGAGCAAATGAGGCTTCCTTAAGATCGTTAGGAACCATTCCTATAAATTCGCTACTTAATGAAGTGGCATATGGTATTATCATTATTGTCAGGATTATTGCAGATGTAAATACTCCAAAACCCTGACTGTTTAGTCCCAAATCAACTATGATCGGGCGTAGTGTATAAAATCCCCATAATCCGTAAACTATTGAAGGTACTCCTGCCAATAAATCAACAACTGCACTGATAAATTGTGCTATTTTTGTTCCTTTAAAATAATCTCCCACGAAAAGAGAAATTGGAAAAGATAAAGGAATACAAAATATAATGGCAAGAAAAGATGTCATAACAGTTCCTGCAATAAATGAAAAGGCCCCGTATTGTTCTCTATCCGGGTGAGGGTTCCATTCGGAAGAAAAGATAAAATTCCAGCCATATTTAGAAAAAGCTGGTATTGCTCCATTAACAAGAGAGTAAATAATACCTCCCATAATGAGTAATATAAAAATAGAAGTCAGAATTAGTAATATTTTGAAAATTTTATCTTTCATTTGTTCTCTTTAAAAAAAATATTGCCCTTTGCAAAGGGCAATATTATTTTAAAGGGAGTGCAGCAACACTCCCTATTCTATGTGCCTTAGATTTATTTCTTTTCAATTAATACATCTGTCTTTTTCTTAAAATCACTGTTCTATTGTCAATTTTAACATCAATATCTCCTGTTTTTTCTATGCAATCTAAAATTTTATTTATACTATCATACCTGTCAAGTTCTCCTGAAAAAATAAACTTTTTCAACTCTGGATTCTGAAAAAACACCTCTATATCGTACCATCTGGAAAGAATAATCATTATATCTTCTAAAGTCTGATCCTTAAATACAAATTTTCTTTCTAACCATGCGGTATAAAAATGTGTATCAACATTCTTTACCTTTAGTTCCCCATCTTTCTTTAAAAAATCAGCTTGCTGAGATGGAACTATGCTAACCTTCTTTTTTCTATCAACGCCATAATAAACATCCACTCCCCCTTCTACCAATGTTGTTTGAATATTACCTTCATCAGAGTAGGCTTTTATGTTAAATTTTGTCCCTGTCACAATAATACTCACATGAGAGGTTTCAACGATAAATGGATGTTCTTCATTCTTTTTAACTTTATAGAAAGCCTCCCCCTTCATTTTTACTTTCCTATATTTACCAATAAACTTTTTAGGGAATTCCAATTCACTTTCGGAATTAAGATAAACCTTTGTTCCATCGCTAAGCATTACATTAATTTCAGCTCCCCGGGGAACAACTATACGCTTAGGAATTAATTCGTTCTCTATATCATCAATTTTGTATCTAACAGTAGAAGAAATCTTATCAAACTCAACTCCTGCCTTATTTAACATACTTGTATCTACCAATGATGATAAATTGATATAATTCCCATCCTCAAAAACTAATCTTGCATCGTTTGGACGTGGTTTAATAATATCAGTTTTAGATATTACAGTACTTGTCTTTTTTATAGATACCTTATAGAAGAAATAAGGCAGACCTAAAACAATCAAAATTAATGCTGCATATTTTAAACTTTCCCTAACTAATTTTATTTTTCTATGCCTTTTAAATCTATAATTTAAATCAGCATACATTTCATCAATATCAATCTGTTCTGCAACATTAATATACTGCTTTAATTTATCTTGATCTTTAAAATACTCTTTCATTATTATATAAACAAATTTTGCATTCATTTATATAACGCCTGAGCAATAAAAAACGGGTGAATAAAATTCTAAGTTTTTTTTAAAAAAGTATAATAGCAATAAATATTTATAATATTTAAGATTATCTCTAAGCTTAGAGAAAGCAAGCTTCTTAAGGGTTTTAACAGTATTAATGGATACGCCTAATTCCTCTGCAATTTCTTTATTCGAATATTCTTTAAGGGTTAAAAGAATAACCTTTTCAGACTGGACAGGCAGAGTTTTAATGGTTTTATAAACCAGAGCATTCCTTTCCTGCTCTTCAATATTATTTTCATAAAACTCTTCAGAGTTAATTTTTGTGTAATTCGTTAAAGTTATCTACAACCGTTTGGTGCCTTAACTCAGAGAGACATAAATTTCGAGCTGTTTTATATAGAAATCCTTTAGTATTTTCTTCAGATAAAACCTTAAAATCAGAAGTCAACATTTTATAAAAACAATCCTGAGCAATGTTTTTAGATTTCTCAATATCTCCCATATACTTGAGACAAAACACAACCAATGTATGGAAAAATCTTTTATAAAAACCCTCCATATCAATATCTTTACTAATATGCATTTATTCAAAAATGTAAAAATAGAATAACAAATATAAGAATAAAAACAACTTAAAATAATAATTGCAAATAAATAAATCTTTGCAACAAGAATCAATATATCAACAGATTGAAATATATCATTAACTAAATTACCACAAATAAAGTATAGAAACACATACCTTGCAGCCGATATTTTTGATGTAATACTTATTATTTCCCCGAATACCTCTTTGCTTTTACAGTTTTCGTGCCAATATTAAATTATAAGTAGAATCCTATACCGTACAATAGCCCTTTTATAACCAACAAATAAAATTTTTACCTTATCTTGCACCCTTAAAAATACATACAATGGAAAATAACGATATATTACGACGCCTGCGCTACACTTTCGATTTCAACGATACTAAGATGATTGACTTATTTGCCGTAGCAGATAAGCAAGTGACAAGGTCTGAGATAAGCAGCTGGCTAAAAAGAGATGATGACCCTGATTTCCTTCTTCTTAGCGACAGGGAGTTAGCTATTTTCCTAAATGGAATGATTAACGACAAACGTGGCAGAAAGGAAGGGCCACAGCCTGAGCCCGAAGATCGACTTAACAACAATATCATTCTTAGAAAATTAAAGATAGCCCTTAGCCTCATGGACGAAGATATTATTGATATGCTACTGCTTGCCGATCTTCGAGTTAGCAAACACGAGATAAGTGCGTTTTTCCGTAAACCTGACCATAGCAAATATCGCCCATGTAAAGACCAGATATTACGTAAATTCCTTCAGGGCATACAGATAAAATACCGCGATGAAAAAGAATAAGTGAAAAATAGTAATATTTTTTACTTATTTCTACTTACACACTTTAGAAGATAGTGTACGTATCTGAAAACTTCTTTCCTCAGAAATTACAGAATTCACATCTCCGATAATCTGCTCAATACAATTTTTGGTACTCTGGGAAAGGGATTCTGCCATATTCGAGACAAAGTCTCTTCTTAATTTATTTATAGCCATTGTTCCGCTTTGAACGAAAGGCTGTATATTCTCAATGTTATATTTCTTTGTAAACAATACATTACCCCCTTTAGTAAGTTTTGCATCAAGACATAAATGAGTTACCGAGGGGAATCCGTATTCCATCATACTCATTGAATAAGCAATAAATAAGAAAATCACTGTATTTGTACTTTTATATTTGGCATTTGTACAACAGGAATCTAAACTTATTTCCAGGCTGTAATCACTCTCCCCATCAACAACAGAATAATACCCGGTTCTCTCACTCTCCTTTTTAAAAGAATCATTGAAAAAATCTGAATAATTCCTGATTAACAAAATCCTGACCTAATTTAACGTTGAAATTCACCTCTGTATAATTATACACCAAAAAAGGCAATACCTTACCCTTCAATTTCCGGGCACTTGTTATACTGTCGAAAGCACTGTTAAATGATGTGTTAAACGACAATGTCTGACTCTTGTCGCATTCCATAATCTTACTGTCGTGAAGATAATTCAAGGGACACTTATGCTTTTTAAAACCCGAAAGCAACATCTTAGACTGTGAACACGAGAATAAAGAGAATAAAGCAAAAACAAATAGTATTTTCTTCATACGTTTGAAAAATTTAATATCAATTATATACAAATTAAAATCCTGAGAGCCCATACAAATGCTTCACCATAGCATAATTAATAAATATTAGTAGCCATATCTAATATATCTGATTCTCACTAAAACAATATCTTTCAACAACTTATTATCAGGATATTTATCAACCAGTTTCTGATAATCATCAAGGATATCGTTAAAGAAGGTACGCCCATTCTGCCTTGCCAACTCGTATTTCAGGTCAATTCCCAACAGCTGTTTCAATACAGGATAATCACCATCTTTAATGCCCCTTAAAGAAACTGCAGCCCCCTTATAGTTATCACCAGAAATATCATAAAGAGTACGGGCAAGATAATAATCACTTTTCCCGGTCTTTATATTATCCAGATACCTTCCTGCTTTCGACAACTTTCTGGCAGCAATCAAAGAACAGGTTGAATCCAATACCACCGAAGATCGCATATCCTGATCAGAAACAGGAATATAATTTAGCACATTAGTACGAAAATCCAGAGAAGTCAACTCAGAAGAAGACTTTACCAGATACTTGCTCTGAGTACAGGAACAAATAATCATTCCCGTCACTATTACAAGCAAAAAATTTAAATCTATTACTCATATAGATATAAAAATTATAATCAATAATATATGAAAAGAAACCAAAACAAGTCTGCATATCTTATGTATATACACTTAAGAGCAACCTGAATCGGATATTTATTTTCATAAGCTTACAATCAGTAAAAACAAACACATGGATACAAATATAATAAAAAGTGTTTAACTAAAGATAAAAATAATTCACACCCTCTCCACCCAGCTCTCGCAGTAGGCATTCTTCTCTTCATTACCAAAGAATACAAAAACATACGAGCCTTCACCGAATCTTTCGGGAAACGTCACGCTTGCGGACTCATTACTGCGCAAGAACTCAGTAGAAATGGGAGGACTAAATCTGGAACCGTCGAAAAATACGGCCACAAGATGGTCCCGGCAGCGATCGTGGTTATTGGGAGAATCGTTTTCCCAGCTTATATCCACTTTACAGGAATCCTCGGGATTTAGTGCTGCTTTCATGTTATATGGCCGGGACAACTCACCTATGGCCATTTTAAGCATGGTTGGATCTTTAATATTTCCGTGGGTATTGAAGGCATGAAGATTTTCCCTTAAAAAAAGGTTATAGGCCGTCAGTCCTTTCGTTGCTGAATGCGACCAGACTGGCTGAATTAGACTCATTTTTAATTTTTTATAAATATCAACCGCTGCCCTGTACCTCACCCTTTCGGCTTTCTGGGCTTCTGTCCACTCATCGGGTTTTCTTTTTCTGGGACGTACCCGTACCTGATCGCCGGCAAACACGGCATTGCCTACCAACCCAGATATTCGTCCTCCATTTTTAAAATCAATTTTTGCCATTTTCTTAGTGTTTTTTCAAGAATATAATTTAACAGTATTCAAACTATAATAAAGATACATCTTATCCGTAATTCAAACAAGTTTTTTACCATATTTTTACTATGCTAATACTATGAAAATAACAGAAAGCTAGTACAAACCTAGTACAAACCTGGTATAAGCACTGGAGGAATTACTGCGCTATACCCTTGCTAACGGAGACATGAATGCTAAATAAAAAACAGGACTCTTATAAACAATAAGTCATATATATATAGTTAAAAAACACAGAAATATTGACAGACAAAAATCTCTAATAAACGACAGAGGGAACTATTGACTAAACGACAATGCCAAACAGCCTCAAATCCACAATAAAAAAAATTACCGAATCGAGTGCATCAGTTAAAAGTACACCCAACCCGATAATTCATAAAATATAAAAAATCACACGTATAAATCTAATTTGTCTATGGCATTCTATACACCATTGCGTTAACGTTCATTCCGGCCCCTACGGAGGCAAAAACTATATTGTCTCCAGAATTTAGTTTATGGTCTTCCAGTTTCCCGTTTACTATTAAATCCATCAATATCGGAAGGGTAGCCACCGAATTGTTCCCCAACATCGATATACTCATGGGCATAATGTCTTCAGGCACCTCCCTTACTCCGTAGAGTCTCAGTATGCGTAAAAGTATGGCCTGATCCATCTTTTCATTGGCCTGATGGATTAATATCTTCTTAATATCCGGAAATGTAAGGCCTGATTTTTCTATACAGTCTTTAACCAACCTGGGAACTGTGTTAAGTGCATACTCGTACAGTTTCCTTCCCTGCATCTTAAGAAAGAGGGTATTGTCGGGGTAATCCGGATTGTAGGATACATCCATTCTTAAAAGATTAGCATGCTCTAAAGTATCGGATCGTGTAAGATGCGAGAGAACACCAACGGGGGTATCACTTTCCACGGCCTCTAGTATTATTGCACCAGCACCGTCGGAATATATCATACCATCCCTGTCGTGTGGATCGAAGATTCGTGAAAGGGTCTCGGCACCAATCACCATAATCCTTTTGGCATCACCCGATTTTATATAGTAGTCGGCCTGTATAAATGCCTGAAGCCATCCGGGACAACCAAAAGGCAAGTCGTAGGCTACCGTATATGGGTTTTCTATCTTCAGATTATGCTTTACCCTTGCGGCCAGAGTTGGTACCATATCAGTTTTAGGATTCGACTTTAACACATCACCAAAATTATGGGCAACAATTATATAGTCGAGGGACTCCTTATCTATTTCAGCTGACTCAATGGCCTTTTGTGCTGCAAAATATGCTATATCCGATGCCACGTATTCATCTATAACATATCTTCTTTCGCTTATGCCTGTTATATCCTTAAACTTTCTTATAATATCTTCGCCGGACAGTTCTATTCTCTCTTTCTTCTCGTCATAAAACTCGTTATCTGCGAATTCTTCGTTCTTTACAATACGTTGGGGGATATAACTACCAGTAGCTCTTATCTTTGAATATAAATTTTCTTTCATATGTCAGTGTTTTTAATGCAACCACTATCTAAGAATTCCCTAAGTTAATAATTTACATTTTAAATATTCAATTTATTAGTAAATTTAACATACGAATAAATCTTTGCTAAGCATTAAAAATTATACGAATCCAAAATACAAAAGATGTAAAGACGTAGAAAAACTAAACCACCTTGAAACAAGTATAACCGGGAAAAAATATTAGTTTTGCAGCCTCTAACAAAGAAATGCATTAATATTAATTATTAACACATTAACGGTAATCATGCTAGATTTTAAAATAGATAACGGGAAATGTACAAAGTGCGGGCTTTGTATTGCGGAATGTCCGGTGAGAATTATTGAAATGGATTCAGTCCCTTTCATTAGGGAAGAAAAGGAAAAAAACTGTATTAAGTGTCAGCATTGTCTTGCTGTGTGTCCTACAGGTGCTATTTCTATCTTTGGTAAAAATCCTGAGGATAGCATTGAAGTGACCGACGAGATTCCAGGTGCGGAGGAAATGACTCGCTTGATAAAGACAAGAAGATCGATCCGCAAATATAAAGATGAGGAGCTTGATAAAGATCTTATTAAAGATATGCTTGAGACCGCGGCTTATGCCCCTACGGGTCATAATAAGAATGCTGTTCTTTTCTCTGTTATAGACAACAAGGCAGATCTTGCCAGATTTCGTCAGATAACTTACGATGCAATTAAAAAGGCGGAAGAAAACGGTACTCTTGCCGACAAATATAAGTGGATGCTTGGTCTTTGCAAAATGTGGGATACTAAAGGTGCGGACATACTTTTCCGTAATGCCCCTCATATGTTGATTGCTTCTGCTCCTAAAAATTTAAATGCTCCTAAAACTGATGCAGTTATTGGACTTTCGTATTTTGAGCTTCTTGCAAACAGCAACAAAGTAGGAGTTCTATGGAACAGCATGATTCACTGGGTTATAGACGGCATCGATCCTGAACTTAAAAAGGTAATCGGTATTCCTGAAGATCATGTAATAGGTTCCGTTCTTATCTTCGGTAAGCCTGCAACTAAATATGCACGTTCGGTTCAGTGCGAAGGTGAGCATATAAATATTGTCAAGCTGTAATGTTAAAATATTTAGTTATATTCCAAATCCCTGGGTTAAATTCCGGGGATTTTTGCTATTTATCTAGCTCACCTTCCTATAACTCAAAACCACTGCACTATTTACCAATATTGCAAATAAGCTAAGGGCAAGAAAATGCTTACTTATATGACTAAAGTTACTGCCCTTAAGTATAATCATCCTGATAGCATCAACCAGATATGCCGTTGGGTTTATAATGGTTATTTTCTGGGCCCACAGCGGCATACTCTCAATTGGGGTAAATAGTCCACTTAATAGTATTAAAAGAAACATGCAGAACAATGTGACAAACATGGCCTGTGATTGTGTCTCTGATATAGTTGATATTAGAAACCCTATACCAAGAATGGCAAACATGTATACTATCACTATTGCGTAAATAAGCATTATACTGCCCTGTATTTTCAGTCCGAAGACAAAGGCTGCCACCAACAGTCCCAGGGTTAACTGAATTACACTGATAATTCCAAAAGGCATGAGTTTTCCTATAACAAACTGTATCTTGCGGATAGGGGTAACGTTAAGTTGCTCTATTGTTCCCATTTCCTTTTCTCTTACAATATTAAGGGCTGTCAGCAGTATCCCTATAACTGTTATTAATACGCATAAAACCCCTGGCAGCATATAAGATTTATAATCCAGCCTGGGGTTAAACCAGTTGGAGTAAGAGATATTAAATGATGGCTGCACCGCTACATTAGCAGATGCAAATTCATCAGCCATCTTTTTGTTTATCTGCGAGATCACGACCCCAACATAGTAAGCGGCAAGACCAGCCTTCATGCTATTTATTGCATTAACGGATACTGCTATTCGCGGTGTCAGCCCTCTTACTATATCCTGATGAAAATTTGCAGGAATTTCAAGTATTACATCTATCTTATTGTCTTCAAAATCTTCCAGAGCCTTATGATAGTTCTTTGGGACATCTTTCAATATAAAATAACCGGAACCAAGCAAATGATTTTTCACCTCACGGGATATGGAAGAGTTGTCTTTATCAATAAATCCAAGCGACAGGTTTTCTACTTCGAAATTTGCAGCATAGACAAGAACAATCAACTGTACAACAGGTATTAAAAATATCATTTTAGACAGGACTTTATTCCTGAATACCTGCAAAAACTCTTTTTGTATTATAGCCAATATTGTTCTCATCTCTTTTATCCTTTTTTGCTGTATTTTACAATACTTAGTCTTATAAATATTAGTGTCATGAATGTCAGCACGGTCAGCTGTAGCCATATAGCCGACACACCGCTACCCTTAATCATTACTGCCTTGATTGCCTCAATAAACCATTTTGCAGGAAATATCTGACAAATGACTTGCAGTGGCAATGGCATATTCTCTATTGGATATATAAATCCTGAGAGTATGGTTGTTGGCAGAAACAGCGTTACTAACGAAATGAATATTGCTATCTGTTGTGTCTTTGATATAGAAGATATCAATATGCCAAGAGATAGGGCCGTAATTAAAAATAGCATACACACCAAAAACAATGTGAGCAAACTTCCGTTTATTGGTATGGCAAATATCCATACACTAAGACCAATAATTACAACGGTATCGAGCAGTGCAATAATCAAATAAGGAATGACTTTCCCTATAATGATCTGATATGTACGTAGCGGTGATACCGTCAGGATTTTTAAGGTACCGTTTTCTTTCTCTTTGGCTAGTGAGACGGAAGTCATCATGGCACATATAAGCATGAGTACCAGAGCCAAGACCCCCGGGACAAACATATATACATCTTTCATCTCAGGATTATACACCATCTTTACAGCAGTATCAAAGGGAGGAGACATCCCCGTGAGATTTAATATTTCTGTCCTATAATCTTCAATAATTGAACTGGTATAATTAATAAGGGCTGCCGCATTATTCATATTTGTTGCATCGGCAATTATCTGGATGGGTGCATAGCCCATTTTATAGAAGTCCTTCGAAAAATTTGCAGGTATCACAACGGTCAATTTTATCCTACCATCCTGGAATGCCCCCTCTATCTCTTTATTACTTATTAGATCCCTGTCTTTTTTAAAGTATCCCGACGAGAGTATCTTGTTTGTCAGTCCCATGGACAGCTCATCTTTTGAATTATCCAGTATTGCAATGCTCGCATCTTTTATCTCAGTACGAATGGCAAAGCCAAAGAAGATGACCAGAACAATGGGCATTACAAAAACTATAAGGAGGGTCTTCTTGTCCCTGAATATATGGTAAAATTCCTTTTTTATGAATGGTTTAAACTTTTTCATAATGCTATTTTGTTGATGTATGCCTTGCAAGTGAGTAAAACAGCTCGTCCATGCTCTCTACCTTGTAATCGGCTTTTAAAATATCCGGAGAACCGATTGCTTCTATATTCCCATCAACAAGTATTGAAACCCTGTCGCAATATTCTGCCTCATCCATATAGTGCGTGGTGACAAATATGGTAGTACCCTTAGCTGCAGTCTCGTATATCAGATCCCAGAATCCACGACGGGTAATGGGGTCTACTCCACCAGTAGGCTCATCGAGAAAGACTATCTTGGGACTATGGATAATAGCCAGAAGAAAAGATAATCTCTGCTTCCAGCCAAGAGGTAATGACTCGACCAAAGTATCAGCCTGAATATCCAGTTTTAAACGAGACAGAAGTTCAGCTGTTTTCTCCTTTATCTCTGTGCGCGATAGTCCGTAAACAGTGGCATAGAAACGAATATTCTCCTTAATGGTCAAATCCTCATACAAGGAAAATTTCTGACTCATATAACCGATATTGCGTTTCACCATTTCCCCCTGTCTTGATATATCGTATCCCGCAACCTCTCCCCTTCCTTCAGTTGGACGCAAAAGTCCGCACAGCATCCTTATTGCAGTAGTCTTACCTGCACCGTTTGCCCCCAGGAATCCAAAAATCTCCCCCTTCATTACCTCAAAAGATATGGCATCCACTGCGGTAAAATCGCCGAATCGCTTAGTCAGGTTTTCTACTTTAATTGTTGTTTTCATCCCTAATGCTCATTAATTCCATAAAACAGTCCTCAATGGTCGCCACTATTTCTTTAATATATATAGCTTCAATACTGTGTTTTTGAAGATAATCGAGTATATAATCACTCCCCTGACTTTCATCTTTTAAGGTGATATGCACACTCTGACCAAATGCATTGCAGCTATGGATATTCTCCCATTCTCTTAATACTTTTAGAAGATTATGGATATTTCCGGCTTTTATATCGTATAATTTCCTATCGAAAGAACTTACAACACTCTCAGGGGTATCAATTTTCATAATCCCTCCATCCTGAATAAGAGCCACCCTGTCGCAAAGAAAAGCCTCATCCATATATGGAGTGGACACAAATATTGTGATACCCCTTTGTTTCAGGTTTTTAAGCATATCCCAGAACTCTTTTCTTGAAACGGGATCCACACCCGTGGTAGGTTCATCCAGGAACAGTATTTTAGGCTGATGAATTAAAGCACAGCACAAAGCAAGCTTTTGTTTCATACCCCCCGATAATTTTCCGGCATACCTTTTTTTAAAAGGCTCTATCTGCACCCATATATCTTTTATCAGATCGTAGCCCTCTTCTACAGTTGTTCCAAATATCCTTGCAAAAAATTCAAGATTCTCTATTACCGAAAGATCCTGATATAAGGAAAACCGCCCCGGCATATAGCCTACTATATTACGTATATCCCTATGCTCCTTTTGCACATCCATCCCATCGACACAGGCATTGCCAATATCACTATTTTGCAGAGTAGTCAGGATCTCAAAAAGTGTTGTTTTTCCAGCCCCGTCAGGACCAATAATTCCAAATATTTCCCCCTTGTAAACCTCTATATTGATATTGTTTAAGGCCTTGACATCACCGTAGGATTTACTTATATTTTCAATGACAATAGATTGCATGAGTCTTTAATTTTTTAATCTTAGCTAGATATTTGAGCACGTTTGTAAAAACTACACTATATTTTCAAAAGGGACTTAATTCTGCATTTATTATTTCAGAATTTTCTAGTTTGAGCACTTCACTTTTTTTTGAAAGCCTAAAACTTGATTTCAGCAGGCATTCCTATTTTTAGTGAGCCATCGTTTTTTACGGCAATCTTAATGGCATAAACCAGATTAATCCTCTCATCTTTTGTCTGAATGACTTTAGGGGTAAATTCTGCTTTATCCGCTACCCAGGTGATTTTCCCCTCATGACTTTTATAATCACCCTTAGGGGCATCGATAAGAACTGTAACTTTCTGCCCTATCTTAATACCTGACAACTGAGGCTCCCCAATGTACGCCCTACAGATAATTGTATCCAGATCGGCGATTTTATATAGTGATCTTCCCGCTGATGTCAGTTCACCTCTTTGTGCAAATTTTGTAAGAACAGTTCCCTTTACCGGGCTCTTAATAATGGATTTGGATATTAAGTCTTCAATCACTTTTATCTGGGCTTCCAATGGTTTTACCTCAGCTAAAAGACCCCGTTGCTGAATTGTAAGAGAAGAATTGGTGGCAATAATTTCCTTTTCTATAAGGGAAACCTCAGCATTTATATCATCCAACTGTTTTTGCATTGCGGCCTCAGATCTGACGAGATTGTTCAATCTTTTTTGCTCGTATCTGGCTTTAGAAAGACGCTCCTTAAGTACATTAATTTGTGATGCTATATCAGGCAATTTTGCCTGTACCGCCTTTATAGTTTCTTCCAGCTGCCTTTTCTTCAGATAGAGTTGCATGGTATCTATTACCCCTACTCTTTGACCGTAAGCAATCTTATCTCCCTCTTCAATATTAAATTCAATCAGTTTACCATTCCCCTCGGCCGATACAATTATCTCAACGGCTTCAAAATTACCATATGCATCACTTTTATCATTGCCACCGTCGCAAGCACCTAAAAAGATAATACAAACAACTGATACTATATTCTTTAAATTTCTCATATTGGCTATTTTTTAATTGTTCCCGGTAATGGATTTATAATTGATAATTGCCTGAATCAACTTTATTTCATTCAACTTCTGGGTCAATAAAACTTCCTTATAGGCATTAAGTTCGGTTATATAATCGTTTGATGTGGCAACACCATTAAGTAATTTTTCCTGTTCTATTCCGGCAATCTCTTTTCTCTTTGCAATTATTTCTGTATCACTCTCAATCAAAAACTTAAGTTTCTCTATTTCATTCCTGCTTGCCACAATCTGCATCTGGTTGTTTCTGGCATAATCACTCTTTTGAGACTCTATGATTGACTTCTGAGAGGAGTATTTATTCTTTTCGTGTTTAGTTGTAGTCCATTTTGTCAGTGGAACAGATAATCTTAGCCCTGCAATATAATACCAATCAGGTGTACGGTTCAGCATATTTAGTCCCGGCAATCCATTCCCTCCGGTAGCAAAAAGAGCTACTTTAGGTAGATTCTTGCTGTCGGCCAGTTTTATCTGGCCATCCATAAGTCTCTTTTGTGCCTCAAACAATCTGTATTCCGGTCTTTTAGAAGAAGTATACGTTTCTACTTCATAATTGGGAAGAATAAAGTTCATATCTGTAGATAATGGAATGCCCATCAACACAGAAAGCATGCCGACAATTTTCTTTTTATCCGACCTTATCTCAATCAATCTTTGCTGAGCTTTAAGGAGTTCGGCTTCAAGAAGGACAATATTGCCCTTCGCTGCTATGCCATACTTTTGTCTGTTCTCCAGTTTTGTTAGATTCCTTTTCAGCACATCTATATGAAGATTTATTATCTTTTCATTCTTACCCAGCAGGTTTATGCCAAGATAGAAACTTGCTACCCTGTCTTTTAACTCCAGTTCACTGATATTCAGCTTTAACTGCTCAGCATCGAGACCCGAAGTAATGATTCCTTTTCTTCTTGATGTAGCCCCACCATCGTATATTAACTGCTCCAAATCTAAAGTCGCTCTGTATTGCTCCTTTCGGGGAGGCTTTACAATTGCAATGGGAACTGATGTAACATCGGACTGATAACTGGCCAGTCCATTTAATGATAACGATGGAATATAGGCAGAATTCGATTCTTTTGTCTCTGATGTAGCTATACTCTGCCTGAGTTGTTGTTGTCTGTTTATTGTTGAATGTTCTATTGCCTGTCTGTAACACTCATCTAAGGTTATACTCTTTTTTTCTTGTCCCCACGAAGAAAGTGAGAGAAACAGAAAAAAGAGATATATTGAGCATTTAATTTTAGTTTTCATATGTTTACTGTTTTTCAGTTTTCAGAAAATACTTTATTGATAAATAATATTCTGCTCATTGTGATTATTCTGGATTCATGCTGATTATATATTATACCAGTATATCAAACACTTGTTTAATATACTGTCAAAAAAATTATGGAGTTATTGCATTAACAATAAAATCAGCCACTGTCTTTTTTCGAAGAGTCATATATATTTCGTATTCCGAATCAGAACAGCCAGTTGCCTCCTCAATTACAGGTTTCGCAATAAAAGGGAAAAGACACATTGATACAATATTAACCAATAAATCTAAAGGATTTTCAATATGCTTAATTAGACCTTCATCTGCCTCTTTTTTAAGCTGAAGCTGAAATTGCTTTATATTCTCAATTATTTGTGGTTTAGTTTCTAATTTAGAAAATAACCTTGAGGGATTTACAAAAACCTCCTGAAAAATAAACCCGGGAATGGCTGAATTTTTTATCAATCCATCGATATACACATCTACAAAGGCCCTGATTTTCTCAACTACCCCCATATCGGCCATCATTACAGGAATAATATTTGAAGACATTTTCTGAAAAGCCTCTTCAAAAATTATATCGAAAAGATTTTCCTTAGAACGGAAATAGTAATTCAACATAGCAAGATTCACTCCCGCATCAGTTGCTATATTCCTCATTGTAGTCCCCTTGAAACCATTATTTATAAATAGTTTCTTTGCTGATTCAATTATCTCTTTTTCTACGTCTTGTCGTTTATTTTCCATGCTAAACACCCGTATTAAACACTTGTTTAATATAAATGTATAAATTTATTTTTAAAGCAAAATCAAATAAATCAATAAAAATTTACTCCCACTTGCTCTTTATTTCTCAAGTCCTTCCAAATAGTATTTATCTTTTGCTTTTTTCTTGTCTTTTCCGTTTGAACTGAAATTGTATTTTAGATTGAGAACGAAGAATCTGCTCTCAATTTTCCTTTCGTTAGTCTGACTGTATCGGAAGTTGCTTTCGTCCACTGCATCGACAAATGGTTTATATGAGTTTGTGTCAAAGATATCGGATACCTTGAAAGTCAGCATCCCTTTGTTTTTGAATATCCTTTTACTGATACCAAGATCTAAATAATAGTTTTCCGCTATAGTTCCAAGAACGGTAGGCATTTTAGATCGGTAATATCCAGCCAACTGAAAGTTTATCTTATAAGGCAACCTGAAATTAGCATTTATCTTTGCATTCCATCCCCATTGGTCCTTTTCCATTATATTGTTCTGATACACACCTTCCAACTGGGTGTAAAAAAGGTTAACTCCAGAGGTAATATCCAATATCTTGCAAGGATAAAAACTCCCTGTAAATTCCCCTCCGTACATATGGGCTTTATCAAGATTCACATAAGAAACAACAAGAGCACTATCGTTTACGGCTGATTTCACCCTACTTATTGCATTATCGATATTTCTGAAATACAGAGTAGTGGATAAACTGGATCCCCTTGATTTAAAATTCCATCCTGTCTCTATGGAGTTAACAAATTCGTGCTTTAAATCAGGATTACCTTTGTGCATATTCAATACATCGGCATACTCATCGGTATAAGGATTTATCATTTTCAGTTTAGGACGGTTAATTCTCCTGTTGTACCCTATAAAGACAGTGCTTTTACCCATATTCTTTGAAATAGTGACAACGGGAAACAGACTTAGATAATCATCTTTAATATCATCGTTTATATTTATATCTGAATGCTCAAGCCTTAAGCCCATATCCAGATTCAACCAGGCAAGTTTGCCTGAATAGTTAGCATAAAGAGCATTTATTGTTTCCCTGTAATCAAACATATTCTCAAGGTCATTATCCTTATTCCACTTCCCATCAGCATAATCATAACTATTAGAAAAGAAGTCGTTTCCAACATTCTGGGTACTTCCTTTGTAACCAATTTCAAGAACAGAACTTTTATTTATAGTATGCTTATAATCGATACCATATTTATACATAGTATTTCTCTGCTCTGTTTTTGTATTCTGTAAATGTGGCTTTATATCATCGACATTTTCAAATCTTGAATTATCCATCTTAGTATCTTTATCTAAAATGGAATATGCAGTATATATCTTTAGAGACTTTCCCTCTTTGTAATTTTGTACAAAATTTGCCGTTCCATCAAAATTATAACCATCTATATGGGTATCTATATTTTTAAAATAAGTATAAACCGAATTTCCTGCTTTATCGAATGACTCATAATTGATGTGTCTGTCTGCCGAGCTTTTTTCCTTGTTATAAAGGGCAGAAAAATTAATATTACTTTTACTTCCCGTTTTTATGCTTAAAGATGTATTGAAAGATCCAAAATTCTTATCGTTTTGAAGATCATCAAAATTATAGTAATCCCTTGCAATTGGATTGCCGTAATTAATCCTGTAATGTTCTTTAGTCTGAAAAAAGTTTTTATGATTGATACCTCCACTCATATAAAAAGATACATTTTTACCAGTACGACTATGCATCACAGAAGCATTTAGTATTTCATCAAGTCCTGCCGCAATATTGAATCCGGAACTCCTGCCCTCTCTTTTATTCTTTTTAAGCTTTATATTAATAATTCCGGACATTCCTTCAGCATCGTATTTGGCAGACGGATTACTGATTACCTCTATTTTATCAATCATATCGGCAGTAATCTGCTCCAGTCCCTGTGTGTTTCCTTTATTTATAAGAGCAGATTGCTCACCGTTAATCAGAACAACTACATTATCGCTTCCCCTATAACTCACTTTACCATCAATATCGACCGAAACCGAAGGAATAGACTGAAGAGCATTTAAACCATTTCCCCCTTCTATAGTTGTATTCTTACTTAGATTAAACACCTTCTTTTCGACTGTGTTTTGCATTAACTTTTTATCTGCAGTCACATTAATCTCATTTATTCCAAAAGAATTTTCATCAAGAAATATTGCGAGTTTCTTTTCCCGGTTTTTGGTGTCAATCACAAATTTTACGGTCTTTGACTTATAACCTATAAAATCTATCCTGGTATAATAATTTCCTAAGTCAACATCTTTTATTTCAAAATACCCTTTAGTATTAGTTATTACGCCCTTAACAAGACTTGAATCCAGCGAATTGAACAATCTTATTGTAGAATAAGCAAGCGGTTGTTTTGTTTTACCATCCGAAACAATTCCAAAAATTTTACCCTTACGGATTTTTGAAGTATTGTCGTTAATTGCAGATAGGTTAGTTGTAAAAAATAAGGATATAATAATTAGAAAAAGATAGCTGCCCCTCATGATAATATTTCGTTATAAGATTTTAATATATGCTTGTTTCGTTTATATAAGACAAGCGATTTTTTAAATAATTGCGTTATGTCTTTAATTTTTCGGTAATAATAATAGTATAATGACTTGAAAATGGATATTTGGTTTAATACCTTTAACTTTTATTTAACGCAAAATCCCCGGGGGAACACCCCAGGGATTAAGCTTTATTGAATATATAAGGAAACGATCTATGCCATCAAGCAAGACAGCGCTACGCAGTAGAACTTAGATTTCTGGCTTTCGCTTCTTGACATTACTACTACAGGTTTAATGGTTCCCTGAATTAGTCCTGCCAATTCACCGCCTCCGAATAGCATTAAGCCTTTGTAGAAGCTGTTTGCCGATTCCAGTGATGGGAAGATAAGAGCGTCGGCTTCTCCGTTAATTGGTGTAGCTACACCTTTGATCTTTACACTTTCTTTATCGCATGCAAGAAATACATCAAGAGGACCGTCGATTGTACACTCCGGTAACTGTCCCCTGTCTGACATCTTACAGATAGTTGCGTAATCTACGCTATAAGGAAATGCCTCGCTTACCTTTTCAGATGCCCCAATAAGAGCAATCTTAGGATTCTTAATGCCAAACCTATTAGTCATTTCTATAGTATAGTTCACCATAGCAACCTTTTGATTAAGATCGGGATAAGGCAACACCGCCGTATCTGAAACAAAAAGAAGCTTGTCGTATTTTGGCAACTCAAGGGCACACACATAACTCATCACCGCCTTTGGAGGAAGTAATCCTTTATCCTTATTAAGAACGGCCTTAAGGAATTTATCGGTACCAATAAGTCCCTTCATCAACACATCAGCCTCACCTTCCTTAACCATACGAACGGCCTCAGTAACTGCCTCCTGCTGATCGTGAATATCGACTATTTCAAAAGATTCAGGATTGGCATTTTCCGATTTCAATACCTCTTCTATCTTAGTCTTATGACCAATAAGAACAGGCGAAGCAAATCCTTTCTCAGAGGCTTCAATCAAGGCTCCTATTGTATTATCATCTTCAGCAACGGCAACGGCTATCCTTTTTTTGATACCCATCTTACAAAGATGCTGAACCATCTGGTCTAATGATTTTATTTCGCTCAAATTACTTACTTTGTTTCCCATTTTTTACGCATTCTCTCCCATTTAAGATCTCTGTGCTTACATATTTCTTCAATATCGCTATCACTTAAATGCTTAAACCTGCCTTGTTTCTTAAGGTAATCGTGCGCAGATGCGAATTCTTTAGGATTTTTATTAAGCTTGAATTCACCGTCTTCGTACTCAGCCAAAAAGATTAATCCACAGTCAACTGCTTCTTTAGCAATCTCTACCGATGTCTCAGTTGGTGTACCCCATCCTGTTGGACAAGAAGCATAAACATGGATAAAAGTTGCTCCCTTTATATGCTTTGCCTTGTTTACCTTATCCATAAAATCCTGAGGATAACCTATACTTGCTGTTGCTGCATAATTTATATCGTGAGCTGCTATAATCTCGAAAAGATTCTTTTTATGAGTAAGAGTACCGTGAATATTTTTACCTGCAGGAGTTGTTGTAGTCTGTGTTCCAAAAGGAGTAAGCCCACTCTTCTGAATCCCTGTATTCATATATGCCTCATTGTCGTAACAAATGTAAAGAACATCATCGTTACGGTCTATCATCCCCGATAATGCCTGCAATCCTATGTCTGCTGTTCCTCCGTCACCTGCAAAGACTACTGTCTTGAAATCTTTCTGACCCAAAGCCTTTGCTCCTACAGCTATTCCCGATGCCATACTTGCCGATCCGGGGAATGTTGTGATGATTGCATTATTTACAAAAGCCATTTGTGGGAAGATAAATCCTACTGCCGACATACAGCCCGCAGGAAGAGCAGCATAAGTTCTTTCTCCCAGAACTTTAAGGGCCAATCGTACTGCAAGACTACCACCACATCCTGCACAAGCCTTATGCCCGTAGAAAAATTCTTTGTCTGTTATATTTCTTGGTGTAATTCTTGGTATATCTGTATTAGCCATTAGTCTCTACTTTAAGGTTGAAAAATTCTACTGTTTTCTGCTCCTCACCGTTTATTCCATCGAATAGATCGGTAAACATTTTCTCTATCTCCGCCTTAGTGATATCTCTGCCTCCAAGACCACCGATAAAGTTTTTCTTGAAAACGATAGCGTCTGATTTTGAAAGGGCTGAGTTTACGTTCGTAAAGATAGTTCCCTCGTAACCGAATGAGATATCTTTATCTATAACACCTATTCCCTTAACCTTTTGACTTAACTCAATGATTTCCTTCTCAGGGAATGGACGCATATAACGTATTTTTAAAAGACCCACTTTTAGTCCCTGCTCTCTTAATTTGTCAACTACAACTCTTACTGTTCCTGTGATACTTCCCAGAGTAACCAATACAGCCTCTGCATCATCACAACGGTATGATTCAGTCATTCCATTGTAATATCTTCCGAACTGATCACCAAACTCTTTATCTACATCTGCAATCACTTTTATAGAATCCATCACAGCCTTGTTTTGCTGATATTTGAACTCTGTATTATCGTCAGGCTGAGAACTGAAGGCAAGGTTTTTAGGCTCCTCGAAGCTCATCTTGTTAGGAGTCTGGAATGGAGGAAGGAATTCATCTACCATATCCTGCTCAGGAATCTCAACCATCTCGTATGTATGAGTCAGAATAAATCCGTCAAGGTTAACCATTATAGGAGTCAGTACATCTGCATGCTCTGCAATCTTGTACGCCTGAATAACCATATCAAGGGCTTCCTGAGCATCCTCTACATACACCTGAATCCATCCAGAATCAAGCTGTGAAAGAGAATCTCTCTGATCACCGTAAATACTCCATGGAAGGGCAACAGAACGGTTAGCATTCATCATTACAATTGGGAAACGACCGCCACTGGCGTAGTGCATTCCCTCAACCATGTATAACAATCCCTGTGAAGAAGTAGCTGTAAAAGTTCTTGCACCAACACTACTGGCTCCCATAGCAGCAGATATGGCCGAATGCTCAGATTCTACGTGCATATACTCCGCATCCATTTCTCCCTGTTCTACCATTTCTGATAGTCGCTCAACAACGATTGTCTGTGGGGTGATAGGATAAGCAGCCACAACATGTGGACGTGATAATCTCACTCCATGCGCAACGGCCTCATCACCTGATATAAATATATTTTTTTTACTCATCTTTAATTTTGTTATTAGTCATCCAAATTATTAAGCTTTGTCTTTTTTAAAGGATGTCTTACTCTTTTAAAATCCTATCCCTTTATGACATTTTGCTCATTAATAGTATTTATCCTTTCGGAATCTACAATTCCTCTTTTACCATTGAAATTGCATCTTTAGGACATTCATGGGCACATACCCCACATCCCTTACAATAATCGTAATCTATATCAACCTTACCATCTTTCTTAAAGATAGTCCCGTCAGGACAAACTATATAACAACGTAAACAACTGATACATTTATCAAGATCAACTACAGGACGGTAGGTTCTCCATCCCGCATTAGTATCTGCAAGAAATCCTGCTTCGTACTGTGGTCCTACAGGATAATCATCAATATGCTGGGGCTTTTTATATTCCCTTTTTACCGGTCTGTTCATTATTCTTTATCTTTAATGTTCTGATATGCTCTTTTTACTATCTCAAGATTCTTTTCAACAAGATTTGGTTTCATTTCGTGACGGATACTATCAAGTGCTGCATCAAGACTAACGTAACCCGATGCCGCAACCAATGCCCCGTACATTGCCGTATTTGTGATTGGTCGCTTCAATACCTCAAGGGCAAGAGCTGTAGCATCGATAGAGATAAGTTTGTAATCCTTAAGTACAGAGTATTTCTCAGGATTCTTAGTATTAACGATAAATACGCAAGAATCTTTAACTCCATTGATTATTGATGGTGTTATAAGAGTTTCATCCATCACCACTACATAATCGCATTCTATAACCTCACTTCTGTCAAGAATCTTGTGGTCGTCAATTTTTGTGAATGCCAAAACGGGAGCTCCCCTTCTTTCTGGACCGAATGAAGGAAAAGCCAAAGCATGTTTTTTCTCAAACATACCGGCTGCAATACCTAGTAGTCGGGATACCGTAAAACCTCCCTGACCACCTCTTCCATGCCATCTTATTTCTCTCATATATTAGTATTTTTATATAATATGTTGTTCTAATATCTATTTCTCCCCAGAATAAGTCTTCCTGAATATCCCCGGGCTTAAACTATTTTTAGCAATAAAGCTCACAATTTATCTGTTCAAACAAAAAATGAGCAAGACCTCAGAAACCTCAAACCTCAGGCTTTAGCACAGCCTTTAAATTCCTAGTTTGCTGACAGATAAATTTTCTATTTTAGCTTATTGATTGTATTATCAAATATACAGCAACAAAACACAATATCTATACTTTGATTAAATTTCAGAAAATTTCAAACGTTTTTAATATATTTGCAGAATATTTATCTTTACAAAGAGATAAATACAACTTTAAAGTAGAAAAATCACCTACTATTTCTACACCTATATTTTGGTTAACAGATAATTAAGAAACAATGACTATGGTAAAGCTGGATAAAACAGATAAAAAGATACTGACTATATTGCAAGAGGATGCAAGGATAACTACAAAGGATTTATCGGAAAAGATACATCTTTCCAGCACACCCGTTTATGAAAGGGTAAAAAAACTTGAACGTAGCGGGGTAATAAAGAAATACACCGCCGTACTTGACCGTGAAAAGATAGGAAAAGGGACAACTGTATTTCTGATGATATCGCTTAGCAGTCACGCAAAAGATATAGTTGACAGCTTCAGAAAGCAGGTTATGTCTTTCCCCGAAGTAATGGAATTTTACTATATCTCAGGCAACTACGACTCACTGATTAAAATAATGATAGGCGACATGAATGAATTCAAGACCTTTATAGAAGAGAAACTATCGAAGGTAGAGAATGTAACTCAGTTCCAAAGTATATTTGCTATATCAGGTTGCGAAAAGAGCAGGTTTGAGTTTTAGTTTTAGTTTTAGTTTTAGTTTTAGTTAAAATAATCCATAATTGCTTTCTGCAGCTGATCTACATTTCCCGGGAATGCAACAATCTCATTGGTCTGTGAATTGACAAGTACCATTACTGGCACAGAAAGTATATAATATGCTTCTGCCTCAGGACTGTTTATTCCCCTATCCACCCTAATGTGTTTCCAGCCTGAAAGACGCTTTCTTTTTTCTTCCCACTTCTCTATCTCGGCTTTTGTTTCATCAAGACTAAGGGCAATTACTTCAACCATCTCTTTGTTCTCCGATCTTTTATGCCATTGAGATAGTTTTTCAACCTCTTCTTTACAATGAACGCAGTCGGCAGACCAGAATAATACCAATTTAAACTCTTTTTCGGTCTTATAGTTTAAGAATTGTACATCTTGACCGTTATCTTGTTTTATAGTGAAATCCGGAGCTATACGACCCACCATCATTGTTTTCATTCCCTCAAGTCGTTTTTGTATTGCTAGTCTTTTCTTGGTCATACAGTGAGGGTCGTTGATATATGTCTCCAACATCTGGATCCCTGGCTGCATATTGAAACTCTCGAATCCCCTGTAGAAATAGTCAACCATCCATCCATAGACAAGTGGATGACCCTGTTTGGCCTGTTCTATGGCCCTTCTTCCTGCTGTCGAAAACAGTGAATCTCTGAGCTGGACAGTCGTTGCCATAGCCCCGTAAATATTTACATAGCTATCCATCCACTGCCTCATATCCATTGTCTTTATGATAACAGGATCGCTTAGATCTATACCATCGAAATAATGCTTTATCATGCTCTGTACCCTGTCTGCCTCTGTGCCTTCCCATAATATGGGAGTTACATACTGGAAACGGAATAAATGACTGACAAACTGTTCTTTATTTTCATCAGACATTTTGACTAGCCAGTTATTAAATTCTTCCCTTCTCTTCTCGTACTCTTCCATACCTATTCTGTAGAACTTTGAGTCAGGCCTGTCGTATTCTATTAGAAAATTCCTCAACAGGTTAAGCTTTTTCTTTTTAAGACTATTCTCCCTCATAAATGAATCAAAAAGGGAATTTTCCTTTTCTCCATTTTGAAAGTATGTACTATCTGGATTGTTCACATGCATTGGATGTACCCATAGTTCAAGCTCCTGATTGTTTACAAAGAAATATTTCTCAGATGGATAGGGGGCACTTTCAGCCTTTTGTTTGTAATCAAAGCGCAGAACAAACTGTCCCGGCAATCTGTCTTTGGGAATATTTATAATACAATTTTCCCCATTTTTAATATATTTTTTCTCTATTAACGGTCTTAATGCATTATCTCCTGCCAATGGCAATAAGCTTATATTAGTCTCGTAAACGCCCTTAACGTGAATGTTTATATTAATATCTTTTTGCTGAGCTTTTAGACTGAATGAAGTCAGTAAAAAGGCCAAAATAAGTATGTAATTTTTATATCGCATGTTTTCCTTTATTTCTAAAATTAATCTTTTATACAACGTACAGAGAAGCCGTATCTTTTACTGATATATGTTACTGGACTTCCGTTGGAATTATAATAGTACCCATAATCATAGCTGTAATTATTACTACTCCAATAACGTCCTTCTGTCCCACGACCAGAAAGAGCACCAGCACTATAATGCAAATAACCAGCTGCATGTAATTTTAATACTGAAGCATAAGTATGAGCTGCACTTGTCCAATACTGAGGTGGGTCATCTGCTTTTACCCATTCCGCACTAGTAGGTAATCTCCAGCCATTACCAAGAAGTAATCTACATGGATCATTGGTGGAATACCATGCACAATTTTCACTTAAACTTGTAACCCAACCTGTTTGAGGTGTCCTTATTGATCCATCATGCTTATAACCTTGACTTCTATTAAACTGCCAATACCAACCAGCTGCAGCCTCACTTGCATCTGTAGTAGAAGTAGCCTGTCTGTCAGCACCAAGGTTTTGAGTAAGCCAACATTTAGCGGCACCAGAAATAGTACTTGTTATTGAATGATAGGTAACCGTCTTAGTTTCTGCAGCTCCATTTACCCCTGCTGTGTGAGCAACACTAAATGTAGTAGGACAAATCTTAAAACTTGAAACCTCAGGACTATAAGTAGTACCTGCACTATTAGTAGCATAGGCACGCACATAATATGTTGGGCCTTCAGTTAAACCAGTCATAGTTCCGGTTATCACGCCGGTACCAGTCCCAACAGGTATTATATTATCGCTAACCGTTGGAGTTCCTGTAGTATTCCAACAGAAACCTCTTGTTGTAACCTCTGCTCCTCCATCAGGAGTAACTGTTGCAGTACATTTTGCAGTAGTAGCAGTCATAGAAGTTGTTGGAATACTTGCATTGCTAACAGATGGTTTTAATAATTCAACGGCATCTCTGATACAACGTACAGGAATTGCATATGCCTTACTTATATAAGTTATTGCACTTCCATTTGTATTATAATAATATCCATAATCATAGCTATAATTATTACTGCTCCAATAGTATCCCGTAGTCCCTCTACCTGTTAAATTTCCGTTAGAATAATATAAGTACCCGGCAGAATGAAGTTTTAGTACTGAACTATACGTATCAGCCTGACTGCCCCAATTCTGTGGTGGAGCATCTGCTGCGTTCCATTCTGTAAGTGTTGGTAATCTCCAACCAGAACTAAGAAGTAACCTACAGGGATCATTTACTGGATTCCATGCACTGCTTTCACTAATACTTGAACTCCAATTCACATAAGCAAGATTTGGTGTACGTGTTGTTCCATCATGCTTATAGCCCTGACGACGGTTAAACTGCCAATACCATCCCGCAGAAGATTCAGTATTATCATTAGCAGAAAGAGCCTGTCTATCCGCACCAAGGTTTTGGGTCAACCAGCACCTTGCTTCCCCTGTTACATCAGTGCTTATTGAATGATATGTCACAGTTTTAGTTTCAGGTGCCCCATTTAGTCCTGCTGTATGTATAACTTCGAATTCTGTAGGACAAATCTTAAAAGTTGTAACATTGGAACTGTATGCAGTACCCTTTTTATTTGTTGCATAAGCACGCACATAATAAGTTGGCCCTTCTTTTAAACTCTGAAGTGTTGCGCTGAATGTTCCTGTTCCATCTCCAACAATTATCTTATTATCAGTTATAGTTGGTTTTCCTGTAGTATTCCAGCATAATCCTCTTTCTGTAATTATTGCCCCTCCATTAGTTGCAACAGTTGATGAACCAACAGCAGTAGATGTTGTAATTGTTTCTGTAGGTATATCCACATCGCTTACAGTGGGTAAAACTACCACAATAGTATCACGAATACAACGAACAGGGAATGCATATGCTTTACTTATTGTTGTCATTGCACTTCCATTTGTATTATAATAATACCCATAGTCATAACCATAGTTATTGCTACTCCAATAATATCCAGTAGTGCCTCGACCTGTGATATTTCCGTTAGAATAATATAAGTACCCGGCAGAATGAAGTTTTAATACTGAATTATAAGTATCTGCTTGACTGCCCCAATTCTGCGGTGGTGCATCTGCTGCCTTCCATTCTGTTAATGTAGGTAATCTCCAGCCAGAACCAAGAAGTAATCTACATGGGTCATTTTGAGCATACCAGGTACTGCTTTCACTTATACTGGATTTCCATGGATCATAAGCTAAATTTGGAGTACGTGTTGCCCCATCGTGCTTATACCCCTGACTCCTGTTAAACTGCCAATACCAACCAGCTGAAGATTCCGTATTATCACTTGAAGATAATGCCTGTCTGTCAGCTCCAAGATTCTGAGTCAACCAACATCTTGCTTCTCCTGTTATACTCGTACTAATTGAATGATAAGTCACTGTTTTAGTTTCAGGAGCCCCGTTTAACCCAGCTGTATGTATAACATCGAATGCTGTAGGACAAACCTTAAATGTTGTAACCTGAGGACTATACGCTGTTCCAACTTTATTTGTCGCAAAAGCTCGTACATAGTAAGTTGGCCCCTCAATAAGATTGTTAATTATTGAAATAAATTCACCTGTACCACTACCATTAATAATGTTATCATTTTCAATTGTAGGATTTCCTTTTGTATTCCAACAAAGTCCTCTTGCAGTAACTTCTGCACCTCCATCTGTTGCAATTGTTGCTGTTCCTGTTGCAGTGGTTGTTGTCATCCCGGTAGTTGGTATCTCCACATTACTTACCGTTGGCAACAAATATTCTACTTTGTCTCTAATACAGCGAACAGGAAAACCATATGCTTTACTTATAGTGGTTATTGCACTTCCATTGGTATTATAATAATATCCATAATCATAGCTATAGTTATTACTACTCCAATAATATCCTGTAGTTCCTCGACCTAAAAGAGATCCATTATTATAATTCAAATAACCTGCAGAATGTAACTGTAATACTGAATTATATGTATCATCCTGACTACCCCAATTCTGTGGTGGATCGTCTGCAGCCTTCCATTCTGTTAGTGTAGGTAATCTCCAACCAGAACCAAGAAGTAATCTACATGGGTCATTTTGAGCATACCAGGCACAGCTTTCACTAATACTGGATTTCCATGGATCATAAGCTAGATTTGGAGTACGTGTTGTCCCATCGTGCTTATACCCCTGACTACGATTAAACTGCCAATACCATCCTGCAGAAGCCTCTGTATCATCATTTTTAGCCGTAGCCTGACGATCAGCACCAAGGTTTTGTGTTAACCAACAACGAGCCTCCCCTGTTATACTGCTGCTTATTGAATGATAAGTAACAGTTTTAGATTCAGGCGCACCATTTAATCCTGCCGTATGAATAACTTTAAATTCTGTTGGACAGATTTTAAATGTAGTTGATTCAGGACTATATGCCGTTCCCTTTTTATTTGTTGCATAAGCTCTCACATAATAAGTAGGACCTTCTTCCATTCCGCTTAGTAAAGTTGTAAATTCCCCGGTTCCCGTACCATTTGCGACAACATTATCTCCAGTAGTAGGATTACCAGTTGTATTCCATACTAATCCACGGGCAGTAACTTCTGCACCTCCGTCGGTTGCAATTGTTGCTGTTCCTGTCGCCGAAGTTGTTGTCATTCCATCGGTAGGTAATTCCACATTACTTACCGTTGGTAAAAGAACTTCAATAGTATCACGAATACAACGTATTGGGAAACCATAAGCCTTACTTTTATAGGTTATTGCACTTCCATCTGTATTATAATAATAACCATAGTCATAACTATAATTATTACTACTCCAATAAAAACCGGTAGTTCCTCCCCCATAAAGAGCTCCATTACTATAATTTAAATACCCCGCAGCATGAAGTTTTAATACTGAATTATATGTATCAGACTGACTGCCCCAATTCTGAGGTGGTGCATCTGCTGCTTCCCACTCGGCACGAGTAGGCAATCTCCATCCTGAACCAAGAAGTAATCTACATGGATCATTCTGAGCATACCATGCACAACTTTCACTTATACTGGATTTCCATGGATCATAAGCTAAATTTGGAATACGTGTTGTTCCATCGTGCTTATAACCCTGACTTCTATTAAACTGCCAATACCATCCTGCAGCTTCAGTTCTTGCATCTGATAGAGAATTAGCTATACTATCAGCACCCAGGTTCTGAGTCAACCAACATCTTGCTTGTCCTGAAATAAATGTACTTGCCGAATGATAAGTAACAGTTTTAGTTTCAGGAGCACCGTTTAATCCTGCTGTATGTATCACCTTAAAGGCTGTAGGACAAATCTTAAAGCTTGTTACCTCAGGACTGTATGCCGTTCCCTTTTTATTGGTTGCATAAGCACGAACATAATATGTTGGACCTTCCTCAAGATTATCGAGAGTGCTTATAAATGTTCCTACACCTGTTCCATTAGGAACAACATTATCATCGAGAGTAGGTGTAGCTTTTGTACTCCAGCAATATCCTCTTGCAGTAATATCAGCGCCTCCATCAGTTGCAATTATCGCTGTACATTCAGCTGTTGTTGATGTCATTTTTGAAGCAGGTATTTCTACATTACTTACACTTGGCACAGTAACAACGATAGTATCACGGATACATCGTACTGGTAAAGCATATGCTTTACTTGTATAGGTTATTGCACTTCCATTTGAATTATAATAATAGCCATAATCGTATCCATAATTATTACTACTCCAATAATAACCAATAGAACCTCGACTTTTTAACGTTCCATTAGAATAATAAAGGTATCCGGCAGCATGAAGTTTAAGTACAGAACTATAAGTATCCCCTGCACTATTCCAGTTTTGAGGTGCTCCATCTGCAGCAGCCCATTCAGCCGAAGTAGGAAGACGCCATCCTGATCCAAGAAGCAATCTACATGGATCCGTCTGAGCATACCATGCACAGCTTTCACTTATACCAGATATCCATGACACATAGTTCAGATTTGGAGTACGAGTAGTTCCGTCGTGCTTATATCCTTGTTTACGGTTAAACTGCCAGTACCATCCTGCTGATTCAGTGCTTGCATCATCTGCAGAAAGAGCTTCCCTGTCAGATCCCAGGTTCTGGGTTAACCAGCACATTGGCTGCCCGGATATCTTGGTACTAACCGAATGGTAAGTTACGGTTTTTGTCTCAGGAGCTCCGTTTAATCCCCCAGTATGAATAACATCAAACTCAGAAGGACAAATCTTAAAGCTTAATATCTCTTCGCTGTATGCCGTACCCCCACTGTTTGTTGCATAGGCACGTATATAATAAGTAGGACCTTCAACCAGACCATTCATTGAACCGGTAAATTCACCTATACCACTTCCGACAGGTATTATCTGATCGAAGACCGTAGGCTCCCCTTTCGTTGAAAGACACAGCCCTCTTTCCGTTACCTCTACTCCTCCATCATCAATAACTTCTGCAGTACCATCGGCTGATCCATCTACCATATTACCCATAGTAACATTGCTGACAACTGGAAGTTCTGGTAAAGTGACAAGACTATCCAACTGTCCATATCCTGTACCTACACTATTGGTTGCATATGCACGAAAATAGTACTTAGTCACACGGTATAAATTGGTCATATTACTTGTAAACTCACCAATACCAGTACCATCTACTGTCTTTGTACTATCCACTGTTGGTATATTTGTTGTACTCCAACATACACCTCGTGCAATAACAGGAACACCTCCCTCATCTGTTATTTCTCCACCTGAGAATGCTGAATTATTTGTAATCTCTGTAGCTATTGTCGTTGTCAATGTTGGCACATTAAGTGTCGTTAAACTATCAAGATTACCATAACCAGTACCCATAGCGTTTGTTGCAAATGAACGAATATAATACTTAGTTCCAGGAATGAGGCTGTCAATAAGACAACTATAATTTCCAGGGCCTCCGATTTCATGCTCAACAAAATCTTTGGTCAAATCAGGAGTTTTGTCCAGACTCCAACAAACACCTTTGGTTGTTACAGGAATACCACCTTCGTCTGTAATATTACCTCCGCAAACAGCAGAGGTATCTGTCACCTGTATTGGGGTGTTGGTTGTCAAAGTAGGAATGGTAGGAGTAGTAAATTCAACTGGTGTAAGACTATAAGCCTTTCCTATCCTGTTTGTGGCATATGCCCAAACATAATACTTAGTAGCTGGTACAAGATTTTCTATTAATCCTGTTATATTTTTATCATTATCCGCATCCGGTATTGTATTTACTGCCGGAACAGCAATAGTATCTGCCGTATTCCAGTATATACCGCATTCAGTGACAGGAGCACCTCCATCAAAAGTTATCGTCGCCGAAGCTTTTGCTGATTCCATTGTAACATCTGACAATTTAACAATACTAAGTTCAGGAACCACACATTCAGTTGTAAAGCTAAACTCTTCCCCGTAGGCAGTACCAAGACTGTTTGTTGCAAACGCACGGACATAGTATTTTGTATGAGGTATCAATCCTGCAAGTGCATTGGAATATTCTCCAACACCTCCGGATGCATCGTTAGTCTTGGAAACCAAATCTACTGTCGGTTCAGGAAGAGTATCCCAACATATACCTCTTACAATTACAGGTACACCTCCGTCGTCAATAATATCACCACCAGATAAAGCTTCACGACTCTTTATTTCTGTAACCGGTTTGGTACTCAATGTCGGAAGCATTATTGGGTTCGTAGTGAAATATACCTGACTACCGTAATTTGTACCAACACTGTTAGTAGCGAAGGCTCTGACATAATATTTTGTTTCGGGAGTCAATCCTGTCATTCTCATTGTAAAGATTCCTGTTCCAGGATTATCTTCTTCAATTATTTTTGTTGCTAAACCAATAGTAGGGTTACTATATCTACTCCAACATATACCTCTTGAAATAATAGGAGTTCTACCATCATCGGTAATATTACCACCGCTGACCCCTGTTGTTGCAATAATATCAGTAGCAGGGGTGGTGGCAGTAAGCGTTGGCAAAGCATGGGTAAGTATTGTCATTTCTTCACCGTATGCTGTACCAATCTTGTTAACTGCATAAGCCCTTACATAATATAAAGTATTGGGTTGTAATCCTGTTATTTTGCGTGTAAAATTATCAGTTCCTATTCCATCATAAGTCTTATTTGGATTATCAATAATAACAGGGTTAGTCTCGGTACTCCAGCAAAGACCTTTCTGAATAATATCTTCACCACCATCGTGTATTATTATACCTCCACTAAGACCGGAATAACCGGTAGTATCGGTAACCTGAACAGTCTTAAGTCTTGGAGCTGTTGGAAAAATAGTTACCTTGACCTGATTACCATAAGCAGTTCCGGCACTGTTTGTAGCATAAGCTCTTATATAATAGGTAATACTAAGCTCCATTCTAGTAACATCACTCCTATAGTTACCAGTACCTGTACCATCTGAAGTTCTGTTCTCAACGACTGTATCTGGGTTAAAGCTCGGACTAGAACACCACACCACACCTCTTTCTGTGATTTCTGCTCCACCGTCATCGGTAATCTCACCTCCTGTGCTTACTGAAGAAGGGGATAATATAGTAACGTAATTAGTACTTAATGTAGGCAACGCAGGAAGAGTTGTGAACTCAACCTCCTGACCATAAGAAGTACCCTGATTGTTAGTGGCATAAGCACGAACAAAGTATTTTGTTACAGGTTCCAGATTAGTCATATTACTGGTAAAGACATTTCCATTTACTATATCGTAACTAGTCTTGGTATGCAAGCCAATGGTTGGATTAGGTGCAATACTCCAGCAAACTCCCTGATTATAGATATCTGCCCCTCCATCACTTACAATTGTTCCTCCCCCTGTTGCTGCCCTTCCCGTAGATGATGGATAAACAACATTTGTAGTCAACAGTGGCTTATCAAGTGTAGTAAAACTAACCTGATTACCGAAAGCAACACCCTCTCCATTGATTGCATAAGCACGCATATAATAAGTTGTTCCAGGACTAAGATTTATTGGATTACTTGAAAAGCTACGAATCCCTAGTCTTGATTGTGTTGTTTTATCATCAGAAGCCATGTTTGGAACGAAATCTTTCTGAGTACTCCATATTACCCCGAAATCAGTTACAGGATCCCCTCCATCGTCACTAATATCTCCGCCACTAACAACAGAACTACCGGTCACATCCGAAGGAGAACGGGTAGTAAGAGTAGCAATAGTACAAGGGTCGGTCTTAAAACTCACCATATTTCCGAAAGTAGTACCGGCTATATTACTTGCATAAGCACGAACATAATATGTTGTACTTCCTTTCAGATATTTCATTTCACTGGAGAATCCACCAATACTACCACCCTCAACAGTTTTGTTTTCTGTATCAAGAGTTGGTATAAAAGTAGGATCGGTACTCCATACTAAACCTCTTGCTGTGATATTATCGCCACCATCATCGGTTACATCTCCACCACTCCAGGCAGACGTGATTTTTACGGAATAAGCCGCATTGGTACTTACTTTAGGCAAATCAGGCATTCTAAAGCTGACCTGATCACCGTATGCTGTCCCTACCTTATTCACAACATAAGATTTAACGTAGTAGACTGTATTTGGAACCAGATCTTTAAGTAAACTCTGATAATTATCAGGATAATAGCCTGTCTGCTCCGTTTTGTTTAATGAAGACGGATCAGGAACGAAGTTAACCTCCGTACTCCAGTAAATTCCTCTGGTTGTTACCAATGCTCCTCCGTTACTTGAAATATTACCTCCACTTATAGCTGTAGATTCTGAATTAACTATAGGAGTATTTGTTGTCAATGTAGCCAATACAGGAGGAAGAGTAGTAAAGGTAATTTGATTTCCATATGCTATACCTACACTATTACCGGCATAAGCACGAACATAATAAGTCGTACTACCGAAAAGATTATCAACTTTGGCAGTAAAACTTCCCAATCTTGTATAACTACCTACTCTTGAATCAGATATTGTTGGTTCAGGTGCAATTCCCCAGCATAATCCACTTTGGGTAACGGCCGTTCCACCATTACTTAAAATATTTCCGCCGCAAATTGCATCTGTACTTGTTATAGTACTCACATCTGGCAATATAGTTTTAACATCAGGAACATCAAATGTAGTAAAGCTAATTTCATTTCCAGCATAAGATTTACCTACTTCTGTTTCAACATAAGCCCTCACGTAGTATGTTGTTCCCGGTTGTAAACCAATTAATGTACTTGTAAAGCTTCCGGAACCATTTTGTCTTGTTGTTATTTCTGATTCAGTTTCCGGATTAAAGCCCGATACTTTACTACAACAAAGTCCAACTGTTGTTATTGTATCACCACCGTTAGAGCTCACAGATCCTCCACATATTGCTGTTGTTCCTGTTTCTCCGTTTTGCACCCAGGTTGTAGTAAGAGTTGCAAGTTCAGGAGGGGATGTTGTGAATTTCTCCTGATTTCCATAAGCAAGACCTGCATAATTAATAGCATAAGCTCGCACATAATATGTGGTACTTCCCATAAGATTATCCATCTCATGTATAAAACTTCCAATTCCTACTCCACAAGTTGTATGTCTATCGTATATAGTAGGATTTTCTTTTGTACTCCAGCAAATCCCACTTTTTGTTACTATTGCACCACCATCGCTAACAATATTTCCTCCACCGCTGGAAGTAATATTTTCTATCTGAGAAACAGGAGAAGTAATAACTGTAGGTATTGTAAATGTCGAAAATGATTTTCTGTCCCCATATTGTGTTCCCACACTGTTTGTTGCAAAAGCCCTGACATAGTAGGTTGTATTCGGAGTTAATCCTGTCATTTCACAACCAAAACTACCAGTACCTCCATTTTCATGAGTCACTTTATTAGAACTTATAACCATTTCAGGATCAAATTCCGGATCAGTACTCCATACCAAACCTCTTGATATTATCTCTGCACCACCACCTTGTGTAATATTCCCACTACACCATGCGGTTGTTCCTCCTATATTATAGGCATTACCGGTTATTAGTTCAGGTAACATAGGAGGAGCTGTTTTAAAGCTTACTGACTCACCATACGATGTACCAACACTATTGTGTGCATATGCCCTGACATAATAGGTTGTACTACCCATTAATCCTTCAATCTTATAATTGAATTTACCGGTTCCGGAACCAAGATACTTATAATTATCGTATATGGATGGATTAGGAATAGTTCCCCAGCAAATACCCCTGGAAGTTACTGGTTGACGGCCATCATAAACAACCTCTCCACCTGCCTCAGCAGAAATATTGGTTACAGAAAGAACCTCTTCTGTTGTCACTGTTGGGAATGCTGCAGTGGTTAAACTATCAAGATTTCCATAGGCAGTACCACGATGATTAACTGCATAAGCCCTCACATAATATTTAGTATTCGGTTCAAGATCTTCTATATACGAAGTAAACATACCTGTTCCCGGAGCAGACATATACTGTACTGTTTTAGTTTCTAAAGCAGTTGTTGGATTAGCTGTCTTGCTCCAACACAGGCCACAAGATAATATATCAGCATCCCCGTTGTTTGTTATATCTCCACCAGAACTAAATGAATATCCTTTAACATTTGTTGGCTTCAATGTGGACAGTTCAGGTAACATAGTGGTTATAAAACTTGTCTCACTTGTGAAACTTGTTCCGACTGCATTTGTTGCATATCCTTTTACGTAATACAAGGTTCCATATGTAAGACCTTCCATCTTACTAAAGAATTTCCCTACATCTGTTGGATTCTTAGTTGAAGAAGGTACAAAATTATAATTCACACCATCAGTACTCCAGCACATCCCTGCTTCAGTTACAACAGAACCACCATTATTTAAAACGGTAACCTCTCCATTAGCCGATGTATTAGTAATGTCAGTAATTGTTGGGTTAGCAAGATTTAATACAGGAGCAGTTGGAGGTAATGTTGTAAATTCTTCAAGATTTCCATACGATCTTCCATACCTGTTCTCAGCATAGGCACGTACATAATATTTTTTAGAACCTAATAAACCTATTATGTCACTAGGATATCTACCAACTCCAGAACCATCATTTGTAATTAATGATTCCGGATCATCCATAGGATCACCTTTATCACTCCAGCATATACCACGTTTTAATATCGGGGCACCTCCGTTACTTAAAATATCACCTCCACTTACTGCGTCTATACTAGTTATATCTGTTACAGACAATGTTATTATTTCTGGTTTACCGCTTGTTGTCTCAACTATTTTTTCGTTACCGTATGCCACACCAACCTCATTTACAGCATAGGCACGTACATAATACTTTGTTAATGGTTCAAGTCCAGTGACATAAGATTCAAACTCTCCTAATCCAGGTGAAGCAACTGTCTGTTCAGTCTTGCTTAATAGGTCTATTGTAGGGTTGGGATTAACACTCCAACATACCCCAACAGAAAGTATTTCTCTATCTCCATTATTAATTATATCACCCCCGGAAATAAAGGAACAACCATTTATTTCTGTTGGTTCCAAGGTTAATAATTCCGGTAAACCTGTCGTTATAAAACTTGTTTCACTACTATAGCTTGTTCCTACTGCATTTTTGGCATATCCCTTCACATAATACAAAGTTCCCGGCGACAATCCCTCCATCTTACTCAGAAATGTCCCTATATCTGTAGGGTTATTAGTTGTTGAAGGTACGTAATGATAATTGACACCATCTGTACTCCAGCACATCCCTGCTTCCGTTACAATAGAACCACCATTGCTTAAAACAGTAACCTCTCCAACTGCAGAAGTATCGGTTATATCTGTAATTATTGGATTGGAAAGATTCAATACAGGTTCTGTTGGAGGCAAAGTTGTAAACTCTTCAAGATTTCCATACGATCTTCCGTATTTATTATCTGCATATGCACGAACATAATAAGTTGTTGAGCCCAATAAATAAGTCATATCACTTGGATATTCTCCCACTCCGGAACCATCATTAGTATATAAAGACAAGGGATCTTTCATAGGATCACCTTTATCACTCCAACATATTCCACGTCTTAATATTGGAGCACCCCCGTCACTCAAAATATCACCTCCACTAACTGCTGCTGTACTTGTTATGTCTGTTACTGGTAATGTTATTATTTTGGGTTTACCATGCAGACTAGTAAAAACTTTTTCATCTCCATAAGCTACACCTGCACAGTTAATAGCATAAGCACGGACATAGTAGGTTGTACTCGCAATTAAATTAGATAATGTATCAGGGTATTCGCCTAAATCAAAACCAGCCACAGAAAATGATTCCGTTTTAGAAGAAAGGCTAACATCCGGATTGGGATTAACATCCCAACATATACCCCTGATAGTGATAGCAGAACCGCTATTACTAATAATATTACCACCACTAACGGTATTTAAATCGGTCAAAATACTTACATCCAAAGTTTCAATGACAGGAATACAACTAATATCTTTCCACTCAGTTCCATTGTAAAATCGTATAGACTTAGAGACACTATTAATATAAAAAGCCCCTTCAAATAACTCAGTTGAAACAGGATCTTTATCCAACACAGGCAATTTACATGTTTTTATTTCCCCTGATTGGGTTGAAAAATCATCATTTAAAATATAGTCACTATTAGGCATATCAGCGATTCTCACCCAATCGGTGCCATTAAAGACCATGGTAGATTTAAGATCCGCGGAATAATATATAGAACCTGAAGTTGCTGTTCCCGTAAGAGTGCTTTTAACAGGTAGAAAAGGAATACCTTCTTTGACAACAAAATAATCCTCAGGAGTATTAGTTGTTAAATCATTATCACATAAACTCCCCCATCTTTTACCATTAAAAAACAGAGGACATTTATCCGTTGTACTATAGATAAACATACCGGGACAAGGAGAATCAATAGAGTAAGGATCAATAGAAGGCATATGCGGAATACCATTAATTACACGAAAAGATAATTCTGTGCTTTGGTAACCAAATGATGCAAATAGAGTGATTAATGCAAAAAACAGGGACAATATCAAAGCAAGACAATAGAGTTTTAATTGTCTTGAATAATTTATATTTATAATAGGGATTACTCCTATAATTTTTACTAATTGCTCAGTGTTATAAATTCTCACTATATACTATTCCTTTCTCATGTTTTTATATAACCACAATTCATTAAAAACACATTTACATCATTCACATATCAATTTTCTATAACAGATATAAAACTTAAGTTTTAGTTATAAATCATAATTTTATTTAACTTTTATACTCCTATGTTTTATATATATCAAGCACAAAGAATATACTATTGCGGAGTTATTTATATCCAAAACAAAGATTTCTACAATACTCTCGTATCATTAAAAACAACCATAAACCATAATTTTCTATACATTCATCAAACAAATGAATTTATCTGCCAAAATAACACTATTTAATATTATTTTCAAGTTTCATGATTAAAATCCCTATCAGTTACTACTAAAATATTTGAATTTTTTATTATTACTTCAACAAACTATTTAATTCGATATTAATTAAAGTAATCCGCAATTACTTTTTGTGCTGATCACATTACACTTAAAGTGAATTTTTATATTAATATGTTTTTGCTGAGCTTTTAGACTGAATGAAGTCAGTAAAAAGACCAAAATAAGTATGTAATTTTTATATTTTCTCATTTTATTTTCAAATTAATCTTTAACACACCTCACAGGTAGGGCTCGTGACTTTTGATGGTCTGTAATTACACTTGAGTTTAAATAATAATAGTATCCCTCGTCATAATCATATTGATTACTACTCCAATAATAACCATATCCTCCTCTGGATTCTAAAGATCCATTACTATAATTTAAGTCACCTGCATAATGAAGCTTTAACACTGAATTATATGAATCTGATGCACTAACCCAATTCTCAGATAAAGCTAATGCCTCCCATTCTGTTTTGGTTGGCAAACGCCAGCCTGAACCTAGAAGTAAACTACATGGATCGTTTGACGATGCCCAGTTTGCAGATTCATATATACTACTTACCCAACTTGTTGACGGAGTACGGATACTTCCATCAAGTTTATATCCCTGGCTGCGGTTAAACTGCCAGTACCAGCCAGATGCTGCCTCACTATTATCTGTAAGTGATGTGGCCTGACTATCTGAGCCAAGGTTCTGAGTCAACCAACAACGTAATTCTCCCGTTTTTCCACCTTTAACTGAACTATATGTAACTGTCTTACTTGCGGGTGCCCCGTTTACTCCTGCTGTATGGATTACATCGAAAGCGGTAGGACATATCTTTATCTCAAAGCTGATCACATCCTTACTGTATGCTGTTCCCTTCTCATTTATTGCATAGGCTCGTACATAATAAGTAGCTTCCGTTAAATTCTCAAAAACTTTATCTATTTTTCCTATTCCAGAACCCATTATTATCTTATTATCATTTACGGTAGGATTTCCACTGGTATTCCAACAAAATCCTCTCTCTGTTACTTCTGATCCACCATCAATAACTACCGTTGCACTTAAAGCTGCCGAGTTATCTGTTATTGTTTCCTCTGGTACTTCCACATTACTTAATACTGGTAAGGTAACCTCTTTTTTATTAAGAACACACCTCACAGGTAGGGCTCGTGACTTTTGATGGTCTGTAATAACACTAGAGTTTAAATAATAATAGTATCCCTCGTCATAATCATATTGATTGCTACTCCAATAATAACCATATCCTCCTCTGGATTCTAAAGATCCATTACTATAATTTAAGTCACCTGCATAATGAAGCTTTAACACTGAATTATATGAATCTGATGCACTAACCCAATTCTCAGATAAAGCTAATGCCTCCCATTCTGTTTTGGTTGGCAAACGCCAGCCTGAACCTAGAAGTAAACTACATGGATCGTTTGACGATGCCCAGTTTGCAGATTCATATATACTACTTACCCAACTTGTTGACGGAGTACGGATACTTCCATCAAGTTTATATCCCTGGCTGCGGTTAAACTGCCAGTACCAGCCCGATGCTGCCTCACTATTATCTGTAAGTAATTTGGCCTGACGATCTGAGCCAAGGTTCTGAGTCAACCAACAACGTAATTCTCCCGTTTTTCCACCTTTAACTGAACTATATGTAACTGTCTTACTTGCGGGTGCCCCGTTTACTCCTGCTGTATGGATTACATCAAAAGCGGTAGGACATATCTTTATCTCAAAGCTGATCACATCCTTACTGTATGCCGTTCCCTTCTCATTTATTGCATAGGCTCGTAAATAATAGGTAGCTTCAATTAAATCTTTAAAAACTGTAGCTATTTTTCCTGTTCCGGATCCCATTACTATCTTATTATTACTAACTGTAGGATTACCTGTAGTATTCCAACAAAATCCTCGCTCTGTTATATCTGATCCTCCATCTATAGCTACCGTTGCACTTAAAGAGGCTGAATTATCTGTTATTGTTTCCTCTGGTACTTCCACATTACTTAATACTGGTAAACTGACCTCTTTTTTATTAAGGACACACCTGACTGGTAAAGCTCGTGACTTATTATAGTCAGCAATTACACTTCCATTAATATAATAATAGTATCCCTCGTCATAATCATATTGATTGCTACTCCAATAATAACCATATCCTCCTCTGGATTCTAAAGATCCATTACTATAATTTAAGTCACCTGCATAATGAAGCTTTAACACTGAATTATATGAATCTGATGCACTAACCCAATTCTCAGATAAAGCTAATGCCTCCCATTCTGTTTTGGTTGGCAAACGCCAGCCTGAGCCTAGAAGTAAACTACATGGATCGTTTGACGATGCCCAGTTTGCAGATTCATATATACTACTTACCCAACTTGTTGACGGAGTACGGATACTTCCATCAAGTTTATATCCCTGGCTGCGGTTAAACTGCCAGTACCAGCCCGATGCTGCCTCACTATTATCTGTAAGTAATGTGGCCTGACGATCTGAGCCAAGGTTCTGAGTCAACCAACAACGTAATTCTCCCGTTTTTCCACCTTTAACTGAACTATATGTCACTGTCTTACTTGCGGGTGCCCCATTTACTCCTGCTGTATGGATTACTTCAAAAGCGGTTGGACATATCTTTATCTCAAAGCTGCTTACATCCTTACTATATCCTGTTCCCTTTTCATTTATTGCATAGGCTCGTAAATAATAGGTGGATTCCTTTAAACCTTCAAAAACTGTAGCTATTTTTCCCGTTCCCGAACCCATCACTATCTTATTATCACTCACTGTAGGATTACCGGTAGTATTCCAACAAAATCCTCGCTCTGTTACTGCTGACCCACCATCTATAGCTACCGTTGCACTTAAAGAGGCTGAATTATCTTTTATTGTTTCCTCAGGGATTTCCACATTACTTAATACTGGCAAACTGACCTCTTTTTTATTAAGGACACACCTCACAGGTAGCGCTCGTGACTTATTATAGTCAGCAATTACACTTCCATTAATATAATAATAGTATCCCTCGTCATTATCATATTGATTACTACTCCAATAATAGCCATAGATACCTCTAGACTCTAAACTTCCATTATTATAATTTAAATCTCCTGCATAATGAAGATTTAACACTGAATTATATGAATCTGATGCACTAACCCAATTCTTAGATAAAACTAAGGCCTCCCATTCTGTTTTGGTTGGCAAACGCCATCCTGAGCCTAGAAGTAAACTACATGGATCGTTTGACGACAACCAATCAGCATTTTCATATATACTATTTATCCAAGTAGTTAAAGGGGTGCGAGTACTTCCATCATACTTATATCCCTGACTACGGTTAAACTGCCAGTACCAGCCCGATGCTGCCTCACTATTATCTGTAAGTAATGTGGCCTGACGATCTGAGCCAAGGTTCTGAGTCAACCAACAACGTAATTCTCCCGTTTTTCCACCTTTAACTGAACTATATGTAACTGTCTTATTTACGGGTGCCCCGTTTACTCCTGCTGTATGGATTACTTCAAAAGCGGTAGGACATATCTTTATCTCAAAGCTGCTTACATCCTTACTATATCCTGTTCCCTTTTCATTTATTGCATAAGCGCGTACATAGTAGGTGGCTTCAATTAAATCCTTAAAAACTGCAGCTATTTTTCCTGTTCCTGACCCCATCACTATTTTAGTGTCCAGTACTGTAGGATTACCACTAGTATTCCAGCAAAATCCTCGCTCTGTTATATCTGATCCTCCATCTATAGCTACCGTTGCACTTAAATCGGCAGAATTATCTGTTATTTTTTCCTCTGGAATTTCTACATTACTCAATACTGGTAAGGTAATCTCTATTGTATCTAGAACACATCTGACAGGTAATGCGCGTGACTTATAATAGTCATAAATTTTACTTCCGTTTATATAATAATAGTATCCCTCATCATTATCTAACTGATTACTACTCCAATAACCACCATAACTACCTCTGGACTCTAAAGATCCATTACTATAATTTAAGTCACCTGCATAATGAAGCTTTAACACTGAATTATATGAATCAGATGCACTAACCCAATTTTCAGATAAAGCTAATGCCTCCCATTCTGTTTTGGTTGGCAAACGCCAGCCTGAACCAAGAAGTAAACTACATGGATCGTGTGACGATGCCCAGTTTGTATTTTCACTTATACTACTTAACCAACTTGTTGAAGGTATCCGGATACTTCCATCAAGTTTATATCCCTGACTACGGTTAAACTGCCAGTACCAGCCCGATGCTGCCTCACTATTATCTGTAAGTGATGTGGCCTGACGATCTGAGCCAAGGTTCTGAGTCAACCAACAACGTAATTCTCCCGTTTTTCCGCCTTTAACTGAACTATATGTAACTGTCTTATTTACGGGTGCCCCGTTTACTCCTGCTGTATGGATTACTTCAAAAGCGGTAGGACATATCTTTATCTCAAAGCTGCTTACATCCTTACTGTATGCCGTTCCCTTCTCATTTATTGCATAGGCTCGTAAATAATATGTGGATTCCTTTAAATCCTTAAAAACTGCAGCTATTTTTCCTGTTCCTGACCCCATAACTATTTTAGTGTCCAGTACTGTAGGATTACCACTGGTATTCCAGCAAAATCCTCGCTCTATTACTGCTGATCCACCATCAACAACGATAGTTGCACTTAAATATGCTGAACTATCTGTTATTGTTTCCTCAGGGATTTCCACATTACTTAATACTGGTAAGGTAATCTCTATTGTATCTAGAACACATCTGACAGGTAATGCGCGTGACTTATAATAGTCATAAATTTTACTTCCGTTTATAGAGTAATAATATCCCTCATCATTATCTCGTTCAGTACTACTCGAATAATAACCGCGGCTCCCCCCATATTCTAAAGCTCCGGAACTATAGTTTAAGTCACCCGCATAATGAAGCTTTAACACTGAATTATATGAATCAGATGCACTAACCCAATTTTCAGATAAAGCTACTGCTTCCCATTCTGTTTTGGTTGGCAAACGCCAGCCTGAACCAAGAAGTAAACTACACGGATCGTTTGACGATGCCCAGTTTGTATTTTCACTTATACTACTTAACCAACTTGTTGAAGGTGTCCGGATACTTCCATCAAGTTTATATCCCTGACTTCGGTTAAACTGCCAGTACCAGCCCGATGCTGCCTCACTATTATCTGTAAGTGATGTGGCCTGACGATCTGAGCCAAGGTTCTGAGTCAACCAACAACGTAATTCTCCCGTTTTTCCGCCTTTAACTGAATTATATATAACTTTCTTACTTACTGGTGCCCCGTTTACTCCTGCTGTATGGATTACCTCAAATGCGGTTGGACATATCTTTATCTCAAAAGTGGAAACATCCTTGCTATATGCTGTGCCCTTCTCATTTATTGCATAAGCTCGCACATAATAAGTGAATTCCTTTAAATCCTCAAAAACTGTAGATATTTTTCCCGTTCCCGAACCCATCACTATTTTAGTGTCCAGTACCGTAGGATTACCGGTAGTATTCCAGCAAAATCCTCGCTCTGTTACTGCTGATCCTCCATCTATAGCTACCGTTGCACTTATATATGCAGAACTATCTGTTATTGTTTCCTCTGGAATTTCTACATTACTTAATACTGGTAAGGTAATCTCTATTGTATCTCGAACGCACCTGACAGGTAATGCATATCTCTTATAAAAGTCATCAATTCCACTTCCGTTTGTATAATAATAGTATCCCTCATCATTATCTCGTTCAGTGCTACTCCAATAATAACCGCGGCTCCCCCCGTATTCTAAAGCTCCGGAACTATAGTTTAAGTCACCTGCATAATGAAGCTTTAACACTGAATTATAGGAATCAGAGGCACTACCCCAGTTTTCTGATAAATCTACTTCCTCCCATTCTGTTTTGGTAGGTAGGCGCCAACCTGTACCAAGGAGTAAGCTACATGGATCATTTGAAGATTCCCAGTTTGTATATTCACTTATACTACTTTCCCATCCGACTGAAGGAATTCTTGTACTTCCTTCGTACTTATATCCCTGACTACGGTTAAACTGCCAGTACCAACCTGCTGATTCCTCACTAGCATCTGTTATAGATGTAGCCTGACGATCTGAACCAAGGTTCTGGGTCAACCAACAACGTAATTCCCCGGTTTTACCGCCTTTAACTGAATGATATGTCACTGTCTTACTTACGGGTGCCCCGTTTACTCCTGCTGTATGGATTACCTCAAATGCGGTTGGACATATCTTTATCTCAAAAGTGGAAACATCCTTACTATATGCTATGCCCTTCTCATTTATTGCATAAGCTCGCACATAATAAGTGAATTCCTTTAAATCCTTAAAAACGGTATCTATTTTTCCTGTTCCCAAACCCATCACTATTTTAGTGTCCAGTACCGTAGGATTACCGGTAGTATTCCAGCAAAATCCTCGCTCTGTTACTGCTGATCCTCCATCTATAGCTACCGTTGCACTTATATATGCAGAACTATCTGTTATTGTTTCCTCTGGAATTTCTACATTACTTAATACTGGTAAGGTAATCTCTATTGTATCTCGAACGCACCTGACAGGTAATGCATATCTCTTATAAAAGTCATCAATTCCACTTCCGTTTATAGAGTAATAATATCCCTCATCATTATCACGTTCAGTGCTACTCCAATAATAACCGCGGCTACCCCTGGATTCTAAAGCTCCGGAACTATAGTTCAGTTCACCAGCATAATGAAGCTTTAACACTGAATTATAGGAATCAGAGGCACTACCCCAGTTCTCTGATAAATCTGCTGCCTCCCATTCTGATTTGGTTGGCAAACGCCAGCCTGAACCAAGGAGTGAGCTGCATGGATCATTTGAAGATTCCCAGTTTGTATATTCACTTATACTACTTTCCCATCCGACTGAAGGAATTCTTGTACTTCCTTCGTACTTATATCCCTGACTACGGTTAAACTGCCAGTACCAACCTGCTGATTCCTCACTAGCATCTGTTATAGATGTAGCCTGACGATCTGAACCAAGGTTCTGGGTCAACCAACATAATGGCTGTCCAGTAATATTACTGCTCACAGAATGATATGTAACTATTTCACTTACAGGTGCTCCGTTCAATCCTTCACTATGAATCACTGTGAACTCAGAAGGACATATCTTAAAGCTTAATACCTCTGCACTGTATTTCGTACCTGCAATATTGGTAGCATAAGCTCGTATATAATATGAAGGTCCCTCCAAAAAGCCACTCATTGTTCCAATAAATTCACCCAATCCACTTCCAAGAGGTATTATCTTATCAAATACCGTAGGTTCTCCTTTTGTTGACAAACAAAATCCTCTATCTGTTATTTCAACACCACCGTCATCTGTTACTTCTGCCTTACCATCGGCAGAACCATCCAACATATTGCCCATTGTTACATTACTTACAGTAGGCAGTTCAGGTAAAGTCAGAAGACTATCTAGTTGTCCATAACCTGTTCCTACACTATTAACCGCATATGCACGAAAATAGTATTTTGTTGCTCGCTCTAGATTTGAAATATTACTAGTAAAAACACCAGTACCTGTTCCGTCTTCTGTTTTAGTACTGTCAACAGTCGGCGTTTTTGTAATACTCCAACATACTCCCCTAACTACCACAGATTCCCCACCTTCATCTATTATTTCTCCACCACTAACTGCAGAATTACTCGTTGTATCAGTTGCCGGCGTTGTTATTAATGTAGGTACATTTAGCGTTGTCAAACTATCCAATTTCCCATAACTGGTTCCTATAGCGTTGGTTGCAAATGCACGTACATAATATTTGGTTCCAATATTGAGATTATCTATCTTACAACTATACAATCCCAAACCACCACTAGGATACTCAATGAAATCATCGTTAAGATCCGGTTCTTTATCCTGACTCCAGCAAATTCCTCTTGCAGTAACCGGAATATTTCCTTCTTCTATAACATTTCCAGTACATACTGCAGAGGAATCTGTTATTTGTGTTGGACTTTGGGTTTCTACAATTGGTAAGGTTGGAGTTATAAGTTCTACCGACTCAAGACTATAGGATGTTCCTATTTTATTTGTTGCATATGCCCATATATAATATCTTGTGTCGGGTTCAAGATTTTCTATTAAGACTTTTATTTTATTGTCGGTATCCACTTCTGGTATTTTATTTACTGCCGGATCAGATATTGTATCTACAGTATTCCAATATATTCCACATTCTGTCACCGGCTCTCCTCCATCATAAATAATAGTTGCCGATGCAACTACAGATGTCATTGTTGTATCTGACAATATTACATTACTCAATCCAGGGGCTTCACAAGTTGTTGTAAAACTCATCTCCTCACCATAAGCAGTACCTAAATCCGTGTTTGCATATGCACGAACATAATAAGTTGTATGAGGCCATAATCCTGCCAGTGCATTAAAATATTCACCTATACCTAAGGATGGATCATTGGTCTTTGTTAACAATTCTATTGTAGGATTTGGTAAAGTATCCCAACAAATCCCACGTAAGATTATTGGCAATCCTCCATTATCTATTATTTCGCCACCACTCGAGGCTTCTCTACTCTTTATCTCTGTAACTGGTTTTGTTGTAATGGTAGCTAACATCAAAGGTTTTGTTGTAAAATATGTCTGACTACCATAGGTTGTACCAACACTATTAGTCGCAAAAGCCCTTACATAATATTTAGTATCTGTATTTAATCCTGTCATTCGTAATGTAAATATTCCTGCACCTGGATTATCTACATCTAATACCTTACTTGCATTTTCTATTGTTGGTTGGGTATACCTACTCCAACATATTCCCCGCGATATTATTGGAGTTCTTCCATCATCAGTTATATTCCCTCCACTAATGGCTGTTGTTGACAATATCTCTGTCACAGGTGTAGTTGCCGTTAATGTTGGCAATGCGTGAGTAAGTATTGTCTGTTCCTCTCCGTATGCTGTTCCTATCCTGTTTATGGCATATGCCCGAACATAATATTTAGTATTAGGTTCCAATCCGGTTAATGCCTGAATAAAGTTATCTATGCCTACCCCATTTATTGTCAAATTGGCATTATCTGTAATAACAGGATTTGGATCTTTACTCCAACATATTCCTTTTTGTGTAATATATTCTCCTCCATCATTTATTATTATTCCTCCACTAATTCCTGAATAACCCGTTGTATCGGTCACACTCATTGTATTTAGTACAGGAGCAGTTGGGAATATTGTCACCTTAACCTGATCTCCGTAGGCTGTTCCGGCTACATTTGTTGCATATGCTCTAATATAATAAGCCGTGCCTAGCTTTGTCACATTTATTAAACTCATATATTCACCATCTCCAATACCGTCATGCGTTCTGTTAACTGACACGGTATCAGGATTAAAATCAGGTTCGGTACTCCATACTACTCCTCTATCTGTTACTTCTGCACCTCCATCATAACTTATAGTTCCTCCTGTTCTGGCAGAATATGGAGAAAGTATTTTTACATAATTAGTAGTCAATGTAGGAACCTCCGGTATTGTTGTAAATTCTATTTCCTGTCCGTAGGAAGTTCCCTGACTGTTCGTTGCATATGCTCGTACATAATAATTAGTTGCTGGATCCAAATCTGCCATTGTACTTGCAAATACATTCCCATTCAATTTGTCGTATGTAGTTTTGGTATACAAACCAATTGTAGGATTAGGTGCTACACTCCAACATAATCCCTGATTAAATATAGGTGAACCTCCGTTGCTTATTATTGTTCCTCCTCCTTTGGCTGATCTTGATGAAAATGAAAAATCAACGCTATCTGTTTTTAACTCTGGCTTATCCAAAGTAGTAAAACTCACCTGATTTCCGTACCCTATTCCAGCACAGTTTATTGCATATGATCTCAAATAATATGTAGTTCCCATTTCAAGATTTATTACTTTGCTTGAAAATCCAACTACTCCCAATTTTGATTGTATTGTCTTTGTTTCAATTGTAGTATCAGGTTCAAAATCCTTCTCACTACTCCATATTACTCCAAAATCACTTACCGGATCTCCTCCATCATCTTTTATATCTCCTCCACTAACTGCAGAATTCCCAGTGATATAATAAGGTGAACGAGTTGTTATAATTGATATCTTATATGGATGAGTTGTGAAACTTACCATATTTCCAAAAGTTGTTCCAGCAATATTTTTAGCATATGAGCGTACAAAATATGTTGTATTTCCCTTAAGATTATTCAACTCTGAAGAAAATAATCCTGTGCCACTTCCTATCGCCAGTTTATTTTCTGTATTAAGAGTTGGAGTAAATTCCGGATCTAAACTCCATACTATACCACGTTCGGTTATAGTCTCTCCTCCATCATTTATTACTTCTCCTCCTACAACTGCCAAAGTAATATTTATATCTTTTACTGCAACTGTCTTAACTTCAGGTAATTCAGGAGTCTTAAAACTTACCTCATTTCCATAAGCGACTCCTACACTATTTTCCACATAAGCCTTTACATAATATACAGTTTCAGGTAATAAATTCTTTAATATACTCTCATATCTGTTGGGGTAATAACCAACTTGTTCTGTCTTATTTAATGACGATGGATCTATTACAAAATTGGGTTCAGTACTCCAATATACGCCCCTTGTTGTCACTAATGCACCTCCATTACTTGATATATCTCCTCCTCCTATTGCTGTAGTTCCGGAAGTAAAAACTGGAGGATTAGTCGTAAGGGTTGCCAGAACAGGAGGAAGAGTAGTAAATGTTATCTCATTTCCGTAGGAGATACCAAGTCTATTTATTGCATATGCACGAACATAATAGGTTGTACTACCAAATAAATCTTCCAGTTTCTCATTATATGATCCCTGAATTGTATTACTTTCTATACTTGAATCATTTATTGTGGGATCAGGAGCTATACTCCAGCATAATCCACTTCGTGTTACTGATAAATCTCCGTTATCTATTATTTTTCCTCCACAAATAGCTTCTGTACTACTTATTGTACTTTCTTCTGGAGATATAGTTAATACTTCCGGTAAATCAAAGGTTGTAAAACTTATTTCATTATCTGAAAAACCAGTTCCTGCACTGTTTACTGCATAAGATTTTGCATAATATGTGATTCCCCTCTCAAGACCGGTCAACGTACTTGAGAAATCTTCGCTACCTATTTCCGTAGTTTTTATCTCCGTCTCGGTCAAGGGATCAAATCCGGCTTTTGTACTACAAAATATCCCTACCTTTGTTATTTCAGAACCACCGGCAGAGATTACAGTACCACCACAAACGGCTGTCGTTCCATCATCCCCATTCTGTTCAAATGTCACCTTTAATGTTGCTGGTACAGGAGGAGATGTCATAAAACTTTCCTGATTCCCATAAGATACACCTGCCTTATTTATAGCATAAGCCCGGACATAATATATTCTATTTCCCAACAAACCTGTAATATCATGAATAAAACTACCTATTCCCACTCCACTTGTGCTATGACTGTCACTTATTGTTGGATTCTCTGAAGTACTCCAACACAATCCACTTGATGTCACCTGTGTTCCTCCGTCACTCATAATATTTCCGCCGCCAACTGCACTAATATTTTCTATCTGTGATACCGTAAAAGTTTCTACAGTCGCTTTGGTATATGTAGAAAACATAATTCTATTTCCGTAACCAGTTCCTCTACTATTGATAGCAAAGGCCATTGCATAGTATGTTGTATTTGGCGTTAAACCAGTCAACTCACAAGTATAATTTCCCGAGCCTCCTCCTATATCGTATACTCTGATTGATTTTGTATTGTCTTCAGGATTAAATTCTGGAGCAGTATAGTATACTATACCACGAGATGTTATTTCTGAGCCTCCGTCATCGATTATATTTCCAATACATCTAGCAGTAGTTTCTCCTACTTCACAGACATTTCCCGTTATCAATTCAGGCTTATCAGGAGGAAGTGTTGTAAAACTTAAAATATTTCCATAAACTGTACCTACACTGCTCATGGCATAGGCTCTCACATAATAAATAGTTCCGGGACTCAATTCAGATAAATCACAACTAAAAAAACCGGTAATTCCATTTGAATATGATATCTTTTGAGTTTGGGATAAATCTTCCGGATCAAAGTCCGGCACTGTACTATAAACTGTCCCATATTCAATTATTCTGTCTCCTCCATCACCACTTATCTCACCCATTACCCTCGCGGTAGTAATATTTACCGGATCTACCATACTTGTCAAAACCTGTGGCAAGTCAGGCATCTTAAAGCTTATCTCATTTCCATATGAAGTACCAGCAATGTTTACGGCATAAGCTTTCACATAATATACTTCTTCTGGAATATAGACCAATCAAAGTACTTGTGAAATTTTCGCTGCCAGTCTCGAGGTTCTAATCTCGGTCTCAGTTAAGGGATTAAATCCAGACTTTGTACTACAACAAAGTCCTGTCTCAGTTATAAGCGCACCTCCGTTACT
>CAXXRT010000009.1:0-13984 GCA_963666945.2 Marinifilaceae bacterium
TCGTAATGTTATATTGATTCCAGTCTTTGCCATAAAAAGGAGTCAAGTTTTCACCAACTACATAATAGGGCCATCTGTCATTTGCGACGCCTGTGTTTTTTACTTCGGATGTTACTCTATAAATTGATAGTATATTTTTATGTCCAACTGCATAAGCAACTAATATATCCCCTTTCTTAACTCCACGTGGATTCTTATCAGAAAAATGCAAATCGCTATCTATTTCATCAAATTCCATTTCCCAAGGAATTACATTATCACTTACACCGATTGGTTTTAGCCAATAATTGACATTAGTATCAATATGCAATGGATTAGTCTTTACTGATAATTTACTACTTAAATCCAAATCATCTTTAGGTTTAGATTCTGGCTTTGGTAAACTTTCAATTTGTTTTTCAAATTCAAAGACTTTTTCTAATGTGATTGGTTCAAATATTACATTTCTATATAACTCAATAACAATCTTTTCAATGTCATCCATGTTTTTTATTGATATACCCCATTCATTATTAACTCTCAGTCCATTATTTGTGAAATTTGCAGAAGTTACAATTGCATTAATATAAATATCATCTTTTTGGCTTATGTATATTTTCCCATGCAATGAATTATCAATCAGGATTGTAATATCAACATTCTCGTTATTTCCAAAATTGAATAATTGCCTAAAAAACTTCACTTTGTTTCTTTGGTCATCATTTTTTGATTTCAAAGTTGTCATTAATGTTAAACTTTTTAAGTGCTTAATTTTCTCGAATGGAAAGAAGTCAAAACTATTAGATAGAAATGGACTCACAATTATAGCACTATCTGCATTTCCGAAAGAATCAATTAATGCCTGTTTATGGTTTAATCTCGTTCTATTGTTAATTATATGCATGTCGGTTTTTCAATTATGGTTACCTATAATATATTTTTTCAAAAGGTGTTGCAACCTTCCCCAATTGAAGCGCCACATCACTAATTATGATAAAGCATTGAATCATTTACTTTTTTTACTTCCATAAACAATTCAAATGCCAAACAAAATTAACAAATACAACATATTTAACAAAGCAAATTATAGATATTATAAAACATATAAATCCTATGTAAATATGTTTTTTTAAAAAAGCATGTGAATCACTTAAAACATAACAGAATAGAAACATCACACTCCGCTTACTCCTCCATCTGCTTCTTATACTTCTGAATTTTTTTTGTAGGCATAATGACGGTGTTGTCTCCCCATGCATCCAAGTCGTAGTTTTTTATTTTCCTGTAGTCTATGTAAGGGGCTTCCTTAATGTCCCTCAAAGGTCTTTTTAATTGTGCCTTATAGTTAAATATTATTCACTATAGAAGTATTTGTCCCTTCAATTTATCAGGATTCTTTCCTAGTTTTTTTTGATTCAGAATTTACTCTTCGTTCCAGTTTTTTAATATCTTCTTCAGGAGATAATTCTTCTGGTTTTATTCCTCTTTTTAATAAGATATTCCTTACTCCACGGTTATTCGCAACATATTCATCACAAATCTGCCTTTCCTTGTGTCACCATTCTGAGCTGCTAAATAGCAGGCATATCGAGTCAACATCATGTCATCTATCTCTCTTTCACTTCCTGAACCAAGTTCAACCATTTTGTTGACATCAACAAAATGGTCTAAAACCTCATTACCAGTCGCTTCACAAAATATTTTTGTTTTATAATAACTTTTTGAAAATTTCTCCATTCTGAACAACCTAAAAGATGTAACTAAAAAAAAACATCAAAGGAAATGATTTTGAGGATTTTTATGTTAACATTTCCTACGATTCACAAACTAATATCGATAAGTTATCTCCATAATTACCTTATCCTCCTCTTACTCCTCCATCTGCTTCTTATACTTCTGGATTTCTATTGCACAGTATATCCCTGTATGCGTGTAATGTATCGGGAAAAGATTTGTTTACTTTATCAAAGAAATTTTTATCGACCACAACCATATTCGATTTCTCTCTTAACTTTACTACCACCTTCAATTTGAACTGTTGCAGATTTTGCAACAGTTGATATCTCACCTAATTCATTCTCCTTGTACACATTCCTTATATGTCTTTAGATTACTTACTATCCGATCAAAGGCATGTAAATAGATATTGGACGATAAGGATGAGCTTACTAATAGATTTACATCAATATAGGTCGATCTGTCTTTTATATTAGCTTCTCTAAGGTAGAGCCCCTTTCCTCTATAGAATTTTGTTGTCTCTATAATCATCGGTACTATGGGCTCCTCCGACTTCTCTTGTTCACTTTTCGAATTTCGCTATGCTTATATCGAAATGTTTAGGATTGCCATTCCTTAAATCAAGAGATCCCCCACATTCCAAAATTTTCCATCTATAACCAATGGATACACATATCGAAGCTACAATGGGTTCACATTTGCGTATTACGGCTTAGTCCATTCGAATATACAAAGCTTCAGTATCACCCTCACTAGCATATCTGTCTGCAACTCTTCTAAGTGAACAGCAAATTGCTTAGGCGGAATTTTCACCAGCAGAAAAACCACAGCTTCGTGGCACACTAACGGTCTAAATGTAGGGCATTGGGTATTTCAAAGCACTTCCTTATCAGACCGTTACTCGTTAAATTACTTGTACTACCTTTCAAATTTAGCATCATAATCCCTATGCCTATATTTTTTTTAGCAAATGTTATTATTTAATATTGAAGTATCAATGGATATTTATTAAAGAAATCTACCAAGAAATTCATTCTCGGCTGACTATAGTTAATAAATGGAAAATCAGAAAATTTAAAATATCGTTCTGCAAGAGATGCATCGTAATGTTGCATCCAATATGCTAACATCGTCTTTTCTCCAGATGATATAGAATCAATCATTTGTTTATCATTTCGGTCATATACAAATACATGGTTTTCATTCCAATACAAATCATAATTAAGTAGTGGAGAATCAAAAACATAGTACCAAACTCCTTTTAATAACTTTGTTCTATCAAAACAACTATAAACTTCTGATAATTCATTAAATATTTGTATCAAGATATTGGTTAGGACATCAATAGTTTTTGAAAGATATCCATTCTTGATATCCAATTGCATACCTAATCTATTCGGTTCACATTTTGTATTTCTAATATATTTCTTGTCTATTTTAAGATTATTATGTACTAATAGATTACGACGCTCTTTCCTTTCAATTAAATCTTTACGGTCATATTTAATTTTTTCTTTTTCGACCTTCAAAAGTTCTAATTTTTTAGGTAAAATTTCTGAAAGATTCTCATATGAAATTTTATTTATAAAATTATCTACAAGTAATTCAATAAGTTCAGAAGCAAAAATTGTATCTGCAATAAACTTGCTATCCTTTCCTGATATTTGTCCATCTTTTAATTCTTTAGGAAACGCCATCAAATAACGTTTTAAACATTCAGAAACAGATGACTCAAATAATGAAATAACGTAAACAAATGTCCCTTTTTTTAAAAACTCTTGCTCTAGAATATAGTCAAGCTTAGAACGAATACCCTTCAATTCTTCAATTGAATTTTGTAATGGTTCAACTAAATCTTCGAATAGTAAAAGTGTTGGTTTCTGGTTTCTCATTCTTAATATTTGCTAACGTTTTGCGGGTATGGCTTCGTGCCGCCGATTCCGCAATTTGTTGATTATAGTTCTATCGTTTAAATTCTCACTTCTGCATCCAGTCGAGCAGAACCGCGGCATCCGCTATGACCGACTGCTAGCGGCTGGCTTATGTATTTCCTTCTCTAAAGATTTAGTTTCCAATATTTCCGAAATAAGTTTAGGATCTCGTTCAATTTCAATAAATTTTGAACAAAACTTATGAATACCCTTTTTTAAAACTAGCGCAGTGATTGGAATTGCGATTGTTAAGGTAATCTCATAAGTGGCTACTACTATTGATAGGATAGCTTCAGCTAAACTTCTAATATCACCACTTATTAAAGCTTCTATATTTGATTTAGGTTTACCGTTTTCACAAATTAGGCTATGTATATTTGTTTCTATTTTATTCCAAAATGATTTTCCTAATTCGGGATATGGTTTAGAAAAATTGATTCCATCTGGAACATTGTGGTACACGTACCCAACCCCCAACTGAAAAACCCAGTATTCTTCGGGTAATTTGTCATTTAAGATATTTGCCAGTTGCTTTTCTGTTAGTTTCATAATAACTTACTTTTCTAATGATTAAAGTTTCTCAATGTAAGCTATGCCTTTTTTTAGCTTGCCCATAACTAGTGTGAAATAGTTATATTGTAATTATTTCTCTAATATTTTTTCAAAAGGTGTTGCAACCTTCCCAAATTAAAGCGCCACAACACTTATTATGATAAAGCATTGAATTATTTACTTTATTTTACTTCCATAAACAATTCAAATGCCATACAAAATTAACAAATACAACATATTTAACAAAGCAAATTATAAGTATTATAGATATTATAAAACATATAAATCCTATGTAAATATGATTTTTAAAAAAAGCATTTGAATCACTTAAAACATAGCAGAATAGAAACCTTATCCTCCTCTTACTCCTCCATCTGCTTCTTATACTTCTGGATTTCTTTTGTAGGCATAATGACGGAGTTGTCTCCCCATACATCCAAGTCGTAGTTTTTTATTTTCCTGTAGTCTATGTAAGGGGCTTCCTTTATGCTCTGGAATTGCGACATGGTGCTTTCCGAATGTGTCATCAGAAGAAATTCCTCCACTTCGGTATTTTCAATATCAAAGACCAGGGATGATTTTATCTCTTTCAGTGTCTTGTCGAATCCAAAGCGCTTTTTCTTCTGTTTAAGCACTACGTTTCTGTTTATTCCGAATTGGTTTATCTTTTTCTTGTTTATATATCTGGGAAAATAGCCTTTATGGTCCCTGTCGTATATTATGGTGGCTGAATATCCTTTTTCTTTAAGGCTTATTCCAAAGAGCTTGAAAGATTTGCCTGACCTCTCGGGCGACAGAGAATAGCTCAGCTTGAGTATGGCGAAGTTATCGGTTGAGACATACAGTTCTCCCTGATATATTCCATTTGACTTTGGTGTGAAGATTATCTTATAGGCATACTCTTCATTCAGGTTTACTCCGCCTTCTATCTTATAGTTGTACCTCGATAGCTTATTTATAAACTCCCATTTGGCTTTGGAAGGATTGGCCTTTTCTTCCAGGAATTCTGTGATATTATCCTTCTCTATCTCTGTTTTTACCTTAAATACCAGTGAATCGGATTTAACCTGATTATCTATGGAGTCCTGATCTATCTTTGTTCCTATTATCCCTGACCTTATTTTCCAGTAAACACCGGGCTCCTTTGAATTCTCATTAAGTGCCTTTTCTACGTCTTTGCTTCCTTCAATATCCCACTTATCCATCAAACTTATTGCACCAACAGGACTTAGCTTTATGTCGGAACCGTACTTATACAAATTGCACAGTATATCCCTGTATGCATGTAATGTATCGGGAAAAGATTTGTTTACTTTCTCAAAGAAATCCTTATTAACCGCAGCCATATTCGATTTCAACAGTTCGAGCCTTGACTTATTAAAGATTGTTTTTATGTCGTTGTGATAATACATCTTCCTGCTGAAATTGTATTCAGGATAGTTCTTGCTGAAGTTCTCCCTTATCTTTTTAATTATCTCCCTGACCTCCAGTCTTTCCGATATTACCGTAATGGCATCGAGCTCTATTGCATTCTCTTTTAGATAAATTCTGGAGGATACAAGTAATTGTTCTACAGTCCTTTTTACAGTATTATACCCCAGAAAACTAAAGATGATGGTATCATTGGGGCTACAGCCACTTACATTTATTGAGAATTTACCTTCTGCATTTGTTACCGTCCCTGCGTTCTTTCCCGCAAAAACAATATTGGTAAAGGGAAGGGGTTCCTTGCTTGAGTCATCGAGCACCTCTCCCAATATCACATGACTGTTCTGAGTAAAACAGATAATGTTGCTAAAGCAAAATATAACTAAAAATAAAATTCTCATATAATCTACACTTTTTATAAAAAGTTACTTTGTAAGCTTTTTATTAATATGTACTAAAGATAACAAATCATTTTACAATACATAAATTTAAAACTAAAAGAGCCCACTCCAAGAATGAAGTAAGCCCTTTTTATATCTTCTATATAAATATCTTTTTTGCTACTCATACTCACCAACAAGCACTCCCGATATATTCCATGCACAGCCCTTTGGTCCCTGTGGAATGGCAATCTCCATTGGAATACTGCACAACCTTAACGAAGACCTGATAATCTGAAGTGACCTCTGGAAGTTTCACTTTTTTCAACAGAAAAGTACCGTTCTTAAATCTTTATATATGGTTCAATATTTCCTCTTTAGGATTTACTTTTTCTCCAAGATCCCCATATTCTATATCCTTTGCTTTTCTCTTATTTAAGAATTTAATAGCCGAGGCACATAATACTACATTACCATTCCTGGATATCTTCATTATCAAACCTTCTGTCAGTCCGTATCCCGGTATAGGACTACCCTTTACTTTTGCCTCTGTTGTATACCAAACTTCTATCTTGTTTGAAAAAGAAACCTTGGTTGCCTTTCTACATTTGTAGCCAAGAATATCTGTATACTCATCGGTAAGATTAAAATTGTACAGATTTTTTATTGGAAAAGAATAGTGTATATTTTTGTTGTCTTTTAGTTGGGCCTTTACAGTACAAATCGAATCTGTATAATTCACAAAAGAAAATTCTTTTGCTACCAAAGGACTAAGTTCAACACCTTCTGTTTCATGATATACCTTGGCCACTCCGTCCTTATAATACAAGAAAGTTTTTGAATAATTTTCCGAGGATTTATCTAAAGATGAATACTCTATCAATGCTATCTTGTCTCGCCTGAACTGCTGAGCACTAACAGTTACACTACATAAAATAATTAATAATAATAAAATATTTCTCATTGTCTGTGGTTTAATTAATACGTAACAAGGACATATACAAACATAACACATATCCTATTAAATGCATTTTTTTTTTTTAAATACTTCCCCTCAATTTGCCAATTATATATAAAGTAGTAATCCCAATCTTTATCTTAAAAATATATTATTTCCCCCTCTTGAAATAATATATGACTATAATATTCAGACCAAGCCCGATATAAATATATTTATAATATGGAAACCTTTCAAGCAAAGATAGGCTTTTTTATAAAATCCTTCGTATAATAATATCTGTCATCTTAAGATAAGTAATTCCCAATAAAATGGAATTTATGGCAGCTATATATGATTGGTTTTATTTTTGTGAAATACATATTTACAGATATTAAACAGTGAAAAACAGTTTATTATTATGAGAAGAGTAGCATTTATTTTGGCATTTATTATTTTAGGTTTAATCCCGGAAGCGCAAATCCTCAATCCGACTACCTGGACATTTTATTCAAATCAGAATGGAAATGAAGTTGAAGGGAACGTATTGTTTATGAGCTGCAGCGATGAAAATTGTACCCCTCCCAAAGAAGTTGAATTTTCTTTTCCGTTTTATCAGGAAAACAAAGTTTCAGCCACACCAGGTTCATCGGAAAAAGTCTCTGAAACTGATCTAAATGAATCAACTACAGGAGGTCCATCCTTGTTATGGTTTATTATAATATCGGCATTGGCTGGATTTGCAGCTGTTTTAACTCCTTGTGTGTTTCCGATGATTCCAATGATAGCTTCGTTTTTCATGCGTGGAAGTGAATACAGAGGAAAATCTATTAGAACCGGAATTTTCTTTGGTTTATCGATAGTATTAATTTTTACCTTATTCGGGGCATTGTTTTCATTTGGTATTTTTGGTCCTAATGTTGGCAGTTTGTTGAGTACTCACTGGATTCCTAACTTGTTATTCTTCTTATTATTTCTAATATTTTCCATTTCCTTTTTTGGTGCTTTCGAAATTATTCTGCCAGGTAGTCTGGTAAATAAAACTGATGCAAAATCTGATAAAGGTGGAATGATTGGCGCATTTTTTATGGCCTTGACAACGGTTATCGTTTCGTTTTCGTGCACAGGTCCTTTTATTGGTGCTTTAATTATTCAGGCGGTTCAAGGTGGAGGAATGCTTCCGTTAACCGGGATGTTCTTTTTTGGTTTAGCTTTCGCAACGCCATTTACAATGTTTGCAATTTTCCCTTCCGCATTAAATAAATTACCAAAATCGGGAGCATGGTTAAATTCTATAAAAGTTGTTTTTGCTTTTATTCTTTTGGCTTTTGCCTTGAAATTCTTAAGCAATATTGACCAGGTTTACGGATTTGAAATCTTAAATCGCGAAATTTATCTTGCTATCTGGATGGTTATTTTCTTTATGCTTGGATTGTATTTCCTCGGGAAGATTAAATTATTTCACGATAGTGATTTGCCATATCTTGGAGCAGGACGATTAATTCTCTCAATGGTGACCTTTACCTTTGTAATATATCTTTTTACAGGTTTATTGGGTTCCCCACTGGCAACAGTTTCTGCTCTGATTCCACCTCAAAGTGAAAATTCATATTTAAGAACTTCGTCTTTGGTAACTGGAACTCACAATACCGATGTGCAATTATGCGGGCCGGCAAAATATAGCGATAAATTACATTTGCCTCATGGATTGCCGGGGTATTTTGATTACGAGCAGGGAATGGCATGCGCCAGGAAACAGGGAAAACCCGTATTTCTGGTCTTTAAAGGACATGCCTGCTCAAATTGTAAAAAAATGGAAAATACGGTTTGGATAGATCCTGAAGTTAAAAAGATGCTGGCGGAAAAATATGTGATAATTGGTTTATACACCGATGATAGAACAAAACTTGACGAAAGCGAAATTTACACATCGAAGGATGATGGGAAACTTAAAAATACTCTTGGTAAAAAAAATCTCGATCTTCAGGTTACAAAATATAAGACAAACAGTATTCCTTATCATGTAATAATAAAACCCGATGGAACTGAAGTGAAATTGGGGGTCACGTTTGACAGTGATGAATTCAGAGAATTTATTAAAAAAGGAATTTAGAAATTGTTTTTTTAGTGAGTACGGATTTTGTAACCATTCAGTCTGGCCAACAGCAATTCCCCTTAAAGCAACAATAGGTGGGATATTCCGCTTTATTGCAGTATCAATAATTGACCTGAATATGGCGTAGTTTTGCTTATAACAATATCTTTTTTAACCTGTACCTCAAATAACCCAATAAGAATAAATGCACAAGGTAAAATTTCAAGCATTTCCATTAAAACATAGCACAAACATCACAACATTCATAAATATCCTATCATTGACTTTCCTTTAATTTTCCCTAAGTTTGTAGGACAAACCTGCATTAACGAAATATTATGGACTATAGATATAAGGTGTTTCTGGCTGTTGCTAACAACCTGAGTTTTTCAAAGGCTGCTGAGGAACTGTTTATCAGTCAACCGGCAGTTACCAAGCACATAAAAGAACTGGAAAATCAGTTGGGGATAGCTCTTTTCTTAAGGAAGGGTAACAGGATAAGTCTTACCACTGCCGGAAATATTGTCTATAAGTATTCCCAGCAGGCTTTCAGTCTTCACAGCGAACTTGAATACGAACTGGGTGCCCTTAAAAATAATATGAAGGGAATACTCCGTGTGGGTGCCAGCTCTACTATCTCGCAATACCTTCTTCCTCAGATTCTGGCTGACTTTCATTCCAGATTCCCGGGCATTGAGGTCAGTCTTAACAATGGTAACTCCTTCGATATGGAAAAGATGCTTGCCGCCGGTCAGATTGATCTTGCCCTTGTTGAGAATCACTCATCAAAAGCAGATTTCCGTTACAAAAAATTTATTGAGGATGAAATAGTGGCGATAACAGGAAGCAACAGCAGCTATGCAAAGATTTCCAGCATAGATCTTAACGACCTGCAGGTCATGCCTCTCGTCTTAAGGGAAAGAGGCTCGGGTACTCTGGAAGTAATTGAACACGAACTAAAGAAGACTAATATCGATATAGAGAAACTTAATATTGTAATCCATCTTGGAAGTACCGAAGCTATTAAAAACTTCCTTGAACATTACGATGGTATGGGCCTTGTATCTCTTAAGTCGATAAAAAAAGAGATACAGCTAAACTCCCTTAAGATTATCCCAATCAAAAACCTGAAGATATACAGGGATTTCAGAATAGTTCTGACTAAAGGTCCCGAAACAGGATTTGTTGATAAGTTTATTCAATTTCTTTTTAATTATAACTTTTAGTTATATGTAATAGATTTTCACTATTTGCTTTAGTTATAAAACAACAATAGTTTTGACCCTCAATAAAACTATTAAGGATAGTTGATGACAATGGAATTATTACACAACAATAAATCTAAGTCTGCAACAAATTACAAATAGCAAATAAAAGTAAATCTATTTCAAATGAGAACAAAAATAAACGGATTAAGACTCAGGGAATTGACCATCTACGGAATATTAATTCTTTGTATGTTTCCTTTCTTCTCTGCACCATTGGCTTTAGCTGCCGGCATAATTCTTTCTTTATTGCCGGGAGGGAAAACAACAATTGAAAGCAGCAGCATAAGCAAAGTGCTGCTTCAGGCATCTGTTGTACTTATGGGCTTTGGAATGAACCTGAGTCAGGTAATTGAAACCAACCAGCAGGGACTAAAAATAACCGTCTTCTCTGTTGCAACAACAATAACTCTGGGGCTACTAATAGGAAGATTACTAAAACTGGAAAAAAAGACTACTTATCTTATAGCCTGCGGAACGGCAATATGCGGGGGAAGCGCAATAGCTGCAATAGCGCCGGTGATAAGGGCCAAAAATCACCAGGTGACTTTTGCACTTGCAATAATATTTACACTGAATGCCATAGCCCTGTTTATTTTCCCATGGATAGGTCATATGCTGAATATGGATCAGACAAGCTTTGGCTACTGGGCTGCGATAGCAATTCACGACACAAGCTCAGTAGTGGGCGCAGGGAGTCAGTACGGAGCCATTGCCCTTCAAACAGCAACTGCGGTAAAACTAACAAGGGCCTTATGGGTAATACCTGTCGCTATAGTCACCTCACTGTTATTTAAAACCAACAAGAGCAAAAAGATAAGCATACCATGGTTTATTTTATTCTTTATTGTTGCAATAATTGTAAAGCATTACAGCCTGAAGTTCTTCGGCAACACACAGCTGACAGAAACCTTCTCTCACCTGAACTGGCTGGGTCATAAAGGACTGATTGTCGCTCTGTTTTTCATTGGGACATCTATTTCCATTACTAACTTTAAGAAAGCAGGTAAGAAGCTTTTAATCCTTGGAGTCAGTCTTTGGTTTATCATTTCCGTTATTGCTTATCTGTGGGTGAGGTAAATGGTATCCATATTTAACCCTAATTTAACCTGATATTTTTATATCCATAATATGTGTCTCATGTGTGATTTATACACAGTAAACACACAGAAAACACACAGAAAACACACAGAAAACAATTTTGAAGTCATGGCTTATACGGGAAGAAATCTTTCCAAAGACAGGCTTTTCCCCTGCCTTAATTACCCTATTGTTATTTAATGTATTACTTGCTATTTTTGTATCTTAAAATTTTAATATATGCAGGAAGAAATAAAAAAAGCACTTGAGGTACTTCGATCGGGGGGTGTTATACTGTACCCGACAGATACAATCTGGGGCATAGGTTGTGACGCCACTAACGAAGAGGCGGTTAAAAGGGTTTATGAAATTAAGCAAAGGGAAGATTCCAAATCTATGCTTGTGTTACTGGATAACCCTAATAAACTAAACTCTTACATTGAAGAGGTTCCGGAAATAGCATGGGATCTGGTTGAATTTACAGACAAACCCATGACAATTATATATCCTGGTGCTAAAAATCTTGCTAAAAATCTTATTGCACCCGATGGAACAATAGGAATAAGAATAACGGAAGAAGATTTCTCCAACAACCTGATTTTCAGATTCAGGAAACCCATAGTTTCTACTTCGGCCAATATAAGCGGAGATCCGTCACCAAAGCATTTTGCCGATATCTCCGAAGAAATAAAAAATGCGGTTGACTATATTGTTGACTACAGACAGGAAGAGACAGAAAATCCTGCTCCTTCCTCGATAATAAAACTGGGTCTGGGTGGAGAAATAGAGATTCTTCGCAAATAATTAATCTTTTCTTCTTGCTTTTAAAGAATCTATCAGTTAATTTAGAAAAATAAACGTAAAGACAAATATGGCATTGATCTTAAATATAGAAACATCAACAGAGGTTTGTTCTGTTGGTCTTGGCAGGGATGGTGAAACAGTGGCGTTAAAAGAAAGTAAAGAGGGTCTTAACCACTCTTCCCTTTTATCTCTTTTTATCGATGATATATTAAAGGAAAATTCTCTTACTGCCAGGGATCTGGATGCAGTTGCTATAAGCATGGGACCGGGTTCTTACACAGGACTGCGAATAGGGGTCTCTACTGCAAAAGGTGTTTGTTATGGTGCAGAGATTCCGTTAATTGCTGTGAGTACTCTTCAGGCTGTTGCACTACCTATGTATGAGATGGCTACAAGCAACGGATTAGTGTCAAATCCCGATACGGCATGGTACTGTCCAATGACAGATGCAAGAAGGATGGAGGTATTCTGTGCTTTTTACGACAAAAGCAATACTATAAAAAAAGATATTGCAGCAGAAATAATAGATAATGAATCGTTCCTTGATATACTCGAGGAAAGAGAGGTAGTATTCTTTGGTAATGGCGCTGAGAAATGCAGGGATGCCATTACTCACAGAAATGCAAAGTTTGTCAAAAACATTCTTCCTTCAGCCAGAAATATGGCTAAAATTGCCGAAGATCATTTCTCTAAGAAAGAGTTTGTTGATGTGGCATATTTTGAGCCATTCTATCTTAAGAATTTTGTTGCTACAATACCAAAAAATAAGGTTTTATAAAAATAAATGAAAGTATCTTATAAAAATATAATAGTTCAGATTCTTATAGCACTGGCATGTTTTTCTGTTAATGCACAGGACAACAGTCATGCCAATAACAACATTAATAATGTTTACAGTGCGGGAGAAAAACTTAACTACAATATAAGATACGGGTTTATAATAGGAGGAAAAGCCAGTCTTGAAATTAAAAACTCCAAACTGGAGAGAAAAGATGTTCTTCATGTAAAAGCCATAGGCAAAAGTGCTGGTGTTCTAAATGCCATTTACGGCATAAGGGATGTTTACGAGAGTTATATCGACCCAGAGACTGATCTTCCCATTAAGGCTATCAGGAATATAAAGGAAGGACGCTACCGCAGATATAACGTTGCCCTTTTTAACAGGGACAGCAATACGGTTTTTTCTACAAGAAAAAGAGAAACAGTTAAGGTTAAGCCCAATGTCCAGGATATCTTGTCAAGTTTTTTTTATGCAAGAAAACATCTTTTCAACGATAATATGCGTTTAAACGACACCCTTGTGATAGAAACATTCTTCTCGGAAGAACCTTTTACCCTGAGAATTCTGTATAAAGGACTGGAGACAATAAGAACAAAGTTCGGAAAGGTAAAGTGCTATAAGTTTCTACCCATTGTTGAAAGGGGTAGGATATTCAGGGAAGATGACGACCTTAGCATATGGGTTACAGCAGACAAAAACAAAATCCCAATTAAGATTCGTTTCGATATAGTGATTGGCTCTTTGGTGTGCGAACTCGACAGCTTTGGGGGGCTGAGCAATACCTTCGAGGTGATTGTAAACTGATTACCTGAGCACAAAATTGAATATTTACCGCCAAAAAATACCTATTTTTAAGGTATTTATATATTTTTGCATTTAATAGAGAAATTACAATAATTAATAAATAATTGAAATATGGCAACTACTGCAGATTTTAGAAACGGATTGACCATACATTTTAAGAATGAGCTTTACACTATCATTCAATTTCAACATGTAAAGCCTGGGAAGGGAC
>CAXXRT010000010.1:0-116928 GCA_963666945.2 Marinifilaceae bacterium
CACTTCCCTCCCCGTGCTAAGAAAAGAATGCAGGAGCTTGTAGAGAACCTAAAAATGGGTATGGCAAACAGAATTGCACAACTTGCCTGGATGAGTGATGTGACTAAAGAAAAGGCAAAAGAAAAATTAAATAAGATTGGAGTAAAAGTTGGTTACCCTGACGTGTGGAAAGATTATTCTGGACTTGAAATAGATCCCACTAAATCTTTCCTTGAAAACATACTTATAGCACGTGCCTTCAACGAAAAACTTGATTTTGCAAAAATTGGTAAGAAAGTTGATCCTAACGAGTGGCTAATGACGCCACAGACAGTTAATGCATACTACCATCCTTTAAAAAATGAGATTGTTTTTCCTGCTGCCATTTTACAGCCACCTTTCTTTTATATGGACGCTGACGATGCAGTTAATTACGGTGCTATTGGTGTAGTTATTGGACATGAGATGACACATGGTTTTGATGATAAAGGTCGTATGTTCGACAAAGATGGCAACCTAAATAACTGGTGGACTGAAGAGGATGCCATGAATTTTGAAAAAAGAACACAAGTATTGGTTGAAAGGTTCGATAATTTTGTTGTCATTGACACTATGCATGCCAATGGGAAATATACACTTGGTGAAAATATTGCAGACCTGGGGGGATTGAATATCGCATACACCGCCCTTAAGGAAGCATGGGAAAAGAATAAACCAGAAAGAAAAACAGATGGTTTTACTCCACAGCAGAGATTTTTCCTAGCATATGCAAGACTTTGGGCTCAGAATATAAGAGACAAAGAAATTATAAGGCTGACAAATGAAGATGTGCACTCTTTAGGTAAATACAGAGTTATTGGACCACTTCCAAATATGGAAGAATGGTACAAGGCATTTGGTATTACATCAAATGATCCCCTATTTGTTTCTAAGGAGAAAAGAGCCATTATCTGGTAATAGAGTATATCAAATATTAAAATCAAGCAGATAAGCATTTATTGTTTATCTGCTTTTTTGTACAAATAGTAATTATTATTACTATCTTTACGAAAACAAAAACTTTATTATAAATGAATAACAGAGGTTTTGGCAGTGATAATTTCTCAGGAGTATTGCCTGAAGTAATGAAAGCTTTAATTGATGCTAACTACGGTCACGAAATATCTTATGGTGATGACCCCTACACAGAGAGAGCAGTAAACAAGTTCAAAGAAATATTCAATGATAATATTGAAGTATTCTTCACTTTTAATGGAACAGGTGCAAATGTTGTTGGATTAACATCTTGCCTTAATTCTTTCAATTCAATTATTTGTGCAGAAACTGCTCACATTAATGTTGACGAATGCGGTGCTGCCGAGAAATACACTGGATGTAAGGTTCTGACACTTCCTTCATTTGACGGAAAACTAAATAAAGGATTAATAGAGAAATACATGCAAGGTTTTGGTTTTGAACACCATAGTCAACCTGGTGCAATATCTATTACTCAATGTACAGAACTAGGAACAGTATATACACCGGAAGAATTAAAGAGATTTGCGATTATGCACACTCTTACGGTCTTTTTGTTCATATGGATGGAGCCAGAATAGCAAATGCTGTAGCACATCTTGACGTAGATATTAAAGAAATAACTCTGAATGCCGGTATAGATATACTTTCATTTGGTGGAACCAAGAATGGAATGATGTTTGGGGAGGCCGTAATTTTCTTTAATAAGGATTTAGCCCGATATACCAAGTATTTTCGTAAACAGAGTATGCAATTATACTCCAAGATGAGATTTATTGGAGCCCAATTTGAAGCTATTCTAACTGACAATCTTTGGCTAAAATCGGCAAAACATGCCAACAATATGGCAAAACTATTAGCTAAAGAGGTAGAAAATATTCCACAAATAAAAGTGACTCAAAATGTAGAAGGAAATGAGGTATTTGCCATAATTCCAAGAACTATAATAGACAAACTTAAAGAAGAGTATTTTTTCTACGTATGGGATGAAAATGCTTCTGAAGTCAGATGGGTATGTTCTTTTGATACTACTGAAAACGACATAATGAAATTTGTAATTCTGTTAAAACGTTTATTGGATTGACACAAGGGGAAAAAATACCCACAAAGATGAACCATAAATTAAGGCTTAAGCACAGCCTTTTATTTCCAGTATTTTTTATAATACTGATATGGTTGGTTCATATATTTCAGGAGACAACCAACATTCGTTTATATCATTTTGGCATATATCCGTTAAGATTTTCAGGATTGAGAGGTATTCTCCTCTCTCCCTTGATCCATAGGGATTTTTCCCATCTCTTTTCAAATACAATACCCTTATTTGTATTAAGTTGGGGTATTTTTTATTTTTATCGGACTCTTGCTTACAGAATATTCTTTTTCAGCTATTTTCTTTCGGGTATATGGATATGGTTTGGTGCACGACAAGCCTACCATATAGGAGCCAGTGGATTGGTATATGCCTTTGCTGCCTTTGTTTTTTAAGTGGAGTATTAAGAAAACGCACAGAACTTATGGCATTAGCAATGGTTGTTGTATTTTTGTACGGTGATCTTATTTGGGGCATATTTCCTTTAGTAAAAAATTCGGATATCTCATATGAGGCCCATTTTTTAGGTTCTCTTGCCGGGGTAATACTTGCAATATATTACAGACATGAAGGACTGCAAAAGAAAAGAATAAATTGGGAAGATGACGAATTGGAAGAAGAACCCGAAGAAATAGATGATGAATACAAAAAGAATGAGGAGAAATAAAATATATACAGATGAAAAGAATTTTTAAAATTACTGAAGACGGTTCACACACTTTATATATTCCAGAATTGGACGAGCACTACCATTCAGTTTACGGAGCAATACAGGAAGCTGTACATGTATATATAAACGCAGGACTAAATTTCTGTGATAAAAAGAAAATAAATATTTTTGAAGCAGGATTCGGAACCGGTTTAAACACTTTTCTTACATATATTGAAACGGAAAAACAAGGAAAAGAAATTAACTATACTTCAACAGAATTATACCCTCTGGAAAAGGATATTATTGACAACCTAAACTACTCTGAGACAATAGGATACAACAAACCAGACATTTTTAAATCTATTCATGAAGCATCATGGAACGAAGAAACAGAAATATCATCTCATTTTAAACTAAATAAGATACAAACAGATCTGACAATACATAAATTTAAAGGACCATATGATATTGTATACTACGATGCATTTGCTCCAGAAGTTCAACCAGAACTATGGTCTACAGATATTTTCAAAAAAATTTATGATTCATTAAGCCCAGGGGGGATTCTAACAACCTACTGCGTAAAAGGTATAGTCAAAAGAGCTCTCCTTGAATGTGGCTTTGAAATTAAACGTCTTCCAGGACCTCCTGGAAAGAGAGAAATGTTGAGAGCCATAAAAGTTAAAAAACAGTAAGAATGTTATACAGTGTTAATTCTTAAAAATAGAAATAAATAATATAGAAAAAACAGGCCTTGTTCAAATGGTATTTTAGAGAATCTTTTACCTTTGTAGGCTAATTTATTAATTACAGAAAAATTTACTCATGAGTTACACAGAAGAAATTGATAAGGTAAGTTATTGTTTAGGTTTAAGTATTGCAAGCAATCTAATAACTTCAGGAGTTAAAAAAATTAATACTGAAGCCTTTACAAAAGCTTTAGATGATGCGTTTAAATGGGCAAATGCCTGAAATCAATCCAGAGGAAGCAAATAAAACTCTTCAGGAATTTTTCCAGAATATTCAGAAAGAGATGTCAGAAGCTGCTATCGAAACAGGAAAACAATTCCTTGAAAACAATTCAAAAGAAGAAGGTGTAATAACTCTAGAGAGTGGACTTCAATATAAAGTTATAAACGAAGGGAATGGAGAAAAACCTGCACTAACTGATCAAGTTAAATGTCATTATGAAGGTCGTTTAATTAATGGAGCAGTATTTGATTCATCTTATAGAAGAAACGAACCGGCAACATTCCCTGTAAATGGAGTAATCAAGGGATGGGTTGAAGCATTGCAGATGATGCCTGCGGGATCTAAATGGGAACTATTTATTCCATCAGAACTTGCTTATGGGCCACAAGGAGCAGGACAATTAATCGGTCCTAATGAAACATTAATTTTTGATGTTGAATTACTAGAAATTGTATAATAACTCTAAAATACGTAAATATGATTAAAAAAGTATTATTCTCATTAGCTGTTGCATCAATAGCTTTAAGTTCATGCAACAACAAATCAAAGATTGGCACTATTGCCCTAAATAACGATATTGACTCAGTAAGTTATTGCATTGGTAACGCCATTGGTAAAAATCTTGCAAAAGATGGGCTGACCAATTTAAATGATAAAGTACTGATGGATGCACTTCATCAGGCTTTTAATAATGAAAAAACTCAAATAGAAGGATTTAAGGCACAGATGGTAATCTCTAATTATGTAACAAAAGCAAAAATGGAGATTGCTAAAAAAGCCAAAGAAGAAGGAGAAAAATTCCTTGCTGAAAACAAAACTAAAAATGGTGTAAAAACTACAGAAAGCGGACTTCAGTATGAAGTAATTAAAGAAGGTGAAGGAAAAACACCTGCCGACACTTCTATTGTTAAAGTTCATTACACAGGAACACTGCTTAATGGTACAGTATTTGATTCTTCTGTTGAAAGAGGTACTCCTGCTGAATTCCCATTAAACAGAGTTATTAAAGGATGGACAGAAGGACTTCAGTTAATGACTGTAGGTTCTAAATATAAATTCTTTATTCCTTCTGATCTTGCTTATGGAACACGTGGTGCTGGTGCGTCTATTCCAGCTAACTCTGCTTTAATTTTTGAAGTGGAATTATTAGATGCAATGACTCCGGCAGAGGCAAAGGCTATAAAAGAAATTGAAGCAAAGAAAAAAGCAGAGGAAAGACAAAAGAAAGCTGCTGAAGCTGCAGCAAAGAAGAAAGCATCTAAGAAATAAATTTTTATGAATTACGAAGTTACAGGAAGACTAATCGTTAAGGAAGATATTCAAGCAATATCTGACAGATTTAGAAAAAGAGAATTTGTTATTGAAGTAGAAAATGAGAGAAATTCTGATTGGAATGATTTCATAAAAGTACAACTTACTCAAGACAGATGTGATCTAATTGAAAAGATTGACATCAACGAAACTGTAAAGGTTTCTTTCAATCTTAGAGGTAGAAAATGGGAAAACAACGGACAAACTTCTTATTTCACTAATCTTGAAGGTTGGAGAGTTGAGAAGATTTCTAATGAAGCACCAACGAATGAGCCAATGCCTGAATATAGCATTGAGGACATTCCTGCTTCTTCTGAAGCTGACGATCTTCCGTTCTAAAGATAAATAAAAAAGCTGCCCATATGGGCAGCTTTTTTATTTATCTTATTCTATCCTATAGCTCATAATTATGAAGTTTAGTTGACTCTTCACAGTTGAATACAGACCCCTTAGAAACAAAAAAAAAGATCGCTTACCCAAATTAGAATAAACGATCTTTAGAAATATTTTATTTTATCTTATTTTAAATGCTCATCAAAGATTAAGCTTATTCTTTCGAATACTTCATCCTCCGTACCTCTCCCTTCAATGTTGCTAAGCATTTCCTGCTTCCCATAATAATCCAATACCTTTGTTGTAACACTCTCATGTTTTTCCAATCGCCTGATTATAATTTCCGTATCCTTATCATATGGTCTTCTGTTAAACGTTTTTCCCCTTTGAGATAACCTTCGGATAGACTCTAATGTTGGGACATCTAAATTAATAGCCTGAGAAACATGTGAATTATACTTAAGTAACAAACCATCTAATATATATGCCTGAACAATTGTTCTAGGAAATCCTTTAAAAATAAAACCCTTAGCATTGGGATGTTCTTTAAGCCTTCGTTCTATAAGTTTAATAGCAATTTCATCAGGAACAATATCCCCCTTCTCCATGTAAGAGATAGCCATTTTCCCTAAATCGGTTTCTTTCTCTATTTCATCACGAATCATAGATCCTGTGGGAATAAATACAAGACCATATTTCTCAGCAAGACGTTTACATTGAGTACCTTTACCTGAGCCAGGAGCCCCCAGAATCACAAAATTCTTTCTTGTCTGATTATGACTTTTTTCTATAGCATGAGTCAATTGCTCAAAAACATTGTCTATTCCTGTTGTGCCATCAATAGGGAAATATATACCTTTTTCCTTATAGAAATTAGCCACAGGAACAGTTTTGTCTCTATATTCCTGAAACCTGTTTTCAATTACCTCTTCAGTATCATCTGGTCGGTTTTCCTTTTGAGCCCTATCGAGCATACGACGTTTGAGTTCGTCGAAAGGAACCTCAAGACTTAGCATACAATCAAGCTTAGTACCTTTTTTCAGTAGAATTCCTTCTAATATATAAGCCTGAACAGTAGTTCTTGGGAATCCGTCAAATAGGAATCCGTTAACATCATTATATTTGGCCATTCTTTCCTCTATAAGTTTAACAACAAACTCATCGGAAAGGAGGTGACCTTTATTGATTACCTCTGCTGCAATACGCCCTAATTCAGTATCATTGGCAATCTCCTCCCTAAGCATATCACCAGTTGAAATATAGGCTAAATTATATTTCTCAATCAATTTTTTTGACTGAGTTCCCTTACCAGCTCCCGGAGGGCCAAAAAGTGCGATATTTAACATGACTTATTTATTATATAATTTACAGAGCCAAAAATATAAACTTTAATCCGCATTTCAATAAATAGGCACAAAAAATATAAAAGTTAGACTATAATAAGTTCCCTGAAAAGACTTGAAAACACAACCTTATTTATATTTATTATAAAGTCTAAAAAATATTGAATAACATCTTGTTTTTTTTTGCAAAAGATATATGAATAAATACTTTTGTAATGGAGAATTTTTTTGTTATTGTAAACTTTTATAAACATTTAATCAAAAGAGAATGAAACCTACTCATATTGAACACATTGGAATCGCTGTTCAAAGTCTGGAAGAGGCCATCCCATTTTACGAGAAAGTATTGGGATTAGAGTGTTACGCTATCGAAGAAGTAAAAGAGCAAAAAGTTAAAACTGCATTTTTTAAAGTTGGAGAAACAAAAATAGAACTTCTTGAATCAACAGATCCAGAAGGTCCAATTGGAAAATTCGTAGAAAAAACTGGTGGTGGTATGCACCATATCGCTTATGCTGTAGATAATGTACAGGATGCCTTGAACGCTGCAGAAAAAGCTGGATGCAGACTAATAGACAAAAGCCCACGTGGAGGAGCAGAAGGCCTTAAAATAGGATTTTTGCACCCTAAATCTACAGGGAAAGTACTTACAGAAATCTGTGGACAAGAATAAGGAACTTAAGAGTGTATTTTTTAATCAACACTAATTGATATAATTTTTATCACAATTATGACTAGTCAGGATAAAATAAAAAAGTTAATTGACTTACGCGCTGAAGCAAAACTTGGTGGTGGGGAGAAAAGAATTGAATCCCAGCACAAAAAAGGTAAATTCACAGCCAGAGAACGTATTGAAATGCTTCTTGATGAAGGCAGTTTCGAAGAGTTTGACATGTTTGTAACTCATCGTTGTACAAACTTTGGTCTTGAAAAAACAAAATTTTTAGGTGATGGTGTTGTTACCGGACAAGGTACTATTGACGGACGATTAGTATTTGTCTTTGCACAAGACTTTACAGTTTTTGGAGGTTCTCTTTCTGAAACTCTTGCTCAAAAAATCTGTAAAGTAATGGATAAAGCAATGATTGCAGGTGCCCCTGTAATTGGTCTTAATGATTCAGGTGGTGCACGTATTCAGGAAGGTGTTACATCATTAGCTGGTTATGCAGAAATTTTTGAAAGGAACATCCTTGCATCAGGAGTAATTCCTCAGATATCAGCAATTTTTGGTCCTTGTGCCGGTGGTGCTGTTTACTCTCCTGCCTTAACAGACTTTATAATGATGACAGATAAAACATCATATATGTTTGTTACAGGTCCTAAAGTAGTGAAAACAGTAACTGGTGAGGATATTACAACAGACGATTTGGGAGGAGCTAAAGTTCATGCCTCCAAATCAGGTGTCTCACATTTCTTACTAGAAGACGAAGAAGAAGGCATTATGATTATCAGAAAACTTCTTTCTTACCTTCCATCAAACAATCTGGAGGATGCTCCATTATTGGAAATTACTGATCCAATAGATAGACTTGATGACGCATTAAATACTATCATTCCTGATAATCCTAACATGCCTTACGACATGAAGGATGTTATATATTCGATGGTTGACCACGGAGAATTCCTTGAAGTTCACCGCAACTACGCAAAGAATATAATAGTTGGATTCTGTCGTTTAGGCGGTATGTCTGTTGGTGTTGTTGCCAATCAGCCAAACTTCCTTGCAGGCGTTCTAGATATAGAAGCTTCAAGAAAAGCTGCTAGATTCATACGTTTCTGTGACTGTTTCAATATTCCAATCCTGACATTGGTTGACGTACCTGGATTCCTTCCTGGAAGTAAACAAGAATATGGAGGTATCATTACTCACGGAGCAAAATTAATGTTTGCTTATGGTGAAGCAACTGTACCAAAAGTTACAATAACACTTAGAAAATCTTATGGTGGTGCTCACGATGTGATGTCATGTAAGCAACTAAGAGGTGACTTCAACTATGCATGGCCATCTGCACAAATTGCTGTAATGGGGGCAAAAGGAGCTATTGAAGTACTTGAAGGTAGAAATATTGCCGCTATTGAGGATGAAAAAGAAAGAGCTGAAGCAGCTGCCAAATACGAACAGGAATACACAGATAAATTTGCCAATCCTTATCAGGCTGCTGCTTATGGTTACATTGACGATGTTATTGAGCCTCGCAACACAAGATTCAGGATTATCAGAGCATTCCAGTCGTTACAGACGAAAAAGCTTACCAATCCTCTTAAAAAACATTCTAATATTCCATTATAAAAACATAAAGTATGATTTTACAATTATCATCTTCAATGTTAGAAGGTTATACAGTAGCAATCGTTGGTTACTTAATTGTATTTGTTGCATTAGTATTTTTAATTTTTGTTTTTACTATTATTCCAAAACTTCTTAATACTAAAATAAAAAGAAGACTTAAGAAGGAAGGTAAATCAACTGAAGTTACTAATATTAATGTAGAAGGGAATGTAAATGCTGCTATTGCTCTGGCAATACACATGTACATTAACGAACTGCATGATGAAGAAAGCGGTATCATAACAATTAAGAAAGTAACTAAGAGATACTCTCCATGGAGTTCGAAAATTTATGGTGTAATGAATCAACCACACAGATAAGATGAAAAAGTTTAAATTCAAGATAAATGGCCAACAATACGATGTTGAGATAAACGAATTTGAAGGTCAGAATGCAAAAGTATTAGTTAACGGTACAGAGTACGATGTTGAAGTTGAGGCAGAAGTTGCAAGACCTAAGACTCCTACTCTTGTTCGCAAACCTGTTATAAGCAAACCAGGTGAAGGTCAGATTAAAAAAACTGAAGGTGGAGCATCATTTAAAGTTAAAGCTCCTCTACCAGGTAATATATTCAAAATTAATGTAAGCGTAGGTGATACTATAAGCGAAGGAGACTGCTTACTTGTAATGGAAGCCATGAAAATGGAGAACAATGTATTATCTGAAAAAGGTGGAACAGTTAAATCAATTAAAGTAAATGTTGGTGATGCTGTTCTTCAGGATGATGTATTAATTGAGCTTGGATAATAACCGGTTTCAGTAATTAAAAATCAGATCATGAAGAAACTAATATTTATGATATTATCCCTGCTAATGGTATTTAGCACGATCAGTGCTGTTTTTGGCCAGGAACAGGGAGATATAGAACAACAATTAACAAAGGGTAAATGGGTAAACCATTCTGGAGGATATATTCCCAATGCCTTTGGTGAATCAGACAGAACTGTTGAAAGATATAAAATCATACAGTTTAGGGATGACCATACTTTTGTTATGGACAGCGTTAAACAGCGCTATTCAGGTACATGGAAAATCTCTGAAGGTAAAGTTATAATGAACTATAAGCCTAAAACGGTTGTTCATTATTCAAAGAATATGGATCCCAATGCAACAACAACAGGATATGTTACCACGGATGAAATAATAAATCTTGGTACAAGAGTTGCGAAAGTGGAAAACGACATTCTTAAATTTGCAAATTCAGAATTAGACTGTGTACATAATAGTGGTGCCGTTGCAGGTTTGAAAAACTTCTGGGAATTTACAGGTTTTGCAAATGCTACAACAGGTAATTTAGTAATGATACTTGTAGGGATATTCTTTATATTCCTTGCTATAAAATACGATTACGAGCCATTATTGCTTATCCCAATCGGAACAGGTATACTTATTGGTAATATACCTATGTTCATGGCAGTTGATTTTAACCTTAAATTAGGTATTTATGAGCCAGGTTCGGTTCTAAATATTCTATATCAGGGTGTTGTACAAGGATGGTATCCTCCTTTAATTTTCTTAGGAATTGGAGCAATGACAGACTTCTCTTCATTGATTTCAAACCCAAAATTGATGATACTTGGTGCTGCTGCCCAGATTGGTATTTTCGTTACCTTCCTTGGAGCTCTTAAATTAGGATTTGCTGCTCCGGAAGCAGGTGCTATTGGTATTATTGGTGGAGCTGACGGACCTACGGCAATTTTCCTTTCTTCAAAATTAGCCAACGGAGTTAACATAATGGCTAACGGGGAGACTGTAAAAAACCTTATTGGTCCTATTGCAATTGCCGCATATTCATATATGGCACTTGTACCGGTAATTCAGCCTCCGATTATCAACTTACTTACGACTAAAAAAGAACGTAAGATTAAGATGAAGCCACCAAGAACAGTTAGTCGTCTGGAGAAGATAATGTTTCCGGTTATTGGTTTACTACTTACGGCATTCCTTACTCCATCGGCACTTCCTCTACTTGGAATGTTGTTCTTTGGTAACCTTTTGAAGGAATCTACCGTAACAAACAGACTAGCAAATACTGCAAGTAATGCACTTATTGATACTATTACAATGTTATTAGGTATTACTGTAGGGGCATCGACGCAGGCTGACGTATTCCTGACATGGGATTCTATTCAGATATTTGTTTTGGGTGCAGTATCATTTATTATTGCTACTGCCGGTGGTGTTATTTTTGGTAAGATAATGTCATGGTTATCTCCAAAAGATAATCCTATTAACCCAATGATTGGTGCAGCAGGTGTATCTGCGGTTCCTGATAGTGCAAGGGTAGTTCAGAACATGGGATTGAGAAACGATCCTACTAACCACCTATTAATGCATGCTATGGCTCCTAACGTATCTGGAGTTATTGGATCAGCTGTAGCAGCCGGTATCCTTCTAAGTTTCTTGATGTAAGAAATACAGATACTATATATTTTAAAATGGCTATCCAGATGGATAGCCATTTTATTTTTAGTATTATTCTCCTTTTTTATGAATATCGAAGAAATGATCTTTATCGTGCAGTTTTCCTATATTCTTCCCTATTGTCCAATATCGCATAGGTGAGAATGTAGCCAACAAAGGTTTATATTTTTCGTAATTTATCGACTTTATAGCTTCACCTTTATGAACCCAGACAGTTTTAACACTTGCTACAAACAATGAATGAGCAAATGGATGTTGATTATCCCTGGTTGTAATATCAAGTGTATCTACCAGTTCACACTCAAAAGATACTATACTACCCTCAATCATTGGAGACTTTTTGTTGTCACCATAAAATATATCAAATGCTTCACTCTTATCATATTCTTTTCCAGAAAAGTAACCTACAGTATCAACCCTATCAACAAGATCTACTGTTGGAACATTAATACTGAAGCATTTATTCTCAATAATTGATTGATGTGTATAATGCTGTTTTTGTACTGAAACGCCTATTAGATAGGGATTTAGTTCGAGACGGGTAAACCAAGAAGCAGTCATAAAATCTACCTGTTCATTCGATTCTGTTCCTATAATTACAATAGGCATAGGAGGATCGAATAATTGGGATTCTGTCCTTACCATTGTTTTTGAAGAAGAGTCTTTCATTATGCAATATTATAAGTATTATTTTATTGATTTTCATATTAATAGATTTAACGTTAAATCCACAATAATGTTCTAATAAATATTGCAGTAATTGCTAATTAATTAATACGGATCTTCTGTACAAAGAATAAAGACAATAAGCTAAGAACCATACCTACAATAAAAGGAATTCTCCAGTCAAGTATCCATAATAGCCCCCCTATAACAGGTACAACAACAGCAGAAATATGGTTAATAGTAAAGCCCATTGCCATGGATGGAGCTATATCTTCGTATTCTCCAGTCTTTTGAAAGTAAGTATTTATTCCCATTGAGAAACCAAAGAATATATGATCTAATATGTATAACACAGCCACTATTGTTCTGTCTTCGATGAAGGCATAACCAGCAAATACCAGAAATATAAATATATATTCAACAGTGAGCATTTTTCGCTCTCCAAAGTGGTTTATCCCCTTCCCTATATATGGAGAAATAAAATATGTTATAACATTGTTTATAATAAAAAGAATAGCAATATCTTTTACGGAGTAGTGGTATTTCTGCACTAGCATAAATACTGCGAACACCACAAATATTTGTCTTCTTGCCCCACTTAAAAAATTTAGTACGTAAAAAAGCCAATATTTCTTTTTAAGAACCATTTTTTTCTTTTGAGCAGGAATATCCTGGCGTGTTGGATTTAAGGTGAGGCAATATATACCCGTAACGAAGATAAAAACTCCGATAATAAGAAAATTAGTTTCAATCGGAATAAAATAATCAAGTCCCCAAACGAAAACGCCGATTACAATATTTGCAATAGAACTCATACTCTTTTGTCTGGCAAAAACAACAGGACTTTGAGTTTGGTTAAAATATTGCAGAGTAAGAGATTTATTTGTAGTCTCGAAATAATGAAATCCCAAAGACATTATAAAGGTTGTGAAAATGAGTCCTATAAAACTTGGAAATAATCCTGTTAGAAATACACCTATACCGAGAATAATTATCGACCATGAAGACAATTTGTGCTCCTTTATTATGAAAAGGAGATATATAACAAGCAAGGAAAGAAATCCGGGAATTTCCCTTACAGATTGAATTATCCCTACCTGGAATCCATCTATACCAACTTTATCTACTGCAAAATTATTGAATAATGTTCTCCATCCCTGAAGTCCAGCTGTCGCCGCAATTACAAGTATTATAAGATACCTGTACATTGGATCTTTTTTAAACTGCTTAATCATTAGTTTTTATCTCATTAATCAACATATCAAGTGCCATGACAGATGATTTGCCTATATTTCTTTCCCTGTTATTTGAAAAAACAAATTTTCTGGATATTGTTCTTTTTTCCGAAGAAACTGCTATCCAAACTGTCCCAACAGGTTTTTCTTTAGTACCTCCAGTTGGTCCGGCAATACCTGATGTAGCAACAGAATAATCAGTATTTAGAAGTTTCCGTACCCCCATTGCCATTTGTTCTACAACAGATTGACTTACTGCACCATGAGTTTTAATATCATCTTTATTTACATTAAGAATATTCTCTTTTACAGAATTGGAATAAGCGACAACACTTCCAACAAAGTAATCAGAACTCCCCGCAACAGAAGTCACAAGATGAGCAATATTCCCTCCCGTACAACTTTCTGCTGTAGATAAGCTTAGATTCTTCTCTTTTAATAATTTTCCAATAATTTCTTCTATTGTTTGAGTTCCGGTAGATTTATCAAATGAAACATATTTTTCTAATTCAATAAATTTACTATCAATATCTTTTAAAAGCTTTTCCCTGTCTTTACCCCTTGCGGTAAGCCTAAGACGTACTTTATCCGGAGCAGGGAGGTAAGCTAAAGAAAATGATTCTGGCAAACTCCCCTCCCATTCCTCAATATTTTCAGCCAGAACTGATTCCGGAATATTATAAACATTAACAGTTTGATTTACTATTATTTCAGAATCTGAATTCAAAACACTTAATTTAGGAAGAACTTCATTCTCCATTAGTCCCTTCATCTCGAAAGGAACTCCTGGAAGAGAAAAGAGTTCTTTTCCATTTAAAGAGAACCACATCCCCGGAGCCGTACCTTTTAGATTATTTAATACCTTACAATTATCAGGAACATATGCCTGTCCTCTATTTTGTTTATTTAAAGCTATTCCCCTATTGAGAAATAAAGCTTTTATATTATCCAGGACACTTTCGTTGAGAATTAACTTTGCATTGAATATCTCAGCTAAAGTATATTTGGTAATATCATCGTTGGTTGGACCTAATCCTCCTGTGGTAATAATAATATCAGAACGTTTTATGGCATTAGAAACAAATTCTTTAATATCTTTTTTACAATCTGATATCACAGATATATTAGATACTTCAATACCAAGTTCATTTAGCTTTCCGGCTATCCATGAAGAATTTGTATCAATAACCTGTCCAATTAAAATTTCATCGCCGATAGCTATTATCTCTGCTTTCATATAGTAATGTCTTTTTATATTAAGATAATCACACTACTTCTCAAACAACTTATTAATACGTCTAAGTAAAGAGGGATGTGAATAATAAACAAATTCATATACAGGATGAGGAGTAAGATTACTCAGTGCGTTTACAGATATCTTTTTTAACGCTGAAATCAATTTCTCTCCATCGTAATTTTCTTTAGCAAAATTATCAGCCTCATATTCATTATGCCTTGACCATATATTTAAGAGTATGCCAACAACTAAATTTAAAGGAGATAATAAAATTGCAAACACAATAAGTGCGATATGTATCCCAGGCGTTTGAACCCCTAATGCTCCGTATATTTCTGGATTTTTTACAATAACAGAAAAAAGATATAAAATAATTCCTGTATTAATAACAGAACTGATAAATCCCCAAGTTGTATGTTTCTTTTTATAATGTCCAACTTCATGAGCTAATACAGCTACAATTTCTTCCTCTTCAAGGTCATTTATTAAGGTATCAAATAAAACTACACGCTTTTTCCTGCCCAGGCCTGTAAAATATGCATTAGCCTTAGTGCTTCGCTTAGATCCATCTATGACGTAAATATTATTTAGCTTAAATCCTACTTTATTAGAGAATTCCTGAATCTTATTTCTTAAAGTTCCTTCTTCCAAGGGAGTTTGTTTGTTAAACAAAGGAACTATAATATTAGAATAAAACATCACCATCAACAGAGAAAAAACGGATAGGCCAATCCATGCATAATACCAGAAGGAATCTTCAAAATAACCATAAATCCATATTAGACCAGCCAATAGACCACCCCCAATAATTATAGCAACAATCCAACCTTTAATTTTATCCAGAACAAATGTTTTAACTGTCATTTTATTAAATCCAAATTTCTCTTCTATGGTAAATACTGAATACCATTCAATTGGCAAACCAATAATATCTGAGGCAAACATCAATACACCGAAAAAAACAAGTGCTATCCATATTGAATTCTCAAAATATTGCCTGACAAATGTATCGAGCCATGCAAATCCACCAAAAAGCAACATTCCCAATATCAAAACGAAACTCAGACTTGAAGATAACAATCCAATTCTATCTTTGGCTTTTTTATATCGTTGAAATTTATCATACTTTTCTTCATCGTAGATTCCTTTCAATTTTTCAGGTAAAATAGAAGACATGTGTTTTATATTGAGGTACTCCAAAATTCTCTCAATAACAAAATCAGAAAAAATAATAACTACTATTATATAAAAAAACAAAGCACCACTCATAATATATGTTTTTAATTATAAGTAGCGAAAGTATAAACTAAATGCAAAACTATCAAGGGTATTTATAAATTTAAATTACACTCTTTAAAGCCTCTTTAATATGAGGATACTTAAATTCATATCCTTCATCAATAAGTTTCTTAGGCTTTATTTTTGCAGTATAAACAAGTAACCTATAAGCTCCCCCATAAAAAATTCTTAGTAAAAACACAGGTACTCTTAGAAAACAAGGTTTCTTGAGTAATTTTGCAAGAGTTCTTGAAAATTTATGGTTAGTAATAATTTGTGGAGCAACCATATTATATACTCCTTTACAATTTTTATTATTTATAAGAAAATCGACCGCATTTACTACATCATCGATATGAATAAACGGAAATGGTTGTTGACCTTCACCAATACAACTTCCCATCCCAATTTTAAACAATGGGAGCATTCTTTTAATTGCACCTTCATTTTTACCGAGAACAACGCCAAACCTCAAAATTATTGTTCTTACACCGTGATGAGAAATATTTTGGGCCTCTTGTTCCCATACTTTTATTAGCTTAGGGATAAAACCCTTTTGAGCATAGGAATAGCTATCTTCGTATTGAATTATTTCATCATTATAAATACCTGTGGCAGATGCCGATATGTACAATCTAGGCTTATTATTGGCAAGTATAACAGATTTAGCAATATTACCTGAAATGGTAATCCTGCTATTATAAATTCGTTTCCTATTCTTTTTAGTCCACCTTTTTAATATATTCTCCCCCGCAAGATTGATAATAATATCAGAGCGTTCAATTATTGCTAATAATTCATCACCTCCTTTATAGGAGATTTCCCTAGGGATAGCATATACATTGTGTTCTTTCTCCAATTTTTCTGAAATTGCCCTCCCTATAAATCCTGATTTGCCGGCAATTGCAATATTCATATTTATTATAACGAAAAATATATATTAGAGTTACAGTCTTTAATGAACAATAAAGCCAGAAAAATCTCCATTAAGAAAACGTTCAAGTTCACCTATACTTAATCTTACTTTTATATGCCCATCCATAACATATGAAATATTACCGGTCTCCTCTGACACAACAACTATATGAGCATCTGTATGCTGACTCATACCAATGGCAGCCCTATGTCTAAGCCCCATACTACCAGGGAGATTTGTATTATCAGAGACAGGAAGTATACACCTTGCCGCCAATATTTTATTACCGGAAATAATCATTGCTCCATCATGTAAAGGAGAATTTTTAAAAAATATATTTTGAATTAATTCACTACTAATTTTAGCTTTTAAAATCTCACCCGTGCTTGCATAATTAAATAATTCCGAACTTTTGGCTATAACAATTAAAGCTCCTGTCTTTGTACTCGACATCTTCTCACAGGCATCTGTTAAAGAAGTGATAGCTTCATCTGTTATACTTTCTTTTCTATAATTGAAGAGAGATTCAATTTTAAATGATTTATTAATATTATACTTTGTCCCAATAAGTAATAAAAATCTTCTTACTTCAGGAGCGAATACTATAACCAATGCCACTAACCCAAGCCCAATAAAAGGTCCCAATATACTTGTCAAAAGCTCTAAATTAAGCGCTTTGACAACTGAATAAGTCAAATAGAATGTAAATACTCCTGCGAATATATTAATAGCAATAGTCCCCTTTATCAATTTATATACTTGGTATAAAAGAAAAGCAACTAAAAGAATATCCAAAATATCCCAAACAGTTAATGAAATGAATAAAGGGCGCATTATATTATATCTAAATTAATTACTGTAAAACTAATGTATTTTCCCAAATCTAACAAATATTAATCATTCAGTGCATTCTTATACATATTGTATATATCAACAACTTCTCTCCCTGCTTTCACATCATGAACCCTTATAATTGCAGCACCTTTATCCAATGCTAGTGTATTAATAGCAATAGTCCCAGTCAAAGCCTCTTCTGGAGAGCAATCCAATAATTTATATATCATTGATTTCCTTGAAACACCTACTAATACAGGTTTTCCTAGTTCTTTAAATCTTTCCATATCTCTAAGCAATTTATAATTTTGCTCCAGAGTCTTCCCAAAACCAAATCCAGGATCAACAATTATCTGGTCATGTCCCATTTCTTCTAAACGCATTATCCTTTCTTTAAAAAAATTCAACACATCATCAGTAATATTGTTGTATTCTGGATTCTCTTGCATAGTCTGAGGAGTTCCCTTCATATGCATCATTATATATGGAAGTTTGTACTTACTAACAACTTTATACATATCAGAATCCATATCTCCACCCGAAATATCGTTAACAATAAAAGTTCCGTAACATCTTGTGATCTCCTCAACAACATTGGCTCTGAAAGTATCAATAGATATAATGGATTTAGCATGGAAACGTTTAATGATTTCCATTGTAGGTATTAATCTTTTTATTTCTTCATCTTCACTTATATGTTCTGCTCCTGGCCTCGAAGAATAGGCTCCAACATCTATTATAGATGCACCTTCATCTTTAATTTGCTTAATCCTATTTCTTATTGCTATTTCACTAAGATATTTCCCTCCGTCATAAAAAGAATCCGGAGTTAGATTTAAGATTCCCATTACTAAAGGTCTTTCAGAAGATATTTTCTTATTATTAATTCTTATCTCTTTCATTATTTATGTTTTTATTATAAAAGTCCGCTAAATAACTATAAGCCATCTGACTACCATGATAAGTCTATAAAGTAATTATTATATAAATAGTATTTATAATGCAAGTTTTCTCTTTTTGACTAATTATAAAATATAGCAAACAATCAATTACTTATTTTGCTTCATATAATTAATCATAGATTAAGTGTCTCTTGTTATCAAAATAGTCTTTCTTCTCATGCAAATTTCGTTGTTTTTTTCTTATTTTTACATGCTTATAAAGAAAATATATTACGAAATCCCCGACTAATTTGTAAAGTCGTTAAAATATAGAAACTTATGGATAAAACTAATCAACAATATGAAGCCGTAATGGAGATATGTAAAGATGTTTTTACGAAGAAGATGAAAGATTACGGTACTGCATGGAGAATATTGAGACCTCGTTCAATAACAGATCAAATTTATATAAAAGCCAATAGAATACGAAATCTTGAAGAAAAGCTAGAATCAAAAGTAGGAGAAGGAATACGACCAGAATTTATTGGTATTATTAATTACTCCATTATGGGCATAATTCAGTTAGAATTAGGTCCTTCCGAAGAAACGCTAAATGATGAAGACGCTTTATCTCTTTATCTTAAGTATTTTAATGAGGCAAAAAATTTAATGCTTAGGAAAAATCATGATTATGGTGAAGCATGGAGAGGAATGAGAATAAGTTCTTACACAGATTTAATCTTAATGAAAATAAACAGAACAAAACAGATTGAGAATAATGAAGGTAAGACTATTGTTTCCGAAGGTATAGATGCAAATTATTATGACATGATCAACTATGCAGTATTTGCAGTGATAAAACTTGATTTTGAGAATTAATATATCAAGTTTAAAAAGTTTTATTTAAAAAAAATGAAATGAAGTTATTACAAAATATTGCCAGAATAATTGTTGGAATGATATTTATTTATTCAGGTTTTGCCAAAGGAGTAGATCCCCAAGGTAGTATGATTAAATTAACTGATTATTTCAATGCTTTTGGCATGGGTTGGTTAAATCCAACTTCTCTTTATCTAGCTATAATTCTTTCATCGACAGAATTTCTTATTGGAGTTTGTTTGTTTTTGAAATTAAAAATAAAAGAAATTTCATGCATCACGTTTATAGTATTATCATTTTTCACATTACTAACGCTTATACTTGCTATAAAAAATCCAGTAAGTGATTGTGGGTGTTTTGGTGATGCAATAATTTTATCCAACTGGGAAACTTTTGGAAAAAATATGATACTCCTATTGCTAAGTAGTATTGTATTTATAAGAAAGGAAAGATATAAATCAAATTGGGCCATCATCGATCAATATTTTTGGATAATCGCAACAATATTATTTATTGTAATCACTTCTATTCATTCATACAAGCATCTTCCATTATTAGATTTCAGACCTTATTCTGTAGGTTCCAATATACCAGAACAAATGTCTGTTCCTGCTAATGCAGAGCTTGATGAATATAAATCCATTTTTAAATACAAGAATAAAAAAAACCGGAGAAGTTAAAGAATTTGATGAGACAAATTATCCATGGCAAGATTCGTTAATCTGGGAATATGTAGAAATAAGACAAGAATTAATAAAGGAAGGGTATCATCCTCCTGTTCATGATTTTAATATTGAACATTCATACAATGGAAATATTTCTGAAGAAGTTTTAAACGATGAAGGCTACACTTTCTTACTTATATCGTATAATTTGTCAAAAGCATCAGTAAAGAATAATGATCAAATAAACAATCTATATTCATTTTGCGTTAATAATGGTTATAAATTCTATTGTCTTACAGCTAGTTTAGATGAAGAAATAAGAACTTTTTCAGAAAAGAACAATTCCAGTTATGATTATTATAATATGGATGAAACTCAACTTAAAACAATAATAAGATCCAATCCGGGGCTAATACTTTTAAGAAAAGGAACAATAATAGGGAAATGGCACAATAACGACATTCCTAAAGTAGAAGATCTAAATAACAAGGAATTATCTTCATTTTGCATACATAAGCAAACTAAAAAGATAGAAAATTATTATATTATAATATTAATATTAGCATGGATGTCTTCTTTATATTTCTATATAATGAGAAAATATAAAAAGAGATTAAAATAACAATATGGTACTCATAAATAAATCCCGTAATATCCAATTCATTTTGGAATGAGAATCATGTAATTTATCCATTGTATATTTTCATTTTGAGAAAAAAACATATAGCTATGAGAAAAAAAAATTGTTGCAGGAAACTGGAAAATGAACAAAAATCTTGAAGAGGGTATTAAGCTGGCATCTGAAATTAATGAACTTATTAAAACTCATACTTTTGAGGGAGTAAAAATCATTATTGGAGCTCCGTTTATACATCTTTCTGATGTAAATAAGATTATCGATAAGAACAAAATATCCATTTCTGCACAAAATTGTGCAAAGGAAACCTCCGGAGCTTATACAGGAGAAATTTCTGCTGAGATGATCCACTCTTGTGGTTGTGAATATGTAATTCTTGGCCATTCTGAAAGAAGAAGTTATTACGGAGAGACAAGTGCTATATTGGTTGAAAAGATTGCAAGAGCCCTGGAAAACAATTTAAACGTCATTTTCTGCATAGGAGAAATTCTTGAGGAAAGAGAAAATGCAAAACATTTTGAAGTTATTAAGAAACAACTTGAAGATGGATTATTTCATTTGGACAATAATGCAATTGCTAAAATAACTATTGCCTATGAACCTGTTTGGGCTATAGGAACGGGAAAAACTGCAAGCTCAGAGCAGGCACAGGAAATGCATGCATTTATTCGCAAAACTCTCTCTGAAAAATATGGTAATGACATAGCAAATGAAATTTCTATACTTTATGGTGGAAGTTGCAAACCTTCAAATGCCAAAGAACTTTTTGCAAATAAAGATGTCGATGGGGGTTTAATAGGAGGAGCTTCTCTTAAAGCAGAAGAGTTTATTGCATTGGTACAATCTTTCTAAACAGGAAAATATTATATACAAAAAAAGAGAGGCTGGCCTCTCTTTTTTTGTATATAATATTTTATTTATTTCGATGAAATTGCAGCTAATGCAATAGAATAAAGTTTTGTCTGAACTGAATCTCCTCTTGAAGAAAGAACAGATGGAACTTTTGCGCCTACAAGTATAGCACCGGTTTCTGCCTTTGCTAATTTTGTACTTGTTTTATAAAATACATTTCCAGTCTCAAGATTTGGGAAAATCAAACAATCTGCATCACCTGCAACCACCGATTTGATCTTCTTAATTTCCGCAACTTCTTTATCTATTGCAGCATCAAGAGCTAAAGGTCCGTCAACAACGCAACCATTAATCTGACCTCTTTCCGACATTTTAGAAATAACCGCAGCATCAACACTTGAGCTTAATTTAGGTAAAACCTGTTCTGATGCCCCTATCATTGCAACTTTTGGAATCTCAATACCAAGAGATCTTGCAATTTTAACAACATAATTTGTAATAGCCAGCTTTTGGTTCAAATCAGGTAGAGGAATAATTGCAACATCACTTACTATTAATAATTTGTGGTAAGTAGGATATTCCATTACAGACACGTGAGTAAGGACAGCTTTAGGAGGCAATAACCCTTTATCTTTATTAAGAATAGCTCTCATGTACTTATCTGTACTAACCAACCCTTTCATAATAATATCACCTGCACCCTGATTAATCAATTCAACTGCTTTAGCTGCTGCTTTAGTTTCATCAGATTCCTGTACAATTATAAATTTACTTACATCATAACCGTGTTCGTTACAGATATTTTTAATGATTTCTTCATCTCCAACCAAAGTAACATCTACAATACCAAGTTCTATGGCCTTATAAGTAGCTTCTATAGAATGATGATCATTAGCATAAGCTACAACAATTCTTTTTTTATTAGCCTGCTGTTTTAAAGCTTCAAAAATCTGGTCTAATTTTGTAATTGCCATTTCTATAATTATTTATTCCTATATATTTTAAATTTGGAAGCAAAAGTAAGAATAAATATTATAATCTGTAATAAATATCCCCTATTTGATTAAAGTTTATTACAATACTAATTCAATATCTCTGAGAAATCAATAATTGGCCAATTATTATCATTAATAATTGGTACTGTCACAATCTTACATTCAGAAAAATTATTCTTCATGAATTCTTCGATTACCTTAATTGAATCATCAAAGATTTCTTTACTATCATTAGGATAACTATTATAAACTATTCCTTTTAAATCTATACCCCGATTTTTAATAATCTCCAGACACATTAAAGTATGATTTATACTTCCCAGTTTTGATGATGTCACCAATATCAAAGGAAGACCATTATCTGCTATATAATCAATTGTCAGATAGCTTCTTGTCACAGGAACAAAAAGACCCCCTGCCCCTTCAAGCAAAATCTTATCAAAATTATTTTCCAGAACAGAAGTAGCGGCCTTAATTACATTTGTATCTATAAACGAAGAATCTATCTCAGCTGCCAAATGAGGAGATGCAGGGTAAGTAAAAATATATGGACATGTTGTTCTGTCTATATCAAAGGAATTCAGATTTTCTCCCATAATCTTTCTATGGGTTTCAATATCTTCAGAAACATCTATACATCCCGTCTGAATAAACTTTTGAGTAATAGTATTAAGACCTTTACTTTTATAATACTTTGCCATAAGTCCTGTAACAATCGACTTACCCGCATCAGTATCAATAGCACTTATAAAAACTGTTTGTTCCATATATCTATTAATTTCTTTATTTTACTTTACATACAAAATAGGCGGGATTATATGTTAGAGGATACCCTTTTTGAGAATGAAATAATTTTGTATAATCATCTTCAAATTCTTTTAACACACCTTTTGTCCAGCCCCCCTTTGTCTTGGTCCCATTTACTCCTGTTAATTGTAAATGTCTGAGAATATCTAAAACACTATTAAAATAAAGCTTTTCCTTGCTCTGCGCACTATAAATTACCTTAAAATATTTATTTAGTACACGCTCTAATTCATCAAATGTTTTATAATCTAATCCACCATCGTTAATAGCTTTTATCTCATAAAAATTACCTGAAGCAAAAGTATTGAATACCAACAATCCTTTTTTATTCAATATCTTGGTTATATTTTCAAAAGTATTATCTATATTTTGAAACCATTGAAATGTCGAAGCAGATATAATAAGATCAAAGCTGTTATTAAATTCACATATCTCAGCATCTCCAGAAACAAACTCAAAATTACTAAATAATTTTCTAGTTAACAGAGCATTAATCTCTAAAGACATATCATCCACAATATCATTTAATACAATATGCTCAATATTAAAGTTGTCTATGAGACACTCTGTTAAAAGTCCAGTTCCACAACCTATCTCCAATACATTTTCATAAGAACATTTTCCATAAGCATCCGTCAGCTCTACTAAATGCTCACATATATTTTTCTGAATAACTGCATTTTCATTGTAGGAAGAAATACTTTTCCTAAAGCTTCGTTTTATATGTTCTTTATCTATCAGCATATTTACAGTATTCTAATTTCTTATATACTCAGAATTTTGTCCCAAGTATTAAATTCATCAAATGGATAATGCGGCAAATCAGATTTCTCAACAGAAGTCTTACCTTCCCAATAATTAATCAAATTAGAAGAAGGAAATATTTTATCTCTCATGCCTATTACAACCTTGTTCCACTTAACATCCTTAACTTCACTTTTTAATGAATTCTCTTTCAGATCCATTAATTCAGCAATCTGATCATAGAAAACCCTGTCAGGCAATTGAAAAGACGATTCAGAATTGCCATTAAGCATTCTGCTGAAAAATTTATCAATTCCTGATATCTTCAGTCCTTCCAGAGTCATATCGAATATTTTAGTTGGAATACCAAAATCATTATTAATAGGAAAAGGACTTCCACAAAATGCTATCCTTGCATCTACTTTTGATAAAATTCTGTCTGTCAGTTGATTTGCAACCCAAACTCCCATAGACCATGCAACTACATAAATCGACTTATATTTTGCGATATCTATATTAGGCAAAAAAATATCCCCTCTGTAGTCAAAAAACACTAAAACATCAATATCTTCTGAATAGATATGAGAAATACATTTTTCATCCATTCCCCATCCATTAAAAAACAATACTAATCTGTTATTCCCCTCCTTTTGCTTTTTATATAATTGCATTTTTATTCTTTAATAAGTTCTATTGCGTATATTAATTTATTAATCTCACTATCGGTAATTTCTGAATTAAGAGAGAATCTTACTCTGGATGATCCTTTAGGGACAGTAGGGTGACGAACAGGAAGTGCAAAAAAACCACTTTCCTGAAGCTTATTACTAAATTCTATGCTACTATCGTTGCTTCCTGTAATTAAAGGAACAATATGAGATTCCCCAAGAGTCCTGAAACCAAGGTTTTCTATATAGACTTTAAGTTTCTCACTTATATACAAAAGATGTTCCCTTTTTTCGGTAAACTCTGGAAGTTTATTGAATAAGAAATTAGTCCAGGCAACATTTACAGGCGGCAATGCAGTCGTATATATTAAAGTTCGCATATTATTAATAAGATAATCTGCAAATAACTTATCGCATATACAATATGCACCCATAGAGCCTAAAGCTTTACCAAAAGTACCAACTATAAAATCAATCTGATCGATACAAAGCTGTTCTTCACAACATCCTAAACCATTCAAACCACGTGCACCTATTGCATGAGCTTCATCAATATATAAAAAGGCTTCATACTCATTTTTGATATCAGCTAAAACCTGAAGGTCAGCAATATCTCCATCCATACTAAATATCGATTCACTGACAATAAACACATTATCAAAATAGAATCTTTTTTCAGATAAAATTTCCTGAAGATGATTATAATCAAGGTGACGATATCTTATCAATTCAGCATTACTAAGCCTTATACCATCAATTATACTTGCATGGACCAATTTATCCGCAAGTATCAGATCATTCTTACCGGCTAAGGCAGGCAATATACCGCAATTGGCATGGTATCCGCTATTAAAGACCAAGGCAGCCTCTCTTTCAAAGGCATTTTTCAAACTCTCCTCTAAATCCTTATAACAACTATGATTACCTGTTAGTAATCTTGATGAAGCAGATGTATAATATTTCGATATTTTACTTTTCCCACAATAGTTATCAAATTCTGACACAAGGGATTCATCATTTCCCAGTCCCAAATAATCGTTAGATGAAAGATTAAGCATAATACGATTGTTATACTTTATTTCCTTTCCATCTACCTCGATATTTTTCAAAGTTCTAAAATTATCTGCCTCACTTAATCTTTCCAGTCTTTTACTATATTTTAAAATATTTCTATTCATATTCTTATAATTATTGTAAATTCTCTATTGAACCTACCATGAATTTGAATTCTGTATTACAATCATTTTATTTATACAATCACAAACAATTTATTGTTTTTTCACAACTAGTATTACTGCATTGCATAAATAATCCAGTTCAGCATCGGTAATTATATAAGGAGGCATAATATATACAAGTTTACCAAAAGGTCTTACCCATACACCTTCTTCTACAAATTCAGATTGTATATTTCCCATATCTACGGCATTCTTCATTTCAACAACACCGATAGCACCCAATACCCTCACCTCTTCAACATTATCACAAGAAGATAATACTGATAATTTGTCTTTTAATATATTTTCTATACGATTTATATTATTTTTCCAGTCACTATTAAACAATATATCTATACTTTTATTAGCAACGGCACAAGCCAAAGGATTACCCATAAAAGTTGGGCCATGCATAAAAACACCTGGCTCACCCCTACTTATTGTGTCAGCAACTTCATTTGTTGCCAAAGTTGCAGCAAAAGTCATATATCCACCTGTAATTGCCTTACCCACACACATAATATCAGGATTTATATCAGCATGATTACAAGCAAATAATTTACCTGTTCTTCCAAATCCTGTAGCTATTTCGTCACAAATAAGCAAAACGTTATATTCGTCGCACAACTCCCTTGCTTTTTTTAGATAATCAGCAGAATAAAACCACATACCTCCTGCGCCCTGAACAATTGGTTCTAAGATTATGGCCGCAATCTTTTTATGGTTTTCCATTAAAGCATCTTTTAAATAATCATAATCCTCTTTACAACATTGCTCACCAAATCTACTTTTGGGCTGAGGTACAAAATTCTGTACTGAGAGACTTCCATGAAAAATATTATGCATCCCAGTTTCAGGATCACATACCGACATAGCATTCCATGTATCTCCATGGTAACCTGAACGGATAGTAAGAAATTCTTTCTTTTCATACACATTTAACGAATACCAATATTGAAGAGCCATCTTCATTGATACTTCTACTGCAACAGAACCTGAATCACAAAAAAATACTTTCTGTAAGCTTTCAGGTGTGATTCTAATGAGCTTTTTAGCCAATTCAATAGCAGGTTTGTGTGTTATTCCACCAAACATTACGTGGGACATATCTTTTATCTGATCCTCTACAGCCTTATTTAATTCAGGATTGTTATATCCATGAATAACACACCACCATGAAGACATACCATCAATTAGCTTTCTTCCATCTTCCAACTCCAGATATACACCATCTGCAGCTTTAACCTTATATACAGGTAATGGATTTATAGTTGAAGTATATGGATGCCAAATATGTTCTTTATCAAATAATAAATCGTCCATTATTTTATAATTTTAAATCCCAGAGACTTAATTCTTTCAATATCTTCCTTTACTGTTGCACCTGTTGTTGTTAAAAGATCGCCAGTAATAGCAGCATTAACACCTGATCTCATTGCCTTATCCTGAATATTATTAATTAAATTACGACCTCCAGCAAACCTAATCCATGCATCCGGATTAATAAATCTAAAAATGGCTATAGTTGTCAATATCTCATCATCTGATAATCTCTCTCTATTTTCCAATGGAGTTCCAGGAATAGGATTAAGAATATTAATAGGAATAGATTTAATATTTAAATCTCTTAAAAGAAAAGCCATTTCTATCCTTTGTTGCATTGTCTCGCCCATACCAATAATACCTCCGGAACACACTTCCATTCCAACTTCCTGAGCCGCTTTTATTGTTTTAATCTTATCTTCCAAAGTATGAGAAGTACATAAATCACTAAAATAAGATGGAGATGTCTCAATATTACAGTGATACCTGACCACACCTGCTTCTTTTAATTTTTCTAACTGAACTTTATCCAGCAGGCCCATTGAAGCACAAATATTAATATCTACCTTATTGTATATTTCTTCAATATACCCACACAATAAATCTATATTTTTATCAGATATAGCTCTACCACTTGTCACAAAGGAATATTTGTTAACACCATAATCAGCATTTTGCTTTGCAAGTTTTAAAGCAATATCTTTTTCTACAATTTCATAAGTATTAATAGCTGTTTTATAGTGAGAAGACTGAGCACACCATTTACAATTCTCAGAGCATTTTCCCGATTTTGCATTAATAATAGAACACAAATCAAATTTATCATACATAAATTCATATCGAATTTCATTTGCAGCACTATAAAGAAGTTCTTTATCCGAAACAACTATTAATTCCTTTGCCTCCTCAATATTTATAAATTCCCTATTTAGAACCTTATTCTTTATACTCTCTATTCTATCCATATTAACATAAATTTGAAAAAAATAAAAAAGACAACCCGAATTTACGAATTGTCTTTAAAATCTTTATTAATACTATTATTAAATGCAACCATTGGACGCACTTTTAAATCTCTATTATTCAATAATTGAAATGTATCAGCAATCAAATCAGATATATCCATCTTCTTTATAGAAGACATATCAATAGCATTAAATAAATAATCAAACTTTTCATAGAAAAACATTGAAAATTTATTCAACTTTAGCAAAGCCTTACCACACATATCTACTGATAAACGTGATATCCTCACTTCTCTACCAAGACTTGAAAATATGGCATAAGATTTTCTGCTCCAGCGAGAAAAATATAATTGACTTTTGCTATATGATTTACTTTCCTGCATTAATTTACTTAAATTAAACTGCGAATTTTGCAAATTAGTTTGTCATATACAAATATATGCAGGAAATTATACTGTATCCTGTTCAAATTTACTTCTTTCAAGTGGATGAATAATAAGAAACTTGACATATAAACTTTTTACAGTTTTAAGTATTTCTATCTCATTAGTTTTATGAGTTAAATGACCGTTTTCGTTGATATAAGCCATTAATTTGTCAAGCCGTACCTTGCTTTTTTCTCCTGTTATTTCTGAAACTATTTCTCTGTTATATTTTGTTGCAAGTATTCTGGAATATTTGTCCAGAGATTCCAACGACCTCATTCTTTCTTTTCTGACATTATCTTTTCCATTTCCAAATCCTATTCCGGTAGAAAATCCAAAATAAGCTACAGTACCTTTTTGAGGATTAGTTTTTGCTAAATACTGTTGAGAAGAGTAATCTGTTCCAATACTGCTTTTAATAGCTAAAGCAATATATTTATTCATATTTGCAACAGTCTTCTCCTTTTTCGTTGGTTTCAATTCCATATGCAAAAATTCTTGTCTGAATTGCTCCCAGGTTCCAATATTATAAACTGTTACTTCTTCTAATCTATATGAAGTTGGCTCAAGCTTAATATCTTTATACGTATCACAATTAACTGTATCAGCAAGAACGAAAAAAGAGGGTTTATATCCTAAAGCTGTAACTCTGATACTATCCCCAGGATTAAGAATTATTCTATACATTCCCCAGTCATCGCATACAGCAACTTTTCTTTTCCCATTAAGAATTATATGAGCTAATGAAACAGATTCACCCGTCTTAGAATTAATAACTTTACCGGCAACTAATACCTCATTCGGATCGGATTGACCATATAGGCAATTGAAAAATAGTACGAAAGAAACAATTAGTAATTTTCTTAAATATCCGCACATAAACATTCTTTTAGTTAGAACTAAAAAAAGGAGAGCCAAATATCTTATATATCTTGAAAAAACTGATCGGACTTAAAGTAAAATAAATAAGTTTTTGCGGCTCTCCTTAAAAAATTCCTAGTTACAAAGCTATTAATGTTTTTGTTTCTAGCCAAATAAAGCAATAACATTTTTCCATCAATTCACATTTATTAACACTATTAAGAAATATTATTGATTTAACAACGTTAATTCATTATTCTCATTTAAAAAAAGTACACCATCAAAGATAACTCCATGTTTATCAATAAATCCCTTTATTACTGCTGTTTTACCTTTATCACATATCTGTGATATATTTTTCTGCGTTATTTTTTTCCCTTTAATTTCAAAAGGCACCCTAAAATCACATCCATTCTTGAAATTATTACATCCCCAGGCTGCCTTACCTTTAATAATCTGACCTTTTTTACATTTTGGACAAACAAAAACTTCTTTTTCTTTTATGCTGCTACTTTCTTTCTTTTCAGTTACTTTATTAGCAGCTTTATCTTGAACTATAGATATAGCCTTAGAATTCGACATTTTAACCTCATTAACAACTCCACTAACCATTGATTTTAGCTCCTGCATGAAATCATTCACATCATACTTTCCAAGTTCAATAAGTCTTAATTTTTTTTCCCACATTCCAGTCAATTCTGCAGACTTAAGCAAATCATTCTTTATTGTTTCAATAAGTTCAATACCCGTTATTGTAGCAGTTATTCTTTTACGATCTTTCTTAATGTAATTTCTCCTAAAAAGAGTTTCTATTATATTAGCCCTTGTTGACGGTCTGCCAATTCCATTTTCTTTCATCAATTCCCTCAATTCATCATTATCGACATTTTTCCCTGCTGTTTCCATTGCTCTTAAAAGGGTAGCCTCAGTATAATATTTGGGAGGAGTTGTTTTCTTTTCTTCTAAATTTGGCTCATGATTTCCTCTTTCACCTTTAACAAATTCAGGTAAAAGATTTTCATCTTTATTAATACCATTACCCTGATCCATAACTACTCTCCAACCAAATTCAAGTATTTGTTTCCCTGTAGCTTTAAACTTAATCCTATTTACTACCCCCAGCACTGAAGTATTTGCAACAACACAATCAGGATAAAATGCCGCAATAAATCTTCTGGCAACTAAATCATATACCCTTTTTTCATCAGGAGTCATATTATAACTAAACACATTGGTTGGAATAATAGCATGGTGATCAGTTATTTTTTTATCATCAAAAACCTTTTTTGACTTCTTTAATTTTTTACCATACAGAACTTGAGTATATTTTTTATAAGGCTCAAGCTTTTCGAGAATTCCAGGTATTTTTTTATAAATATCTTCAGAAAGATATGTCGTGTCAACCCTTGGATAAGTTGTCAACTTCTTTTCATATAAAGATTGTATAAGCCTTAAAGTTTGTTCTGCTGATAATCCAAACTTTTTATTACATTCTACCTGAAGAGATGTAAGATCAAATAATTTGGGAGGATGCTCTTTGCCCTTCTTTGTTGAAACAGATGTTATTTCAAAATCATGATCTTTTATCTCTTCTAATTTATTTATTGCCTTTTCTTTCTCCAGAAACCTGCCGGAAACGGCCGAAAACACCACATCCCTATAACTTGTTTTAAGTTCCCAAAAAGGAGTTGGTATAAAATTTTCAATCTCTTTTTGCCTGTTTACAATCAAAGCAAGAGTTGGTGTTTGAACTCTACCAATTGATAATACTTGCTTTCCTGCCCCGTATTTCAATGTATAAAGTCTTGTAGCATTCATTCCAAGAAGCCAGTCTCCAATAGCTCTGGCACTTCCAGCCGCATATAATTTATCAAATTCAATTCCTTCTCTTAAGCATTTAAAACCTTCCTTTATAGCTTCTTCTGTTAATGACGAAATCCATAATCTTTTAACTGACACCTTACATTGAGCTTTTGAAAGTACCCAACGCTGAATTAATTCTCCTTCCTGACCGGCATCACCACAATTAATAACTAATTCAGCATTTTTTACTAAAGATTCAATGACAGAGAATTGTTTCTTTATTCCTACATCATCTATTAGTTTTATTCTGAATTTAGAAGGAATCATTGGCAAGCGCCTTAAGTCCCAATATTTCCATTTCTCAGTGTAATCATGAGGTTCCTGCAAACCACACAGATGTCCAAATGTCCAGGTTACCTGATAACCATTCCCTTCCATATATCCATCCCTTCTGGAAGTTGCACCTAATATTCTTGCCAATTCTTTTGCAACACTTGGTTTTTCTGCTATACAAACCTTCATAATTATATAATTTTGAACTCAAAAATATATAAATCTATATTTTAAGTACCTATTTTTAAAATAAAGTTTTCAACATTCTCTGCGCATATCACTATTTATTATTTGAATCAAACACATTTATGAAAGAATATTATATTATGAAACCATATATTATCATAATCGTACAATAAATCGAAATTATGTCTGTATATGTGTAAATTTATTTATTATGAAAAAATTATTATTATTTATATTGGTCTTTTCTGTTTCTTTTATCAATAGTTCTTTAGCTCAAAACAAAGATTTACGTAAAGCAAAAAGATTTGAGTTTAAAGGAGAGTATGTAAAAGCCATCATTTCATATCAATTATATCTTGATAAAAATAAATCAGATATATCTATATATAAAAAACTTGCTGATATTTCATGTAAAATAGAAGACTACAATTCAGCAGAAATGTATTGCGAAGAAATTATCAACAACAATCTTGCAGATCCAGAAACGTATTTTAAGTACATACAAATCCTAAGGCGTAACGCTAAATATGATAAATCGGAAAAAATATTTGAAGAATTCAAAACTCTGTTCCCAAACGAAATATATAAATACTTCCGCACATACACAATCCCTAAAAAAAGCAAACTCTATCAAAATACACAAAAAATAAATATATACGATTTTGAATTCAATAGTATAGACTCGGAATTTTCCCCATTCATTATAAATAGAGATATTTATTACACTAAAATTGATGATGGACATACAAACTCAGAATCTATTACTAAGATTGGAAGATTTATTGACGAACAGATATTTCCATTTAAACCAAGTTATTCTATATACAAAGCTAAAGCCGACACATTCTCATTGACCTACAACATTATGCCCCTCAATAAACTTTTAAATTCGAAATACCACGAAGGAATAGTTTCCATAAGTTCTTCAGGAGAAATATTATATGTATCTGCTGCACACAAAAACGAAAAACCAACCACCGGTCATAACATTACAGGATTTGATATATATGAGGCCAGACTAATCAACAATAAATGGGAAATAACTCAAAAAATATTCGATATTCCCGGGAAATCATTTGCCCATCCTTGCATTAACAAACAATGCAACATGTTGTATTTCACCTCAGATATAGAAGGCGGATACGGAGGAACAGATTTATATGTTTCGTATCTAATAAACGGAAAATGGAGTGAACCAGAAAATTTAGGACCTGAAATAAACACCCCTGGCAATGAATTATATCCTTATATTGACAATAACAATATACTGTATTTCTCCTCCGACGGGCACTTAGGAATGGGAGGTCTTGATATATATGTAATTTCTTTTGAGAAAGAAAAAATCTCCGTACATAATGTTGGCGCCCCAATTAACTCAAGATTTGATGACTATGGTATTAGTTGCTTCACTAACAATGTCTCTGGCTTATTTTCCAGCAATAGACCTGGCGGAGCTGGTAAACAAGACATATACGGTTTTCAAACTACATCAACTTTGAGCCAACTGTGTAAATCTTCACAAAATAATTCTATACTAGGTTTTATAACCTTAAAAGGAGAAATCAAAGATGCGTATTCCAACAAGCTAATCACTAATGCCAAACTAACCCTTCAAGACGAACAAGGAAATCATTCCGATTATAACACAGTTGCAATTAATGGGAGGTTTACATTTATTGTTCCTGTTGATGGGGAATATAAAATAACTCTTTCTGCAGATGGCTATAAAACATCTATCAATGATCTTATTGTCGGTAAAAAATATTTCACGCTTAAACTAGAACCTGAATTAATATTTCCAAACATTAACTTTGATTACAATTCATCAAATATCACAGAAGAAGGGAAACACACTTTAAATAAAATTATTGACTGCTTATTCCAATACCCAGAAACAAAGATATCAATAAAAGGATATGCCGATATAATTAGCGAAGAGAAAGATAACAAAAGATTATCACATGAAAGAACACTATCTATCAAAGAATATCTTGAAAATAAAGGAATTTCAGAAGATAGAATTAAAACCATATCATTAGGAACCAGAAATCCCATAATAACACTGGCTAATAAGACTGCATTTGAAACAGAAGATGCTCAATCAGTAAACAGGAGGGTTGAAATAACAATAATTCATCCCCCCTCAAACTCATTTAAAAATTAAGATACTTAGAAACAAATATGATACAGAGTATTGTTGTTATTCCAATAACCAAGCAATATTTTGTATCATTTTTTTCATATTTCCCAACATCAATAAATCTCTTTAACAAACTATAAATCAAAAATCCCAATAATACACCCAAAACACTTCCACATAAAACATCTCCTGGAAAATGAACTCCCAAATAAATCCTTGAATAAGATATTATTGCTGCCCACAAAAGAATAAATACTGTAAAAACTCTCTTTTTAAACAATAGAGAAGTAAATGTTGCTAGTCCGAAAACATTTGTAGCGTGTGATGAAACAAAACCAAAAGTCCCTCCACGTTTACCATTAACAGTATGAACTAAATCACTAATCATAGGATCCCATGTGGGTCTTAACCTTTCAAAGAATGGTTTAAATATCGAAGCTGAAATTTGATCACACAAAACAATCAACAATATTGCAGCCAAATGGACAAAAACACCCTGCTTCCAATCTTTACCTTTGTAAAAACAAAATATTATTGCTGCATATAAAGGAATCCAGATTTCTTTACTCGACAAAAACCACATAACTCCATTAGCAAATGAAGAGTGTTTACTATTGAGAAATAAAAATAATTCCTTATCCAGCTCGATTAACGAATTGAATAATAACATACCCCGTTTAATTAATTTTCAAACAAATATAAAACTATAAATCTATATCTTTGCTAAAATATTAAAAAATATCAATTGAAATCTAGGGAATCCAAATATTATGATACTTACAAAAAACAAAACACATAAACTTGATAGCGAACTATTTTTCGATGCTGTAACAGGTAATAAAATAAAAGAAAGAACTGAGATATATTTACAACTAACGGATTTTCATATAATTGTATCTTTTACATGCTTAGACAATCCCTATATAAAAGACAATACATACAATATTGATAATTCAGATTTATTTAAACAAGAGGTATTTGAAATATTCATTGCACAGGGCATTGACGATCCTTATTACTATTTGGAAATAGAAATAAATCCGCTTGGAGCAATATTTATTGCCAATATTTATAACAATGATCTAATAGGCACTAATTTAAAAAGAGAAAAAATAAATAAAAAGCATTCAGGAATAACTTCAGAAGTTAAAAAATATAATGATTATTGGAAAGGTAAAATATCTATACCTTTGGAATTAATAAAACAAAAAGACCTTAATTACCCTAATGATTATAGAATTAATTTTTATAGAATAATATCTGGCAAATCACATAAAGACCCCAATTGGGAAAATAATTCAAAAGAATCTATTTATGCCTGCTGGAAATGCACTCACAGCCCAGATAAGCCTAAATTTCATAGAAGTAAATACTTTGGAAATCTAAGAATTAATTTATAAAATTCACAAAATTAAACACTCAATAAAACCAGTTTCTCCTAGTTATAACTCATAAACCTAGGAGAAACCTTTGATATATTATTTCAATTGCTAGGGATAATGATAAAAACTCTTTAAACACAGCCCTAGAGACGTTAAATTAAATTTCAGATAACAACAATTTTACTTTCTCAGAAATAGTTTTACCGTCTGCTTTACCTGCTATAACTTTCGATGCAATTCCCATTACTTTGCCCATCCCACTAACACCTTCAACTCCAGACTCTTCTATAATGCCTTTTATTATTTCTGTTAGTTTTTCATCACTTAATTGCTCCGGGAGATATTTTTCAAACACTTTTACCTGTGCCATTTCATATTCATATAAATCCTCCCTGTTTTGATCCCTATATATCGAAGCAGAATCTCTTCCCTGTTTTGCAAGCTTCTGAATAATCTTTATTACTGCATTATCATCAACTTCACCACTTCCTCCTTTTGCTGTTTTAGCTTCTATTATCACTTTTTTAACTCCTCTTAATGCTTCGAGACTAACTTTATCTTTTGCCAACATAGCTTTTTTTATATCAGCATTTACTTGTTCCTCTATATTCATAACTTAATATTTTTATAAATAGATTTAACACAAAATTACAAGTTTATTTCCAAAGATGCTAGAATTCAACATTCTAATTTATTTTATTGGAATATCAAAATCAGAACTATAATCAAACTTTTATTTTTATTATTCGATTCTTTTATTATCGATGAGATTATCTAAAATAACAAGGGAAAATGTATTTTTGCAAAATCAAACAACATCAAAATGACAACTAGCATTACAAATAAAAAAATATGGCATATAGCTTATCCTATAATTTTAGGAAGTATCGCACAAAATATCATTACAATAACCGATACTGCTTTTCTAGGACATGTCAGTGAAACTGCATTAGGAGCTGTTGCTATAGCTGGTTTATTATACATCGTATTTACAATGCTTGCATGGGGATTCAGCGTGGGAATACAAATAGTAATAGCCAGAAGGTATGGAGAAAAGAACTACACAATGATAGGAGCATCTTTTGAACATGGACTTGGGTTTATTATACTTCTAAGCATTTTATTATTTTTAAGTTTAAGATTTAACACATCCATTTTGCTTTCATCTCTGGTAAAATCAGATGCTGTTTATTCGGAAAGTTCAGCCTATCTTAATATCCGTTCATTCGGTATTTTCTTTGCTTGTATAAACTATCTTTTTAGAGGTTTTTATATTGGCATCACCAAGACGAAAGTAATCAGCACAACCACAATATTTATGGCTTTAATAAATATTGCTCTGGACTATATCCTTATTTTCGGCAAGTATGGTTTTCCGTCCATGGGAATACAAGGTGCAGCCCTGGCTTCGCTAATTGCAGAGATATGTGCAATGTTATTTTTTATTATATATACCGTTATAAAATTGCCTCTAAAACATTACAATATGTTTCAGTTTAAAATGTTTGATTTTCAATTATTAAAAAAACTGATAAACATTTCCGTCCCAACTATGGTACAAAGTTTTTTATCTTTAGGTTGCTGGTTTTTATTTTTCATTTTTGTTGAAAATCTGGGGGAAAGACCTCTTGCCTCTTCAAACATTATAAGAAGTATATATATGCTGGTTGGGCTCCCAGTATGGGCATATGGAGCAGCAGCCAACACACTGACCTCCCAACTATTAGGATCTCAAAGAAAGAATGAGATAATGCCAATGTTATGGAAAGTAATGAAACTATCTGTCATAAGTGTATTTGTCTTCGTTTCTATTGTTTTATTATTTCCATATGAAACAATCTCAATATATACAGATAATAAAGAACTTGCTACATATTCATTACCTTCACTATATATAGCAAGTGGAACCGCTTTAGTATTTGCTTTTTCAATAACATTTTTCCAGGCCATTTCCGGAACAGGTAATACTCTGAAAGCACTACTTTTAGAAGTCTATGTACTTACTCTATATATTGCATACTCATGGTTTTTAGCTGTATATCTAAAACTAGAAATACATATTGTATGGACAGCTGAATATTTTTATGCCATTTTGCTAGGGATTGTCTCTTATACATACATGAAAAAAGGTAACTGGCTAAATAAAACTACTTATAACCAATAATTTGAGGTTTTTCTGGATTAAGATTCACAAACTCACCATATTTATCACCTTTAAAAAGAACTTGAAAATCCCTAAAATCATCGGGAGAACTTGGATAATAAGCAAATCTTAACGAGAACGTTTTAAATATGAGATTATCATTATTAAATTTGAAACCAAATCCTAGTCCCCAATAAGCATCCTTATTAAAAACCCAATCATCATTTGAACCTATTACACCAAAATCAGTAAATGTAAAGAAAGAGAACCTAAATCCATTAATTAAATAAGGCAGAAAAGTATTTTGAGTAAGTTTCAATGATAATTTCTGATTTCCCCTTACTAAATCGCTTCTAAATCCTCTAATTTGCTCGTTAAGATCAATATAATCTGCAGGATACCTTAAAAAACCTATTGTGTATTTAAAGTCTGCATATAAGCGAATTCTTGAACGTCTTAACTTATATAGTTTAGTTATTGTATGCAAACCCAAATCAACCACCCCTCTTTCAAACTCACTATTACTATTACCCTTACTTTTATTATAAATATTATAAAAACTGCCTACTCCAAGGCTAGTCGCAAAATATTCAAAGCTTAATCTCGAAAACCATGTTTTATTAAAAGTTATACCCGAGTAAAGATATCTCCCTAAATTATTGTCTTCGTAACCCAAAATCAAACGGGAATAATATCCCTTTGGAATATCTTCTGTTTTTCCCAAATCGTATACAAAATTTGTTTTATAATATATTCGTTTTGACAATGAAATAGACGAAATAATATAGCTTCTATCTATAAAGAACAAAGTACTATCTAATTTAATCTCTGGCTGTTTAGAGAAAAAAGCTGCATAATATCTTAATGAAAGAATCAAATTTTTCCTTGTATATTTATTGGATTTCATTTTTAAAGAATAACCAAACCAAGTATCAATATTTATAAAATCAAGGGAACTCAGCGTCTCTATCTTATCTTCTTTCTGCAATTTATGTGCATTCTTTGCCTTTTCGACAACCAATCCTCCAGCCCATTTGGTATATGAAGTCACAAAAGCCTTGTCCAGCATAAATTTCAATCTCCTACCTTCAAAATTATCAGTAAAAGTAAAATTCATATTTAAATAAGTACGTGCAATATTTGCTATCCCATAACCGAAAGAATATCCCCAATTGGGAGTTTTGCTCTCCTCAAACATCAATGATGAAAGTAACTGATGTCCTTTTCCAAAAAGATTCTTATGATATGTCTCTACTGTCAAATCTGAATTAAAATCTGTATTAATTTCAAAAGCCCAGGAAAAAACGTCCTCACATATTAACTGGATATCCACATAGTCCTCTTTAGATTTTACTGGTTTTACAAAAATAACAGCATCATTAATATGTGATAATTCTCTTATTAATCTCTCATTCTCAGCCATCTCCAAAGGAACAATTTTATCCCCCGATTCTATCGTAATAAGTCTTTTTAAATATTTAATCCTTGTAGGGTAATGAAAAGAGTTAGCAAACCTTTCAAACCAATTTTTGGGAATTCCACAAGTATCATATATTTTGGGCCCAAAAGGCTTTAAGATCTGAATATCTATATTTCGTATTATTTTACCTTCATATTTCAAAAAGCTTTTAACACTCTGCTCAGGAGTTTTAAAACCATTACCATTGATCCTTTTAACTGTTATATATTTTAAAATTTTAGAAGAATAAGGTAATAGATCCAAAGAAAGAGCCTTTATATTTAATGTATCAAGTTTATAAGGAACTGGTAATATTGTATCATTAGATAATTTCTGACCTAATGAGCTTAGATTACAAATTATAATAACGAAAAGTAATAACAATACTCTTTTTAAATGCATATTACCCTACTTCATTTATCTGTTATAAATGCTTAACATATCAATAATACGAAGATAGCACAATCCAGTTTATTATCCTAAATAATTAAAATAAATCCCACTTTTTCGCAATCGTTTGGTGTTATTAAACACAGAAATATTGATTATTATCAAGACAATATATACTATCACATTAAACACACTAGCTATCTCTCTGTAACAATGCGTTTTATACAACTCATAAAATATTTAAAAATTTTTACGATTTTTGATAATATAAGATTTACAATTTTTATTTTTGTAATATAATAAAACAACCAATATTCAAATAATACCCACTATGAGTACATTAAACTTAATTAATCAGATAGAGGAGATGATGAAATCACACTCCAATATCCTGCTTGATTGTGGTAGAGAAACATTAATTAAAGAAGCAGTTGACACAAAACAATGTATAATAACTAAAAACGGAGCATTAGCAACATGGACTCCGGCAAACTCAACAGGTAGAAGTCCAAAAGATACTTACATTGTTAAAAATCCTGAAAGTGAGGAACAAATTGACTGGACATCTCCAAATAATATCCCTCTTGATTCTGAAACATTTGAGATGGTAGTAGAAGATGCAATTAAAGTATTAGCATTAAAAGATAAGGTATATACAACAGACAGAGTTATCGGCGCAGATTCCGAATTTGCACTTCCTGTTAAATTTATCAGTGATAATGCACTTATCGGAGTTTTTACAGACAATATGTTCAGACCAGTTCCTAGTGATATTGAAAAATCTGTATTTAAAGATAGAGAATTCTACTTGCTTTCACTTCCTTACGACTATTTAGACAAAAATAAATATGAAGGGAGACTTCATAAATTAGCTGATGGAACAACCTCTGACATGTGCGTTGCTATTGATTATGAAAAACGCATAGGAGTTGTTTTTGGTTCTGCATATTGTGGAAGTAATAAAAAATTAATGTTCACAGTTATGAACTATTACCTTCCATTCGAAGGAGTACTTCCATTACACTGTTCTGCTAATGAAGGTAAGGATGGTAATTCTGCTTTACTATTAGGACTTTCAGGCACAGGTAAAACAACTCTTTCAGCCGATCCGGAAAGAGCATTACTTGGTGATGACGAACACGGATGGAGTGAAAAGGGTATATTCAACTTTGAGAATGGTTGTTATGCCAAGATGATAGATATTGAAAGAGAGAACGAACCAGAAATCTGGGATGCAGTAATGCATGAAGACAATTATCTTAAGCACGGAGCAATAATTGAAAATGCAATGGTATATCCTAATGGAGAAGTAGATTATTTTGATACCAGACTTACCCAAAATTCAAGATCATCTTATCCTCTGGATTTCTTAAAAAACATAAAAAAAAGCTCAACTGCTGGGCATCCTAATACGATACTATTCCTTACTGCGGATGCATATGGAGTATTACCTCCAATATCACAACTTAGTAAAGAACAAGCCATGCTTTGGTTCTTAATGGGATATACATCAAAATTAGCAGGCACAGAAACAGGAGTAACAGAACCACAAGCAACATTCTCAAGATTCTTTGGTCAACCATTTATGCCATGTAAGCCTAGTACTTATGCTGATATGTTAGGTGAAAAAATGGAAAAATTCAAAACTAAAGTTTTCCTTGTTAACACTGGATGGAGCGGAGGCGCATACGGAACAGGTTCGCGTATAAAACTTAAATTTACCCGAGCCATGGTCAATGCTGCACTAAAAGGAGAACTAAACGACGTTGAATACAAATATAATAAGCTATTCCACGTTAATGTCCCTCAGTCATGTCCCAATGTGCCTGTGGAAATACTTAATCCTGAAGACACATGGTCAGACAAAAATTCATATAACGAAACAGCAAATAATCTTGCTGCCAAGTTTGCTGAAGCATTTGATAAAGCTTATGGTTCTCAAGACATTGATGAAAATATCATTAAAGAATGTCCTGGTAAATAATTCCAACTGAAATTATTTCTATAATATATAAAAGGCTTTCACAAAATTTTAATTGCGAAAGCCTTTTTTCTATTTAATTTTATATACCATAGTCTTTCCCATAATTTTCAACCACATAGTCAACATCCTTATCACCTCTTCCTGAAAGGTTAACCAATATAGTTTCTTCTTCAGAAAGCCTTGAGGCCAATTTCATTGCATATGCAACTGCATGAGCACTTTCTATTGCTGGTATTATTCCTTCCGTTCTTGACAATTCAAAAAACGCATCTATAGCCTCTTTATCATTAATCGTAACATAATTTACCCTACCTATTGTTTTTAAGTAACTATGCTGAGGTCCTACTCCCGGATAGTCTAATCCACTGGCAACAGTATAAACAGGAGCCGGTTCACCCTTTTCATCTACGAGAAGATGGCATTTGAATCCATGTATCATCCCCGGAGTACCAAAAGTTAAAGTAGCAGCATGTTCCCCTATTTTATCTCCTACACCATTAGGTTCAACCCCATAAATATTGATTTGCTCATCATTAAGAAAAGCTGAAAATAACCCAATTGCATTTGATCCTCCTCCAATACATGCAACAAGATTATCTGGTAAATTTCCGGTCATTGCTTTAAATTGTTCTTTGGCTTCATCACCTATTATCCTCTGAAAATCTCTAACCATCATAGGAAAAGGATGAGGTCCTACAACAGAACCTATAGCATAAAGTTGATTAACAGGATCTTTTAAGTAAGCAGCAAAAGCTGCATCAACAGCCTCTTTGAGAGTTCTTAATCCAAACGATACAGGTATTACATTCGCTCCTAGTATCTTCATTCTGGTAACATTTGGATGTTCCTTTGCAATATCCACCTCTCCCATATAAATATCACATTCCAATCCAACAAGAGCAGCTGCAGTGGCTAAAGCAACACCATGCTGACCCGCTCCTGTCTCTGCAATAATTTTTTTCTTTCCCATTCTCTTGGCAAGAAGAGCTTCGCCAAGACAATGGTTAATCTTATGTGCACCGGTATGATTTAAATCTTCACGTTTCAAATATATACGAGCACCACCCACTTTTTTCGTTAAATTCTCTGCGTAAAATACAGGTGAAGGTCTTCCTGTATAGTGCTTATGAAGATATCTAAGATCGTTTTTATATTCTTCAGTATCCTTAATAGCATAATATGCTTCTTCTATTTCCTGCATAATAGGTTCCAATTGCTCTGGAACGAAACGTCCTCCAAAATCACCAAAATAACCCTGTGAATCAGGCATTTTTACATTTGACAACATATTCTCTACAACTGATTGATCAACTAGTGTTTTCATGATAATAAATTTTATTGTTTTGTTATTTCTTGATTACCGATATTCACAAAAAAAGGTCGTAGGATTAAATCCTACGACCTTATATATTTTAAATTAAAATATAGTATAGCCTGTCAGATCAAAATCCTATTTTGATTGATAAATCTTCTCCACCATCGCCAATTCATATTTTTATTTACTTTTACCATTTTATTTAAACCTTCTATTTATCCCAAAAATTACTTTTATTACATATACAAAAAAAGCCTCAGGAAACAACCCGAGGCTTTATATTTTTATATAAAACTACCGTCCAGATCAATTTCCTATTGCCTGCTAGCTAATAGCCACCAACACCAGTTTAAAATTGTCGAAACAGTATTTATTATCTTCTCATTCATGTCGCAAATATATCAATTATCTGAAACTTTCCCAAAATATGCTATAAAAATTATAGAATGTAATTTACAATTTTGGGATTATTCTGTTAATTTTACGCACTTTAATTAAAAATAGTTCCAATATGTATTTGAAACAAGCATTTAAAGGAGAAAATAGTATAGGCTATTACATACTAACAACTCTTATTGTAATTATAGCAACACAAACAATAGGCGTTATTCCAATACTAGCAGTGACACTAACCAAAGGAATAAGTTTAAATAGCATTTTAAGTGATAGTTCTTCAGGTATTAGTTTAAATTTACTATTAATATTACAAATATTTCCATTTGTTGTAGGCTGTTTTGCACTCTACCTTTGCCTAAAATACATACACCGCAAAAAATTTAAAGACCTTCTTACTTCCAGATCTTCATTTGATTATAAAAGAGCTTTAAAAGGAGTATTTATATGGGGAATTTTACTTCTAAGTATGTTTTCCTATGAAATATATAAAAACGATTCAACATTAATCTTTAACTACCAACCAGACCAATTTTATTGGTTAATATTGATTTGCCTGTTATTTTTACCTTTTCAAACTTCATTAGAGGAACTTTTATTTAGAGGTTATTACATGCAAGGGACAGCTGTAACTTCAAAAAACAGATGGGTTCCATTAATTGTAACATCAATAATTTTTGGTCTACTACATTCAGCCAATCCTGAAGTAACTAAATTCGGATTCTGGATTGCTATGCCAAATTATATAATTATGGGGTTCATTCTAGGTATTACTGCAATAATGGATGATGGGCTTGAGCTCCCTTTAGGAATACATTTTGCAAATAATTTTTTGGGTTCGATATTTACAACAAGTAAAAATAGTACATTACAAACTCCAGCTCTCTATATAGATACTAATCCAACTATGAGCCATACAGATACTATTATTACATTATTTTCAGGATTACTATTTATTCTGATATGTTCAAAAATTTTTAAATGGGGAAGCTTTAGAAAGATATTATTGCCTATAAAACTTAATTAATAAAAGCAAAAAATACCTTAAGAATATATTCATTTTGAAAGACAAAATAAGTCAACCAGAGATAAAAAATAGCCCCTCTTAAATCAGAAGGGCTATTTTTTTCTAGTAGAAAAAACATAAAGTATTACTTTTTCAATTTCTTTGCTTTTCTAAAAACATCCAATAGATAACCAGTTGGACAAAAATAATTACACCATGCACGGGGAGTCAAAATAGAAAGTATCAGAAAAACAACCGCAATACTTATCACCCAGGGAGTTGCAGCATTAAAAAGAAATGCAGAGAATGGTTCATACTCTGTCAAATCAAGCTCCAATCCAACTATCAGCAACAACACAATCACATAGAAGAACACCATCCTTACTTTTCGTAATATTTTACCTAATTTTTGTGGCAATGGTTTTTTCTTCTTTTTCAACTTTCCAGCAAGTTCCTGAGCTGCACCATATGGACAAACATAAACACAATAAAAGCTTTTGTTTGTAAAGAAAGGGATTAATACAGCTAATAAAACAATTAAAATAAGAATAATTTTTCCTGCCAAAGGAACACCATTTAAAAACCATCCATAAAGCAATGCCAGGGATATAAAATTACCTTGCCATAATCCCAGTATTAAAACAGAAGACAATAATAGTAAATTCCTAAACTTCTTTAGTTTTCCAGGATTAAAGAAACTTAGAAGAGCAATAACTAAAACAAATATGCTGCCTAAATAATATACAATCTTCATATAGTCAATATCCTTTTTAGCAACTACTATTTCTGAATATTTCTCAAGTCTCAGCTTTATACCCTGCTTAACCGCATTAGTTGTCATACTTGCCCCGGAAACTGCGTCAACTTCCTTTGTTAATGCACTATCGACTTGCATTCCATCCCATGAGTTAAAAAATCCTTTTTGTCTGATTCTACGAATAAAGCCAGGAGACTCAACATTAGGCATAAGCTTTATGCCCCGAATTGTTTTATTATTGTCCACAGCAATAAGAACAGGAACAGTTCCAGCATATCCTATTATACCATCACTTAAAGGACTTGTACATAATAGTTCTCCAAGTTTATTTCCTTTATTGTCATTAACAACAGCAAAATCAATATTTTTATCCTCAACAATTTCAGCCTCTGGAAAAAATAACCTTGCATCTTTCAAGCTAAATCTTGATCCATTATCATCCGGTTTTATGTCCTCACAAAATATTTTATCACTTCTAAATGATACAACAATCAATAGCACAGCCAGTAGTGCTATTTCTGGTAGCTTTCTTAATAAATCCTTCATTTTTATTTTATATTACTCGTTTCTTTAAGTAGTCCTCCTGTTAATTTTACTAGGCTTGTATTAGCATCAATAAGATTAAAAATTGCGTTTAATCGACCTATAGCTGCATTTTGATATATTATCTGAACATCCCTATAATTAAAAGAATTTATTGAACCTGTCTTAAATTTCTCTTCTGAGATTTTAAGATTTAGCTCTGCGGCCTTCATATTCTCTTCCGCGAGTAAAAACAATTGCTTTCTAACATCATAGATCTCCAATAATCTGGCCATCTGATTCTCTAATTGTCTTTTAATTTCTTCCTTATCAATTTCAGCAATCTCCTTTTCTATTCTGGCAATTTCGACAGCTCTTTTTTTACTCCCACCATTATAAATCTTATAAGTAAGATTTAAAGAAGCATATGCATTATTACCTTTTGATAATTGTTTTCCCCTTACATAATAATCACTTTCACTATCCCTGTATGCAACACCACTCCCAATGGATAATTTAGGTAAATAAGCGCTTTTAGCCAAGGCTATATCTAATTCATTTATTTTAATACTTATATATTTATTTTTTAGAGTATTATTCTCAGATAACATTTTATCCAGCAAAATCTTCAGATCATATAAAACAACCTCAGGAGCAAAATCCGTAATCAAAGTATATTTATTTTCTGATTTTTCCCCCATAAGAAAATTCAACTCCCTTATAGTATTATTATAATTCGCCTTTTGCAACAAATAATTACTCTTATCTTCCAAATAAGCATTTTGAGCCTGCAAAACATCATAAGTCACGCTGTTCCCCAACTCCTTTTGCATTTTCATTTTCTCATATCTATCCTCAGAAAGTCTCATCAATTGTAAGGAAACACCCATTTTCTCTTTTTCCAATAGAGCAGAATAGTATGCTAATACTATTGATTGTATAGCATTCTCAATAACCAGAGCTGTATTTCCCTTCGATAGATTATCAAATTCATTCAATTTATGCTTAGCAATCTTTATAGAAAATCCATTGAATAATACCCAATTTATTTCTACTCCTGCATTTAATGAAGATTGGTCAAAATCTTCTATATTGTTATCATCTGAACTTTCCCTATAACTTGCAGAAAAATCCAAAGAAGGATATGCTCCGGCATTACCCCATGTATTATTAATTTCAGCCACTTTTTCATCTTTTTTAATAGAAAGAACGCTAAAATTATTCTTTAATCCTCTTTTTATTGCCTGACTCAAAGAAAGCGTCTCCTGTGAATAACCAAATAAAGTCAGGAGCATTAATAATACTAATAATAATTTCTTCATATACTTTATTTATTAATCAATAGACTCCCTTTGCTTATTAATATTAGCCATACAAACTTCTTCTCTTGTTGGCTTTTCTCCCCTCCAAAGATATCTCTGATAAACCTTAATATCGTTTAAAACATGTAATAACACAGGAAAAAATATTAATATAAATATTGTTCCAAAAGCCACACCATACGCCAATGATATTGCAGTAGGAATAAGAAACTGAGACTGAGGACTCTTTTCCAATATCATAGGGAAAAGACCGACAGATGTAGTAATTGAAGTTAAGATAATAGCCCTTAATCTTGCCTTTCCAGCCATAACTATCGCATTCTTTACAAGATTACCCTCAACAATAAGGGAATTATACTTCGCCAGAAAGACAACCGCATCATTAATCACTACTCCGGAAAGTGCAACAATACCCCACACACTCATCAAAGAAACAGGTTTCATATGAATTCCATGTCCCCACAAAACTCCTAAGATAGATAATGGTATCATAAGTAATATGACCAAAGCCTGTGTCATGGATTTAAAATGCATCATCAAAATAATAATAATCAAAGCAAAAGCAAGTGTATAAGATCTTTTTATACTAGTCAAAGTTTCATCACTTGCCTTCTGCTGTCCCTGAAATGCAATATATACTCCAGAATATTTTGCTTTTAGCTTAGGAATAATTTCATCCCTAACCTGATTAAGGATGTCTGGCACCGAAGCAAACGGATCTACCAGATCAGCCTCAATTCTTGCCTCTCTCTTCCCATTTAACCTTCTTATACTAACTGGACCTCTCTTCATTTCATAGTCAGCTAACTCACTAAGAGGAAATTCTCCTGATAAAGTTTTTATCTTCATATTCTCTAGCTGACCAATATTTTTTCTGCCCTCTTTGGGAAATCTAACCCACACTCTTAATTCATCTCTACCCTCCTGAATTCTTTGGACCTGTCCTCCATAAAAACCATTTCGTACCTGATTAGCAAGAGAACTCTCATTGAGACCAAGAAAATATGCTTTTTTAGTTAACTTTAATATAACCTCCTGTTTCCCCTGAGCATTATTATCAATAATATCTTTTAAAGAAGGAATATTTTGTAATTCTTCAATAAGAAAATCCTTTGCCAATTCTATTTCCTCAAGATTTTTACTCATAATACTTATAGAAACTGGCATGCCCCAACGACTTCTTCCAGCAACAGTAAATTTTCTCGCCTCTGGAATATCCCCTATTTTTTTCCTGACCATTTCAGATATTTCCATTCCTGTCAATTCCATTTCATCAAGATCGCGTGGAATCACTAATATTCTCCCGGCATGAGCACCTCTTTCCTGCCCTTGAAAGGCTCCTCCTACGGAAAGGAAGGTAGTATTTATATAATCCACAGTATCACTATACTGTTTCTTTAAATCCTCATTGACTTCCCATACGGCCTTTTCACATCTCTGCAAGTATTCATATGTTTGTTTTTCACCCGATCCTGGAGTGAATGCAATATTTACCTCAAAATCGTCAAAATCAACTGTTGGGAAAAAAGTATTTTTTATAAAACCTCCTCCCATTAAACCAGCAGTTGCCAAAACTAAAAAAGTTGCAAAAGCCATAGCGGGATATCTATATCTCAGTATCCATTCCAGAAAAGGCCCATATAGTTCCTCTCTCAAAAACTCCATAATTCTTTCAAGATATTTTCTGAATCCCCTATCCTTTTGTTGCAAAACTCTTTGGTTAAGAACATGTTTAGAACCAACATGAGCAGGTAAAACAAAAAATGCTTCAAGTAAAGAAAAAATAAGAGCAAATATCACAATAAAAGCCATCTCAAATATCATCTCCATTCTCCCCTCTGCAAAAAGAAGAGGAGTAAAGGCTAATATTGTTGTCAATACAGATGTTAAAACGGCAGGAACAACCTCCATTGTTCCATCTACTGCGGCCCTTTTAGCCGACTTACCTCTTTCAAAATGAGTAAAAATATTCTCCGCTATCACAATACCATCATCCACCAATATGCCAATTACCAATATCATACCAAAAAGCGATATCATATTAATTGTAATTCCATATAATTGAGCAACTACAAACATCGCTAAAAATGAAGAAGGTATTCCCCATGCCACCCATAGAGAGAGTCTGAAATTCAGAAATAAAGCAAGAGAAATTATTACAAGAATAAGACCTAATTTCCCATTCCCCAATAAAAGATCCAATCTTTTAGTCAGCATATTCATTCTATTCCTAACTAACTTAAGGGTAACATCCTCATGATTTTTATTAAACTCTTCTATGTAGTTTAAACAGAAATCAGATATAGCCTGCATATCTTCTTCCGGCAATTTTTGAACTCTCACCATCACCGCCTCTTTCCCATTCAAATATGTACCAAGAAAATCATCGGAATACTTTTTCTTTACCACAGCTACATCCCTAATTCTTAAAAAACTTCCATCAGGATTTCCTCTAAGAATTATATTTCCAATCTTATCAGGATCAGCGCTTCGTGATCTTAACCTTATTAATACGTCTTCATCTTCCGATCGTAATTGTCCTCCTGAAATATCATTATTATTATTTCTTACCGTATTTAATATTTCTTCAAACGTAAGTTTATACCTAAGCATATCCTCCTCTTTCACTTCAATAGATATCTCTGGAGTAGGAGCATCAGTAATACTAACCTGAGTAATAACCCCAGAACTCAGCAAATCTTCCTCAACCTGATTGGCATAATCCTTAAGAGTCAATATATCGACATCCCCCATTAGCCCTAATCGCAAAACACTCGATACAGTACGTGTTTTTCTAACAATAGGTCGCTCTGCCGCTGAGGGGAAAGAAGAAATTCCATCAACGGCATTCTTTACCTCGGTCATTGTAAGATCGATATTATAATCTCCGGTCGTTTCAATATTTACATTTGCAGTATTCTCAGATGATGAAGATGTAATCTCCTTTATTCCAACCAATCCCCTTACAGCCTCTTCTATTCTTGAGGTGACACCTTCCTCCATTTCTCTGGGTGATGCACCAGGGTAATAGACAGATACAGATATCATCCTTGATGTCATTTCTGGAAAAAACGATTTTTTCATCTGCCAAAGACTAAATCCTCCAGCTAAAACAAAAAATGCAATAATCATATTTGCATAAAAAGGGAACTGTACAAATTTCTTTATTATTTGCCTCATTTACTTTGGTTATTTCAAGCTTTATAATATTAAATTATAGGATTATTCTACTTTAGTATATTAACTTCAGTATTAACTCTGGCATTAATTAATGGTTCAACAACAACAAACAATCCCTCCTCTATTCCATTAAATATCACAGACTTCTCGTTAATTTTAAGAATATTTATATTTCGTATTTGCAATTTCCCCTCTTTAACAACAAAAACCTGGTCGTAATTAAATATAGCACTTCTTGATATCTTCATAGAATTATTAATTCCTTTCCCCTGAAATTCTGCAATTAAATACTGACCGTAAAGAAGAGATCTATCATCACTATCTATTTCCACAAATATTGTTCTCGATTGTGTGGTTTCGTCAATAAATCCCGATTTACGAGAAACAATCCCTTCCCATTTTTTACTATTGTCTTTTGAACTGACAAATACCTTATCACCTATATTAATCCACATAGTTTTCGAAGATTCTACAGGTACTTCAAGTTCTAGTTTATCTGTACGAATTATTTTTGCCAACTTTCCTCCTGCATTGGCATATGCCCCAACCTCCATATTCACTGAAAGAATAGCTCCATCAAATGGAGCCTTTATAATATGTCGTTTAAGCTTAAGTTCATCCTTTTTAATAGAAAAGTAATCTGTAAGAATATCTCTGGAGGCAAGAAATATTTTAATCTTCTCACCATTAAAATCAGGTAATTCTGGTAAATCTTTATCAAGACTTATATTACTAAAGAACTTATTAAAATCATTATATCTATCAGGAAAATCAATCTTTATGTCGGGAAGTAAAGAGGCTATGACATTAAGAAACTTACTCTTTCTTGCTTTTAAATCAAGTAAATCTTCATCCATATACATCCTAATAAGAATATCACCAGTCTTAAAATTCTCACCCGTCTTAAAACTAATATTTCCCATCTCCAGCTTTCCAGATACTTCTGCTACAACATCTACTATTTCTGTAGATTTCATTCTTCCGGAAGCAACGACAGAAGAAACAACTGTACCATATTCAATTTTTTCTGCCTTTACGTACCTGGGAAGGCTCTTAGGAAGTCTTCTCTCGGGCAGTGGTTTCTGACTAATCAAAAACAACATTGTAAGGTACCCCATTATAACAATAGCGAAAGTTATTCCAATAATACTATATTGCCTTCTACTCATTAATTTTAATTTTTTGTATTAAACTTTCAAAAAATTCACACGCACGTCATTATATGACGGAAAAAACTATTAATAGTTTAAACAAAAAGCAAAAATATATTATATTACTTATTCGTCTAAATAGTCAATATTAACATATATTTCATATGCTTTAATATTCTTATCCCCTAAATTATTCTTAAACACCAGATAGTAATTAACTCCTGTACGATTAAGTATTTCTTTAAGTTTCTTACCATCCTTATTTCTGGCAATATCCCTGGAATCTATTAATTCATACTCACTTATCTTTTTTGAAGATATTTCCATCTCCTTTTCAAACTTACATAACGAAATAATTGCATCCTCCGGATGTTTTGTATGATCAAGATATGAGGATTCCAATACTATTGTCCATGTATCATTACTAAAACCACCAAACATATTCTTAAGAACTTTACAACTTGCACGACTATCTGTAGTATCTGCCACAATAATTGCAGTTCTTTGACTATAAACATTTAGGCTAAAAAGTAAAACAATAAGAGAAATTATTACTCTCATAAGACTTATATAATTAGATTAATATTACTGTATGCTAAAGTACACATTTTTACAATCCCATTAAATTTTATTAAACGAAAAATTTAAACCTATGAAAATAAGTAAAGATTCCGACTATAAATTGAAATAATTTCTTAATAATTTTTAATGAATTCCAGTCACAATTTTATAAATTGCCACTTTAAAATGATTAATCACAAATAAAATAAAGTTTAAATGAGAAAAACCAGTTGTTATTTATTGGCATTCGGAATCTTAATGGCTTCATGTACAGGTTCCAAGAAAGAGGTAAATACATCAGAAAATCCTTTTTTTTCTGAATATACTACGCCACATCAGGTGCCCTCCATTCGACAAAATCAAGTTAGAGCACTACGTTCCTGCATTCAAGAAGGGTATTGAAGAGCAGAAAAAAGAGATTGATGCAATTGTAAACAGCAAAGAAGCACCAACCTACGCTAACACTATCGATGCATTGGAAAGAAGCGGAAAAATACTTGACAAAGTAAGCAATGTATTTTTCAACCTACACTCTGCAAACACATGCGGTAAAATGGATACAATAGCTGAAGAAGTTACTCCTATGCTATCAAAGCATGGCGACGACATCAGCCTAAATGCCGGTCTTTTCAAAAAAGTTAAGGCTATTTACGATCAAAAAGACAAATTAACCCTAACTACAGAACAAGCTGTTGTTCTTGATAAATACTACAAAGAATTTGTAAGAGGTGGAGCGAATCTTGATGCAGAAAAACAAGCTGAACTTAGAAAGATTAATGAAAGACTATCTCTGCTTACACTTAAGTTCGGTCAAAATGTACTTGCTGAGACAAACAACTTCGAGTTACTTATTGACAACAAAAAAGATCTTGCCGGTCTTCCAGAGGGAGTTATCGCAGGAGCTGCTGAAGCTGCAAAAGCTGCAGGAAAAGAAGGCAAATGGTTATTTACTCTTCAAAAGCCAAGTATGATTCCTTTCCTTACTTACTCTGCTAAAAGAAATTTAAGAGAGAAAATCTTCAAAGGTTATATCAACAGAGGAAATAACGATAACGAATTCGACAACAAAAAGATTGCTTCTGAGATAGTTTCTCTAAGAGTTAAGAAATCTAATCTTCTTGGATTCAAAACTTTTGCTGACTACAGACTAGACATTAACATGGCTAAAAATCCAAAGAATGTTGAAGATTTATGTAATAAAGTATGGAAAGTAGCTCTTCCTGCAGCTAAAAAAGAAGCAAAAGAACTACAGAAAATGATCTACAAAGATGGTAAGAAGTTTAAGCTTGAGGCATGGGACTGGTGGTATTATGCTGAGAGACTTAAAAAAGCTAAATACGATCTTGACGAATCAATGCTTAAGCCTTATCTTCAGTTAGATAACGTAAGAGAGGGAGCATTCTATACTGCTAACAAACTTTACGGAATCAACTTCAAAGAAGTAAAAGATATCCCTGTTTACCACGAAGATGCGAAAGTTTACGAAGTAACCGAAGCTGACGGAAAGCACATTGGATTATTATACATGGATTTCCACCCAAGAGCAAGTAAAAAAGGTGGTGCATGGATGACAAGTTTCAGAAAACAATCTGCTCTTGATAAGCCTATTACTCCTGTCATTTCTGTGGTATGTAACTTCTCAAAGCCAACAGGTGACGTTCCTGCTCTTTTAAGCTGGGATGAGACAACTACTCTTTTCCACGAGTTCGGTCACGCACTTCACGGGCTTCTTTCTAACTGCAAGTACAACAAAGTATCTGGAACATCTGTACCACGTGACTTCGTAGAGTTACCATCTCAGGTAATGGAAAACTGGGCAGCAGAACCAGAAGTACTTAAAGTATATGCTAAGCACTATAAAACAGGTGAAGTTATCCCTCAAAGCTTAGTCAAAAAACTTGAGAATACAAGTCATTTCAATATGGGCTTTGCTACAACAGAATTCATGGCAGCAGCTCTTCTTGATATGGCTTACCATACTATTTCTGATGCTACACCAATCGATATCGCTAAATTCGAGAAAGAGACACTTGATAAAATTGGTCTTATCGACGAGATAGTAGTAAGATACAGAAGCACATACTTTAGCCATATCTTTGCAGGAGGTTATGCTTCAGGATATTACGCTTATACCTGGGCAGAAGTTCTTGATGCCGATGCTTTCAACGCATTCAAAGAAACAGGAGATGTATTCAACCCAGAGAAAGCAAAACTATTCAGAGAAAATGTAATCTCTAGAGGTGGTTCTGACGATGTAATGAAACTTTACCTTCAGTTCCGCGGTCAAGAGCCAGATCCTAATGCTCTTCTTAGAAGAAGAGGATTGATTAGGAATTAAATTTTATATTAGCCTCAATAGTTATATATAAAAAACTATTATTTTCAAGGCCGTCTCAAAATACAAATTGAGACGGCCATATTTGTTTTTAGATTCTATTCTACTCTCTTTTAATTTTAAGCTTACTCTCTACACCTTTTTTATCAATAAAAGTAATAAGTGCCTTATCACCTCTTAAGTTTACAATATTTTTAGTTATAGCTTCCATAGCATCAATATTATCAAATCTCTTACCATTAACCTCAACTATTTTTGCTCCAACTTGAATTTTTTTCTGCATTTTTCCCCAAACAAGACCTGCCCTTAACTCATTATTAGCTGCAGTAAGAACAACATTCCATTCTTTTCTGTACATATCCGGAATATTATTACTAAAAGGCTCAAAATAAAATTTTCGATTTGGATAATCAATAGTTACTTTCCCGTAATTAAATATATCTGATCCTAAACGAGATAATGAAGCTGAAGTAGTAATAGATGTCACATTTTTAAACCTTCCTCGGCATAAACTAAAATCTTTAACTTTTACTCTACATTTTACAGTTTTTGATTCTAATCCGCATGCTCCAACAGAAACAACGCCTTCTCCTTTATTTAATAAAACAACTGCTCTTTCACTAATAACTCTTTCCAGGAACTTTTCAGAAAGCACATAAAACTGTGAATCTCCACTATCAAACATCACGGTATCCTTGTACCCATTGAGCATAACATTCAGTAAAGGTAAATTATACTGGTTGCTAATCATATTGCAGGAAAATGATTCATCCAAATTTAAACAATCGCTTTGGGGAACAATAATTATGTTCTTAACTCTTGAATCTATTTGAACAGCAAAACCTCCAAATAAGGTATAACCTATAACTCCATCTATACCAAATTTCTTAAGTATACTTTCTTTTTCAAGCACCAAACTTTTTACTAAATTAAACCGAACTCCTCCTAGAGTAATAAAAGGCAGCTCAAATAATGAAACATGTGATACATTCCCATTTGAATCTTCTATCTGTACTTTCTTAAAATTTTTAACTCCTAATTTTTTAGCAAAACTATTAGTAAAACTAACAGGAGCTCCTGTGTCAAAGACAAAGTTACCTTCTATTCCATTAATGGAAGCTTTTACAATTAATTTCCCCATACTATTTTGATATGGAATAATTGCTTTATATTCATTCTGGCCAGCAACTCTTATATTACTTAATATTATTACCAAAAATATAGCTAATATATTTCTCATAATCACATTTTTTATAATTATATAACTCATTGAGTAATCCTAAAATATTTCAAAAAAAGTTGAATGTAATACCTATTATAAGAAAGTCCGAAAAGGATAAATTTCCAATTCGAACTTTCACCTTAAAAATTATAACTTACCTTTTTTTATTAACTAAGGTTTAATAACTAATAGCTATAAAATCAAATATCCTATATTTTCTCTTTAACTTTTTCAAGCAAATAATTATATTTATAAGCTGAACTCTCATTAGCCTTATCAACCTGTCTTTCTATATAATCTATAATATTGGTTAAATCCTTTCCCTTAGTATTATTTATCATATGCAACCATAACAGATCAAGATTTAATTTATCTCTCATATTTGGTAAATATTCAATATTGTCTACATAGTATTTGAAAAGCTTGTTTGTATTTTTATTAAAATATAACTGAGCTATATCAACTAACATGTCCAAAGTTTTATGTTTGTTTTTATTGCATTTTTTAATTAATGCTTTTATCTTTTTGAATTCATCTTTTGAAGTTTGTTCTTTGATCATTCTGAGAACTTCTGGGAATAGTAGGTATTCGATCTTTTTGTCATAAACACCTTGATCTATAATTTTTGCATATTTATGTCCATTATTAATAAAATATTCAGCAATCTTATTATTTAAATTGACTGCATATTTTTCTATAATAGGCCACATTTCCGCAGAAACTCTATCAATTTCTGAAAGCTCGAAAAAATATTCTTCAGCACTTTGATTAATATTTCTTGTTTCACACGCATCGCTCATAACTTTAAAATACTTAATCATTAATTCAGGAGTACGATTCCCTGCCTTATATTCAGACTTTATCTTTGAATAGCTGTTTTCATAATCTAATCCAAGCTTTACTTTACGAAGAAGCTCGCCAGGAGGACATCCTCCACAAAATTTATGAATTATTTCTCCACTTGGATTTAGAATAAGCATTGTTGGATACACTTTAACATTAAATTTTTTTGCCAGATCTCTACCTTCTCCCTTTTCCATGTCAAGTTTATAATTTAAAAATTCTTGATTGAAATAATCTCCTACTTCTTTTAATGTAAATATTCTATTTGCCATCATTTTGCATGGTCCACACCAAGAAGTATAACAATCAAGGAAAATAGGTTTATTTTGTTTCTGTGCTTTCTTTAACAAATCTGCAAAAGTGCCTTTTTCAAATATAATCCCATTACCTTTCATTTGATTTATTGCTTTTAAATATTCAGCCTTGGTAGATTTAGTCTTAGTTTCTGAACGTTTAATCAAATAATTTGTAATCCTCTCTTCTTGTTCTTTAGTAAGCCCCTCCAAATCTCTAAGAGATAAATCCAACATTTCTGCAATCTGACCACCAAATTTCTCATAATTATTTTGTAATGTTTCTAAAAATATATCATTTTGTTTTTCATTGCGGGCTTTTACCATTTTGTAGTATAAGAATGCTATATTATCATCAGGAAGCCCACTACTTTTCATTTTTTTATATATCTCTAAAATCTTTTTTTCATCATAACTGCCATTAGATGTTGTGTATGGAAATAAATACCTTACAAACTTACTTGCAATAATATTATAGACTTCATCTCCATTATTTTTAATAAAGATTTCTTTATTCTCCAACAAATAATCAAACATTTCACTATCTGCATCACCAAGGATCTTTATAAAAATAGCCCAATTTTCATTTTTTGATAATTCAAGCTTGTCTATAATCTTTATATATTCATTTTTTATCGTTTCGAACATTTCTTCATCAGAAGCTATCATAAGAGCAATACAATACCGACGTAATAGTTCTTTATTTCTCTCGCCATTTATATATCGCTCTTTAAGACCTGCCAAGGAAGTCTTATAATCTAATGCCATTGCAACTATATCCTTAAAATAAGGAAGTGGTTTACCTCCAACTATGCGGTGAATAATATTACCATTATTATCCAAGACTAAATAATGAGCAAAAGTTTTTACATTATACTTTTCTGCAATAGTTTTATTTTCAAGCTTTGATAAATCCATAAATAAATTTACAAAATTTTCATTCATGAAATCACAAAACTTTTTATCAGAAAACACCAGTTTATTCATTCCATGACATGGCAAAGCCCAGTCAGCAAAACAATTAAAAAAAATTGGCTTACTTTCTATTTTTGCCATTTTTAAAGCATCCTCGAGAGTATAAACATAACTCATTTTAACATCTGCCTTAGCAGCATCACCATAAATACTTTGCCCTTTACTATATAAGCTAGAGCAAAATATTAACACGATTAAAATTAAAAATCTATTCATCAATTTAAATTTTATAATTAGTAAATAATAATTTATTAGTCATTATTCTTTATGCAACGCACGCTATATAAAGTTTCTAAGAGAGATGTAGTACCTCTGTATATTCTATCTTCATTATACCTTAGCACCCTTGTAAATCCATAAGTCAATGAATCGTTTTCTCGATATGTTGTTGAAGACCAGAAATATGTACCTAAATTAATATTACGATAATTAACATCATCATATCTGCTACTGCTATAACTAAAATCTCCATAAAAACGTCCTCCACTCATTAACGCGATAAATTCAATACCATTTATACTATCTTTCAAAAGATCCCCTTCGTTTACTCCTCTCCATTCTTCTAATTTATTTATTTCGGAAATATCCATTCCAAGAGTTTTTTCTAAAGATTTCCAATCATCATCAGTAGGAAGCCTCCATCCTTCAGGAATGGCTTTTAGTGCCCCTTCATAGGTATATAGATATCCATATTTATCAATATAATCAAAATCAGTTGTTGTTTTACAAAAATCAACAATTGTATCTTTTTTCATTATATTATAATGTTTATCATATAAGTCTATTAATTCTTGTGCTGCTTCCGGTACAATTTCAATAAAATTCTTTATTTTGTTATTTATAAATTCAGTGTATGAAAGATTATAGTTACTTGAACGTGAATCAAACCAAGAATCACCACCATACATAGTCCAAATAAGAAATAAAGGATTACTAAAATCAAATACCTCTAATTCAGGTTTTTCATCAAGTATATTCTGCTTCATCTTTTCCTTATCAATAGGAACATTATTAGTATCTGGCATTATCTCTTTATATGAAGCACATCCATCAACATATCCTAATCTTAACCTGTATCTTAAATTTTCCGCCATCCATATCTGATCTCCTATTTTAATAGTTTTATATATTTCACCATCCCTAGAGTCTGTAAAAGAAGAAACAGTAAATAACGGAACATCTCTTTTTATTTCTTCATCTTCATTACATGAATAAATAGTGATAAATACAAATAATACAAAAAATATATTTTTCATAGTTTTTAAACTTTATTACAATTCAATACCTATTTTCTCAGAAATCACTTTATATAGTATATTATACTTTTTCATAACTAAAGGATATTGCCCCCACATATCTTCAAATTCTTCTTTAGTAAATTTAAACATTTGACTTAGATACATATCTTTATCATCTTCTTTAGTACGAGGAGTATATATTGATCCTCCAATAAAGCCAAAGGGGCCAACTACTGAACGCATTCCGTTAACTTTCTTATCCACATATTCCATTTCATAGCCAAGTACATTAACATAATAGTCATAATAGTCATCTAAATCTAATAGCCATCCAGCTGATCCCCACTTTAATTTTCCATATTCTTCTTCAGGAACTAAATCCCCCCATGACACATTATACCAACTATTTTTAGAAACATCATTAAAACTTCCCATAAGATTTTCGTAATTACCAATCTTGCGTTTAAGCATAATTTGGGTTAATTCACTGGTGAAACTCTTATATTCCGCATCTTCCCACTCTCTTTTCATTGCAAAAACCGTTGTTCTATACATGGATTTAAAACCTGTTTCAATATTTTCTATTTCACCAGCTTTATTTTCTCCTATAAGCTCATTTACAATGAAAATAGAAAAGGGATGTAAGATCTCTGGCGATTCTGAAAGATATTTTTCTACAGTTTCAAGTGCTTTTAACTGAGAATCTTTATCAAGCATATAGTCATATTTATATCTTATATTATCACTTCCGGAAAAAGTCCATGATAAATCTAATGTCTCAGTTATATAATAAGGATTTCCATTAAAGTCATCTTTTATGTAAACTTTACCTATTGTATCGTTAAAAAATATAGAAACTTTATATTTTTCATATAATTCACAACGTCTATGCTGTACTGTGTCATTGGGATTATCTTTTATTACATAAAAATCCTCTATTTCTAAATTTGGAGTTATATCTTCTTTTTCACAGGAAAACAGGGAAACCAAGAATAATATATATAATATTTTTTTCATATCAGATATTTTTACATATACATAATAATTAAACAAACATTAGTTTAAATCAAATGTTGATTCATATTTTCTTTCCTTACGATCATTACAAGGAAAATTACTATCAAAATCTAAGACAGATTTAGGGATCTGCATTGTATAAGCAGGATCTCCAGCAGGAAGAAGATAAACTTCACCAATAATAAAATTTCTCTTTCCATCCTCATAAACAGAGTAATGCCTAACAATGTCTTTGCTAAATGGATATTTTTCACAAACAGCATAACGACGCAAATCAAACCATCTGTGTCCTTCAAAACAAAGTTCTTTTCTTCTCTCTTGTCGAATTTCCTGAATAAGAGCCGCACCTATATTTTCTGATGGAGTATAATCTTGAATTCTTGTATTTAACAAATCATTTAATACCTTATGCCCAAGATTATCATTTCCTAGCATAACTTCAGCTTCTGCCAAATTTAAATAAGCTTCTGCTGTGCGAATTGTATATAAATCAGAAATATAGGAAATATGTAAGTGTCGTTTATATTTATTTCCTAGAGCAAAAGTATCTCTTTTGGTAAAAAATACTTTATAACGATAATCGTTAATAGTATCATATTTTTGTATTAAATCATACGAAACACCATAATCTCCTGGTACACCATATATATTATTCTGACAATGCAACGAACCATTTGAAAACACTATTTCTTCGCAATCTTCGTTTAGAAAAACATTGTCTCCCAAAGTTGAAAAATGAGTCAATGTATTACTTTCAGACAAACTTTCATTTGCAGTATTTTTGGCATTTTCCCAATCTTGCATATATAAATATACGCGACTTAATAATATTTGTGCAGCCTGCTTGTTTACACGATGTTTTTTTATCTGAGGGCTATTATCTAAGTGTTCTACCGACTCTTTTAAGTCTTTTACTATTTGATTATATACTTTTGCTACAGAAGTTCTCTCAAACTGCGATTCTTTATTTTTATCATACTCAACATAATAAGTTAATTTTAATGGAACTCCCAAAGTAACCTCCGCTGAAGAAGGTGAATAAGCATCAGCATACAAATTAACTAATATAAAATAGTACTGTGCCCTTAAAAATTTAATTTCACCTCTCATTCTTTCAGTAAGCAAAACATCATTATCAGTAGTAATATTAATATCTTCCAATTCATGCAACAAAACATTCATTAAATTAATATATGAATATAAATTATTCCAGGTTTTATCATCTGGTAATAATGAATTTTTGTCATAAGAACGCTCAACCTCATATTGCCATGTTGTATATCCATACGTTCTCCCCATTAAAGTAAAATCGTTGGCATTTTCTTTTAATCCGGCAACACAATCAACATCATCATCCATGTAATTAAGAAAAGGTGCAATATCTCCACTCATTAAATACCGAATCTCTTTTTTCTTTAAATAACCACTACCAAGAAGCACTTCATTTACATCTGAAGGCGTTTTTACAATAACTAAATCTTGAGATGAATCTTTCAAAAAATCGCTACATCCTGTAATTATAAGAATAACAGAAATAAAAAGCAGATATAATAGTTTTTTCATTTTTTTATTTTTTAGAATGAAACACTTAATTGAAATGTATAGGTAGGACGTAAAGATAAATTAGGTTTACTAAATCCGGCCTGCATAGGATCCTGACCTTTTAATTTTTTTGAAGCAATAGTAAAAAGATTATTTGTATTAAAACTTATTTGTGCAGATTTAAACGGCAGATTTTTAAGAACTTTTTGACTTAAAGAATATCTAAAATTTAAAGAAGTACATTTTAAAAAATCACCATCCACAACACGAATATGACTATTGTCATACATATTCCAACTACTGGACGCATAATTTTGAACCTTTGTTATAGTTGGAGGCAATGCAGAGAAATGAATAGCGTACTGCAAAAAATCTGGATCAGTAATACTTATAATAGATGGTATATTAGTATGATTTTCATCTCCGGGCACTCTCCACCTTTTAAGAAGATCTTTACGAACATTTGTTTCTGCACCAATTCCTCTAACAATAGGTTCCGTTAGTCCAAAAAGACGAATCTTAGAACCTAAACTATAGGTAAACATTGCAGATAAGCTAAAACTTTTGTAAGTAAAACTTGATAAGAAGTTTCCATTGAATTCTGGCTCACGGTTACCGCTTTTTACCATTACCATTTTTACTGTTTCTTCTATGCTTTTATCTTTTAATAAATGAATTTGGGTATCATAATCTTTAAATAAAGGCCCTCCATTTTTTGGATGTAGTCCTAAAAATTTATAAGAATAAAACGTTCCAACAGATTCTCCATTAACCAAGGCTGTACCATTAAGATAATTATTTTTTGTATAATTTTCGAATTCACTGGTTTTAATTTTATTTATATTGGCACTATAATGTGTCGATAATGACCATGAAAAATCTTTTGTCTTAATAGGCGTTGCTTTTAAACTAATAGAATATCCAGTATTTTTAATATCTCCCCCATTAAGTGTATAACTATTAACTCCATTTATACTAGATACCTTTATAGACGTAAAAGCATCTTCTGTTTTCTTATTATAATAAGAAAACTGCAAATTCAATCTATTTTTAAGCAAACCTATATCTGCACCCATATTAAATTGCCTTGTTTCTTCCCATCTTAAATTAGGATTCGGATATCTTGCTGCAGTAGAAATATATTCATTATACATTGGATCTATAGTTCCTAATTTAATTATAAAATTAGGACTCTGATCTTCAAGCATATTCCCTTGAATTCCGTAGGAGGATCTTACACGAAATTCATTAATGTCATCATTATTTTTAAAAATTATTTCTTTAATATTTAGCATAGCCGACGTTGACCAAACAGGTAAAAATTCCTCATTACTTCTACTTCCGAACTTATTTGAATAATCCATTCTACCATTAGCATTAATTGTTGCAAAATGATCAAAACTATAGCTTAAAGAAATATATCCAGAAACAGCATTCGTTAAATTATTCATTAATGATCGATTAGATCCACTTTCTCCGTTCAACCATTTTTTATAAAATGGATATTTTTCAAGATCTATCTTGTCTACATATTTCATTCCTCTATCTTTTTGATATCCGAGTTCTAATGAATTTATTGCACTACTTTCACTAGATCGAATTTCAAATCCTGCTGTTAAATTTAAAAGATCCCTGCTCTCAGCTCCTAATATTAATCTATAATCCGCCTGAGTTCTAACTGTCCAGCTATCAACAGTACTATTTTTCTGATTTAATACTCCCCCGTAGGGTAACGAACATTTACCTGATTCACCTGTAGGTGGTATATCTTCAAATTCAGCATTTTTTAGTAATGCAACATAATTTGTTTTTTCTCCCCACCATGTTTCCTGTAGAGTAGAACTTCTGGAATATGAACCAGAAAAATTAATATCAAATCCTTGTTTTAATGAATACTTTGCAGTTAAATAAGTAGACATTCCATTACCATTATAGTTATTATAACTATTATCTATTTCGTTCAAAATATTATAACGAAATGGTACAGAACCTGCTCCCACACCCGGATATACTGAACCTGAATCCGGGTTATAGTAATAGTAGTCTCCAATTTCATTATATGCAGGCAGAGCTCTTGTTGTGTTATAAGCATAATCAATAGGATTTATTTCAACAGGGAGATGATTTTTATTTTGAACATTTCCACTTAAAGAAAACATCAATTTAAAATTTTCTGCAAGTTTTATATTCATATTTACCCTGGCTGTCATTCTATCTGTATAAACAGTATTAGTTACACTATTTTCTCTATTATAACCTATAGACGCATAATAACTTACATCATCAGAACCCCCAGATACTCCAAGCGTATGATCCTGCGAATATGAATCATTTGCAAGTATTTTAAACCAATCAGTATTTACACTTTCATATAATTTTACTTGATTATAAAATTCATCATAACTTATATCGCCGGTTTGATATTTATACCATGCCCCCTCATATCCAACATCAGCCATTTTGCTTGGGAAAGCATAGTGAGAATCCACCAAATCTTTACCAAATTGAACACGTTCCTGAGAATTCATTAAATCTATATTTCTATCTCTATACCGAGGGCGAAGCATAAACTTAGAAGAATGATTATAGCTAAATGTTACCTTACCTTTACTTCCTTTTTTTGTTGTTATTACAATAACTCCATTAGCAGCTTTAGTTCCATAAAGTGCTGTAGCTGAAGCATCTTTTAATATGTCTATACGTTCAATATCCTGAGGATTAATTCCTTGTATTGCATTTCCAATTATATTAACATAATCCGGATTATTTAAGTCATCATTGCTAACATCAACAGGATCCTGTAACACGAAACCATCAAGAACCCATAAAGGCTCTCTGTTTCCAAGTAAAGTTGATGTACCACGAATACGAATACGGGGTGTTACTCCAACTTCTCCTGAATTCAGCATAAACTGCATCTCAGGAACATGCCCTTCCAAAGCTTTATCAATAGAATTTAACCCAGGATTAAGAATTTCGCTTACTTTGATTGATTGGATTGCACTAGTATTCGTACGCCCATCAAACCTTTGGTAGCCTGTAATAACAACTTCATCAAGGTCTGTAGCATTTTCAAACATGGTTACAACCATAAACTTATTTTGGTAGGTTTGCGTCACCTCTTTCATTCCAATAAATGAAAAACAAAAAACAATTTTCTTACCAGAATCTGGAACTAGTAATTTGAATACTCCATTTTTATCAGTTGATACACCTACATTTGTACCCTTAATAACAACAGAAACTCCTGGGATAGGATTACCTTTCTCATCTAATACCTTACCATCAACATTAATATTTTTTTCCTGATCTGATATTTTAACTTTTGTTTTAAATATTATTACTGTATTATCTATGAATCTATAAGATAATGCAGTGCCTTTCAGTATATTTTCTAATACTTCTTTTAAAGGTCTGCTTTCAAAATTAAAATTCAATTGTCCTACTGATTTTATATCTGAAACATCAAAAAGAAAATAACAGTTCGTTTGTATTCTTAAACTATTAATAACATCTATAAAAGATGAATTCTCAGCTTTAACATCAACTTTTATTTCCTGAGCATTCAGATTAGCAAATACTTGAGAAATACTCAAACAAATTAAAAAAATAATACATTTCATTATTCTCAAAATCTTTCGGCATTCGGACATAACCCGAATGCACGTTTTACAACTTTTTTTCATAAATTTGTAGTTTAGATTCAACAATTGTCCAAATTAGGGCAGTTTATTAGACAGGGGGTATGAGGGTACTCCCTGTTCTTTTTTTATTTTTTAGAAATTATTACGTTTTTTCCTTTAACTCTTATATTTATTTTTTCTGTAACTTCAAATTTCTTTAATACTTTCTTAAAATCGTCAGACCTGTTTATATACGCATAGAATCTTTCATTTTTTATATCAAGATTCTCATAAAAAACATTAATATCATACCACATAGAAAGTTCTTTCATTATATCCTCTAATCGCCTGTTTTCAAATAAAAACTCACCTGACTTCCATGCGGTAACACTAGAAACGTTAACTTTACTTATATCTATTTTAGGTTTTTCTGATTCGGCTAATCCTTGTTCTCCCGGCTTAAGTATTACTGTAGATCCCGGCTTATCCAAATAATTCATTTCAACTTTACCATTCACTAAGGTTGTTGCTATTTTGTTTTTTTCGTATGACCTAATATTGAATTCCGTTCCTAATACTTTTACCTGAATATTATTACATAATACTATAAAAGGTTTGTCTGGATTATGCTTAACATCAAAATAAACTTCTCCTTCTACTTTAACTTCTCTGGTATCTCCTTTAAAAACATTTGGAAAGCTAAGGCTAGACATTGCATTAAGCCATACTTTTGTTCCATCTGATAAAGTCAGGTTGTATTCTCCAAAACGTGGCACCCTAATAGTGTTATACTTCTGTTCATATATAACACTGTCAGTATTATTAACATCTACACCAGATTCAAAAGTTAAGCTTTTATTTTTATTCTTTATAAGCAAACCATTTGATTCAATAACTTTATCCTTGTTAGAAGATAAAACATATCTGGATCCATCAGTTAATATTAACATTGCCTTATGTTCTCCTGAATTTATTGTTTCCACTACTATCTCAGGAGATAAAATTTTCTTATTTATATACCAAAAGGATACTGTCAAGCAACATACAATAATAATGCTTGCAGCAACTTTTATAGAACAATAACAAATTCTATGTAAAGGGCTTACAGACCTGACAAACTTCTTCCATTCTTTATTTATATGTTCTTCCGAAACATATTCTCTATCTTCTGATAAGGCATAAAACGACCTAACATCTTTAATAAAATTCTTTTGTTTTCTTTTTCCAGAATACCACTCTATAAATTTCTCATCTTCCAAATCAGAAGACTTTCCTTTTATAACTCTTGAGAGTATTTCCCATTCAATATCCATAATACAATTAATGTTTATTCTTATATTAAGACGACATTAATTATTTTTGGGGTACATATTAAATTATAATCATAAATTATTTTTGAGAAAAAGTTATTATAAAATAAAATAATAATGGAAAATATTCTCTAAAATATTTATAAGCCCTCTTAACATGAGTATGAACTGTATCCTCTGAGATTTTTAATTCCTCAGCAATTTCCTTATATTTTAATCCATTAACAACCTTTAATTCAAGAATTAGTCTTTGTTGTTCTGAAAGTTTTGACAAACAATCTCTTACCTGTTTAATAATTTCATCATTAGTCTCATATCCAACAGTTCCTGAAAAAATTAATGCTTCTGTAAGTTTCTTTCTGTTACTGTCAATAACTTTTAAATGTTTTAGATAATCAAAACAGGAATTCTTTACACTAGAATACAAGTAGGATTTGATACTACTTATGTCAGGTATATCTTTAGCCATATGCCAAAGTTTTGAAAAAACATCCTGAATAATATCCTCAGCGACATCCTTGTTCATTACGTAGGAATAAGAAAAACTATATAGATCGGAATAATATAATTTAAAAAGATATTCAAAAGCTGATTCTGAATTATCCCTCAATTCTTTGATAAGATTACTTTCTACATATTTATTCATACTTATTACACCAATCCAAATTTGCTCTCAAATATAACAAATTAGTTTGACATTACATAATATACCAAATAACTAAAAATACATAACATCAAATTAAAAACACAAACCATTTGCACATCAAACACATCGCAAAACGCACTTAAATTCTTTAATTTTTTAATCAATTTTAACTAAACCCACAACAACATTGCAAAGCATATCACCGTAGTTTTATATAGTACTCCCTAATAAAAAACACAAATGAAAATATTGTATATAATATTGATCTCTATTGCTATACCTGTATACGATACTGAATACAGCGATCTGGAGGTTGTTGACTATGTCGATTTTAACAGTTATATGGGTACATGGTATGAGATCGCCCGCTTACCAAATTCTTTCGAGAATGGAATGATATGCGTTAAAGCAGATTATTCATTAAGGGATGACGGGAAGATAGATGTCCTTAATTCAGGACGTGCAGAAAAAAATCCAACTAAATTAAAAGAAGTTAAAGGAATAGCCTGGGTTCCTGATAAAAGATTTATTGCCAAGCTTAAAGTAAGATTTCAATGGCCCTTTTCCGGAGATTACTGGATAATTGACATAGGTAAAAATTACGAATATGCTATGGTAGGAACACCTTCCAGAAGATATTTCTGGATATTATCCAGAACCAGAGAAATGGATGATAAACAATACAAAAAACTTATTGCAAAAGCTAATAGGAAAGGATTTGATGTCTCCAGAATAGTCAGAATTAACCAGCAATACCGTTAGCCGAAAACAATTAGTACCTTAAACATTTTTTATGATTTTGCTCCCCTTATAAAAGTTGAGGGGAGCTTTTTACTCCCCTCATTAACATTCTATTTACTAATTAATCGTTGGTTAAAGCCGTCACTGGCCTTCCCTTCCTTCTAACTGATCGTATATGGTCTGCACCTAACCTTTTAAGTATGGTACCTTTTTTACTAGCTTTATTAACGTCACCCGACTGTTTAAATATTATCCGAATGAACTTACGACTAAATTTGTTTTTAAAATTCCACCTCATACTTTTTAAAATAAAAAATAAAAACAATAATTTAAGAGTGTATATTAAGTAGTGCCATTCAATACTATTTTACGATACAGACAAATAAATGTTTAAATATATAATACTATTTTACGGTAATTTCACGCCTTAAAATATTACCAAATTCATCAACCAATGTTATTAAATGTTTTCCTGAATTAGGGGACACTTCTACCTGATGTTTTCCGATAGTCTTTTCCAGAAAATTTTCATCTATATGCCAGTAAATAGCTGCTCCCTCAACACTATGAGCTGCTTCGAAGATGATTTTACTTTTTTCTCCTCCCATATCCTTAGGGACAAATACAGAGAGATTTTTATGCGGATATATCAACTGCATAGGACATTCTTCTTCCCTATTACAATCAATACGAAATGGTGGTAAAGAAAGATAAAAGGGATTAATCTTTTTATAATACCACTCCATCACCGGAGGTAATACAAACCATGATTTATGAACCATATCCGAGACCTCCTCACAATTGCTGTTAACCCTGTATTTACATTCTTTATCAAGATGAACTACTTTATGGTAAGGACACGAAACTGTTTTTAAACCCGCTTCACAAGCCCATACTGTATCACAACAATCACAATCGTGGGCAACCCTATATCCGCTTTTTGAACAAACAGGTATTTTTACCATCTCATCAATGGGTTTTTTAAACCATCCTGACTCAGGAAGCATAGAAAAAATATCAAACATCAAAGGGGCAGCAGCCCGAACACCTGTAAGCCCTGACCTTCCTTCCCCATCGGCATTACCAGCCCATACACCTACAACATAATCGGGCGTAATACCAACCGCCCATGCGTCTCTAAAACCAAAACTAGTTCCTGTTTTCCATGCAATTTGTTGTGAAGATTTAAAACTTTGCCAACCAGCTTCCTCATCTGGTCTTTCTACATCAAGCAATGCCTTAAAGCAAAGCCATATTGCACCTGCAGAAAGAACACCTTTACCATCTATCTTTTTCCTTTCCGGAAGATTTATATTATTATAAAAATTTGGCTTGGTGTAAGTATTCGTATAATAAGTACCATCATTATTGTTATAATCCAAAAGAGTTTTCGCCATTCCCCTATATAGTCCTACTAATTCAAAAAGATTAACCTCTGCCCCCCCTAAAATTAAACTCAAACCATATTGAGAAGCAGGTCTGTTTAGTGTAGTCAATCCCAATCTTTTTAAATAATCGTAGAACTGATTAACCCCACAGGTTTTAAGCATCTGAACAGCCGGAACATTCAACGATCTGGCCAAAGCCTTGGAAGCAGGAACAGCCCCATCATACTTCAATGAAAAATTCTTAGGACAATAATTACCAAATCTAATAGGAATATCAGGTAAAAGTGTATTTGGTAGCATATATCCTTTATCCTGCATCAAACAATACAGCACCGGTTTAATAATACTTCCCGAGCTTCTGGGTGCCATATTAATATCAACCATATTACCATTGTCATCCGACCTGTTACAAAAAGAATTCCCAACATATGCAACCACATTACCTGTACTCACCTCAACCACAATTGCAGAAGCATTATTTATTCCATTTTCGCCCAACATTCTGGAATGCTTCTCTACTAATCTATTTACTTTCTTCTGAAGTTCTATATCTAAAGTAGTATTTAAATACTCTCTCGTCTTATTTCTGGCCATCCTTGCTAAAAGATGAGGAGCATAATTAGGAAAAGAATAAAATCTATCGGGAATATTTTCCTCCTTGGCCATCCCACAAGTCATACTATCAATTATTCCCTTACTCTTTAACTTATCCAAAAGGTGATTTCTTTTTTTTAATAGCAATTTACTATTCTTCCCTGCATACAATAAAGCAGGAGAATTAGGCAAAACAGCCAGTAATGCCGATTCTGCCCACGAAAGATCAGACGGCTTTCTCTTAAAATATTTCCACGATGCAGCCTCAAGTCCTACCACATTACCCCCAAAAGGAGCATTAGCTGCATATAGTCTTAATATCTCAGCCTTAGAGTATCCCAACTCCAACCTGGTAGCCATTATTATTTCCTTAATCTTTTCAAATACTGTTCTTTGTCTGTTTCCACGGGACATTCTAATTACCTGCATACTGATGGTACTTCCCCCGCTTACCACCTTACCTGCTTTTATGTTCTGACTAAAAGCCCTGATTATAGATACAGGATTAAAACCAGGATGATAATAATAATACTCATCCTCAAACATCAACAACGATTTTTTATATTTATAAGGAACTGAATCGGGAACAGGAAACCTCCATTGTTCATCTTCCGCTATTTTTACTCCTAATAATTTATTTTCCTTATCGAATATTATAGTTGACAAAGAACTTTCAAACAACTTGTCAGGTAAAGAAAACCAATATACAACCAACAATACAAACATTACAATCAAAGCCGGAATTTTTATTCTTCCGGCTTTTAATAAATTCATTTTATTTAATGTATTTCGTTTTTTCCTTATTCTCATTTACTCTCAAATCTATAAGTATTTTCCAGAGCAGACAACCACTCTTACTACTGCTTTACCACCTTAGTCCTATTGCCAGGAACAACCACTATTATTTCATTATCATACATTGCATAACAACTGATAGCCGGCATATAAAAATCCCCACTAAAAGTAGCATTAAGATTTATCTTAAATGTTTTTGACTGATTATACCCCAATGAGAAATACAAATAGACCCTGTCATCCCTAATATCCATATAATCGACCTTATCACTCACTGACTCATCACCGAAAAGACGAGAATTTATTATCTCCCATCCCGATGGGAATATAGCCGAGATAGCCATCTGCTCAAGTTTACCTGAATAAGCTTTATTCTGTACTGTAATCTCAGCAATAATATCTGTTCCCTGAACAAGACTATCAGTATCGATCACATTTCCTGAACCATCAAAATACTTAACTTCAAAATCAATCGCCTCACACTTCTCTGCTTTATCAACAATCATAGGAACTGCATTAGTTATCAATCTTGCATAAATATCACCCTCGCCATTATTTTTAATAGTAGCCTTAATGTTCCCTTCTTTTTCTATATCCAAATCATGACTTACAAATGAAACATCCCCAGCTTGCTTAAAGCTTTCCTCATTTATTTTGCAATCGTAATTCAACACTGAATTCTTAGAACCAAATTCTTTCATATACATGCTAATCGATATTAGTGAATATGCAGTAGTCTGAGTACTCATCCATGTGTCTTCTCCCAATTCTTTAGCAATTTTTAATGCCATTGCATATGATTCTTTTTGCTTATCTAAAAGACAAAGAGTTTCCAATACCATTGCCATATCCCTTACATGAGAACCAAACGACACAGACAATTCTTTATAGGGCTTAATTTCTGAAGAAATCAATGAAATAATCCTTTCCGCTACTTCTGGCCTTCCCGATGCAGCATAAGCAGCGGCCAATCGCCATTTTGCAGTAACTGAAATATTGTCTTTCTCTCTCATTCTGTTCATGGCGCCTATATCAGGATTACCTGCAAGGGCCAATGTATATAATCTATATGCCTGAATTAGTTCCGAATTAAAATACTTACCATACTCATTCCAACTATTCGCCATATTTTTCTGGTATCTCAACCATTTTCTCTTTGTAGAAAGAGGAATAAAATACCCCTGTTTCTCGGCCATTATCATAAAATGACCTGCATAAATACTAGCCCACTGATTCACATAATCACCTCCTGGCCAGTAAGAGAACCCTCCACTAGTCTTTTGATATCTTAGCAATTTATCAATCGCTTCGAGTACATTATCCATTAATTCTTTATTCTGTTCTTCAGTAAGAGAAACCAGATCATTCAGAAACAGTTGAGGGAATGCCGCAGAAACAACCTGCTCAAGGCAGCCATGAGGATATGCTATAAGATATTCCAACCTGCTTTTAAGATTAAGAGGAGGCATTGTTGAAATCTCCAAACTTGCGGTATTTGTTCCCTTTATCCCCCATGAACTCTGACTCAAAGAAATCTCTTTGCCTTTTTTAATAACAGCTTCTTTTATCTTGCTGTAAGAAGGATTTGGCAATCTTATTTCTGCCTCTGTCTCAAAGTAAGATTTTTCGTCTCCCGATTCAGCAATAACGTTTATTTTACCTATACCTATTTTCCCGGCAACCTTAACATCAAATTCCACTATCTGTTCCCCTGTCTCCTTGAATGAAATATTTTTAGAAATACTGCCTACATTAATAATGTTATCCTTAGTCTGAATAGTAACCTTTACTTTTTTAACATCACTATCCATTGCAAAAACTGTCACAGGAACCTTAAGCTTATCCCCTGGATTTAATAGTCTTGGCAAAGAAGCCATAACCATTAAAGGCTTCTTAACCTGACTAAGCACTGCAGACTTGCCATATGCACCATCTTTACCGGCAATAACCATTGTCCTGACTGCCCCTATATAATTAGGCATCATAAAGCTATGTTTATTATTCTTACCTTTTTTAAGTTTAAAAGGACCTTTAAACATTACAACAGGCTTAAATCTTTCTGCTTTCTTTTTAGAACCACCAATAATTTCCTCATCACCTCCAATAGCAAAAGCACTTTCCAAACGGGCTCCATATGCACCCATTACATAATCGTATAAATCCCAGGTTTTCACACCTAGAGCTTCTCTCGCATAAAAAGTTTTCCACGGGTCAGGAGTCTTAAATGATGTAATATCCAATAATCCCTCATCAACAATAGCAATAGTATACGACATCGCCTTACCTTCCTTCTCACTAACCTCTAAATTGAATTCTTTTTCAGGACGAAGTTCTTTCTCAATATTTATCTGAGGTTCAAGTATAGTCTGAAGATTAGTAACCTTAACAGGTATAATTCCATACATTCGCATTGGGTGATCATTATCAGTATCAGCATGAGGCTGAATAAGACTCACATTAACGTATATATTCGGACTCATAGCTTCTGTAGCCTTAAAAGTAAAGAATGACTGCTTATCCGATGTATTTACTAAAAAGGCATCGACTATACCCGATCCATTCTCCAAAGAAACAAGAGCCTTTCCATTGCTGGCAGAAGGGATTCTAATTTTTATATCCTCACCTACAATATATTCCTTTTTATCTGATGATAAAGCTAACATACTGGCACCACCTGGAATGGAACTTACGTCAAAACCACCCCATGAAGAGAAATAAGCAACATGACCACAGGAATGATTATTTAAAGGATCTCTGAAACGAATAAAGTATCTGCCATATTCTTTAACCTTTAGATTAAAAACACCCTTACCGTTAACCATGTTTATATTTGTTCTTTTTACTTTTCTGTTATAATAACCATTCACATAGGAAGCAAGATTGTCATTATCTGAATCCCACCACCATCTCCAGTTAATTTTATAAACCTCAGCAACAATATTCCGGTTTACCGGCTTACCGTCCTCATCTATACAAATCAGTTGAGTCTTGTAATTAGTATCTGTTTTATACCAATTATCATCACTTGACGGCATTTTCATACCCACATACACTGGATAAGGGGATAGTTTAATCGATTCCGAACTTATACTGAAATCACCTGAATTCTCAAACACCCTTGTCACAAAAGTTGCTTTAAGCATTCCCGGAGCATTCTTAATGTTTTTAACATCAATAGGAATTACTGCATTCCCTTCCTTATCTGTCTTTCCTTCAAATATCACCTTATCAGTAGAATAAAAACTCTTCGAAGGATCATCAAAATTATACTGACTATAGCCCTCAAACTTAGTTGTTATTTTACTGATAGTCATTTTAATATCAGCCTTTAGTTCAGGAGCCTTAGCACCATGTAACCATGCCGATTTAAGAGTAATATTTTTATCGGCCGATTTATATTTTATAATATCATCTTTAATACTTAGGTCTATCTTAAGTCTGTTTGGTTTAATAGTTTCAACTCTCAACTTCTGAGAGAAAACCGCGCCGCCTACTTTTATCTTCACATTCCAATTCCCCGTTGGAGCTTCACTATCTGTTGTAAAGTTGTAACAATAGAATCCATCCGAAGGAGCAGAATTTACAATACGCTTAACAAATTGTCCCCTCGAATTATATAGTTCTGCAATTACAGGATGATTCTCTGGCAAACTCTTATTTTTATCCTCCAAAATGAAAGTAAGGTAAATATTATCACCGGGTCTCCAAACACCTCTTTCACCGTATATATAACCTTTAAGACCTTTCTGTATATTACTACCACTAACATCAAAATTACTTACCGAAAGAGACGATCCGTCATCTACCCTTAAATAAGACTTCTGGTTCATATCCCTTGCAACAAGAAGAAATGCTTTCGATTCAAGATTTATATCTGCAAAGCCCTTCACATCTGTAATTCCCTTTCCTACAACCTGTTTCTGTAAATTGTAAGCAATCACATCAACACCCACCAACGGTTCCGTATTTTTAAGATCGGAGACAAACACCTTAATCTTCTTATTGTTACCCGATTTTGCAATAATTCCAAGGTTAGATGCAAAAACATTCTTATGAACAAAATGATCTGAATTATAATAAGATATATGGCAAGGATTATCTTTCTGCTTCCAATCATACCCATCTGGGTAATAATAATCTGAATACCAACCAGGGGCATCCCACTTTTCCATCTCTCTCTCATCATCCTGCCCATATTCATTGTTATTCTCTTCTAGGGCATCCTCTCCACAATCGTAAACAGCATACTGCTTTTTAAACCTTAATTCAAGCCTGTAAATAGCACCAGGATCAATTGTAATATAATCAGCAAGATTAATAGTAAAATCATTCCAGCGTCTTATATCCACAGCCTTCCCTGTATTATCAAGATCTATCTTTTTATTTAGTATAAGTCTTCCCACCATCTTTATTTCACTGGCACCATCATAACGATTGTTCTGGAAAAACTGGTGTATATTGTTCTCAAATACTTTGATAATTCTTAAATCTACTGCCTTAAGGCTTACAGTAGAAAAAGGAACAATAAGACCTTCAGAAGAAGGAACAATAACCCCCTTCCCAATAAACTTAACTGCAGGTTTTAGCTCTTCAAACCATAAATCAAAATTACTAGTTGCACCTAACGGTATTCCCCTTGTTGAACGCAATCCCTCATCTACCGAAACAGTCCTTTTCCCAGTAATTATACTGCTTGCATACACAACAATCTCATTTGCATAGACAGAAAACTTAAGATCATTATACCCGTTGACTTTAATTATTCCCCTCAAATCCTGTGTTTTATCGACAGGATCGGACAATATAACCTTAAACATCTTATTATTCTTAATTTCTGGAGAAACATTAACAACATAGAATTCCCCTTTGCCAGGAACAATAATATCTTTCTTGCCCTTTTCATCTATATCGAGAAAACCTCCATCCCATTCAACAACCAACAATTGCTTGGAATCTTTGCGCCTTACGCTATCAAGCCTAAAAGTATGAACCTTACCATCTGCAGAATGATCCCACACGAAATTTAGTTTATCACCGTTACTTTTCCCTTTCAGAATCTTTTCTACCTTATCACTTTCAAGATAATCGGCAGTAACAATACTCCCTTTTAAATACATAAAATATTCATAACCCTCATCGTAAGTCTTTAATCCATCAAAACTCACATTGAAAGCCTGCTTTATGACTGTAAAATCGAAAGGAAACTCCCTGAAATTTTTATCAACCTTAATTAATTTTCCAAGTTTGAATTTAACCTTGTAAGTCTGTCCTCTCTTAAGGTTATCATCAGGAACAAACTCCAATTCCCTGGAATTAATCCAATATGCTTTTCCTTTGATAGTAGGTTCAAAAGAAAATAAACCAGCATCTGCCTCATCTCCCTTTTGGGCATCTGCATTTATATCTTTTGTAAACCTGATTTTAACACTAGTTGCCAAAGGCAATATGCCTGAAGTATAACCTGAAATATACTGTTCAAAACCAGCATAATAATCTTTTCTATCTGTCTTTTTCTTCTTTTCACAAGAAAATAAAACTAGCATTAAAGGCAGATATATACAGAAAAATAAAGCTAAAATTCTACGCATATTGAAAATATTTGATGGTGATTCTTATTTAACAATGCAAGTTATAAATAATAATATATCTTTTACAATTATAGTATAAAAATTACCATACTTAACAGATTAAAAGATATACTCCCATAGTAAGCAAAACAAAAATTACAATTCCAATAACAAGTTCATTATTTCTCTGCTTACGGAATATTTGGTTTATTTGTTATTTTCCTTCTTCAAGTTTTTCTTTAAAAATCTTTTTATCGACAGGCTTTCCATGCCTGCTTGATTTATGTGATTCTATGCTATCTTTATTAAATATTACTACCAAATAAAACTCACACATATGTACCATTATTCAAAACTATACCAACTCCTGAATATTCACATTATTTAAATCTGGTTCTCCCTATCTCTATCCTATATATGAAACATAAACCTAACGCAAACCTAACACAAACCTAACACAAACCCCTTAGGGGGTACGGTGAAAACAACTTACAGATTAAAGTTATTTATGCAAATCATAAACTCTTATAAAAGATAGTCCCCTAAATTTTAATAAGAAAAAAAATTTATATCATAAAAACGGGGAATTGAAATTACTTCCAATTCCCCGTTAAATAATTAATCATATAAAAATTCTAATGCATTAAAATATTTTTACATATATCCGGTTTGCCCCCTATTATAGATAATTTTCCAAACTTAAACCCGCCTGTTTTTAAAGTTGGCGCAGTTGAAGGAATTCCTGAAATTTGACTTAAGGCTGCTGCAATAAAAGGATCTTTTTTATCTCCAAACAGGAAAAGTGGTAATTTCTCTTCTTCCTGTTTATCTGGAATTAATCCATCGTAGTAATCTGTCACTCCTTCACTGTTAGATGCTTTTACTATTACAGGAAATATACCCCACTTAGGATTATCTTCATCATCCGGAATGCCTGTCATTCCTGTACACTTTCCATGAGTAGTATCTCCAATAGTATAAACATTCATTACGGGCTCTAAACCATTTATTACTAGCTCACTTGCCGATGCCGACATATCTGAAGTAAGTATAAAAACCCTGTTTAACGCCAATCCCTCAGAAACATCCTCAAATTTTAAGCCATCGGCATGTCTCTCCTCTGCTACTTTTTTATTTTGTGCATAGTACTCTGTCAGCTTATCATTATACACCGATTTAAAGAAATATTTTCCAACAGCACTCTTAGGAGCAATAAGATTTGCCAATAGCTGTGCAGAAACGTCATCACCTCCGGAATTATATCGTAAATCAATTATTAATTCAGTAACAATATTTTCCTGAAAATCTGCAAATACAGTCTTTAAATCCTCATCAAATCTATGAATAAAAGAGTCGTACACTAAATACCCAATTTTTGTGCCATTATAATCCATTACCTCATTATGCAGAATAGGATATTCATTTATTACTTCTCTGGCCATACTCAAACTTTTACCACTATCGACAATATCTTTATCCGTTAATAATCCTAAAGTAACCGTATAACTTTCTTTTGAAAACATATATTGGTAATTTTCTGTTGTTGGAGTCTGACCGTCAACTTTTATAATTATATCGCCTCTTTTAAGACCAGCATTATAGGCAGGAGAATCTTTATAAACATACATTACAACTCCAAAAATATTTTGTGTGTATGGAGGATTCCATGCAAAAATAACACTACCAAAAGACTTGTTTATACCTTCAAAGCGCTTTATCAAGCCTTGAAAATCATCCGTTATTATCGACCACCTATCAATTCTCTTATATAATATATCGTCGAAAAGTTTTTTGGGATCGGTATATGCTGATATATCTTTATTTGGAATCTTATCATTCCATAAATAAAAATATTTCATTGCCTCATATACAAACTCATTGGTTTTCTCTATTTCGGTTGAGCTTTTTATTGTATCGTCGTCGTGATCACAAGAGATAACCATTACACACAATGCAAATAAAAATGATAATGTAATTCTCATAATTATTGATTTATTTTAATACAGCACAAGATAATAAAAACATAATAAGTAAATAATTTTCTCAACATATTTTAAACATTAATTATGTCACTTTTTTACTAAATAATCGTAACTTTAATACAATAAAGATAAAAATAATTGTATGACTGACACTAGAAGATTCGGAACACCACCAGTATTTTTCACAGCTATTTCCACTCTACTTGGAGCTATTCTATTTCTAAGATTTGGTTATGCAGTGGGGACATTAGGTTTCTGGGGTGTAATTTTAATTATATTATTAGGACATATTGTAACAATACCAACAGCTCTTGCTATCTCTGAGATTGCAACAAATAAACGAGTCGAAGGAGGTGGCGAATATTTTATTATTTCACGTTCTTTCGGGCTAAATATCGGGGCAACAATAGGTATGGCTCTTTATTTATCTCAGGCAATCAGTGTAGCTTTTTATGTTATCGCTTTCACTGAATCTTTTGATTTTCTATTCAGATACATGAATGATGTTCAAGGAATATTTCTGCCCCGTCAGGCTATCAGTGTTCCGATAATGTTAATATTATCAGTATTAATACTAAAAAAGGGGGCTAATCTCGGAGTAAAAGCATTGTACTTTGTAGTAGGAATAATGACAATTTCCATTGTACTGTTTTTCATGGGTGACACATTATATGCACAACAGGCAGATTTTAATCTGGAAAATGCACAATTCAGAAATATGGATGATTTCTTTATTGTATTTGCAATTGTTTTTCCTGCATTTACGGGCATGACTGCCGGGGTGGGGTTATCCGGAGATCTTAAGAACCCTGGAAAATCCATTCCTTTGGGAACAACTACCGCAACTTTTACGTGTATGATTTTATACTTCTTCATTACATTTAAACTCGCATCATCGGCCAGTCCTGAAGACCTGGTAAACAATCAGTTTATAATGAGTAATATTGCATTAGGTGGTAAAATTTTTATTCCATTAGGATTAGCTGCCGCCACAATTTCTTCCGCACTTGGATCGGTGATGGTAGCGCCAAGGACGCTACAAGCTTTGGGAATAGACAATTCTTTCCCACATAAAAGAATAAATAACTGGCTGTCAAAAGGACGGGACAAAGATAATGAACCTATTCACGGATCTTTTGTGACATGTATTATTGCTATGGTTTTTGTTGCTTTAGGTAATGTAAATGCTGTTGCAGGGATAATATCAATGTTTTTCATGGTTACGTACGGAACTTTATGTCTGATTTCTTTTCTTAATCATTTTGGTTCTTCACCAGCATACCGACCTTCGTTCAAATCCCGATGGTACTTATCTCTTATAGGATTCATTACTTCCGTATGGGTTATGATGCAAATAAATCTGCAATATGCTCTTTTAGCATTTGTTGTAATGATTTTATTATATACTTACATCAGTCATTACCACAAAGAAAGAAAAGGCCTGTCCTCCATTTTTGCCAATGCAATATTCCAGATAAACAGGAATCTGCAGGTATATTTTCAAAAAAGCAGCAACCATAAAACCAAGGCAGAATGGCGTCCCAGCGCAATATGTATTTCAAAACATTCGTTTGAGAGAAACAACGCATTCCAATTATTAAACTGGATATCGTATAAATACGGTTTTGGTACATATCTACACCGAATAGAGGGATATTATTCCAAGAATACTGTCAAACAATCAAAAATAGAGTTATCAAAACTCATATCTAAATTTAATAGCCACAATCATTTTTATATTGATACAATAATATCCCCCTCATACACATCAGCCATAGCTCAGGCTATTCAAATACCAGGTATTTCAGGAATGGAAAACAATATGGTGATATTTGAATACGATAAAGAAAATGCAGATGAGGTAATCAATATAATTGACAATTTCACACTAGTTAATTCCGGAAATTTTGATGTATGTATTCTTGCTTCAAGTCCCAGAAAGATTCAATATAAAAACGGTATTCACGTATGGATTAAAACAACAGATGAAGGAAATGCCAATCTAATGATCCTTCTCAGCTTCATAATCCTTGGATATCCAGATTGGAAAAAAGGGAATATTAAAATATTCAACATATGCCGAGAGGAGGAAATTGAAGAGGCCAGGAAAAACATGCATAATTTAGTTATAAGTGGCAGATTACCAATAACTACAAAAAACATTGAGATGATTGTTCAAAAAGAGGATATTTCCCCAAAATCCATAATTAATAAGCATTCTTCCAATGCAGGATTGACTATTATAGGCTTCAGGGAAGAAATGCTGAAACATGAAGGGGATAAAGTTTTTAGCGGGTATGATGAACTAGGTAATATATTGTTTGTCAATTCCCACAATAAAAAAGAAATTGAATAAAGTTAATTTTATTATAGGTCTTATTTCTAGACACTAAAAATAAAATGTAAAATTACAATTTCAGGCTTTAATTATTTATAGTTGAAAGTTGTCTTTAAATATTGTTAACACTAATATTTTAAATAAAAAGCTGACCCATGTGAGTCAGCTTTTTATATTGTACTATTATTATATTAAGAATATCAATTATGAAACGCACCACTAAAACATCTTAAGCCTGTAAACCAATCCTACAGAAAAACGACTTGTTGTATTATCTTTAATTCCTAGATTATCGGTAATGGTCTGATCGTAATCAAAGTGTCTTCCTACATAAATGAAATAGAATTTAAGATTATCCTTTACAGGAAAGTATTCGAAACCAGCAAAATAACCATATGATTTTCTAAAATCATTGGAAAGGGCTTCATTTGTATTTCCATCGTTAGTAGCTGTCTCATACATACCTTTTACAAATAGATTCCATTTAGGACATACTTTATAATCCATCTTAGCTACAAATGAATTATATACCACATCCACTGCCCTACTGCCTCCATTACCCATATTAGCAATATCTGAAACAATTCCTTTTCTGTCAATATCTTCTTGAGAATTCATCCAGTCGAACTGTAGCTGAGTTTTTTCTCCAAATTTAATCTGGGTACCGAGAGCTACATAATTCATGAATTCATCTTTTGCCTCTTCAAAGATAGAATACGACCATCGAGTCTGGATTTTACCATCCATTAAACTACCGTTCCAGTTAAGTGTATATCCCAAAGGATTCTTACTTCTTTCCATACCGTCAGGTAAATTTGAATACAGATTTTCCAAATGATCAGTTCTTGAATTCACAACCTGAAACCTTAATTCCTGATCGTTGAATCTATAAGCAAAATCAACCCCGGTAAGGAAATTATCCATATAATCAATCATATCACTATACTGGTAGATATCTATAGGGTTAAGATCAAATTCTATACCACCAAAAGCAGTACATTGCTTACCTCCTGTTATAGTAAAATCATCAGTAATATCGATAGATATAGAAGCAATATCTGTAGCTCTGGATAAATTATCAATATTCTCCGCAGATGTCCCCCTGTTTAGCCTGTGGCGAAAACGATAACGCACACCTTTTACAACTTCACCTCTCATCTCAAGACGAAACTGATTTGTCTTAAAATCTGTTCCTGTGTAATCACTTCCGTCAAGATAAATATTTGCCGAATTTTGGATATTCAGGTAAATATTAAAGGCATCGTTCTTTTTATCAAGAGAGGATAAACGCTCCTCTATTTTCTCCAAGGTGGATTTCTGCTGAGCAAAGATATTTCCGCCTGACACCAGAATAACTGAAACTAATGTCAATATTATTAAACTTTTTCTCATCATTCATTTCTCCTTTAAATCCTTGATAATATATTAAAATAAAACTATCTGTATAACAATATTAATATTGTTTAAACATTCTTTGAATCTCTTTATAATCGTTTGTCTTAGTAAGAGCAAGCATTAAAAGAATTCTCGATTTCTGTGGATTTTTGTAAAGAGATGCCACAAAACCATATTTATCATCATCAACCTCAGCATCAAGTGTTGTTGAGCCTGAAAAAACTCTTGAACTTCTTACAACCTGAACGCCTTTCTTTTTAGCATCAATCAAAGCATCAAAAACTGTTGGATATATATTCCCGTTACCAACACCGGCATGAATTATACCCTCGTCACCGTTTTTAATTAAAGCATCAACAATAGCTCTGTTAGCATTGGCATAACCATAGACTATATCAACTTTAGGCAATTTATTTAGATTTGTAATATCAAATTCAGAGCTGACAGTATTTCTGGACATAGCCTTTCTACGGAATGTTGGTTTACCGTTGTGCATATATCCAAGAGGACCATAGTTCGGACATTTGAATGTTGAAACATTAGTAGTATTAGTCTTTGTTACATCATCTGCCCCAAGAATCAGATCGTTCATAGATACCATTACACCTCTACCTTTAGCATCAGGGTTGGAAGCAAGTGCAACTGCATTATAAAGATTTAATGGCCCATCAGCACTTAAGGCAGACCCAGGACGCATAGATCCTACCAAGACAACTGGTTTATCACTCTTTACAACAAGATTAAGGAAATAGGCTGTTTCTTCCATTGTGTCTGTACCATGAGTAATAACAATACCGTCACAGTCTTTTGAGCTTAAAAGTTCATTAATCTTTTTAGCTAATTTAAGCCAGACCATATCGTTCATTTCCTGACTACCAATACTGGAAATCTGCACACCTTTTATCTGTGCGATATCCATTATCTCGGGAACTGCCGCAATTAACTTATCCACTGTGACAACGCCAGCAGTATATTTAGTCTGTATTTTTGATTCACCAGAACCGGCAATAGTTCCACCTGTGGCAATGATAGTAAGTTTTGGAAGTTCCTGAGCGTATAATGATGTCATAGCAGCTAGTATGCTTATAGACACCACCATTAAAAGTCTTCTAATAATCTTTTTCATAGTTATTAAGTTTATAGAATTAATTGATTGTGATTATAAAATAAAATGTATTAATATAAATCCTGTACTAACAGCAACAATAGTGGCAACAAGACCTGGTATCATAAAACTATGATTCAAAACATATCTTCCTATTCTTGTTGTCCCGGTTCTATCGAAGTTTATTGCTGCAATAATTGTAGGATAGTTAGGAATAAAGAAATAACCGTTAACCGATGGAAACATTGCTATAAGCGATGCCGCCGGTAACCCTAATGCTATTCCCAATGGCATTAATGCCCTGACTGTAGCTGCCTGACTATATAAAAGTATTGATAATACAAATAAAGCGAAAGCAAAAGTCCATGGCATTTCTGTTACAAGATCTTTTATTGAGCCACTTAGAAATTCCATATTTGCAGAAAAAAATGTATCTCCCATCCATGCTATACCGAAAATAGCAATTACTGCCTGCATACCTGCCCCAAAAACATTACCTTTTGAAACAAGCTCTGTATGCACTCTACAGAAAATTAATATTAGGGCAGCTACAACCATCATTATTATCTCGATAGTCTCTGGCATACCAAGTCTTACTAAGTTTCCGTCTATCATCCAGCCTGGACGTAAGGATGCAAATGTTCCGAAAATAACAATTCCTATTGCCCCAAGAATAAATAATCCAACAGCTAATTTAGCTGTCACAGGTGTTTCCTCCTTTAAATCCAGTGAATGTGGTCTCTTTAACAGTCCCTCCTCAAGTCTTTTTTTGTATTCCTCATCATCCACAAGTTTCTTACCCATCTTATTTGCAATAACAGCCCCTATAAACACTCCCAGTAAAGTAGATGGAACACTAATCATTAATATATCCAATAAAGTAAAATTAAGTGGAGTCAACATACCTAAAAGTGCCACAGTAGCTGCAGAAATAGGACTTGCAGTAATAGCCTGTTGCGAAGCAATAACTGAAATTGACAGAGGCCTCTCAGGCCTTACTCCTGTTTCAAGCGCCACTTCAGAAATCACAGGAAGTACAGAATAAGAAACATGACCTGTCCCTGCAATGAAAGTAAAAAGATAAGTCACCAAAGGTCCCAGAAATGTTATTCTATCGGGATTCTTTCTTAACATTTTTTCAGCAATGGCCACCAGATAATCAAGACCTCCAGCTGCCTGCATAGCAGCTGCTGCTGTAATCACTGCCACAATCATCAGCATCACATCTATAGGAGGCATTGTTGGTTGAAGGTCGAAAAAAAAAGTCAGTATGAAAAGTCCCACACATCCCATTACTCCTAATCCGACACCCCCAAGACGAGCCCCAATAAAAATTGCAAGCATTACTATTAAAAACTCTATCCAAAACATAAGTGTGTAATTAATTGTTTAGATTACTAAATTACGAGCTTTTACAATAAACTTAATTAGATTTGATATAGAATATACTACTATCTAATTTGCATATTTATATTAGTAAATGGTAAAATATTTTACTATATTTAATGTATATTTATACTTATTCAAAACATTTTTACAACCTAAAAATCAATTTAAGCTCAATATTTATAATTTATACACATATTTATGAAAATAGTTTTAAGATTCCACCGTATACTTCTATTAAGTGAAATATTTCACTATTAAATAATTGTAATTTTATTGAACACTCATTTTTTCTTAAAAATTATAGATATGAATGATTATAAAAATATCAAAAACGAGTTAACACATCCTATCTTTAGTACTTTATCGGATAATGAAATAAATAATTTGATAGATAATTGCACAGTAATCAATTACAAGAAAAACGAATATATTATAAAAAAAGACAATTTTATAACCCACATATATTATATTCTCGAGGGACAGGCAAAGATGAACATAGAATATCAAAACAAAATTAATACTATCAGAATTATTCCTCCCAATAGATTCATTGGTTTATCTTTTATCTTCGACGGGGATAAATTTGAATTTTCATCTATTGCTATTGAAAAGTGTCGAATAATGCTAATTGACATTGAAGTATTATTACAGTTAATAAAAACAAATGGAAATTTTGCTGCAGAACTTGTAAAAACAATAAGTAATATTTCTCTTAAATTAGTTAATAGATTACTTTTATATAAGAACAAGAATATTGAAGGTAGCATGGCTGCTTTTTTACTTCACTTTTCGAATATAAATGAAAGTGATAATTTTTCCATTCCTTTTTCCAGAAAAGAGATTGCTGAAATAATTGGGTATTCAAGAGAAAGTGTAATTCATACTCTAACAAAATTTTGCAAAGATAAACTTATTATCAGTAATGAAAAAAAGATTCAGATTATTGATAAAGACAGACTTAACAGAATCTTTTTAAAAGGATAGATTATTTAAATAACACACAATATACCTACTTAGTTTATATTAAGGTATTCACGCACCTTAACCTGAGATCTTACTGTAGGCATAGAATTTTTAACTGGAATATTATCGAGCTTTTCATTTATATATGTAGCTTTTGTGTTATCATCAAGATATATATTTATAATATCAATAATTTCTTTCTTATGTTTACAGTTTTCCACAGGAAATAAGACTTCTACCCTTCTTTCGAGGTTACGAGTCATCATATCTGCAGATCCCATAAATATCTCTTTCTCCCCTTTATTATGAAATATGTATATTCTTCCGTGTTCTAAATACTTATCTACGATTCTCCTTACTGTAATATTTTTGCTGTAAATCTGATTGGGGACAAGACAACAAATACCCCTTACTATTAACTCTATTTTCACTCCTGCAAGACTAGCCTCATATAACTTTTTTATGATCTTCTTATTCTGAAGTCCATTCATTTTAAATACAAGCCCTGACTCAAAGCCCTCCTTATGATACTGAATTTCTCTGTCTATCTTTCTAATAATTTCCTCTTTAAGATTTACCGGAGCAATCAATAGCTTACCAAGATTTTCAATACACTCACCTTCTTCAATATGCAAAAACAAATTATGAATCTCATTACAGATACAGGCATTGCTTGTAAATAATCCATGATCGGTATATAAAGTAGCTGTTTTCTCATTAAAATTTCCGGTACTAAGAAAAACATATCTTCGTTCGCCCTTCTTTTTGCCTATTCTTCTTATAAGAATCATTTTTGCATGCACCTTAAACCCTGGAAGAGTATAAATAATTTTAATTCCGGATTTTTCCATTAAACGTGCAAAATAAATATTCTGCTCTTCATCGAACCTTGCTTTTAACTCAACAAAAACAGTAACTTTTTTACCGTTTTTTGCTGCCGTTAGAAGAGCATTTGCAACTGCTGAATTCTGGGCTACCCTATACCATGTTATCTTAATCTCCCTGACTTTTCTATCAAAAGCAGCTTCATTAAGGAATTGTATAACATACTCGAATGAATGAAAGGGGAAATGTAACAACACATCCTCTTTTTTAATAATCTTAAATAATGACTTTAAATTTTCAATTGCAGGATGATCGATAGGAATCTCATCCCTACAATTTTCTGTTTTGTCATTAAAAGGGAAATACATTAAATCTGCTAAACGAAGGTATTTACCGGCAGATAAAATTTCATCCTCACCTAAATTAAAAAGAGTCAACACTTTAGTCTTAATATTATCCGGCATTTCTCTGTCATAAACCAACAAACAAGGTTCTCCTATCTCTCGCCTGATAACTGCTTCTTTAATTTTATCAACAATATCACTTTCACCATTTTCATCTATCTGAAAATCGGCATTTCTTAATATCTTAATGCAATAACTACCATCTATTTCATAACCAGGGAACATATTACCAAGATTCAACCTCACAACATCCTCGATTAATATAATATAATTCACACCATCTTCCTCTCCTAGCACTACAAATCTGTCTGCTTCGGCAAAAGGTATTCTAACAAGAGCAAAACGAGCTTTTCTTGTAGCATTTTTATTTTCTTTATTCCTATGCAAAGAAACCAGGATATACAATGAGTTATCGTGCAAAAAAGGTAAAGGCTTTTTATTGGAAAGCAGTATAGGCTGAAGTTTTAATTTAATTGAAGATTTATAAAACTTAAAGGCTTTTATCTTATATTCTTCAGATATATTATCACTATCCAGAATCTTAATACCGCTGGAAGATAGCTCAGGAATAACAGATTCAGCAAAAAGATTGTTGAATTCTTTTTGCTGACAACTAACAATTGAATTTATTTTCTTAAGAACTTCATTCTTTGGAGAATCTTTGAAGTAATGGTATGCATATATTTTAACCTTATAAAATTCATCGAGATTAGATGCAAAAATAGCCATAAACCTTAATCTTTCTGCTATTGACAAATTCATATCTGATGCTTCATCTAAGACCCTTTGATTAAATGAAAGCCAACTAATCTCTCTGTTAAAATATTTATATCGCATACGGTATTATTATATACATATTATACAAATATATAAGAATTAATATGAGTTTAGCTGATAATAATATATTTAATCTCCTGATTTAAATTGAAATAAAAAAATCCGAGAATAACTATTCCCGGACTTTATAAATATTATTTATAATCTTTATAATTCCATTCCAAAAACTTCAATCAATTTATCAAGGCATACTTTTTTCACTTCATCAAAATCAACTTCCTTTCCCAATTCTTTAGCAATTGAGGTAACACCTTTATCCACAAATCCACAAGGGTTTATATAGTTAAAATAGTTTAAGTCGGTATTTACATTAAGAGCAAAACCATGCATAGTAATGTGACGAGAACATTTTACCCCTATGGCACAAATCTTTCGAGTCTTTCCAGGGACATCAATATCAAGCCATACTCCTGTTGCTCCATCAAGTCGCGTTCCACTAATACCATATTCTGCAATAGTCTTAATTATTGCTTCCTCAAGATTATGAATGTACTCTTTTACTCCTATATTTAAACTCGCAATATCTAATATAGGATACCCTACAATCTGACCGGGACCATGGTATGTAATATCGCCCCCTCTGTTAGTATGGAAAAATGTTGCATGCTTTGCCTGCAATTGAATGGCGTTTATTAAAAGATTTTGTTCTACTCCACTCTTTCCCAAAGTGTATACATGTGGATGTTCTACAAATAACAGATGATTTGGAATATTTTCCTCAGCATTTGCCCTCATTTTGACTGATTTTCCGAATAATTCTTCCTGTAAATCCCACACCTCTTTATATTCGGCAACACCTAAATCTTTAAAATTTACCTTCATATATATTTATTTTAACAAACTGTCAGATGGAGGTTACCATGAATAATAATTAAATAAACATAGCTTCGATACCTCTACCTAAAATGATTTAATCCTTTATAACGTGCCTTTCGGCATGATAAGATGATCTCACCAAAGGACCGCTTTCAACAAATCGGAATCCTTTCTTTAATCCTATCTCCTCATACTCCTTAAACTTCTCAGGAGTTACATATTCCTTCACTTCCAGATTATCTTTTGTGGGCTGAAGATACTGACCAATAGTCATTACCTTACATCCAACAGCACGAAGATCGTCCATTACTTCCATTATCTCCTCTTCAGTCTCACCAAGACCTAACATTATTCCCGATTTAGATACAATCTTAGCATCTGCAATCTGCTTAATTACCTTTAAGCTAGTTTCGTAAGTGGCAACACTTCTGACACCTGGAGTAAGTCGTCTTGTAGTCTCCATGTTGTGAGAAATCACCTCTGGCTTAGTCTCTATAATTCTGCCAACAAGATCTTCCCTCCCATTAAAGTCAGGTATAAGAACCTCTATTGTAACGTTTGGATTAACTTCCTTAATAGCTTTTATTGTCTTCACCCAATGCTCACAACCGTAATCATCAAGATCGTCTCTGTCAACAGATGTTATAACGGCATGCTTAAGCTCCATCATCTTTATAGAGTTTGCAATATGTGCAGGTTCTTCAGGATCGAGAGGACTTGGTTTACCAGTATTAACATTACAAAAACGGCATGCTCTGGTACATGTATCTCCCCCAATCATAAAAGTAGCAGTACCACATCCCCAGCACTCGCCTTGGTTAGGACACTTTCCCGAAGTACAAATAGTATGAAGATTATTATCTTTGATTACCTTATTTACACCAACCGACAAATCGCCCATAGGCAACTTGATTTTCAACCATGATGGTTTTCTTCTGCTATTACAATTGCTCATTATTCTAATTATTTATCTGCAAATATATCTTTTATGAGGAATATATAAAAACTCTATTGAATAGTTTTATCGTTTCTATATCTTACCCCAGACTCTTATAGTATTTACAATAGTCTGTTATTCCACATTTCTCACATTTGGGCTTTCTGGCGGTACACACATAGCGACCATGCAGTATAAGCCAGTGGTGGGCAATTGCCAATAATTCCTGTGGTATGTTCTTTACCAACTGTGTTTCTGTGTCTAATGGTGTTTTGGCATTTTTAACAAGACCTATGCGTTCAGAAACCCTAAAAACATGAGTATCAACCGGCATAGCAGGAATATCGAATACTACTACCCCCATTACGTTGGCTGTTTTTCGTCCTACACCTGGTAGTTTTTGCATCTCCTCAATATCGGCAGGCACCTCTCCATGATATTTTTCTACCAACATTTTACTCAGTCCTGAAAGATGTTTTGCTTTGTTATTGGGAAAAGAACATGAAGCGATAAGGGTTAAAATATCTTCAACACTAGCTTTTGACATGGATTCTGCATCGGGATATTTTGCGAAGAGCCCTGGAGTAATCATATTTACTCTTTTATCAGTACACTGTGCGGAAAGTACAACGGCAACAATTAATTCAAATGGATTGTTGTAATTAAGTTCTGTTTCTGCTACAGGCATATTCTCCTTAAACCACTCTATTACCTTATTGTATCTTTCTTTTATCCTCATATTTCTAGGTATTTAAAATGAAAGCAAATACAATTGCTTAAACTTACTGGAAGACAAATATAAATATTTAAAATGTAAGATATCACCAATGTTTATTATCTTTGAACGAATTTTATAAGCAGGCTATGATAAGTTATTTACAGATTGAGGACATAAGTAAGAGGTACGGAGAGACAGTTCTTTTTGAAAATATATCGTTTGGAATAGGTAAAGGAAGCAAAGTTGCTCTTATAGCACCTAATGGTACAGGAAAAACATCATTATTGAATATTATTGCAGGAAAAGACACACCCGATACAGGTAGTGTGATTTTCAGAAACGATATTACTTTAGGTTATCTGGAACAAAGTCCTGAAGTTAATGATGACAACACCGTTATGGACGAGATTTTTACTGCCGATTCTGAGGAGATCAAGGTCATACGACAATACGAGAGTATGATGGAGAGTGGTGAAACAGATGGTCTGGAAGAAGTACTGGAAAAAATGGAGCACCTTAAAGCCTGGGACTACGAAGCAAAGATAAAGCAGGTACTTTCTATTCTAAAGGTTCCGGATTTCAATCAAAAGATAAAGGAGTTATCCGGTGGTCAGAAGAAAAGAATTGGTCTTGCCAAAATTCTTATTAAGGAACCTGATTTTTTAATAATGGATGAGCCAACCAACCACCTTGATCTTGAAATGATTGAATGGCTGGAGGATTATCTTTTTAAGACTAAGTCAACTCTTTTAATGGTAACCCACGACAGGTATTTCCTTGATAGAGTATGCGATGAAATTATAGAGATTGACAACAATACAGTATATCCATACAGAGGAAATTACACCTATTATCTAGAGAAAAGAGAAGAAAGACTTGCGAACAAAACAGCAGAGATATCAAGGGCACAAAATCTACTAAGAAGTGAAGCTGAGTGGATGAGAAGGATGCCTAAAGCCAGAGCCACTAAAGCAAAATACAGAATAGAAGCATTCCATAAAACAAAAGAAACTGCTAGTCAGAAGATAATAGATAACAAGCTCGATATAGATATAAAAGGATCCAGATTAGGTAAAAAGATTCTTGAAATAGAGAAGATAAGCAAATCATTCGGAGACCTGAATCTTATTAAAGAATTCTCATATAAATTTACTAGAGGAGAGAAAATTGGTATTATAGGTAAGAACGGTGCGGGTAAGTCAACCTTCCTAAATATTATTACCGGTAATCTACAAGAAGATTCAGGTACTATTGAAACCGGAGAAACAGTAATCTTTGGATACTATAAGCAGGAAGATTATGATATTGATCCAGGTAAAAGAGTAATAGATGTTATAAAAGATATAGCAGAGACAATTACACTTGGTAGCGGGAAAGTACTTTCCGCATCTAAATTTCTTGAATTCTTCCTGTTTACTGACAAACAACAATACTCCTATGTAGAAACCCTTAGTGGAGGAGAAAGAAGACGACTTTATTTAATGACAGTATTAATGAAAAGTCCTAATTTCCTTATTCTCGATGAACCTACCAACGATCTGGATATAATGACCCTTAATGTGTTGGAGGAGTATCTTAAGTTATTTAACGGTTGTGTGCTTATTGTTTCTCACGATAGATATTTCATGGACAAAATAGTAGATCACCTCTTTGTATTTGAAGGCGATGGAATAATTAAAGATTTTCATGCAAATTACTCAATATACAGAGATTACAAACTTGAAAAGGATAAAATAGAAAAAGCATTACTAAACGAGAAAAAAATAGAAAAAGCACCAACAACGAAAAACAAACCAATTGAAGAGAAACAAAAGAAACTTACTTATAAGGAAAAAATAGAATTTGAACAACTTGAAACAGAAATTGAAAAACTAACAGAAGAAAAATCTTCTATTGAAGAATTACTTAATAGTGGAACACTTTCTCCAGATGAATTAGTAAATAAATCCAACCGTATCGGAGAAATAATGAATATTCTCGATGAAAAAGAATTTAGGTGGCTTGAATTAAGTGAAAGAATTTAAACTTAGTGTCCCATTCTTCTTGCTCCTTATATTTTTTTAATATTCCTATATAATCTAAATGTGTTTCGAGACCGGATAAGCAGGCACTAATAATGAAGAATGAGACACTGAACAAAACTATATCAATAGTTATATTATATAAAAAGATCCACTGGTATAAAATTGGTACAAATTAGTATCTTTAAAATTGGTAATTAAATTATAGATATATATTTTTGGCTTATATAATTTAAAAATCAGTATGAATGTTGTTGACAATAGCTTAAATACCCTTAACGAAGCAGCCTTTATAGTAACAAAACAAGGACTTATTGTTTTTTGCAACACACCGGGTATAAAAATGTTTGGATATAAAAACTTTAACGAAATCTGTAATTTAAGAGTCAAAGATTTGGTTCCAGATGATTTTGCAGCAATCTTTCCTGACATAATTACTATCGAACATCTAACAAAAGGAGAATATCTCGGACGCGTTAATAAGAAAAAAAATGGAAGTCTTTTTGCAACTGAAATACTGACTTATTATAAATATATTGGTAATATCGAATATGTTTATGTTCATATACGAATTCCTATTACAGATGAAGAACTTGAGAAAAGACGCTTAAAACAAAATATTGAAGTTTTAAAATGCGAATTAGAAAAAGAGCGCAATAAAAAAGATCAAATAAATAGTTCCAATAAAAAAACCACTTATAATATAGCTCAATTTAGTTTTAACATTAGAAAAGAATTCCCAAAACTTACTAGTACTGATTTAAAACTATGTACTCTAATTATTCATAATTTATCCACAAAAGAAATTGCAGAATCCTTAAATATTAGCTTAGACGGAGCTTTTGCTGGAAGAAAACGTTTACGTAAAAAACTAAATATAAATTCCTCAATATCATTATCCTCTTTCTTACAATCGTTTTTAGTTTAATGTGATTTTTAATATTTTTTCTGTTTTTGTAGTAATACAAAAACGATCATCAAGCCTATGTCCAATTATCCATGCAATTTTCCCGTCTATTTCAAGAATCCAGACATCCTCTTTTTCTTTTAGACTAAATTTTTTATCAGTAAAGTAATCACTAACTTTTTTCTTCTTTCCTTTCATTCCAAAAGGATAAAACAAGTCTCCTGTTCTCCATTTTCTAACAATTAAAGGAAATTTAATTTTATCAACATCAAAACATGCAATATTGGATTCTCTGGAAATAACAAAATTATTTATATCAAGGTATTCGAGCTTTATACTTATTGGAACATCTATTTCGAAGACACCTTCTTTTATTATATATTCTTTAAATTCTTTTTCTTTTAAAGGATAAATTATCAGTTGTTCTCTATCTTTTACAAGCTTATGGCTTGGGGAATAGAATTGTTTACCGGCTATTGCGTCAATAGAATTATAAATGTCATCTATAATTTTACTGCCAAAATTATATTCCTTCAGTATTTCAAATAATATAGTAGGAGTAGCAGGGCTATTAACTAAACCTTCTAAATCAATATAAGTTACATCTTCTTTAAAACTTACAATAGAAGATTGAATTTCTTTTACCTTACTTTTGAATAATGCTTCAACGTCTCTAAATCTTGAAGTATTTTCAAGCATAGTTTGCAAAAATACTGGATTAATATCTTTAAAAACAGGGATAATATTATGACGGATTTTATTCCTTATATAATCAGTTTTTATATTTGTAGAATCTTCACAATAACTTAATCCTTTATAAGCTAAATAATCCTGAATGTCCTCCCTGCTATATTTTAAAAAAGGACGTATTATTTTCCCGTTTTTCTCAGAAATACCTACAATTCCTTTAATTCCGGTTCCCCTTAATAGATTAATAAAGACCGTTTCAACAACATCTCCTGCATGATGAGCAACTACTATATAGTCACAATTTTGTTCATCGCATAACTCATTAAACCATGCATACCTAAGCTCTCTGGCTGCCATTTCTATTGATAAAGAATTCTCTGTGGCATACTCTTTTGTTTTAAAGGATTTTATAAAAAGAGGTAATGAATATTTATTTGCAAGATCTTTTACAAAGCATTCATCTCGATCTGATTCTTCTCCCCTTAAATGGAAATTACAATGGGCTACGATACAATCATATCCCAAACCTGAAAATATATCAAGCATTGCAACAGAATCAGCCCCACCACTGACAGTCAAAAGAAATCTTGAATTAATTCCTTCAGAAAGTCTCTCTATATCTTTATTTACTTCTTTAATATTCATTAAAATCTTTAACTTGCTACTTAAAATAAAAGCATTCTATATATTAAATAATTCCTTTATAGCCTTAGCTTTCAACATACATTCACTATACTCTTTTTCAGGAATGCTCTGCATAGTTATGGCACCACCAAAAGTGCATGACAAATAGGAGTTTTCTTTATTATACAATAAACTTCTTATAACCACATTAAAATCAAAATCACCTTCGGGAGAAATATAGCCAACACTTCCAGAATATAATCCCCTTTTTGAAGTTTCAAACTCCTCAATAAGTTCCATTGCTCTTACTTTTGGAGCACCAGTCATTGAACCCATAGGCCAGGATTTCTTTATAGCTTCAGTCCAATGTACATTCTCTCTTAAGCTCAGATGTTATTGTTGATATCATCTGATGAACCTGTGGGTAAGTATATACACCACAAAGTTCTTCTACTTTAACACTTCCACTTTCAGCCGTTTGAGAAAGATCATTCCTGACAAGATCAGTTATCATTATATTTTCAGCTCGTTCTTTAGGATCATTTCTTAATTCATCAATAATATAACTATCCTGACATGCATCAATTCCTCTTTTAGCTGTTCCTTTTATCGGTTGAGATATAAGCTTTTGCTTTTCTTTTTTTAGAAATCGTTCCGGACTTGCACACATTAAATATTTTTCATTTAAACGATAGAATGCGCCATAAGGAAACCGGAGAAATTTCTTTTAATCGTAAATATACTATAAATGGATCTATGGATGCACTATCATCAAAAAATTCCTGACAATAATTTATCTCATAAATATCTCCCCTTTTTATATGATACTGAATCTTATTTATTATATCAAGATATTCTGATTTTGTAATACGGGGTGAAAGATTACATTTAATCTCATCTATCTCATAACCAATATCTATTTTCAATATCTCACTAATTACGTCCGCCGGAACAATATCATCAAGATATTGAAATTCAATAAAATCTTCTTTTTTAAAGAAAACATACTTTGGTCTAAAAAAAATTAAGTAATGGAAAATATAGATTATCAATATTTTCAGAAGCCAGATTCTCTATTTGGTTTTTAAGATCATAGCTAAAAAAACCAAATAGCCAATCATTATCACTACAACTAAATTCTTTTAAAGTATCAAAACTATTTGAATTGCTTACTATCTCTTCCAAACATCCAATACCTGCAAGAAAAATCATATTCAGAGAAAAGACACTTCCCCTCTCCTGCCTGATAGCCATTACTATCTAATATGCAGCTTCTGTCAAAACTCCTACTCCAAAGTAATAGCTTTGTTACAAAAACTGCATAATTATCAGGTTTATATTTATATATTCTCCGCACAACAATACTTTTCTTTAAAACCTATTAGCCATATTATGACCTGGATACCTGCTTAACAATATTTACAATTACATCAACTGCTTTTTGCATTGATTTTACAGGAATATATTCAAATCTACCATGGAAATTATGCCCCCCTGTAAAAATATTTGGTGTTGTGCAACCCCATATAAGAAAGACGTGCACCATCGGTACCACCCCTAATAGGGACAATTTTAGGAATAACATCAACTTCTCTCATGGCATTCTGTGCTAAATCAACTATGTAACGAACAGGTTGAATCTTCTCACTCATATTAAAATACTGATCTTTCAGCACAAGATTTATATCCATATTATACTTTCTTGTGAGTTCACGTACTATATTTTCAACAAGATTCTTTCTCCAATCAAATTTTTCCTTATCAAAATCCCTGATAATATACTCCAATGAAGTTTCTTCAACTGAGCCTGAGGCAGATATTAAATGAAAAAATCCTTCATAACCTGATGTTTTCTCAGGGACATCATTTTTAGGAAGACTATTAATAAACTCATTAGCCAACAGCATAGAATTTATTAATTTATTTTTTGCAGAACCTGGATGCACATTTCTTCCGTTAAATGTGATTTTTGCATATGCCGCATTAAAATTCTCATACTGCAACTCCCCTATTTCTCCTCCATCTATAGTATAAGCGAAGTCTGCACCGAATTTTTTTACATCAAAATTATCTGCACCCTGACCTATTTCTTCATCAGGAGTAAAAGCAATACAAATCTTTCCGTGCTCTATCTCTGGATGACTAATAATATACTCAACAGCAGTGATAATCTCAGAAACTCCAGCTTTATCGTCTGCACCAAGTAAAGTATTACCATCAGTTACAATTATTGATTCGCCTTCATATTTTTTAATCTCAGGAAAATCTTCCGTTTTTAATATTATATTTTTCTCTTTATTCAATACTATATCATCACCCATATATTTATCTATTAATACGGGGATTAACATTTTTACCTGATAAATCAGGACTAGTATCCATATGAGCAATAAACCCCACTGTTGGAATCTCTTTTTTAGAATTAGATGGAATATATGCCATCAAATATCCATTCTCATCAACATTAACTCCAGCTAAACCAAGTTCTTCCAACTCCTTAGCCAGAATATTTGCAAAATCAATCTGACCCCGGAGTACTTGGAGTTAATCCCGTCTTAAGTATCAGATTCCGTATCATGTTTCACATATTCCAAAAATCGTTCTACAACTTTGTTCATCTATATATGTTTTTATTTATACTATAAAACTTAACAATCAAACATAATTCTATAAATGAATTATAACATTCATAAATAGAAAGAAAATATGTCAGATTTTATTATTATACTGGAAAATAGTTAATTAATATCATCGGAATTAAATCTAAATCCTAAGCGTTTGCCTGTTCTAATCCTTGAATTTTGAACTTGTTCATGCATTTGAGCTACTGAAGCAATTTTTATATTATCATATGGAGGCACTAAAAGATCGAAGTTCAATGAATAATTTATAGCTGTTTCTACCACTTTTCTTAGACTTTCTTTTGAAATAACAGCCTTATCGAAATCTTGTTGTCTAAAACCAATTTGTCTTTTCCCCTCAACCAGGAAGTGATTTTCTCTATTAATGAAAAATTCTGGCAACCAGATATCCAAGATCTTCCAATCGATTGAATTTAAATGAATCTGACAGAAAAATTATATATAGTAATCATTCCGGAATAAGCATTATCCGGGCATACCATTACGTAAGGATTGTTCCATATTTCATGCTCACGAAAGAACTGAAAGACATTAGTATGCATACTAAATATTAACAAGTCTCCGGCTACTTTAATAGAAATCTCCTTATCACCCCTTTCTTTAACTTCCAAACACACCCCTTTCATCACAATTCCCAACTCTGGAGTTCATTATTATACTCTTCCGGTAATATCTTTTAATATAACTTTTAACTCTTCAAAAACAGCTTTTGTATTATCATAAACTTTCTGCTTAACCACTGATTTATGTTCCAGCGTCTGAAGAATCACCTCCTTCATCTCTGAGTTTGTCATAACATGTAAATTATAATTTATATGTAAATATAAGAAAAAAGCAACTACCCAGATAAAGGTGTTGCCTTTTTTATATAATTTAACATTAGACTAATATGCCCTGGCTATCAAAACTCTTCTTTTAGAAGGTTTGCCTGTAACCATACATTTACCTTCTTCCTCAGGCATATCAAATGGGATACATCGGATTGTAGCTTTTTGTTTCTTCTTTAATCTTGTTTTCTGTCTCTACTGTTCCATCCCAATGAGCAAGAAAGAATCCTCCTTTAGAATCAATAAGCTCCTTAAATTCATCGTAAGAATCAACTGTAGTGATATTTTTACTTCTGAAATCAAGTGCTCTATTGTATATATTCTCCTGAATTTCGTCTAACAAATCAACAACTAGCTGATCTACATTATCTATAGGATAAGTCTCTTTTGTTAATGTATCTCTTCTGGCCACTTCTATTGTTCCATTCTCTAAATCTCTCTTACCAATTGCAAGTCTAACCGGAACACCCTTCATCTCATATTCAGCAAATTTCCAACCGGGTTTTTGACTATCTCTATCGTCAAATTTGACAGAAACACCTCTTTCTTTAAGCTTACGGACAATCACATCAACCTTTTCTGTAATTGCAACTAATTCTTCAGCCTTTCTGTAAATAGGTACAATAGCCACCTGAATAGGAGCCAACTTTGGAGAGAAGAACAAGACCGTTATCATCGGAATGAGCCATTATTAATGCCCCCAATGAGTCTTGTTGAAACACCCCACGATGTAGCCCACACATATTCTTCTTTCCCTTCTTTGGAAGCAAACTTAACATCAAAAGCTTTAGCAAAGTTCTGGCCAAGGAAATGAGATGTTCCAGACTGAAGAGCCTTCCCATCCTGCATCATAGCTTCAATAGTATAAGTATCAACGGCACCTGCAAATCTTTCACTCTCACTCTTATATCCTTTAATAACAGGAACCCCCATCCATTTTTCTGCAAAACTCAGCATAGATATTTATCATTTGCTCTGTTTCTGCAATAGCTTCTTCTTTTAGTAGCATGAGCAGTATGACCTTCCTGCCATAAAAATTCAGCAGTACGCAAAAACATACGGGTTCTCATCTCCCATCTCATAAGCATTTGCCCACTGATTACACAGAATTGGCAGATCTCTATATGATTGTATCCAGTTTTTATATTGAATTCCATATAATAGTTTCAGACGTAGGGCGAATAATAAACTCCTCCCTCAAGACGAGCATCAGGGTCTACAACAACACCTTTCCCATTTGGGTCATTCATCAACCTATAGTGCGTAACAACAGCACACTCCTTAGCAAACCCTTCAACATGTTCAGCTTCTTTACTTAAAAATGATTTCGGAATAAGTAACGGGAAATAAGCATTTACGTGACCTGTTTCCTTGAACATTTTATCAAGTTGCTGTTGTATCTTTTCCCATATAGCATATCCGTAAGGCTTAATAACCATACAACCCCTAACTGCCGAATTCTCAGCCAAACCAGCCTGAGCAACCAGATCGTTATACCATTGAGAATAGTTTTCTTCTCTCGATGTTAAAAATTTCGCCATTTCTAAATAATTTGGTATATATATTGTTATACTTCTTAAAAAAGCAGCCACAAAGGTATAAATTTTTAACAAATATAATAAAATGCATTTTTGAAAAGATTCTTAAAATATTATACAATATTGGCACGATATTTGATTTATATTAATCAAAACCCATGAATATAAAAAAGGGAGGTCTTATGAAAACTTTATTCTATATCAGCGTAATTGCATTGATTGTTACAAGTTGTTCTTCTTCACAAATACACTACAGGTATTGGATACGAAGACGATTTGTATTACAATCCTAAAGAAAAAGCCCCTTGTAATACAAGAGGTAGAGAAAGAATTACCGGATGTTTCAGTACAAGAAAAAAATGAATTGCTTGAAATCGCAAAAAAAACAGTTAAAGCAGATCCTGAAAAATATCCGGACATAACCAGTTTAGACAAAATCGAGATTGAATCGGTAGAATACAAAACAAATCCCGAAACAGGGGCTATCGATACTATTATTCAAATAATGAGTCAAGGCTACTGGATTAATGGATTTAGGGGAAGCAATGCAGAACTTGAGGAAGCGATGAGAACCATTGATCAATACCCTAATGGATTCGGTTATTTCGGTCATGGCGACAATATTGGTGAAAACCTTTCATTCGATTCTGACTGGAACGTATACACCCGAGATGGTAAATATTGGTGGTTTCCAAGAGTAACCAACCTTACTATGTATAACCAGTTTATGTTTGGTAGATATCCTCGTTACGAATGGACAGTTATCTGGGATAGTCCAAATTACGATTATTGGGATTTTGATTTCCATTTTGGATATAGTTCATATTGGAGATGGAGAACCTACGATCGTTGGTATTATAGGTCATATTGGTACGAGCCTTATTGGCATTATTCTTATCATGTCGATCCTTGGTATCATTATAACAGCTGGTATGATTATCCTTATTACAGGAGAAATTATAAAAGACATAGTGATCCTAACTGGTACAGAAACAATTATCGTTACGGCCCAAGAAGATCTATGTCCACCCAAACATTAAGAACACCTACTAATACCTCCAGGTATAGCCCTTCTGGTAGTTTAAAAACCCTACAAAGAGGAACCACAACAAGAAACAGAAGTGTTGTCCCAACAAGACGAGGTAGTACAACTATTAAATCAAGAACAGGAACAAGCGGAGTATCGCCTAGTGGAACAGGTTCTAAATCCAGATACAGATCTACAGGAACTACTGTCAGGTCAAAATCCGGAGGAGTTAAAACACAAAGTAGATATAGTTCACAAAGCACAAGAACAAGATCTACAACAGGAAGAACAACTACTACACAGAGTAGAAAGACTCCTGTAAGGAGATACAGCAAGCCAAGATCAACTTCAAGGCCAAGCTACAACAAATCCAAATCAGGTAAAACATACCAAAGAAGTAGTGGTAGAAAAGATAGTGGTAGTTCTTACAACAGAGGTTCTTCAGAATCCAACAATAAATCGGAATCAGGTAGATCAAGAACTTACAATCCTTCTTCAAGAAGCCGATCAGGAAGCAGCAGTGGTAACAGTAATAGAAGTAGTTCTAGATCAAGAAGCTCCAGTTCATCTTCAAGAAGTCGTACACGCTAATAAAAAATAATTACCATGAAAAAAATAATATTTTTAACCTTAATTATTGCCTGTCACTTATTTGCTAATGCCCAGACAGCAGATGATGCTTTAAGATACTCACTTACAAAGTATAATTCCACAGCAAGATCAGCTGCCATGGGCGGAGCATTTGGTGCACTGGGAGGAGATTTCTCATCAATAAGCATAAACCCGGCAGGTCTTGGAGTCTACAGATCCGCAGAACTAACACTCTCTTCAAACATACGAATGTCTAAAGCTGAAAACAACGGATTTGAAGAAGAGAAACTTAGTTTCACTATAGATAATCTTGGTGCAGTTTTTGTGTTTAATGAAAACACCAGTCAAACAGGATGGCAAGGTATAAATCTTGCTTTTGGATATAATGCATTAAATAATTTTAATACAAGAAGTATCAGCAGAGTTGATGATTCTGCAAACTCAATGACTGATGCCTGGGATCTTGAAGCCTTTCCAAATGTTGTAAACCTTAATGAATTTTCAGCAGGACTGGCAGCAGAAACCGAGCTAATAGGTTTCTATGACTCTGATGAATATCTCAGTACAGTATTATCCCGAGAAAATGACTCTTATGATTATGTCAGACAAAGAAAATTTATTAAAGAAGAAGGGTATCAGGGAGAATATGTGTTTGCTGTTGGAACCAATTATTCTAATAAACTTTATCTTGGATTAAGTTTAGGAGTCCAACATATATACTATAAAAGTAGGTCAGATTATTCTGAAAACACGTTAGAAGGTTCTACATCAAAACTTAATAACTTCAACTATTATGAATTTTTGAAAAACACTGGTGATGGTGTTAATTTAAAATTAGGATTAATATATAAACCTACGGATAATTTAAGACTAGGTATTGCTTACCATTCTCCTACATATTTTAATATGAGAGAAAAATACTATGCCAATCTTTACGCTGATTATGCCGCAGACGCCAATGGTAACCCCGAATACAATTTAACCTCATTATCACCAATAAACGAATATGAATACGATTTAAGAACGCCTTCACGAACTATATTAAGTGGAGCCTACATATTTGGCAAACGTGCGATACTAAGCATCGATTACGAATATGTAGATTACTCAAATGCAAAATTCAGCGAAGGAGAATTCGGAAATATTAATGATCGTGAATATTTTGATGAAGTTAATATGATCATAAAAGACAGCTATAAATCGACATACAACCTTAAAATTGGAGGTGAATATAGGGTTAATAGCAATGTAAGCTTAAGAGCAGGGTATGCATTATATAACAGTCCTTATGAGAAAGGTACAATTAATGAAAATTCTGATCTAAAATTACTTTCCGGTGGTGTTGGTTTTAGGCAAGGTAACTTTTTCCTAGACCTTGCCTACGTAAATACGAGATATAGTGAATATAGCGCATACTACTCCATTTTTGCAGAAGACCCACAGTATGACGTAATTTCAGAAATAGTTAAAGTAAAGAACAACTTTAATGACTTTAAAATCACATTTGGTGTTAAATTCTAATATTAAGCTGATATAGAAATAATATACCATAAGAGGATGTCCCCAAAGGCATCCTCTTCTTATATCCCCTCTTAAATATTTCTAATTTTCCAATCAGCTTGCACACAATATCATTTTATTCCTATCTTCGCCGCCAATTTCAGAAACACGAAAAAAAGAAAATAATGAACAACGGGAAACTAGGAAATCCAGCAGTAGTAGGATTAGCAGGATTTGGATTAACAACAATTTTATTACAATTCCATAATATTGGAATATGTGGATTAGGTCCAGTAATGGCCATGGGTTTTGTATTTGGTGGTTTAGCACAGTTTATCGCCGGATTAATGGAGCAAAAAACAGGTAACAACTTTGGATTTGCAGCTTTCTGTAGCTATGGATCTTTTTGGATTGGACTAGGTATTATCTGGTTATTAAATCACTTAGGAATATACGAATCATCTAAAACAGATGTAGGATTATACCTTGTTGCCTGGACTTTATTAACAGCAATTTTATGGATAGCATCTATGTTTATTCATACAGCCATGGCCTTTACTTTCACAACGCTATTAATAGGATTTATCCTTTTAGATTTAGGTCATTTTGGATATCCTATAATGAATGTTGTTGCTGGTTATGAATTAATTATCTGTGCTCTTTCTGCATGGTATATGATGGCTTCTATCGTTATTAATGACGTTGCCGGTAAAGAAGTATTAAAATCAGGCAAAGCCTGGATCAAGAAATAAGTTTTGCAGAATAAAATTAATATTAAAACTTATTAAAAAACAGATAGTTGCAGAACTAAATATACAACTATCTGTTAAATTTTATATTTTTGAGCTAAGAAAATCTTCAACTTTCATTTAGAACCAGACAAAAATCATTAATCTAAAGATATTACAATTCTGTCCAAAGCATCTTTTAATATATTCTGGGAACAACCAATATTTAATCTGAAAAATCCTTCTCCACCCATACCAAATGTGGTACCATTATTTAAGGCTAGTTTCCCTTTACTTATAAATAACTTATTAAGATCTTCATTGCTAATATCATAATCACTAAAATCAAGCCACAATAGAAATGTTGAATCAGGCTCTATTAATTTAACCTTTGGTAATTTTTCCCTTAAAAAGGATCTTGTAAAATCAACATTTTTTTTAATATAAATCATTAATTCATCAAGCCACTGATCTCCTCCTTTATAGCCAGCCTTTATAGCAACATGACCAAAGATATTTCCCAAACCTAAATGAAGAGAATTCAACATATTATCATATTTCTTCTTGATTACCTGATTTTGTATTACGATTATAGAGCTACTAAGCCCTGCAACATTAAACGTTTTGCTGGGAGCCATTGCAGTAATCGTTATATCTCCTATCTCTTTAGATAAAGAAGCTATTGGTATATGTTTGTTCCCAGGCAAGATTAAATCAGCATGAATCTCATCTGAAATCAACAATACATCATATTTTAGACACAACTCCCCTAATCTAGTAAGTTCCTCACGAGTCCATACTCTTCCCACTGGATTATGAGGGCTACATAATATCATTAATTTAATCCCTCCCGCAAACTTCCTTTCCAAATCTTCAAAATCCATAGAGTACTTACCTTCTTCAAAAATTAAAGGAGATTCAACTAATCGTCTATTATTGTCTCTTACTATTTCAAAAAAAGGGAAATATACCGGAGGTTGAACAAGAATTTTATCTCCCTTATCAGATAGAGCGAGAATACTTAAAGCCAATCCGGTTACTACACCAGGACTCGATGTTACCCATGTGGAGCTTACATCCCAATTATGGCGACGTGCACACCATTCTATGAATGCCTCTACACATTCTTTATCCCTAAAAGTATACCCATATATATCGTGCTCTGCTCTTTCTTTTATTGCCTCTGAGATACATTTAGGTACAGAAAAATCCATATCAGCAACCCACATCGGTAATAAATCTTCAGATCCAAATCTTTCAAACAAATCATCGTATTTAATACAACTAGTACCTTTTCTATCTATTATTCTATCAAAATACTCCATACCAATTTACATTACTTATTATTATATTTTTAGCATAGTAAAGAATAACCGAAGATATTTCTTATACTTCCCGATTTTAAAAGTAATAAATATTTTTGTTTTCACTTCATAAATTAAAATATCTGAACAGATTCCTCGTATATAATTGTTATCAATAGTAAAGATACTTACTTTTGTAAAACACACTTTTAAGCATTATTTGATAGCAATACAAAAGTGGCATTTAGATACGTAATATTTATATACCATTTTATAAAAAACACTGAAAGATGAAAATATCAAAATGTGGAGCAAAATATTCTTCTATAATAAGTATTGGTGAAAAAATAAAAAAAGTATCTCAAGAGACAGGTAATGAGTTTTTAGCCCTTAACAGAGGGGTTAATGCTGTGGTAAATTTAGATATTAATTCATTGATAAAATATATAGACTTTAACACCAGCATGATGCAGGTATATGCTCCTCAAAAAGGTTTTTTAGAATTAAGAGAAGCAATAAATAAGGAATACTTTAGAAACAAGGCAGATATAGATAACATTTCAATTATCGCTGGAAGCACTTATGGACTTGGACTTTTATTCAGCATAATAGATTCTAACGAATTTTATTTCCCTGAATACTTCTGGGGAACATACAAACAAATACTAACTATTAATGACAAAAAATGTAACACATACCCCGACTTAAACGATTTTATTAATAACAGCGAAAAATATAAAGATAAAAGTATTATTATATGCGACCCTAATAATCCTTTAGGAAACAGATACAATGATGAAATAATTTTAAAAGCAATAGACAACCTAAGTCAACAGAATTGCACAATTATTTTTGATTGTCCTTACAGAAAATTATTTACAGGAAGAAATGACGATATATTTGCAAAAATAGCAAATATCCCCAACCTGATTATCATAGAAAGCTTCAGTAAATGGATGGGACTAAGCGGACAGAGAATTGGGTTTATTCATTCAACAAATAAAGAATTAAACGACGAATTAAATATAAGGCTTTTATATTCCGCAAACGGAGTAAACTGTTTTGCTCAAATAATAGTTACAAAACTGATGGATACAAAAGAAGGAGAAGAAATTCTCAAAGAATTTACTAATACCACAAAACAAAATATTCACAAAAACATTAACTGGCTAATAAAAAATGGTTTACTTGCCAATGAATTCTACAAAGGAAGTTCGCCGGAAGGTATTTTTGTTATCGTAAATAAATCACAAGATGAACTTTTTTCTAATTTTATTGGCAGCGTCTCTTTAGCGTATTTTACAATCAAAAATAAAGAATATGCTCAAAAATATTCAAGAATCTGTGTATCTGTTCCTAATAAAAAGTTTGTAAAGTTTTTCTCTAAATTAATAGATTAATTATCTTTAGTCATCTATTATTAAATCAAAATTTATCAGCATTCAACAAATAGAAATAAATCAAATGAGCAACAGCATATATAAAATAATAGTCATATTTTTAACTGTAGTAATTTTATTGTTTACTTCAATATACTTCACAAATAAATCGGAAGACCAAACGATAAATAAAGAACAAAAAAATATCAACAGCATAAATCAAGACCATTGGGTAAATGCAAAAGAAATATATGTACCCAAAGAACTAAGATTTGCTGATGAAGAAGTACCACTAGAAAGAACAGACGTATTCGAGAAACTTGAAAGGGAAATTATTGTTAATACATTCTACCATTCCCAAACCCTACTATTATTAAAGAAACTACCCAGATATTTCTCAATTATAGATCCCATTCTAAAAAGGAACAACATACCCGATGATTTTAAATACCTTGCTGTAGCAGAAAGCGGGTTATCGGAAACTGTTGTTTCCCCTGCCGGAGCTGTCGGTTTATGGCAATTCATGAAATCTACAGCTAAAGAGCATAAACTAGAGATCAACAAAGAAATCGATGAAAGATACAATATCGAAAAATCAACTCAGGCCGCCTGTGAATACCTGAATGAATCGTATAAAAAATACAAAAGCTGGACTTTAGTTGCCGCTTCCTATAATGCAGGAAGAAGAAATGTTGACGAGCAAATGAAACGACAAAAAGCAAGCAACTATTTTAATATACTCTTTAATGAGGAGACCGGTAGGTATGTTTACCGCATTCTTGCCTTAAAAAGCATTCTTAATAACCCGGAAAAATATGGTTTTTACGTAAAAATCACTTACCCCATAATTGAGACAAAGAAAATTAAGATTAAAGGAAAAGTAAATGATTTTGCCGACTTTGCTCATATGTACAACATATCATACAAGACTCTTAAAAACTTTAACCCCTGGTTAAGGGAAAAGTATCTGAGAAATAAAAGAAAAAAAACATACTATATTACAATCCCCGTTAACCATAGCAATTTCGTTAGCGAATGATATCTGTTGAGAATCCTTTTATAGTGCCCAATTTTTCTTTTACTATATTGCCTTTCTTATAATATCTTATTACTTTTGCAAGATTAATAAAATGAGTAGTATAGATGAGTGAGAACATTGAGAAAACCGAACCCAAAGATCAGATTTGCATTTACGGTGCAAGGGTACATAACCTTAAAAATATTGATCTGACAATTCCCAGAAATAAGGTTACCGTTATTACAGGATTAAGTGGAAGCGGAAAATCTTCTCTCGCATTTGATACTATCTATGCGGAAGGGCAAAGAAGATATATGGAAACATTCTCTGCTTATGCCCGTCAGTTTATTGGAAATATAGAACGTCCCGACGTGGATAAAATAACAGGATTAAGCCCTGTTATTTCCATAGAACAAAAAACCATAAACAAGAACCCCCGTTCTACAGTCGGAACGTCAACAGAAATATATGATTTTCTTCGATTGTTGTATGCAAGAGCCTCTGAGGCATATTCCTACAACACCGGAGAAAAAATGATAAAATACACCGACGACCAGATCATAGACCTTATCCACTCCCATTTCGAAAATCAAAAAATTTATATTCTGGCCCCTTTGGTTAAAGGAAGAAAAGGTCATTACAAAGAGCTCTTTCAAACATACAGAAGAAAAGGCTTTTTGCACGTACGTATAGATGGGGAAATCAAAGAACTTCGTCCAGATATGATAGTCGACCGCTATAAAGTCCATAACATTGAAGTCTTGGTTGATAGAATAGTAGTCAATCAGGCCAGATACAAAAGACTTAAAGAATCTGTGCAAATGGCTATGCAACAGGGAAAAGGCGTGTGTATGATTATGAATAAAGACACTGAAGATGTAAAGTTTTTTAGCCGTCATCTTATGTGCCCCACAACAGGATTATCTTATCAGGAACCTGCACCTCACTCCTTTTCATTCAATTCTCCACACGGGGCGTGCCGTAAATGTAAAGGATTAGGATATGTGAATCTTATAGATATAGATAAAATTATTCCGGATAAAACTTCAAATATCTATAAGGGAGGAATCATTCCTTTAGGGAAATATTCCAATAATATCATTTTTAGACAAATTGAAGCTATTACAAAAAAATATGCATGCAACTTAAAGACCCCCATTGAAGATATACCTGAAGAAGCTATTAACGATATTCTTTATGGAACCACAGAACCAATAATGCTGGATAATTCACCTTTAGGAGTATCATCTAACTACTTCCTTAGTTTCGATGGAATCATAAAATATATAAGCATACAGGAAAACAACACCACTTCAAAAAAGGCAAAAAAATGGGCCGATCAGTTTATTACTGAAACAGAATGTCCTGAATGTAAAGGACAAAGACTAAAAAAAGAATCCCTTCATTTTAAAATCAACAATAAAAATATTGCAGAGCTGGCAAATATGGATCTTGCCGAACTAACTGATTGGCTGGATAATATTGAAGCAACAATGTCTCAAAAACAAAAGATTATTGCCAGTGAGGTTCTTAAAGAAATACGTTCACGCCTAAATTTTTTAATGGACGTAGGTCTTAATTACCTTTCTCTTAACCGAAGTTCTGTTTCTTTATCCGGAGGAGAATCGCAAAGAATACAACTTGCTACACAAATTGGCTCCCAGCTTGTAAATGTATTATATATACTAGATGAACCAAGTATAGGATTGCATCAAAGAGACAACAGAAAACTAATAAACTCATTAAAACAACTTAGAGATACAGGAAATTCAGTTATTGTTGTTGAGCATGACAAAGAAATGATTGAATCTGCCGATTATATTGTTGATATCGGTCCTTTTGCAGGAGTACATGGAGGAGAAGTATGCGCAGCAGGTACTCTTGAAAATATTCTTCAAAAAGATACTCTTACGGCTAAATATCTTAATGGTAATAAAAAGATTGCTATACCTGAAACCAGAAGAAAAGGTAATGGGAAATATATAACCCTTACAGGATGTAAAGGACACAACCTTAAAGATGTTGACATAAAGTTTCCCCTAGGTATGCTTATATGCGTTACAGGAGTATCCGGTAGCGGAAAATCATCTTTGATTAACGGTACATTACATCCTATTTTATCAGAACATTTTTATAATTCAGTTAAGTCACCATTAGAATACGACACTATAAAGGGAATAGACAACATCGATAAAGTAGTAGAGGTAAATCAATCCCCCATAGGACGAACCCCCAGATCAAATCCAGTAACTTACACTGGTGTGTTTGATGATATAAGGAAGTTATTTGCACAACTACCGGAATCACAAATTAGAGGATATAAAAATGGCAGGTTTTCTTTTAATATTGCAGGAGGAAGATGCGAAGAATGTAAAGGAGCAGGAGTAAAAACAATTGAAATGAACTTCTTACCTGATGTTTATGTTCACTGCGATAGCTGTAACGGGAAAAGATATAACAGGGAAACACTTAATGTTCGTTACAAGGGAAAATCTATAAGCGATATCCTTGATATGACAATAAATCAAGCTGTGGAGTTTTTTGAATCTCTGCCTAAAATAGTTCACAAACTCAAAGTAATTCAGGAGGTAGGTCTTGGATATCTGACACTTGGTCAGTCATCCACTACATTATCAGGAGGAGAAGCACAAAGAATAAAACTGGCATCAGAACTAGCAAAAAAAGATACGGGCAATACACTATACATATTAGACGAGCCAACGACAGGACTCCATTTTGAAGATATTAGAGTATTAATGCATGTTATTGATAAACTCGTTAATAAAGGTAACAGTGTAATTATAATCGAGCACAATCTTGATGTAATAAAAATGGCCGATCATATTATAGACCTTGGACCAGAAGGAGGAAAAGAGGGCGGTAAAATTTTATGTACTGGCACACCTGAAGAAATAATTGAAAACAAAAATTCCTATACAGCTAATTTTTTAAAAAATGAATTATAATCATTCCTGAACTATAACATCTTTATTATCAAAAGATTTGTATTCAGGCTGTATATTAAAATGACGTATATTTGACTTCGCTAATATAGAACCTATTTGAGGAAGCATATCTTCAAACTCAGATATTTGAATATTGTTCTTCAAATCAATATGGCATTCAAAATGAATATCATCCTCACTTAGCTGCCATATATGCACATGATGTATATTAACAACCCCGTTTAAAGAAGATATCTCATTATATATTTTATGGATTTTAATATTTGAAGGAACAAATTGCATTAATACTTTCAATGAATCAATAAAAAGTTTCCAACTAACTATAATCAAATAAACAGCAATTATTAAAGTCAATATACCATCCAGCCAATAAATATTATACAATTTCATAGCTATCCCACCCAACATCACTGCAACTGATGTAATTACATCAGAAAACAAATGAAGATAAGCTGATTTAATATTCATGTTTTCCTTAGCATCTTTTTTCAATATTAAGACACTTACTGCATTTATTACTATACTCAGAACAGCCATATATATTACTATATCGGCACCTATTATTTCAGGTTCTCTAAATCTTTCTATCGCTTCTTTTCCCAGAATAAATGCTATTAATATTAAGGTAGAACTATTAATGAAGGCGGCAATAATCTCTGCCCTCTTATATCCAAAAGTCCGTTTCTCAGTATTCCTTTTACCGGATAGAAGATTGGCAATATAGCTTATTATTAAAGAAACAACATCACTAAAATTATGCATTGCATCAGACAACAGGGACATACTATTAGCAATCAGACCTCCTACTATCTGACTTAAAGTTATCAAGACATTTAAACCAATGGTAAAAATTATCCTCCTGCCCCTTAATTCCATTTTACTGTGCTGATGCTGATGTCCCATAATTAGATTATTTTAATAAAATTGCCAAACTAATAATTCGATATTAAGCTTATAATTGCTATCTTTATTAAAAATGAATTAAATAAAAATAATATATATATGCGTAAAATAGAAATTTTTTGCGAGAATACACAAAGATACTATCACTTCCCTTTGGGAATTTCTTTAAAAGAAATAGAACATTTAATAAAGCCTAATCTTAACGGAGAAGTACTTGCAGCCTTAGTGAATCGCGAACTTAAAGATCTCAGCTATCAAATAATAAACCCCAAAAGAATTGAATTTGTTGATGTTACGAGTCTTGATGGAATAAGTGTCTATATACGATCCCTTTGTTTTGTTCTTTATAAAGCTATACTCAAGCTGTACCCTGGAACCATATTAAGAATAGAACACTTTATTTCAAATGGGCTATTCTGCCGACTTGAAGATAGAAACATAATTATAACAGAAGAAGACATTGAAATTATAAGGCAATATATGCAGGAGATAATAGAGGAAGATCTCCCTTTTACAAGAGATACAATGGAAACAGATATTGCCATTAAACTTTTCGAGGAAAAAGGATTAGCAGAAAAGAAAGAATTACTGGAAACCCGAAAACAGCTATATACTTCAGTATATAGATTAAACGATGATATTGACTATTTTTATGGTGTATTGGCATACTCAACCGGTGTATTAAAGAACTTCGATCTTTTACATTTCCATCAGGGCATGCTTTTAATGTATCCCGACAGGGAAAATCCGGAAGAGTTATTACCATTTATACCTCAGGAAAAGATGTTTAAAATTCTTAGTGAATTTAAAAGATGGGGTAAGATTCTGGAAATATCCGACATAGGAGACCTTAACAGACACGTAGAAAATAATGAAATAGGAGAACTTATAAAGGTAAGCGAAGCCCTGCACGAGAAAAAGATAGCCCAAATAGCTGATAGAATTAATAAAAGAAGAAAAATAACAAGAGTTGTATTCATTGCAGGTCCCTCTTCATCTGGTAAAACAACCTTCAGCAAACGTTTGGCAATACAATTAAAAGTTGTAGGACTGAAACCAATAACAATTTCATTAGACAACTATTTTGTTGACAGAGATAAGACACCTAAAGATATTAATGGGGATTACAATTTCGAGAGCATTGAAGCCCTCGATGTCGAAAAATTCAACGAAGACATGTTAGCCCTTATGGATGGAAAGGAAGTAGAAATCCCCAAATTCTCCTTTGATACCGGGAAAAGATTCTATAACGGAGAAAAAACTCAGATAGGAAGAAAAAACATCATAATTATAGAAGGAATCCATGGACTTAACCCTTTATTATCCAAAATGATACCGGACAAGGTTAAGTTTAAGATATTTGTTTCTGCAATGACCTCCATATCTATTGATGGTCACAACGTTATTTCTTCAACCGATAATAGATTGATACGAAGAATGGTCAGGGATTACAGATACAGAGGCTATTCGGCAATAGAAACACTTCAAAGATGGGAAAGTGTTTTAAAAGGCGAAAACGAAAACATATTCCCTTTCCAGGAAGAAGCTGATATAATGTTTAACTCTGCACTTCCTTATGAATTAGGAGTATTAAAATTCTATGCAGAACCTATTCTCAAGGAAGTATTGCCAATACACCCAGAACACTCCAAGTCAGAAAGACTTCTTAAGTTCTTCTCATACTTCCTGAATATTTCTGGTAAAGGTATTCCACCAACATCAATCCTTAGGGAATTTCTTGGGGGAAGCACGTTTAAGTATTAATATTTTTTTCGTACTAAAATAAGTTTAACAGATTTTAGGAGGAGACAAATATTATTATTTTCACCTGAACAAATTAAATATTCTTTTAAAAGTTACCTATCCCAAAAACAATCCCTTAACCTCAGAAAGGTTGTCAAAAACATATTTACAGTTAGTTTCTTGTAATCGTGTAATATCCTGATGACCACCGGTAAAAAGGGCACAATCGATACCAAGACTAGTTGCTACTTCGAAGTCGTGTGTTGTATCTCCTATAAATAGAGATTTTTCCGGATTCAAGTTAAAATCCTGAATTAATTTATTTCCGTTTTCTTTCTTGCTTGTGGCATATATATTATCAATACCACAGATATGTGTAAAAAAATCTATTATTCCTTTATCTCTCACATTATCAACAAGACTATTATGCTCCATAGCCGATAAAATATATTGTTCTATCCCCTTATCCTTCAAAAACTCAAGAATAAGAGGCACATCTTCAAACAATTCTGCTTTTCCAACTTCTTCTTTAAAATTATCAATAAAATCATGTGCTACTTTCTCCCAGCTATCATTATTCAAATCAAAACCAGACTGCACGTAATACTCCTTAACAGGAAAACCAAACACACTTCTATACGAATCCCTGTCGTGCAATCTTAAATTCCTTTCCTCAAGCAGCGGATTAATAGAATTTATGCTTGCATCTATATCATTTAACAGGGTTCCGTTCCAATCCCATATTACAGTAGAATACTTACTCATCAGAATATAGTATTAATAAAAGGCCTCTACACCAGGCCAATCTAATTTCTTCTTTGCAATATCTTCAGGAAACACCATATACTGAACCTCAGCTTCAGACCCAATCTTTCCATCGGCAGTAATCAATTCTGTATGAATAGTTGCTATTCTTCTCTCCTTCCTTACAACCTTGGCCCTAAGTTTAATATTACCTTCTGAGATAAGAACAGGGTTCCTGTATTTTATATTAAGATTTGTTGTCACACCACTTGTCCCTATCTGTATGCTTACAGCCCAACATGCTATCTCATCAAGCATGGTTGCCTGTATTCCTCCATGCAACACATTATAAAATCCCTGAAAATCCTTTGTTGGTTCCCACTCCGCTGTTATATATTCACCCTCATCGTAAAAAGTCATCTTCAATCCTGTTTTATTATTTGGGGAACAACCAAAACAATTATAATTTGGATCCTCAGCATAAGGATTTCTCAATTTTCGCATCAGCTTAGAATTTATTGAATTTAAAAAAAGCCACACATAAAATGTGTGGCCATAAATATAATAAAAATCTCTTATTCCATATTAGATATTAATCGTTCTGCAATAGCCTCAAACTCGCTCTTAGAAAGCTCAAGCTTTTTATTCGAAAAGTTCATATCCGATTCTTTATTTATGGGAATCAAATGAATATGAGCATGAGGAACCTCAAGACCAATAACAACAATACTAACCTTTCTGCATTCGACTGTTTTTTCAATTGCCTTTGCAATTTTTTTTGCAAAAACATTCAACCCTGCCAACTCTTCATCTTCAAGATCGAAAATATTATCTACTTCTCTCTTAGGAATAACCAGAGTATGCGCTTTCCGTAAGGGGGAAATATCTAAAAAAGCAAAATAATTTTCATCCTCTGCTATTTTATAGCAAGGTATCTCTCCATTAACAATTTTAGTAAAGATGGTTGCCATAATAATAATATTTAGATTGCTATTTCAACAATTTCAAACTCCATAGTTCCGGCAGGAGCTTTAACCTCCACTACCTCTCCTTTTTTCTTACCTATAAGAGCTTTTGCAATAGGTGTATTGATAGATAACTTACCTTCTTTCAGATCTGCTTCGCTGTCTGAAACCAACATATATGTCATTTGTGCTCCATTCTTTATATTTTTAATGGTCACCTTATTTAGTATCTGTACTTTAGAAGTATCTATCTGCGATTCATCAATAACACGACAATTTGCAAGAGTATTTTTAAGCATGGCAATTTTTGCCTCAAGCATACCCTGAGCATCTTTTGCAGCATCGTATTCAGCATTTTCAGAGATATCACCCTTTTCAATAGCTTCACCTATTGCCCTTGATATCTTTGGCCTTTCTATATTTTCGAGTTTCTCAATCTCCCTCTTTAATTTATCAAGGCCTTGTTTTGTGACATATGAAACTTTTCCCATAATACTTATATACTATTTAATTTATATTTTTTTATTTTAACAAACGCATTAAACTTAATAACACATTTTCTAATTTAACTCTTAGTCAATTCCGGCACAACTTTCTTTCGCCTCTTTCTTTCAGAAAATATTTAAACAAAAAAAATATGCTCGGTTCAAAAAATTAATCCGATTTATTACCTCTTCCCTCCTAAATCTAACACCAACATCTAAAAAAAAGGAAAGAATCCTGCCTTTCCACAGAATCCTTCCTATAGGGACAAATATAATAATTTTTCTCTAGATTACAATAAGGATTTTAACTGAAGATTATTAATTGTATTTCCTATTTAATATTTCTGAATAAATAACGGCCTGTCGTAAATCAAACTTATTTTTTTCCTTTTCCAACTGCTCTATTTCCTCCTCTTTATCACGCTTTTTCAGTAATGCAGTAATTCCTCTTTCCTCCTTAACAGCCTGTTTTTGCACTTCCCTTAAAACATCCTCTTTAGACTTCTGTTCTTTTTCCTGCTCATCTACCACAGAAGCAGGAATTTCTTCTTCAAAAACAGTATCAAAAATAGTATCGAAAAAAGATTCCGATTTACTTTTACGAGGTTCATGTGAAGGCTCTTCCGAACCTATGGTCTCAGGAACAGGTGTCTCTGGTGTTTTTTGAATAGTTTTATTTTTCCTTTGAGCCAGTTTCCCTATAATACCAAAAGCAACTGCCACCAGAATATATAATATATCAGTCCAATCCTTGTTTTCCATGACAAAATAATTAGATTTGTAATACCAATTTATTAATTTTTTACATTTTAATAAATTTAAAGTATGCAATTTTAAATAAAAAACTTCATGTAAATCACTTATTTAACTAAACAAACATGAAATCATATTCAAAAGTAACATTTTTTTCTCTATTAATAATTTTTTCCTCAATAATTATTTCATGCGATAGCAACACAGATCTATACAAAGTTCTACCAGATATTCCAGAAACAGATATAATAGTAAATTTGGATTATTCAGACAATTTTTGCCTTCAAAACACAGGGGAAGCAAAAATAATTCCAAGCTATGCAGGAAAAAAGATAGGATACAAGGGTCATGGCATTATAGTTATAAGAACATATGAGAACGAATATAAAGCCTGGGATGCAACCAGTACTTACGATTTTAATATAGCCCTAACAACCGATGGTGCCCTTGCAAAATGTCCTGAATCACTAATAGAATACGAACTATACACCGGCACACCACATAAACAATCGTCCATCGATACAGAATCGTTAAAAGGAATTTCATCTCTTCAGGAATATTATTGCAGAAAGATATCAACGAACACACTTAGAATAAGCAATAGGCGCCATTAATTACTACTATCTGAAACCCAACACAACAACATATTTTTTAGAACCACATTAATCACAACCACTTTATCTTTCTTTTGTATTAACAAATCAATATGACCTGACAAAAGGCATGAATCATATTATTGGTTTTACCATGGTTTACGTATACTTTGTGTATATAACATAGGGGAATAATACCAATAAATATCCTAAAAGATACCAGAAAGAGGAGACTTGTTACGAAGACGTTACAACGTTGGTATGAGGATGGTTATACTACGTTAAGATTTCTGTAAAACAAGATGGCTTAATTAGTTCTATAATCTTATATTTTTTTAATAATGATAAAAATATTCATTATAATTCAGTAAACACTATTCCACAAACAAAATAAACACAATTAAAACACTAACAATCAACACATAATACCATACAAGAAATTATTCTTATTTTTTTTATTTTAAACAAATTGTCTTATAGGATTTTATATTTCATTTTTTTACCTTTGCAGTCGATATGCCTCAAAGCATGAAAATATATTATTTACTAATTATCTATCAACAATATCTATCAGCATGAGAAAAGCATTAATTAGTGTATTTGATAAGACGGGAATAGTTGAATTTGCAAGGGAGTTGAATAATTTAGGCTGGGAAATAATTTCAACGGGAGGAACGTCTTCAAAATTAAAGAAAGAAGGAATAGAAGTAACAGATATATCAGACTTAACTAAATTTCCTGAATGTTTCGACGGAAGAGTTAAGACTTTACATCCTAAAGTAGAGGGTGGAATACTTGCGATAAGAGATAACGAACAACACAAACAACAAATGTCGGAATTGGACATTGAGCCAATAGACATAGTAGTATGTAATCTTTATCCTTTTAAAGAAACAATATTAAAAGAGGGAGTTAGCCACGAAGATATAATTGAGAACATTGACATAGGCGGCCCTACAATGATCAGAGCAGCTGCTAAAAACTACAACTTTGTTTCTGTTCTAACTGATCCTGCTGATTATTCTAAAGTCATCTCCGAGATTAAGGAAAACGGAGAAACAAGTCTTGAAACAAAAGAATATCTTGCGGCAAAAGTATTTATCCATACTTCACATTACGATGCACTAATTGCTGATTACTTCTCACAAAAAACAGGGATCACATCTCCTGACACACTTACTTTGACTTTCGAAAAGAAACAAGATCTTCGTTACGGGGAAAACCCTCACCAGAAGGCTGCTTTCTATGCTAATATAAAAGAGACAGCGGGGACACTTGTTGCTGCAAAAAAATTACACGGAAAGGAATTATCTTACAACAATATTGGAGATACCGACGGAGCTCTCGAAGCGCTAAAAGAATTCACTGAGCCAACTATTGTAGCCGCCAAACATGCAAACCCATGTGGAGTAGGAAGTGCAGACACACTTTGCGAAGCTTATATAAAAGCTTACGAGGCAGACCCTGTTTCAATATACGGAGGGATTGTTGCTGCTAACAGAGAAATAGACAAGGATACGGCAGAACAAATGAGCAAAATCTTCCTTGAAGTAATTGTAGCTCCATCGTTCTCGGCTGAA
>CAXXRT010000011.1:0-37040 GCA_963666945.2 Marinifilaceae bacterium
ATAAAGTTTCCCTTATCTAAATCCGGTAAATGAAGTTCTTCTTCCAGTAGCCATTCATATAGAAACCATATCCTTCTACTGTATTGACTGGTAGGTTTTTCTTTTATTGCATTTGTAATAATATCTTTTCCTGCTTTTTTAAATAGTTCTTTTAGGATATGTAGTTCTATGCCTTCGTATTTTAAGGCAAATATTAAATGATTGTATATACTATCTTTTGGAGTATGTCTGGGTGTAAAGATATTCCATTCATCTGTTTGGTATTTTGTGTGTTTTTTGCTTATTAATGAAAGCTTGTCGGGAAGAGGAACTTTTAATTGGTAATGATTGATAAGAGCTCCATATCCTACTAGTAATCCTTCTTCCGGTGCTATTCTACCCTGAAAAATAGTTATTTCTTGTGAAATATTATTGTTGGTCATGCTTTCTTGTGAATAATGATTATTTCTTGTGAAAAACACTTAAAAATACGTATTATTTATGAAAAACGATTATTATTCTGTGATTATTTATTTTTTGGAAGTTTTGCATTATTTTATCTTTTGAATCCTAAATAGTATTTTTTTTTGGATAGAGCTTGAAGCGCATTTGTTTGGCTGGGTAATTTAGTTTATATATTTAAATGTGCAGCCTTTAGTAAAATTCCGTTAAGAAATTATTATTTTTCTGCGTTAAAAAACAAGGCTGTCTGACGAACGTTAGGCTTGCGCAGCAAGACTAAAAGGAGAAGTTCCGTGTTTTAGCTGAAAAATAATAATTCCAGGAATTTTACGTCAGCAAGCATTTAAATCTATAAACCTGTGTGAGGTGTGTAATGTTCGTGGGACAGCTATGTTTTTTAACGCTGAAACAATATTATGTATTGCTGCGTAGGTTTATGGTATGTTGTAATATAATTTATTGTCCTATGGCTGATAATGCTGTGTTGAATTTTCTGGGGTGCTATCCTGTTGCTCTTAATATTCTTATGGAATTGGCGCAGGAGGATAAGGGGATAAGATGTTTTAATATCCTGAATAATATTCCTGTTGAGATGACTGATGATTTTGTTCCTTGCAAGGACTGGGTTGTCAATGTTATTAATTGCTATGAGGACAGGCCTGATTGTGTGCCTGATGGTGCTTATGCTCTGGCTGTTGTGGGGGGACGGCCTAAAGAGATTGTCTATAATTTTTTTAAGGATATGTTTGGATACGGGAAAGGGGAGTTTGTTAATTTAATTCATCCTTCTTCTTATGTCTCCAGGTCGGCAAGACTTGATTATGGGCTGCAGGTGGAACAGCTTACCACTATTGCTGCTTGTGCGAGGATTGGCTTCGGGGTGAATATTAAAAGGAATTGTAATATTGGGCATCATTGTCATCTGGAGGATTTTGTGACTATAAATCCGGGGGTGACTATGAGTAGCTTTGTCAGGGTTGGTAAAAAGACTATGATAGGCTCTGGCTCTGTAATTAAAGATAATATTTCTATAGGGAGCAACTCGGTTATTGGCGTGGGCAGCGTGGTTGTCAAGGATATACCTTCTGATTGTGTTGCCTTTGGTAATCCTTGCAGGGTTTATAAGATTAGGGAATGATTTTTGTCTTAAATAATTTGTCTTAACAAATCTAAGAATTAAAATATTTAAGAATTAAAATATTTAAGAGTTATAGAATTTAAGAGTTAAATAGTTTAATAGTTAAAGAGTTATAGAATTTAATAGTTAAAGAATTAAAATATCCCATTCCTGAAAATTTTAATGTAAAAGCCGGTGTTGTCGGGGGTCTCTGAAAGTCTGCTGTAGGATGCTCCTGCTGTTATGTTGAAGGGCAGGGTGCTTTGCTTTAACTCCAGCTCGAACATGGTGTGGTAGTTTCTCTCTTTTACAATATCTTTCTGGAGGGTCTTGCCGTAGTTTCTTACGTGTGAAAAGATGAGCCTGTATGATAGGTTTCTGAGAATATCTCCTTTTAGTCCTATGTGGTGGGCAAGAAATTTGTTGATTTTTATACCTGTGGTTATTCCGTTTTCATCTGTTTCGTTTGTTATAAAGAAGGGTGAGCCCATGGTGTGGTTGAAATAGGTGTAGCCTGAACGGTAGACTCCGTTGTTGAAATAACTGTCGTTGCCCCTGTGCAGGTCGCCATGATCTCCTGGTTCTTTTACAAAGTTGCCGCTCTGGTGCCTTGTGTAGGTGAATTCGTAGACTATGTGGTTTATAAGTGCTTTTTCTTTTCTGCGGTTTATGTATATGCCGTAGTTGCCGTCGGGGTAGTTCTGGAACTCCCTGCCGGATCCGTCCTCGAAGGGATGACTGTAAAAGAATGTCCAGTTTGTCTTTCCCTTGTGCTCTATGTTCAGGCTGTATGATCCCAGGTGGTTGCCTATGGCGTTTATCTGGTCTGTCATAAGGGCATCGCCTCCTCCTTCTCTGCCTGTGATGACTCTCAGGTAGTCGCTAAATCCCGAGGGTTGCCTGCCCAATTGTTCTGATTCCCCGCCCCACATGGCGTAATGGTCTATTCCTCCTGTTATGCTTAGCTTGTCTGAAAGATCTGCCTTTAAAAAAAAGTTCTTGTGGTGAAGCCTTGTCATGTCGCCCATATAACGGTTGTCGTTTAATATGTAATCGCCGTATTCCATCCTGAGGCTTAACCATCGGGGCATGATTTTAAAATGGGTGTAGTCGGAGAGCTTAAGGCAGTAGCCGGGGTAGCTGCGGGAATTGCTGGACCATAGTATGTCGCCGTTGGTTGAGGATAGTCCTTCAAACCTTGCGGGACGGTGCTTTACTCCCAGGTCGAGCTGTATGTCTTTCCACTTCAGGCTTCCGTAGAGCTGGGATATTATGGCTTTGTTTTCTTCTTTGGTGGTGTAGCCTGCTATGTCCACCGCGTAGGTGAACTGGAGACTTCTGACCGTGGGTTTGAAATCGGTGTATATGGATATCTTTGCCAGAGCGCAGTCTTCGTTGGGTACTATACCGTTCTGGTTGCTTGTCATCCAGAATGGCGGGTTATCGTGGTTGGAAATGTATGTGCTTGCTTCCAGCCGGTAGTTTGTCGGTCTTTTCTGGGCAAATAGTGTCGTTGCTGATAGGAATGCCAGTAGTGTCAGTATGATTGTCTTGCTCATTTTATCCTGTGTTTTGCTGTCTTTGCAGTGTGGTGTTTTTTTTATGTTTGGCAAAGATAAATAAAAGGGCGTGAAATAATAATTTATCTGCTGATAAAACAATAATGCTCTCCATTCATATTTATTTTATCTGCTGACAAAACAATAATGCTTTCCATTCATATTTATTTTATCTGCTGACAATCTTTTTAACGCTAAAGCAACAATAATTTCATACAAGAAAAGAAACTCGGCCTAAGGGCCTCAGACAGCTTTTCTTGCTTAACTGAAATTATTGTTACTTCTTAACGCTAAAGATTAAATGCAGATAAAACAAATATGAATTGCAGTAGTGTAATTTTGTTAATTACACTGCATTATTCTTGTTGCTGTTGAGAAATTGTCAATAAAAAATAATGGTTTTTTATTCAGGACTAAATTATAATATGCGCAGCCTTTAGGAAAATTACGTCAAGAGCGAATTGATTTTTCTGCGTTAAAAAACATGGCTGTTTGACGACTGTTAAGCTTGCGATAGCAAGATTATAAATAGGAGTTCCATGTTTTAGCTGAAAAATTAATTCGCTTAGTGATTTTTCGTCAGCCAGCATAATATGATTTAGTGTAAGACAATTTTTTTGATGTGTTTTGATGTTTTTGAATATGGTATTATTATGTATTATAGTGCAATGTACGGCAACTTTTCCCGATTCTATGGTTTTCCCTCTGTATGGTCATAATTTAGCTGGTGAAAAGAGGGTCTGGTGTCTCTTGTAGTCGCTGATCCTGTGTTGTTTGAATGGCCATTATAACTAAATATTTTAATTATTAATCTTTAAAAAAAATTATTGTCATGGGTAAAATTAGTTTAGGAATCTTAGATGGTGTTTCGGGTAAAGTTGGTAACGTGGTTGGATCAAGCTGGAAGGGCATAGATTATATTCGTGCCAAGGCGGACCATATTGCTGATCCCAAGACTGAGAAACAGTTGAATCAGAGGGCTAAATTCAAGGCTGTGATGGCTTTTGCAGTTTCTTTGCTGTCTGTGATTATTCGTCCTATATGGAACCCTAAGGCTGGTAAAATGACCGGTACCAATCTTTTTGTAAGAAAGAATATAGGGGCTTTCGGGATAGATGGGGATATTCAGGATTTCTCCGCTCTTCAGTTCTCAGTGGGTGATCTCTCTCTTCCCGAGGGGATTACAGTGACTCCGGATGTGGAGGTGGAGTCTGGTGTTAAGATTAGCTGGGGTAATGTGTTTGATTATGGAAATAAGGATGATAAGCTTATGCTTGTTGCTGTTAATTCTGCCGATCAAAGGGTTGCTGTCATGCTTGATCTTCCTAATACAAGGGGCGATGGGGCTGCCGATGTGGTTCTGCCTTTCGAGGCACGCTCTGAGGTTCATGTGTATGTATTCTTCGGTGATGTGAACGGTAAGTCGTTCTCCGAATCTTTCCATAGTGCTGTGAATATATAGTTGCGGGGTTTTTTTATTTGTTTCTTGTCTGGTTGACCGTCCCTTGGGGGCGGTCTTCTTTTTTTGGGTTTTTTATCTTCCTGTATTACTTTTCTTGATTATATTGTTTAATTTTGTTAGTGATAGATAAAAATATATCCTCGATTATGGAAGCTTCTGATTTTATAGATATTTTGAAAAAAGGTGAGTCTGAAACTGTTGAGTTTAAGCAGTCTTTTAATGTTGAAACGATTGAGACTCTTTCTGCTTTTGCTAACGTTAAGGGGGGGAGTGTTTTTGTTGGGGTTAAGGATAACGGCGAAATTGTTGGGGTGCAGTTGAAAAAGGAAATGGTGAAGAATTGGGTTAATGAAATAAAAAATAAGACTTATCCTTCTATTATTCCGGAAGTGGAAGAATTATTAGTGGATGGAATGGATATTATTGTTCTATCTGTAAATGAGTACCCGATTAAACCTGTTGCAGTAAAGAGTAAGTATTTTAAGAGAGTAAGTAGTTCTAATCTTAGAATGGATTTAAGCGATATTTCTAATTTATATCTTAAAACATTTAATCAGAGTTGGGATTATTATAAAGATGCAAATCATAGTATTGACGATATTTCTTATGAAAAAGTAGAGGCTTTTATAGATGCATATAACAAAATAAGATTGAATAAAATTGAGGATGATTCTATTGGTGTTTTGCATAAATATGAATTGTTAAGAGAAAATTTTATTACAAATGCTTGTTATCTGCTATTTGCAAAGTCGGATGTTTTTCTTTCTACTATAGAGATGGGTAGATTTTCTGATGAAATAACAATAAAGGATAGTAAAACATTAAGGGAGGATTTGTTCACAGAAGTAGAGGGGATATTGGAGTTTGTCAGAAAACATATAAATAAGAGATATATAATTACAGGAAAAGCTCAAAGGGAGGAGAAATGGGATTATCCTTTGGAGGCAATTCGGGAGATTGTTGTTAATATGGTGGTTCATAGGGATTATACTTCTTCCGTAGATTCTGTTATAAAGATATTTGATGACAAAATAGAATTCTTCAATGCGGGATCTTTGCCTGCTTCAATTTCTGAAAATGATTTGATTACGGGAAATTATGTGTCCTTTTATAGGAATAAGCAGATTTCGGCTGTTTTTAAGGATGCTGGTTTGATAGAAAAGTATGGTTCTGGAATTAAAAGAATTAATAAGGAGTTCGAAAATTATGGTCTTTCTGTTCCTGAATACAGGAATGTTCAAAATGGATTTATGGTAATAGTTTCTTTGGGTACCCAGAAAAGTACCCAGAAAAGTACCCAGAAAAGTACCCAGAAAACCACCCAGAAAACCACCCAGAAAACCACGGATGAATTGGTGTTGGATTATATTGAAAATAAACCTAATATCACTAGAAAAATACTTGCAGAAAAGATTGGGTTGACTGAAAGTGCAATAAAAAAGGCAATACAAAGATTGAAAGAATCTAATATGTTGGAGAGAGTAGGTGGTGATAAAGGTGGTTATTGGAAAGTTGTAAAAAATATTGATAACCAATAAAATGAGGTTGTGTATGAGGTTGTATGGGAATTTGATGTTGTTAAAAAGAAATAGATAAATAAAGATATGGAAAAGAAATATTTTGCTCACGAAACGGCTGTCATTGATGAGGGATGTGATATTGGTGAGGGTACTAAGATCTGGCATTTCTCGCATGTTATGACTGGCTGCAGGCTGGGAAGGAATTGTAATATCGGTCAGAATGTGGTGATATCTCCTGATGTGGTGCTGGGCTCTAATGTCAAGGTTCAGAATAATGTGTCTATTTATACCGGTGTTATATGTGAGGATGATGTTTTTCTGGGGCCTTCTATGGTCTTTACTAATGTGATTAATCCCCGCTCGGCTGTCAACCGTAAGTCGGAGTATTTGAGGACGGTGGTCAGAAAGGGGGCTACCATAGGTGCTAATGCTACTGTTGTCTGTGGTCACGATATTGGTGAATATGCTTTTATTGGTGCGGGGGCCGTGGTGACAAGGGAGGTGCCTGCCTATGCTCTGGTGATTGGCAATCCTGCAAGACAGGCGGGCTGGATGAGTGAGTACGGGCATAAACTTGTGTTTGACAGTGAGGGTGTTGCCGTTTGTCCTGAAAAGGGGGATAAATATATTCTCAGGGATGGCAGGGTTTCTAAGTTGTAATTTTATATATTTGGGGGATTGACTTAAATTTTAAATAAATGAACATTATAAAGACTGATATTCCGGAGGTTGTGATTATTGAGCCTAAGGTTTTTGGTGATGACAGGGGGTATTTCTTTGAGTCTTTCTCTCAGAAATTGTTTAATAAAGAGGTCAGAAAGGTTTCTTTTGTTCAGGATAATGAATCGAAATCTTCTTACGGGGTATTGAGGGGTCTGCACTACCAGCTTCCGCCTTTTGCGCAGTCTAAACTGGTGAGGGTGATAAGGGGTAAGGTGCTGGATGTGGTTGTGGATATAAGAAGGGGCTCGCCCTGGTTTGGAAAGTATGTCTCTAATGTTCTTTCTGAAGAAAATAAACAGCAGATGTTTATCCCGCGTGGTTTTGCCCATGGTTTTCTGGCTCTCTCCAAGGAGGTTATCTTTTCCTATAAGTGTGATAATTATTATGCTCCTCAATACGAGGGGGCCGTGAGATACGACGATCCTTTGATTAATATTGACTGGGGCATACCTAAAGAGGATATGATTCTTTCTGAAAAGGACAGTAAGCATCCTTTTATTAACGGGGCCGCATTGTTTGACTATAAGGTTGATCTTTATGAATAAAAATATTCTTGTCACAGGGGCTGACGGTCAGATGGGTATGTGCCTTAAGGTGCTGAGCAGGGATTGCCCTGATTTGAATTTCTTCTTTGCCTCTCACCATGATCTTGAGATTACCCATCACGGTGAGGTGGGGGCTTTCCTTTCGGATAATAATATTGATGTGATAATTAATGCCGCGGCCTATACACAGGTGGACAGGGCCGAGGTGGAGGCCGGGGATGCGGAAAGGGTGAATGTTTACGGTCCCAAGGTGCTGGCTGTTGAGGCTGAGAAATGCGGGGCTGAACTTATTCATATATCTACGGATTACGTCTTCGACGGGGAGGGCTTTAAGCCTTATACCGAGGAGGACTGGCCGCATCCGATGACTGTTTATGGGATTACCAAGCTTAAGGGGGAAAAGAATGCCCTGAGGTATTGCTCTAAAACGACTGTTATAAGGACTTCATGGCTGTATTCCCAGTTTGGAAAGAATTTTGCCAGGACTATCCTGCATCTTGCCTTGGACAGGGATGAGATTTCTGTGGTGCATGACCAGAGGGGCTGTCCTACTTATGCGGGCTGTCTTGCCGGTGCCATTGTTGAGATAATAAGGAAAGGGGATAAGAAGTATGGTGAGATATATAACTTCTCGAATGAGGGGGACTGCACGTGGTATGATTTTGCTGTGGAGATAGTGAAAAATGCGGGTCTTGATTGCAGGATTGTCCCTGTTTCTTCTGCTGAATATCCAACAAGGGCTAAACGTCCTTTCTACTCTGTTCTGTCTAAGGATAAGATAAAAAATGATTTTTCACTGGATATTTTGCACTGGAAAGATGCATTAAAAAATAATTTCTGTTATATTAGCGAGAATATATAGGCTTTTATATATTATCTAATTCAAAAACTTTTAACAGATGAGAATTTCGGTAATTGGTACTGGCTATGTTGGACTGGTTTCTGGTACTTGTATGGCGGAGACGGGTGTGACAGTCACTTGTGTTGATATTAACAGGAAAAAAATAGATATGCTTAACTCGGGAGAGGTTCCTATTTATGAGCCGGGTCTTGCCGAGATGCTTAAAAGAAATATTGAAAATAAAAGAATAAGTTTTACTACTTCCCTGAAAGATAGTCTTTGTGATGCCGATGCGGTGTTTATTGCCGTTGGTACTCCTCCTGATGAGGATGGCAGTGCCGACCTTAGTTATGTGGTTGCAGTGGCCCGGGAGATTGGGCAGTATCTGCAGGACTATACAGTGGTGGTGACTAAATCGACTGTTCCTGTGGGGACTTCGCTGAGGGTGAGGGCTGCCGTGCAGCAGGAACTGGATAACAGGGGGGTGAATATCCCTTTTGATGTGGCTTCCAATCCTGAGTTTCTTAAGGAGGGTGATGCTATCAGTGACTTTATGAAGCCTGACCGTATTGTTGTTGGTGTTGACTCTGAAAGGGCCAGAAAGGTGATGGAGCGTCTTTACCATGCTTTCTCCGTTCAGAATCATGAGGTGGTGATAATGGATATACCTTCTGCCGAGATGACTAAGTATGCGGCTAATGCCATGCTTGCTACACGTATCTCGTTTATGAATGATATTGCCAATCTTTGCGAACTTATGGGGGCTGATGTGGATAATGTTAAGCGTGGTATTGGCAGTGATACGCGTATTGGGAAATCTTTCCTTAATGCGGGCTGTGGCTACGGGGGATCGTGCTTCCCCAAGGATGTGAAGGCTCTGGCTAAAACGGGTAAGGACAGGGGCTATTCCCTTGAGGTGCTCGAGGCTGTGGAAAGGGTTAACGATAAACAAAAAATGGTTGTCGTTGATAAGGTGCTGAAGCATTTTAATGGCGATATAAGGGGTAAGCGTTTTGCTCTCTGGGGTCTTGCCTTTAAGCCTAATACCGACGATATGAGGGAGGCTCCTTCTCTGGTTATTGTCGATGAACTTCTTAAAAGGGGGGCCAGTATATGTGGCTACGATCCTGTGGCTATGGATGAGGCCAAAAGAATACTTGACTATAAGATTGAATATGCCGATGATATGTATGCTGCACTTAATGGTGCCGATGCCCTTATTGTGGTGACTGAATGGCAGGAGTTTAAGTTGCCTAAGTTTACTTTTATTGAGAAGAATCTGAAAAGTAAGGTGATATTCGATGGCCGCAATATCTATAGTCCCGGGCAGATGAAGGATTTTGGATATAAATACTATTCCATAGGAAGATAATTCATATAAATATATTAAAATATGTTAATGGCTCATACTTAATGGTATGGGCTTTTCTTTTTTGAAAACATGAGTCATTGGTAACCCATTTTGTGTCAGTGGCGTAAAAGATATACATATTATCGTTGATGTTTACAAATGATATTTGTTATGTGGTACGCCTTATACGTGAAATCAAGACATGAAAAGAAAGTTGCTGCTCTGCTTAATGCTAAGGGGATTGAGTCTTATGTCCCTCTTAGAAAGACCTTGAAGCAGTGGAGCGACAGGAAGAAATGGGTTGAGGAACCTGTGATTTCCTGTTATGTGTTTGTGAAGATTCTTCCCTCCCAAAGGGAGTGTGTGCTTATGACTCCCGGTGTTGTGGCCTACGTGAGGAGCAATAGGCGGGATGCTGTCATCTCCGACCGGGAAATAAAAATAATGAAAGATATGCTTGGTGTGCCCAGTATTGATCTTTGTATGGAGAGGGATGATCTGTGCCTTGGTCAGTTGTGCGAAGTTGTGGGGGGAGCATTGAATGGAATGATGGTCAATATTGTTGAAATAAGGGGTAAGAGGAAGGTGGGGGTTTATATTGCGGATCTGAAGCTTGGTCTGACTTGTGAAATGAATCCTGCATACCTGAGGCCTGTAAGGGAGTTTGTTGATATATAATGGGATGGGCTCCGGATAATGTTATAAAATATATATTGATTATTATTTGTCATTTATTATAGTAACAGAAAATGGTTCTGTGCGTATTAGTTTAAAAACAGATATCTCTTCTGTTTGCTGTAAATCATAATTGAGAGAATAGTGTTTGGGATTTTTTGACCTGCTCTTGTGAGCGGGGAGACGGAGTTGTGATGTGGATTATTGATAATGGGTTTAATGTTAAAAAAAATATGTTGTGCTGTGAGATATAATATTATCGGATATATAGAGGATACTGTTTCCCGATTCCCTGAAAAGACGGCAATTCTGGAGGGGGAAAAAAGAATATCGTTCAGGGAACTTAAGCTTAATGCAATGATAGTTGCCTGTTTTATAATTGGGAAAGGGATCTGCAATTCGCCTGTAGCTGTTTTCCTGCCTAAGGGTATAAGTGCTGTTATATCTTTTTTGTCTGCAAGCTATAGCGGTAATTTTTATGTCCCCCTGGATGTGAAGTCGCCATTGGCCAGGATTGAATCTATTATGAATGTTCTGAAGCCCGGGATTGTTATTACCGACAGAAAGAATATTGATGCTTTGTCTCAGTTGAACGTGGGACCTGTTGTCACTATAGAGGAATTGCTGGAAGAGGGGGATGTTGACTATGTTGGGGTAAGCAGGCTGATGGAAAGGGTGATCGATACGGACCCTTTGTATGTTATCTTTACTTCCGGCTCTACCGGTACCCCCAAGGGGGTTGTTGTTTCCCACAGATCGGTTATTGATTATATTGACTGGGCTGTAGGGACTTTCAATATTACGGATGATGAGGTTATAGGTAACCAGGCGCCTTTCTATTTTGATAATTCCGTGCTTGATATTTATCTGATGTATGCAACGGGGGCTACTCTGGTTATTGTTCCTGAATCCTTGTATATCTTTCCGGCAAGACTGGCTGATTTTCTAAATGAGTATAAAGTCAGTTTTGTCTTCTGGGTTCCTTTTGTGTTGATTAATATGGCGAATTTTGAGATACTGGAAAATAAGCCGCTTAAGTATATTAAAAAGGTGTTGTTTGCCGGCGATGTTATGCCTAATAAACATCTTAACTACTGGAGAAGATATATGCCCTGGTGCCTCTTTGCCAATCTTTATGGGCCTACGGAGATTACGGTTGACTGTACTTACTATATTGTTGACAGGTATTTCGATGATAGTGAGGCTCTTCCAATAGGATATCCCTGCAGGAACAGCGATGTGATTATCTTAAACGCAGAAAATAAACGTGCAGAGAAGGGAGAGACGGGAGAATTGTGCGTCAGGGGCAGCTCACTTGCCCTGGGATACTATGGTGAATGGGAAAAGACAAGGGAGGCTTTTGTGCAGAATCCTTTGAATGTATTCTATCCTGAAAAGATTTACAGAACGGGCGATATGGTGTATGTTAATGAATTTGGGGAAATAATATTTGTCGGAAGGAAGGATTTCCAGATTAAGCATAATGGCTACAGGATAGAACTTGGGGAAATAGAAAATGCTGCCTTTGCCACCAGGCTGTTGAACAATGCCTGTGCCGTCTATGATTTTTCGAAAAAGAGAATTGTCCTTTTTTATGAGAATGATATGGATGTGAATTTATCGCAGTTACGTATTGTGATGCAGAAATTCATCCCTAAATATATGGTGCCGGGTGAATTTATGAGGCTGGACAAAATGCCTGTGAATGCAAATGGCAAGACTGACAGGCTTAGGTTAAGTGCTGAAGTTAATGGATAAATTGTAATATATATGGAAAATAAGGTTTTAAAAATACTGACGGATATTCAGCCTGAATATGATTTCAAAAGGGATGTTAATTTTATAGAGGAGGGTGTGATCGATTCTTTTGATATGGTGACATTGGTGAGTTGTCTGGATGAGGAGTTTGGTGTTTCCATTGATGGGGTTGATATTATCCCTGAGAATTTTTTTTCTGTTGATGCAATAGTTTCTCTACTAAAAAAGAAAGGAGTAAAATAATGGATTTTATTTTTAAGAATAAAAAGATTTCCGGGATTCTGACGGTCCTTCCTCAAAGAGAGGTCTTGTTTGAAGATGAGATTGAGAATTACAATTTCTCCAAGGCAAAGTCCATGAAACTAAAAAAGGCTATGGGGTATAAAAAACGCAGGATAACTGAAGATGGTGTCTGCGCTTCCGACCTTGCCGTCTTTGGACTTGAGTATCTCTTTGATAATAATCTTCTGGAAAAAAATGATATAGATGTCTTGCTTTTTGTCTCCCAGTCTCCTGATCACTTTATGCCTCCTACCAGTAATATTGTTCAGGGAAAACTTCAGTTAAAAGAGGATATGCTGTGCCTGGATATTAACCAGGGATGTGCCGGATATGTCGTGGGGCTGCAACAGGCTTTCCTTCTTCTGGAACAGCAAAAAATCAATAAAGTGGTGCTTGTCAATGCCGATGTATTAAGTCATAAGGTGTCCCCCAAAGACAGGAACAGTAATCCTTTGATAGGGGATGGGGCATCAATAACAATAGTGGAAAGAACCGATAGGGAAACAGAAATATTTTCTTCAATAAAAATGGATGGGACAAAAGCTATGGCTCTTCAGATCCCTGCGGGTGGATATAGGATGCCCTGCACTCCTGAGACATCTGAAATGCTCGAAGACGAGAATGGTAATTTCAGGAGTCTTGATAATCTGGTGATGGAGGGATATACTGTGTTTAATTTCGTTCAGGAAAAGGTGCCTCCTATGATTGAGCAGATTGTTGAGACAAGTGGCATGGCAAAAGATAAAATTGATTATTACCTCTTTCATCAGCCTAACAGGTTTATGTTGCATAAACTGGCTGATAAGCTGGGGGTTGAAAGGGAAAAGATGCCTGCCAACATTGTTGAGAATTTTGGTAATGCCAGCAGTGTGAGTATCCCCACTAATATTTCTTTTAACCTGGGAAATGATTTAGTGGATAACAGCTATAAGACATGTCTGTCCGGTTTCGGTGTGGGTCTGGCCTGGGGGGCTATGGTGATGGAACTGGGGAATATGGATTTTAACAGGATTATTGAATATAAATAAGTGTCTTTAAATATAAAAATATAATGATATGAAGAATCTACTGATTATTGGGGCCAGGGGTTTTGGTCGTGAGATTTGTTACCTGGCCACTCAATGTCCGGGATATGGAACAGAATACCGGGTTAAAGGCTTCCTGGATGATAAAAAGGATGCTCTTGATGCTTTTGAGGGCTATCCTCCTGTTATAAATTCTGTGGAGGATTACCTTGTTGAGGATGATGATGTGTTTATTTGTGCCGTGGGTGATGTGAAGCATAAGAAAAAGTATATCCGGATTATTAAGGATAAAGGTGGCAAGTTTATCTCTTTGATACATCCGACGGCTAATATAGATATGAGTGCCAGGATTGGGGAGGGGTGTATTGTACTTGCATATGCTACCCTGGGGGCTGGTTCTGTAATTGGTGACTATGTGGTGATAATGGAGACGGTGATAGTTTCGCATGATGCCAGGGTGGGCGATTATACCAGGATAGACAGTAATGCCGTGTGTGTGGGGGGTGCCGTCATTAAGGATGAGGTGACTATTCATACTTCTGCCATTATAAATCAGAATATTGTAGTTGAGAGGGGGGCCGTAGTGGGGGCAGGCAGCTTTGTGATCCGTAAGGTAAAGGAAGATACCACAGTCTTTGGTAATCCTGCCATAAAAATGAAAGGGATATAGTATCACGTTTTTCAAAAATAAAAATTATGGAAATACAAAAATTCATTCAGCTTTTCGCTGAACAATTCGAAGATACCGATATGGATTTATTTACTTCTGAAACGGTTTTTAAAGATCTGGAAGAGTGGGATTCCCTGACTTCTTTGTCTGTTATTGCAATGATAGATGAAGAGCTGGATATAAGGATTAGCGGCGATAATATGCGGGACTGCGAGACTATAGGTGATCTTTACAGGCTTATAAATTCATAGATATCTTTCTGCCGGTAATGTATTCTGTTTTATTTTTTCTAAAAATTAATATTATGCGTATTTGTTTATTGATAACAGCATTATCTTTTTTGTTTGGGTCTTGTTCTTCTTTAAAGAAGATACAGTATTTGAATGATCAGGCAAGTCTTGCCGGGGTTGCTACGGATGAAGGGGAATATAAAATTAAGGCCGGAGATAACCTGTATGTGAGAATTAAAGGAAGCACTCCTATGGTTGTCCCTGATGATAATTTAGGGTTTTCTACTTTTGGTTCTGAATCAGCAATTGACCTGTTGAGTTATACTGTTGGTGAGGATGGTTGTATCGCTTTGCCTTTGCTTGGTAAGATTGAGGTTAAAGGGAAAAATGTTGACGAGGCTAAGACTATTATTGAGTCTAAAGCTAATGAGATGTATAAAAAACCTGCCGTGATTGTTAAGCTTGTCAATAAGTCCGTCACAGTAATCGGTGAACTTAACAGGCCTGGTCAGTATACATTTATAAAGAACCGCATGACAATCTTTGAGGCTTTGGGCATGGCCGGTGATCTTAATGACTTTGCAAACAGAAAGGATATAAAGCTACTTAGAAATATTGACGGAAAGGAAAGGATGGTCTCTATTGATATCACTGCCACGGATATAATAGGAAGTGAGTATTACTGGATTTTCCCTAATGATGTTTTATATGTTCCTCCCAGAAATAAGGTGTTTGGGTCTAAAACACTTCCCTTTACCGGGGTTATCGGTGTGACTGTTTCTATTATTTCCACTATAATTTCCGTTGTGGCATTAACCCAATAATATCAACATATTAAGGTTGTGATATGCCCTGTGTTTTGAATCTTAATACCCCTGAGCTATGGAAGAAAAAAAAATATTAGTGACCCAGCCCGTGCTTCCTGATCTGGATGAATTTATTCCTATGTTGCAAGATATATGGGAAAGTAAAAGGTTGACAAATATGGGGAAATATCACGAGGCATTGGAAAAGGCCATGGCGGAATATCTGGGCGTTTCTTATGTGTCTTTATTCTCCAACGGGACTTTAGCCCTGATAATAGCTTTGCAATGTTTAAGGATAAACGGAGAGGTTATTACTACTCCATATAGTTTTGTTGCGACTACTCATGCATTGCATTGGAATAATATAAAACCTGTGTTTTGCGATATTGAGAAAGAATATCTGAATATTGATCCATGCAAGATTGAGTCGCTGATAACACCCAATACCACGGCAATAATGCCTGTGCATGTCTATGGGAATCCATGCAGGGTGAATGAGATTGAAGAAATTGCGGGTAACTATGGTTTAAAAGTGATTTATGATGCTGCCCATGCTTTCGGGGTAAGGAAGGATGGCGATAGTATTTTAAATTACGGGGATTTGTCAGTATTGAGTTTTCATGCTACCAAGGTGTTTAATACAATAGAGGGGGGGGGCGATAATCTGTCATGATGCCAAGACAAAGAAAAGGATAGATTTTCTAAAGAATTTCGGGTTTGCAGGTGAGACAACGGTCGTTGCTCCCGGTATAAATGCAAAGATGAATGAGCTTCAGGCTGCCTATGGACTTTTGCTGTTGAAAAGCATGAAAGAAAATATAAGCATGAGAAAAGAAATAGCCAATTACTATTGTGACAAGTTAAGAAAAGTTGAGGGTGTATCTTTTTTAAGGGAAAAAGAAGGTGTGCATCACAATTACGCATATTTCCCAATATTTATTGATAAAGATAAATTTGGATTTTCAAGGGATGAAGTTTATGAAGAGTTAAAAAGGAATAATATTTATGGACGCAGGTATTTTTATCCTTTAATATCTCAGTTTCCCTCCTATAAGGGATTGGAGTCAGCAAAGAAAGGTTGCCTGCCTGTGGCGGAAAGGGTTGCCGGGGAGGTTATCTGTTTGCCCATTTATCCTGGTTTAAGTCTTATGGATGTTAAAACAATAGTGAATATTGTAAAGACTATGAAAGCTCGTAAAAATGGGCTTAGTTCTATTGCTGCCAATGTAATATTGTAGATTATTATGGGGACTAATAGTAAAAATATAAAGGAAAAGATAAAAATTGCGGTGGTCGGAACGCAGGGAGTGCCCAGTCGCTACGGGGGCTTTGAAACCCTTGTGGAGTATATTGCCGAGAATCTGGCTCAGGAATATGAGATCACAGTGTTTTGTTCAGGAAAGATATACCGGGACAGACTATCCAATTATAAAGGGTGTAAACTGGTGTATATAAATTTCTTTGCCAATGGTATGGAAAGTGTTTTCTATGATATAGTGTCTCTTATAAAATCCAGGAAAAGATTTGATAAAGTCCTGATATTAGGATCCTCCGGCGGAATAGCAATGCCTTTTTTGAGGAAATACAGGAATAAATTCATTCTCAATTTTGGGGGTCTGGATTGGCAAAGATCGAAATGGGGATGGTTTTCACAGAGGTTTTTAAAAATATCGGAGGCATTGGCTATAAGAAATTCAAAGTTTCTGATATCTGATAATATTGGAATCCAGAAATATATTTTGAGGACTTATGGCAGGGAAAGTGAGATGATTGCCTATGGAGGGGACCAGGTCTTGAATGTATATGCCAGTAGGGAAGACTGTAATAAATATGGGTTTTTAAATATTAATTACGCTTTTTCTGTCGCCCGGATTCAGCCTGACAATAATATTGACATGATTCTGGATGCTTTTGTTGACGAAGTGACTATGCCGTTGGTTTTTGTCGGAAATTGGGCAAATAGTGAGTATGGTAAAAGGACTAAAGAGAAGTATAAAAATTATTCTAATATTATATTGCTGGAGTCAATATATGATCAGTATGAATTGGATCTTTTGAGGTCTAATTGCAAGGTGTATATACACGGTCATTCTGCCGGGGGCACTAACCCTTCTTTGGTTGAGGCTATGAATTTATGTCTTCCGGTATTTGCTTTTTCCTCAGGATTTAATGAAAATACGACTGAAAATGCGGCAAGGTATTTTTCATCTTCATGGGAGCTGAAAGATCTTGTATTAAAAACAAAATATTCAGAGTTAGAGAGTATAGGTAAGAAAATGAAGTCAATAGCTTCTGAAAAATATAAGTGGAGTATTGTGACAAGTGGTTATTCCAAAATTTTTGAGAAATAAGGATATGGAAATTGTAAGACTAGGTATAATAGGCACGGGGAGAATGGGGATAACTCATTCTTCAATAATTAATAGCAGAGAGGATGTTAAGATTGTTGCCATAGCTGATACCAACAGGGTGATACTTTCTTTTATGGAAAAGTATATAAAGGGGGTATCTACATTTAAGAATTATGAGGATATGTTGAATCCTGATGTGATTGATGCAATATTGGTATGCACTCCTCCCGGTTCGCATTATCCTATAATAAAAATGGCCGGAGATCGCGGTATTCACGTTTTTGTAGAAAAACCTTTTACTGCCAGATATGATCAGGGGAAAATGCTGGCTGATGATTTCTCTAGGAATGGTTTGGTTAATCAGGTTGGTTATGTGAACAGATTTAATGATGTATTTGTGAAAGCAAAAGAACTTCTGGAAGAGGGCGTCATTGGGGATGTTATAAGGTTTAAATCGGAAATGTTTAGTTGTACTATCTCAAAACCTGATAAAGGATATGGCTGGAGAGCGACAAGAGAAAGCGGGGGCGGGGTTGTGTACGAGATGGCCTCGCATGCTATAGATCTTGTTAATTATCTTATTGGCAAGCCACAAAAAGTTACGGGAAGTGCCCTTAATAATATCTTTTCAAAAAATGTGGCTGATGCTGTTTCTTCGACTTTCTTATATGATAATGGCATAGTGGGTACTTTATTTGTCAACTGGTGTGATGCCAGTTATCGTAAACCCACCAATAAGATTGAGATTCTGGGAATGAAGGGGAAGATTCTGGCTGATCAGCATAGTTTAAAGATTTTCTTAAATAAAGAGAATGAAGAGTCCGGGCTTAGGAAAGGCTGGAATACATTGTTTATTACAGACATTTTCAGACCTGTTTCATTTTATGTGAGGGGAAATGAATTTTCCCGTCAGTTATATGATTTTATCGATGGGGTTCAGGGTAACAAAGATAAGTGTTTGTGTACTTTTAAGGATGGAGTTGATACCCTTGAGGTCATTAAGGATATTCTTGTTGATGTAGAAAAAAATGGAAGGAATTAAATATGGAACCTATAGATAAAATTGTGTTCGGTGATAACCAGTTTTTTGGTATTAATCATATGTCGCAGGAAAAAGCACAACAACTTGCCGAAAAGTTTTTTGACATTAAAAATATCTTTAAAGTATACGATAATGTTATAGAAAGTGGCATTGAGGGCATAATGTTGAATAGCAATGACAGGGCTAAAGATATTTGTGATTGTTTTAGGGGTAATCCCGGGAAATACGGGCATTTAAATTGGTATCCGTCAATACCCTATCCTCATAAGTACGCTAATCTGGTTGCTGAAAAGGGAATATTGCCGGCCATAAATGAGATTCTGATTAAAAACAATTCCGCTTCAGGCATAATAAGCATGATAACCAAGGGAGGTGCTGCTATTTTAGCAAAGGATGCAATAAAAATGATGGAAATGCTTATTGATATTGAAATGAATATATTTAAGGGACTGAATATCAAGGTGGTGTTCTTGCAGAATATTATTACGGATCTGCTTCTGGGATATGATTCAAAAGAGATATTTGAAGCCTATTGCCGGTATATTAGAAGAAAGTATAATGCCTTACCCGGCTTGATTACTCAAAATTTACCCTTATTGATATCAAGGCTGGAGGAATGGAAGATTGAAGGGCTTGTACTTTGCTCTTCTTTTAATAAAATAGGATATCTGATGTCTCCCGATGTAGATTCGTATGTGAATATAATTGAAAATAACGATTCCGGTAAATATCAGATAATGGCTATGTCAACTCTTGCATCCGGGGCTATTCCTGTAAGGGAAGCCTGTGAGTTTATAAATGGCCGGAATATTCAGTCTGTTGTTTTTGGTGCATCTTCCCAAAAAAATATCCGGGAAACAAAGTCGTTGATAAATATCTGAAACGATGGTGTTTATAATGTAAGTCTGACAATATGAGAGTGAATAGTACAGTAAAAAAAATATTGCGCAGGAATACCAGATTGTATTATTTATTGGTTACAATATTTTACGAATTGATGTATATCTTCATTTCCGACAGGACATGGAATAACAGGAAATATAAAAAAGTGTTTGGAAAGAATGTTGATTATAGTAATCCTAAAACTTATAATGAAAAATTACAGTGGTTAAAATTATACCACAGGGATCCTTTGGCTGTCATTTGCGCCGATAAGTTCAGGGTAAGGGAGTATGTAAAAGAGAAATACGGGGAAGATATATTGAACACTGTTTATGGCGTATATAAAGATGTCGAAAGTATTCCTTTTGATGATCTGCCAAAAGAATTTGTTTTAAAGGGAACCCACGGAAGTGCAATGACAATAATCTGTACTGATAAAGATAAACTGGATATAAATGAGGCTAAAACAGAAATGAGATTCTGGTTAAGGACAAATTATTATAAAATAACAAGAGAGTGGCCTTATAAAAATATTGAAAGACAGATAATATGTGAGAAATATCTTGGGGACAAAGATGGAAGAGTTCCCGATGATTATAAAATATATTGTTTTGATGGTGAACCAAAATTTATTCAGGTTGATGAGAACAGGTTTACTTCAGAACATTCTATGAACTATTATGGTACCGATTGGAACCTTTGGCAGGTAAGGGATGTCTTGTTAAAAAAAAATCAGGCCAGGCCAGCTCCGCTTGTCCTGGATGAGATGTTGGATATTTCCAGAAAATTATCTAAGGGCTTTGTTCATGTCAGGGTTGACTTATATATAGTCGGTGGCACTAAAGTTCTTTTTGGGGAATTGACTTTTTTTACCGGGGATGCTGCAGCTATGGTTGATCCTATGGAGTATGATTATATCTGGGGTTCGTACCTGAAATTACCTAATCAGGAGTAATAGTTAATGAGCAGTACTTTAAAACAAAAAGCTGTTGTAGGTATATTCTGGAGTTTCATTGAAAGGTTCGGCACTCAGATTGTTTTGTTGATAACACAGATTGTACTGGCAAGGTTGTTGACTCCCTTTGATTTTGGTCTTATCGGGATGTTGGTAATCTTTATAGCAATATCCCGGGTTTTTATAGAGGGTGGTCTGGGGACTGCTTTGATTCAAAAGAAAGATGCTGATGATATTGACTTTTCTACTGTCTTTTTGACCAATGCAATTATCAGTGTATTACTTTATGTGGTGCTGTTTTTTGCTTCTCCTTTAGTGGCAGCTTTTTTCAGGCAGCCCGAGCTTAAGTGGCTGTTGCGCTTTGTGGGACTGGTATTAATATTTAATTCTCTTGGTCTGGTTCCATTTGTTAAGTTGGAGAAAGAACTTGACTTTAAGATTATTGCCAAGTCTACGATTTTGTCGAGTGTACTTTCTTCCATAGTAGGAATAACTTTGGCCTATAAGGGGATGGGGGTCTGGGCTTTGGCCATACAGATGGTTGTGATATATTTTTTCAGGACATTGTTGTTCTGGGTATTTAGTGGCTGGAGACTACCTTTAATATTTTCCTGGCGGTCTTTTAAAGCTTTGTTTGATTATGGATACAAGCTTCTGCTGTCTTCACTGCTGGACCAGGTGTTTCAAAATATATATCTTCTGATAATTGGGAAATTCTTTCTGGCAAAGGACCTGGGATATTACACCCAGGCAAAAAAATTACAGGTTGTTCCTGTTGAGACTTTATCGGCCATTGTCGGGAGTGTCACCTTTCCCACTTTCTCGAAGATACAGAATGAGGATGAGAAATTGTTGCTGGGCTTTAGAAAGACAATAAAGATGCTGGTCTTCATTAATTTCCCTCTTATGCTTGGTCTTGCTGTCATAGCAAAGCCTTTGTTTTTTTACGTTCTTGGAGAGGTGTGGATGCCTGCTGTCCCGTATTTCCAGTTGTTATGTATTTCGGGGATGTTCTATACTTTGCAGACCAGCAATTTAAATATCCTAAAGGTAAAAGGGAGATCGGACCTGTACTTAAAGCTGGAAGTAATAAAAAAGGTTTTAGTGGTATTGGGGATAATAATTGGTATTAACTGGGGAATAGCAGGATTGATATGGGGAAGTGTAATAACGTCTTTGATTGGATATTTTGTTAACTCGTATTACTCTGGTGTATTAATAAATTATCCTGTTGTCAATCAACTGAAAGATATTGTCCCTTCGATGATTATGACAATTGTGATGGCCATGTTTATGACAGTTATGGGATTGCTTTTTAAACAGTCTTTAGGGTTGTTTATATCCCAGATGTTTTTTGGTGCATTGGTTTATTTTATGTTGTCGTATTTTGTGAAACATGATGCCTGCCTGGATTCCTTAAAAATAATAAAGGAGTTTATGCCTGATAAAAAGTTGAACTGGAAGAATTGAATTCTTTCTGGAAAAATTCTAGTATGAAGACCATAAATCTTGATAATTACAGAGAGTATCTGGAGCAAATAAGACCGCTTCAAGAGGAGTATCTGGGAGTTTCAAAGCCGGTAAATGATAAAAAACCCCTAGTGTCGGTTTTTGTTATCACATATCAACATGGCCCATATATTTCGGACTGTCTGGATAGTATATTGTCGCAGGAAACAAATTTTGACTATGAGATAGTTGTTGGTGAGGATGACTCTACAGATGGAACAAGGGAAATATGTAAGAGATACGCTGAGAAACACCAGGACAAAATAAGACTTTTCCTTAGGGACAGAAGTCAATCTGTGGTGAGATTTGACAACAGAATTATCCATATAAACAATAAGCTGACATTTAGCTCCTGCAGGGGCAGATATATAGCAATATGTGAGGGGGACGATTACTGGACCGATTCCCATAAATTGCAGAAGCAGTTCGACTTTATTGTTGACAACAAAGATTGTTCATTTGTTTTTCATGCTGTAGAGCAAATAAATATGAGAACAGGAAAGAGGCTTATTCGAAGACCCAGGCATGTTTCTGATGATAACAAATTAAGCATCAGGGATATGATTTTCGGGAGTTCTGCTGTTGCATCCAATTCAATATTTTACAGGAAGGAATATATGTCGGAATATCCCGACTGGATGCTTTTGTCTCCTGTTGGGGATCTTGCATTAAAGTTGATGATGGCATATAAGGGTAATGTTGGTTACATTGATGAAGTCCTTTCAGCTTACAGGATGTTTGTTCCCGGGTCGTGGTCGGATATAATGCTCGACAATAAAATGAGAAGAAACCATAATGTTGGTGTTGTCAGGATGTTTCGCGGATTTGATAAGTGGACGGCTTATAAATACCATAAACTAATAGTTATTAACGAAATATACCTGAGGTTTGAGCATAGTGCAAAATTATTTAAGAGGAGATTGAAGAAGTTTATCATACAGGATGAAAATAAATAATACAAATTGCATGAATATATTATTTGTGACTAACGGTTATCCTACGGAAAAACATCCTGAGTACTGTGTGTTTACTAAAGAACAGATTAATTCTGTTTTGAAAAATGAAAATATTCAAGGGGATGTTCATTTTGTTAATGTCAGGGAAAAGGGTATTGGAGAATATTACAGGAGTTATAGAGTATTAAGAAAGGTGGCCAGGAATTATGATCTGGTACATTGTTTTCATGGTTTTACCTTGCTATTGGTGTTTCTGGCCAGTCCCAGGCAAAGAATACTGATATCTTTCCTGAACAGCATAGAGAATGAATTTAGTGAGAAAAAGTTGCTTAGTATGCTATTTGTCCGGATAATGAAAGTCCTGATAAAAAGAAGGAATATATGGGCGATATTTAAGGATAGTGTTCCCCGCTATATTCATGAGAGATCGTATTACCTGCCCAATGGGGTTGATATGGATAGGTTTAAGCCCATGGATAAGATAAAGGCCAAGGAATTACTGGGACTTGATATAAATAAGAGATACGCCTTGTTTGTGAGTTCAAAAAATAAATACAGGCCTCAAAAGAACTATAATAAGTATTTAAAGATAATGGAGTTGTTGCGGGAAAAGCATGGTATTGAGGATGTTGAGGAGATCTCAATTATTGACGAACCAAGGGAAAGGGTCAGTTTGTTTTTTAATGCCGCAGATTTACATATACTATGTTCTGACTTTGAGGGGTCTCCCAATTCTATAAAGGAGGCGCTTGCCTGTAATACCCCTGTTGTTTCAACTCCAGTGGGTAATGTTGCCGATATGTTGTCGGGTATCGAGGGCAGTTATGTCAGCAGTAGTTTTTCCGAGGATGAATTGTCTGAACTGGCAAAAAATGTTCTGTGCTGTAATAAGTCCTATGATTTCAGGGAAAGGATAAAGATGAAAGGTCTTGATATTGAGACCACTGCCAGGAAGCTGATGGGTATATATGAGTGTATTATTAAAGAATGAGCTTGTTGGTTTTGGAGAGAAGGAACTGTTTTAAAACTATGAATACCAGAGTTACTATGTGACTTCTACAGGTATATTGAGTGGTAATATAAAAGAACAAAATATTATTGTAATGCAAAGGTTATCGGATATTGTAACATTTTTATTTCTGTTTGGATTGTTTTTTTCCAGACCGGAATATCTGTTTGTTTTCTATTCCTTCAGTGCCATATTCTTTTTGAATTATCTTTTTGAGGTATTTTTTATTGGAGAATTTAAAAAAACGGAAAGTAGATTTTTCACAAAAGGCTTTACATTATTTGTCGTGTTTTGCGGACTCAGTTATTTCTGGGCAATAGACAAAGTGCTTGCCGCACAGATGGCTTTCAGGGTATTGGTTATTTTATTTATCTTAAAGATTATTTTTAAAAACTCTTTAGGCCGGGAGAAGTATAATATTTACCTGTATTCTCTTATGACAGGCATTATCATTAACTTTTTATTGTTGGCAATTCCTTCAACAAAAGTCATGTTTTCCTTTATGGGCAGATTTTCGGGGACTTTTGAAAATCCAAATTCTTTAGCTGTTGCTTGTATTGTGTTTGTTTATTTTCTGCTGAGAAACAGGTATAGATTCAGCCCATGGACGATAGTTTTCTTGCTGTTAATTACAGAAATACTGATACTGAGCACTGCCTCGAGAAAAGGTCTTGTTTTTGGAAATATGATGATAATATTGAATTTTGGGGTAGTGTTGAGGCGTATAGTCAATAAATATAATATTTTAATAATTGTTTCTGCCATCCTATTGGGGTTTTTATTTCTTTATGTGAATAAAAGTCAAATCGATACCTTCGAGAGGTTCTCCGGATTAGTCAATCTTGTGACCGGGGGGAATATTGATTCAAGTACAAAATGGAGGATATTTTTTATTGATAAGGCCTATGAGGTTTTTAAAGATAATTTCTTTCTGGGGGTAGGAATAGATAATTTCCAGAAATTTACCGGGGTAGGATTGTATGCCCACAATAATTATATGGAGTTGCTGGCCGATCTGGGAATTATCGGTTTTCTGATTTATTACAGGATTTTTTATTTGTTGTTCAGGCATTTAAGAAATATCAGGGCCACCAATCAGGAATATATATTTCTAATTGTTCTGTTGATAATGGATATTGGAATAGTCTCTTATTATTCCAGGTTTACATGGATTGCATTGGGTTTCTTTCTGATAAGTAATCCTGAGGCTGTTATTGTTAAGCAGCCAAGGTTGGCCAAGGTAAAATCTTTTTAATAATTGTATATGTGGAATTGAAAAGTTTTACATGTTTATTTATAACGTTTTTGATGTTAATATAGTATATTATTTTAGATAACTTTAATATTAAAGCTATGTATAGAAATGTTAATCTGCCTAAAGAAGAAGTAGAATACAAGGATGAAATAATGAAATCTTTTCATTTGATAAAGAAGTATTATTACTGGTTTATAATAACTGTACTGATTTCTTTGGGTATAGCCTATGTTTATAATAAATCCAGGGGAGAGACCTACAATGTGTATACCTCCCTAATGATTGAAGATGAGGCGAATTCAGGAATGAATCCGGGAAATGCCTCCCTGGATGCTTTTTCTAATAATCTGGGTAATTTTTTGCCCGGAAACAATAATGTTGATAATCAGATGTATGTTCTTGGCTCGTATGACAATGTGTTCAGAACAGTAAAGAAGTTGGGTCTTGATGTCAGTTATTTCTCAAAAGAGGGAATATTTACAAGACAGATATTTAATGATTTCCCTTTTACCGTGTTTATTGACAAGTCTAAAATACAATTGGTACAGTCATCTTTTTATTTATATCCGGTAAGCGATAAAAAATTCAGGCTTAAGGTAAAATGCGATGACAGATATCTTTATAGCTATGTTAACGATACCCGTATAAAAAGAGTTGAAGAGGTGGTGTATGATAAGGAGCATTTATATGGGGAAGCAATTAATACAGCCAATTTTTCTTTTGTTGTAATAAAGAATCCGGGGATAGCGAAAGATGCTAAGTACTCATTTGTATTAAATGATCCGGCAGTGCTGGCAAACAGATTGAAGGGCAGAATAAAGATAAAAAGACTATTTGATGATGGAGGTATTATTCATGTTTCGTTGAACACACAGTCACCTGAAAGGGGTATTTCTATATTAAATACTTTTACAAGAGTATATATACAACAAAACCTGGATAAGAAGCAAGCTTTAATAGATAGGATGATAGAGTTTGTAGAATCACAATTTGAGAATGTTTCCGAGACGTTAAAAGATAGCGAGGATAAATTACAATATTATCAATCCCAAAAGAGTGTTGTGGATATTGCAGCCCAGGGTCAGATTATTATTCAGCAAATAAATGCTTTGGAAAATGAAAAGGCAGATATAACAGCGAGATTGGCATATCTGGGCAATCTTAAGGAGAACATAGTTAGTAATGAAAATCATTCAAACATGGTGGCTCCCTCTGTTATGGGCATAGCAGATATAGTTCTGAACAGTTTGGTGACCAGAATAAATGAAATTAATATACAAAGAAGTGCTTTGGTCTCCGGTCTTAATAATCCTGAGGATAATCCTCTGGTAATAGCCATAGATGCCCAGCTTCAGGGTTTGAAAGAATCGTTGCTGGATAATGTTGAAAATATTATTTCCCAGATACAGATATCCCAAAAGGGTATTGATTCAAGGATTTCAAAGAACAGGTGGTATCTAAGAGAATTACCATCGAAGCAAAGAGGTTTGGTTAATATCCAAAGGAATAACCAGATAAACAGCGAGCTTTACAGTCAGCTGTTGGAGAGAAAATTGAATTATTACATAATGAAGGCTTCTAATTTCATTAATAAGAATATTGTGGAGGAGGCACGTTTGGATGAAAAAGAGCCTTTCTTGTCCTCTCATATGGTGGCATATATTGTAGCCTTTCTTTTGGGTGTTATTTTGCCTTTTAGTGTGATGATTGTCAAAAAAATGTTTGATAACAAGGTAAGGACAAGGAAGGATATAGAGAACATATCAGATTTTCCTTTCCTGGGAGCTATACCTAAGGTGAATAAAACTAATGAGACAATTATTATTAATAATCCTCTTTCTTTGTTTTCTGAGTCGTACAGATTGGTCAGGCATAGTATGAAGTGTATGTCGGAATCAAACAATGGGGATTGCTTCAAGATATTAGTGACTTCGGGTATGAGTAAAGAGGGGAAAACAACAACCTGTATTAATATTGCAACGACTTTTGCTATGTTAAAAAAGAAAGTTGTTGTTGTGGAATGTGATATGAGAAAACCAGAATTGGGTAATCAATTAAATATTAATAATTGTTATGGACTCTCGTCTTATCTTAAGGGAGAATGCACGATAGACAAGGTTATTTGCAAAACATCCAATAATTATCTGGATGCAGTGGTGTGCGGGGTGGAACCTCCTGATCCTGCTGAATTGATAGTAAGTGACCGATTTGAAGAACTTGTTGAAGAGCTGGAGAGAATGTACGACTATATAATATTTGACACTCCTCCTATATCTTTGGTTGCCGATGCCTTGTCTCTAAGCAAACATGCCCATTTGAAAGTGCTGGTTGTAAGAAGTGGCATTGTTGAAAAGAAACAGCTTGAAGAGATTGTAAACAGGCTTACTAGTTGTGGGATGAGGGACGTAGGTATAATACTTAATGCAGAAGAGTCGGAAAGTGGGAAATATTACGGTTATAGATACACCAGATATAATAATTGAGGTATAAAGATATGAAAATAGCTGTTGACTTTGATGGTACTCTTGTTGAAGATAAATTTCCCGATATAGGGAAAGATATTCCCTATGCCTTTGAAGCCCTTAAATTGTTTATGCAATATGGGCATCTTCTGGTGTTATGGACATCCAGAAAGGGGAAGGAACTGGAAGAGGCAGTAAATTATTGTGAAAGTAAGGGAATAGTGTTTTATGCAGTAAATAAGAACTTTCTTGAGGAAGTTGAGAGTGATGGTCTTTCAAGGAAAATTGTTGCTGATTGTTATATAGACGACAGGAATATTTTTGCGAAGATTGACTGGAAATTAATTGCTTGTAGAATTTTAAATATGGAAATATCATATGTAGAGAATTATTTATGACTATTGTCAGAAGGAAAAAATAAAAAACCACAGTTATCACTTTTAATACATAAATGCCATGTCTGAAATACTTTATCTTTCGTTAGTCTGTGCAGCATCTATGGTAATAGTTTCTTTTATCCTCCCTAAGATTGTACTTATATCCAGAAAGGGGAATCTCTGTGATGAGCCTAATGCCAGGAAATTAAATAAATCTCCTGTTCCGACTCTTGGTGGTATCGGCATTTATCTTGGCATAATTATTTCAACTCTGGTGTTTACACATGGTATGGATTTTAGTGTGTTAAAGTATATTTTCCTTGTTGTCACCATTCTTTTGTGTATAGGTATATTTGATGATATCTTTAATGTTTCTGCTTATGTGAGGCTTATTTACCAGATAGGGATTTCTGTCCTTCTGATTAGCTTCGCGGGAATAAGGATTACGAATTTACATGGTTTGCTGGGAGTGTACGATCTTTATTATGTATTTAGTTATTTATTGTCTGTGGTAATCATTGTGGGATTAATTAATTCCATAAATCTTATTGACGGGATAGATGGTCTGGCTTCCGGAATATGTTTGATTGCCGTTGTTGGTCTTGGCTTGCTGGAGAGTTATGTCGGAAATGCTGAGTATGCCGTTCTGGCATTTGCCGCAGCCGGTTCGCTTTTGGCTTTCATGTTTTTTAATGTGTTTGCCAGGAAAAATAAAATATATATGGGCGATACGGGTTCCACAATTCTTGGAGCCATATTGGCCATACTGGTGATTAATATCTGTGAGACGGACTCATTAAACCATCAGGGATTTATGATTGTGTCCCCCGCTTCGTTTGTTCTGTCTGTTCTGATAATTCCTGTTTTTGATACCTTAAGGGTTCTTTTGGAGAGGATATTCAGAGGTAAACCGGTTTTCAGGGCAGATAATACCCATATGCATCATTGGATTCTTAAGTTCGGCTTTAGTCATATGCAGGTTTCCTTGATAATGATATTGCTGACTTTGCTTTCTGTTGCGATTAATTTGTTGTTGCAGGGAATTGACGATAATCTTTTGTTGCTGGTGACGGTGATGACAGGGGTATTGTTCACCAGCTTTCCGGCTTTGTTTGTTAAGAGTATAGAGAAAAGGAATTGCTATTTGTTGAGGAAGATAAAAGTGTATATATGGAGGAGAACCCATGGTTCGAGGTTAGTTATAAATTATATTGGAAAGCTGGTAGATAAGATAAGATAGATAGATAGATAGATAGATAGATAGATAGATAGATAGATAGATAGATAGATAGATAGATAGATAGATAGATAGATAGATAGATAGATAGATAGATAGATAGATAGATAGATTTGTTCTGGTTTTGTTTAAGTTAATAGAAGTCAAAGGTCCATACTGTAAACGTATGGGCCTTTTTTTTGTGGTGTCTTATTTTCTTTTTATAGCTTGGGTGAATGTGTTGATGTTTATTGTGTTATGGTTTTGCAAAAAGGTGAATATATTGGAATAAGAAGGCAATTTGTGAACCAGAATGCTCTAAGTTGTTCAATTTTTATATATTTATGACCTAAACTGATTAGGATATGGATATTGTAATAATTGAAGACGAATATTTACTGGCAGAGGAGCTTGAGGAAAAGATACTGGGCATAGACGGAAGTATTAATGTGCTGGCAAAACTTGATAGTGTTTCTGAAAGTATTGAGTGGCTTAGAAATAATACATGTGATCTTATCTTTCTTGATGTGCATCTTAGCGATGGCCTTTCTTTTTCTATATTTGAGAGTGTTGATATAAATATCCCCGTTGTTTTCACTACTGCCTATAATCAGTATTCCATAAAGGCTTTTGACTTAAACAGCATTGCTTATCTTTTGAAGCCTGTGGATGAGGAGAAGCTTAGAAAGGCTCTGGAGAAATTCAATAACCTTAATGTTGATTACAGTAATAATATTAATGATTTAATTTCTTATCTTAACAGGGGAGGGGAACCTGTCAAAAAGTTTAAAAAGAGGTTTATGCTTAGCATGGGTAAGGTGCAACGACCGGTTTCGGTGGATGATATTGCATACTTTATGGCAGATGATAAGTATCTTTTTGCCTATACCGGCAAGGGTGAAAAGTATTTTTGCGATTCTACCCTTTCAAGGCTGGAAAAGGAGCTTGATACTGAAGCTTTCTTTAGGATAAACAGGAAGTTTTTTGTCAGTATAAAGAGTGTAAAGGAGTTGATTCCCTATTCTAAAAGTCGCGTAAAAATAAAACTTGTTCCGGAGCCGGAATATGAGGTTATTATCAGTTCTGCTAAAGCAAAGGAGTTTAAGGAATGGTTGGTAAAATAAAGGAAAACAGAAGGCAGATATTTTATGTGCTTGCCAGCATAGTGGTGGTAGTGATATTCTTTTTTCTGGCTCTTTATATGAGAAAGAAGATGTCGGCTGCTGCTGAGGAAAAGGCTGGTGTTGTTGCTGTTAGCGTGGCCAGAAATAATATAAGGGTTGTTGAGGCTGAGGTCCTGGAATATATAAAATCTCTTGAACGTATTGAAAAATTGTCGGCTGTCACCAAATATTCGGGAGAGGAGATCACCGGCATGCTTGAATATATGGTCAGCAGTGATTCAATTATAAGCAGGGCATGGTATTGCGGTGAGAATGGTGAGTTATTGGTTAAGGGTAACGAGTTGGTGAGTGGTGATTCGGATAGTCTTTGTCAAATACTTAAGGACTCTGGCTCTGTTTATATGAAGGCTCTTATAGGTGCGGAAGAGGGGCTGGGACTGATAAGGATGGGTGTACCTTTTTTTGTTGGTGATGGCTTGAAAAGTTTTATAGGCATAGATATTAGTCTTAAAGGATTTCATGATAAGATTGCCAGCTACACAGAGTTAAGAACGGGATATATTACCATAGTCTCTGATAATAATATCTTTGTGCTTCATCCTGATGAAAAGATGATTGGAAAACCTGTTGACAAGAAAGACAGGGATAGTATGTTGGTTTGTTTGTCAGAAAAAGAGAGCATCTCTGCCGAGGTGTATTCCGATTTTTTGAAAATTGATGTTTACAGATACTATAATCCTTTGATTGTTGGAGATAATAAATGGATGATTATGGCTAATGTTCCTAATATAGGATTAAGGGAGTATGTGTCCAGGACCAGCAATGTTATTCTTTTTATTGCGGTGTTAGCTCTTTTTTGTTTTGTTGCAATTATATTACTGGGAATAATCAGGTGGAGGAAGGAGTTTGTTCAAAGGAAAGAGGCAGAGAATGCCAATCTGACATTGCAGCTCAGGAATGAACAACAAAAAAAATCGACTATTGCCACAGAGCTTGAGAATCTGAAAAGCGGACTGAATCCTCATTTTCTGTTTAATTCCTTAAGTACCCTTAAGATTCTCGTTAACAGGGATTCGGGTCTTGCCAAGGATTTTGCCATTTCTCTTGCTAATCTTTACCGTTATTTACTGGATCATGAGAAGGAAAATACCGTTAGTCTTAAAACTGAACTGGACTTTACGCAAGATTACATTTATCTTCAGAAAATACGTTTTAAGGATAGTATAGTTGTTGAAATAAATGTGAAAGATGAGATGATGGATATGCTCGTTCCTCCCGTTGCTGTGCAGATGTTAGTGGAGAATTGTATAAAGCATAATATTGCCACTGTCCTAAAGCCTCTGATGATAAATATATTTGTAGAGAATGGGAATATTGTGGTAGAGAATAATTACAATCCTCGTCATTCCATTGAAAGATCCACAGGTAAGGGTCATGATAATCTGAAGTTAAGATATTCATTTTTAACAGATAGGAAGTGTTCTTTCTTCCTTGATGAGGGTAAATATATTTCGTCTGTTCCATTGTTGTAATTATTTCACTCCTTATTTTTCTTTTTTTACCTCCTTATTTTCCCACTTCACTGCTTTTTCTTTTCAGTGTATTGTCTGCTCTTTTAATTTTAATGTGATTTTAAGGGGGAAATACTTCTCTATTCTAACGTTTTAAAAAAAATTGTAATGAGAAAAGTTGCGTTATTATTTTTTGTTGCATTTATATTGGGAGGGACATTTTCGTCTTCTTCCAATTTGTATGCAGCGGAAGATCTGTTTTTCTGGAAAAAGAAAAAGTCTAATAAGGAAAAACAAGAGAAACAAGATACCTGTAAGTATGAAAAGATTACTAAAGAAGCTGTTTGTGATACAGGTATGTTTAATGTTTATAAGTTGAAGAATGATTTCTATTTTGAGATACCCAGGAGTATTGAGAACAGGGATTTCTTAATAGTAAATAAAATCTCCAAGGTTCCTGCCGTTTATAACGAATCGGGTGTTAATAAAGGTATGAACTATGAAAATTTAGTTGTTCGTTTTTCTGTTAATAAGTCACAAAAGAAGGTTTATGCTCTTCAATACAGACCTTTTGTAGAGGTTAACGAAGGAGATGAGATAGCCAGGAGTGTAGATGATAACTTTACTAAGTCTATTCTGGAGTTTTTTGATATTGAGGCTTATTCGCCGGATAGTACTTCTGTGCTTATTAAGGTGAATAAGGTTTACGATGGTAGAAATAAGAGTTTTAATAATGTATTTGGAATGACGGGAGTGGGGACTAGTCCTGTTAAGGATTATTCTTTTATAGAGCAAATGAAAAGTTTCCCTCGCAATATAGTTGTAAAATCGCTTCATACAACAAATATACCGGCTGCTGAAACCAAGGCTAAGCTGACAGTGGAAGTGACATCCAATCTGGTGTTGCTTCCTGAGAAGCCTATGACTCCGCGTTTTGAAGACCCAAGGGTTGGTTATTTCACCTGTGATCGCTGGTATTTTAATGACGATCAGCATTGTCTTGAAAAACGTAAGCTTGTCACCCGTTGGAGACTTGAGCCAAAAGATAAAGAGGCATATATGAGAGGAGAGCTTGTTGAGCCTGTTAAGCCTATTTTGTTTTACATTGATCCTGCGACTCCTAAAAAATGGAGAAAATATATTATAGACGGTATTTTCGATTGGCAAAAGGCTTTCGAAAAGGCTGGTTTTAAAAATGCTATCATTGCTAAGGAGGCTCCAATGGATGATCCTGATTTTGATATAGATGATGTCAGATATTCGGTGATTACCTATGTTGCTTCCGATAAGGCAAATGCTATGGGACCTTCTGTTTTTGACCCTCGTTCGGGTGAGATTATTGAGGCTGATGTTATCTGGTGGCATAATGTGATGACTGCTGTGCATTCCTGGATGAGGGTACAGACAGGTAGTATCGATCCTAAGGCAAGGGCTAACCGTTTTACCGATGAGCATATGGGCGATGCTATTCGTTTTGTTTCTTCCCATGAGGTTGGTCATACATTAGGACTTAAGCATAATATGGGTGCTTCCTATTCATATCCTGTTGATTCTTTGCGTTCTCCATCTTTCTGTGCTAAAATGGCTACTGCTCCTTCTATTATGGACTATGCTCGTTTTAACTATGTGGCACAGCCTGGGGACGGTGTTAAGGATATTACTCCCAAGATTGGTTTGTACGATAAATTCGCTATTGAGTGGGCTTACCGTTATTACCCTGAGCAGAATGCTCATAAAGAGCTTGCTCATTCTGAAAAGATGGTAAGGAAAGCTTACGAGAATCCATATTGCAGATACGTAGCCCAGCAGGATTGGCGTTCTGCTATCGATCCCCGTGGTCAGAGTGAGGATCTTGGAGATAACTCTGTTAAGGCCAGTGAGTACGGTTTGATGAACCTTAAGCGTATTGTACCTAAGGTTCTTGAATGGACGACTAAGGATGGAGATACATATCTTGAAGCCGGTAAGCTTATTAATGCTGTTATTGGTCAGTGGCAGATATATAATTATCATGTTCTGGCCAATGTGGGTGGAGTATATGTGAATAACACCATCTGCGGGGACAATACCAGGACTTATGAGTATGTAAGTAAGGAAAGACAGAAAGAGGCTGTTGATTATATTGTGAGAAATGTATTTAACTGTCCTGACTGGTTGTTTAAATCGGATATTTACAATCATGTCTATCCACTGAAGGATTCTCCTGCCGGATACCGTGAATATAATCCTTTTGCAGCTTATAAGAATATGCAGTCTTATGTGTTCTGGGATATGCTTACCAATGAAAGACTGGCAAGGATGATTTCCAACGAGGCTTTGAACGGAAATAAAGCTTATACTGCTGCTGATCTTATGGATGATATACATGAGGGAATATTCAGGAATACTGTCAGGGGTAAGAGTCTTGATGTATACGAAAGGGCAACCCAGAAGGGCTTAGTTGATGCTTTAATTATTGCAGTTGACAGAAATGCAGTAAGTAAAGTGAAGAAAAGCCTGACTGATAGTGAAAGATCTCTCGATTCAGAGGTGATATTTACCGGTCCAGGCAGGGTTTCTGATGCTATTTCTGTGAAAAGAGGTGAGCTAATGAGGATTGAGAAACTTCTTAAAGCTAAGAGGAATAGGGGGGATAGGTCGACTCGTTATCATTATGAGGATTTATTGCTGAGAATTGACAAAGCACTACGATAGTTTGTTGTGATTTTGAAATATATATATTTGTAACATTAAATTTTACGTTTTATGAAAAAAAATCATCTTATTGCTTCTTATAATGTTGCCTGTTATTGCTCTTGCCCAGAAGACAAGAGTTGTAAAAGGTAAGGTTGTAGGTGAAAGTGACGGATTGCCTCTTCCTGGTGCCTCTGTTTATATCGATAAGAATATTATTGGTGAAAAGACAGAGCTTGAGGGAGTTATTAAAAATTTTAGTCTTGGAACTACTACCGATATTAATGGTGAGTTTTCTTTTACCTTACCTGAAAAAGTAGATTTTCTGCTTTGTAGTTTTATCGGTTTTGAAACCCAGAAGGTTAGTATTAAGGGTAAAGATTATTTTGTAATTAAACTTAAGGATGAAAATAAGGTTCTTAATGAAGTTGTTGTAACAGGATACCAAAAGATTGAAAAAAGAAAGGTTACTTCTTCTGTCATTAAGGTTAAGACCGATGCTATTATGCAGGCTGGTGTGGCCAGCGTTGATCAGATGTTAGATGGTCAGCTTGCCGGAGTACAGACTACTGTGACAAACGGTGCTCCTGGTGCTCCTGCCAAGATTCGTATCAGGGGTACGGCTTCTCTTAGTGGTTCTCAGGATCCTCTTTGGGTGCTTGACGGTATGCCCTCTTGAAGGCACTGATCTTCCTGATATGGAAGGTAAGAATATCGATCAGCTTGTTAACTCTTCAATAGCAGGATTAAATCCAAATGATATAGCAGACATTACTATTCTTAAAGATGCTGCGGCCACAGCTATCTACGGTGCCAGAGCGGCTAATGGTGTAATTGTTATTACAACTAAAAAAGGTAAAAAAGGGAAACCTGACTGTTAATCTTAACACAAATACTTCTTTTGTACTTAAGCCTGAAATGGGTAAACTGAATCTTATGAATTCAGGCCAGAAGCTGGATATGGAGCTTGATCTGGCAAGATATTCTGATCTTGCTTCTGATAATGTAAATACCAGTAAGGGTGCTGTTGCAAGGATCTTTAAGAAGTATAATGTGGATAGCTGGGCAGAAGGTAGTCAGTTTTCTGATCTTCCTCAGAATGTTCAGGATGAAATTAATGCCCTTAGAGCTATTGATACTAACTGGGGTGACGAGCTATATCAGACTTCTGTCAACCAGGATCATAGTTTAAGTATCTCCGGTGGTGACGATAGGGCTAGTTATTATTTCTCAGCTGGTTATCACGACGAAAAAGGTACTACTATCGGTACCGGAATGAACAGATTTAATCTTACTCTTAAGGCTGATTATAAATTGGCCGACAATCTTACTGTTGGTGCTTCTATCTATTCTAACGAAAGAAAGCAGACATCTTACCTTACTGGTACCGGGTCGTTTACAAACCCTTCAAGATATTCAAGAATGGCAAATCCATATCTTCCTGTAAGGGATGAGAATGGAGACTATGTTTACGATCAGGATATAGACCTTACTCTGGGTAATGTTATTCCATTTAATATAGTAGAGGAAAGAGAGAATACTTCCAATGTTATGAAGACAAGAAGTATGAATGCTGTTTTCGATCTTGACTGGAAAGTTATTAAAGGGCTTAGTTTCAGGACTCAGTTAGGTATCCAGAGAGATAATTCGAATACTGAAAAGTACGCTCATAATGATAGTTATTTTGCAAGACTTCAAAGAGAAAGAAGTAGTGGTAGTGGCGAGTATTTTATTCCAGAGGGTGGTGTTATCCAAAATTGGGATAGCAACCTTTCTCAATGGAATTTAAAGACTATGCTTGAGTACAATCTTAACGTTAACGATATGCATGAATTTGATTTCATGGTTGGAAATGAGTTAAGAAGAACTGAAAATAAGAGTATCTTTTCTGCCGGATATGGTTTTAATGAGGAGACACTGACCACTGAGCATATTAATTTCCCTGATGCAGGCTGGGCAAAAAAATTCCCATTGTTTAGAAAGACATATCAGGAAAATGCCTATGTATCTTTCTTTGGTACTTTTGCTTATACTTACAATAAGAAATATACTTTTTTTGGTAGTGTGAGAATGGATGGTTCCGACCTTTTCGGTGTTGATCCTAAGTACAGATACCTGCCTTTATGGGCTGCTTCAGGTGCATGGAGAGCTAAGGAAGAAAGCTGGTTGAAAGATGTTGAGTGGTTATCTTCTTTGAAGTTTAGAGCATCTTACGGTCTTCAGGGTAATATTGACAAGGGAACCTCTAAGTTATTATTGGCGAAAAGCAAACTGCAACAATCCTGCCAGGTAATACTGAGCAAACAATTGTTCCTACTAATTTGCCTAACGACAGGCTGAGATGGGAAAAAACAGCTACCTGGAATGGTGGTTTTGATTTAGGTGTATTTAATAACATTGTAAGAGTAAGTGCCGATTTCTATAACAGAAAATCCACCGACCTTATCGGTGTTAGAGCTATGCTCTTGAAAATGGTATGGGGAGCGCTTCTATAAACTGGGCCTGCTCTTACTAATAAGGGATTTGAAATTAACCTTATTACAAGAAATGTTTACACTCCTGATTTTAAGTGGCAGACTACTTTCAATATTGCTAAGAATATTAACACTGTTGATAAGAATTCATGTCCCTGATAATCAGATAACAGCTTCTTTGCTTGGTCACTCTGTAAATTCTTTATTCGCATATAAGACCGCTGGTCTTGATGAGCAAG
>CAXXRT010000012.1:0-67500 GCA_963666945.2 Marinifilaceae bacterium
CTAAAATTTATTATTATGAAAAAGAAACTTGTATATATATTAAATCTTTTATTAGCATTAGGGTTCGTCTCTTGTGATGATTATTTGGATATAACTCCGGATAATAGAACAGTTCTGGATTCTGAATTAAAAGTGAAAGAATTACTTACTAGCGCTTATCCAGAAATGACTTATGGCTTGTTTTGTTATTCGATGTCTGATAATGTTGATGACAAGGGGATTGGGCACGAATCGTTAAGAAGTAATGAAGAGGGATATTTCTGGGAAGATTTTTCAGAAACAACTCAGGACTCTCCTTCCGGTTATTGGGACAAGTGTTATAATGCCATAGCTCATACAAATCAGGCTCTGGAATTTATTGAAACACAAAAAGTTGATAATAAAATTCCTGATAGCTATTTACCTTATTATGGAGAAGCACTAGTGGTAAGGGCATATTGTCACTTTATGCTCGTTAATCTTTGGGCTAAGCCTTATAATCCATCTACTGCTGATAACGAACTTGGAATACCCTATGTTACAGAGGTTGAAAATGTTGTATTTAAGGATTATAAAAGACTATCTGTTGCAAAGGTTTACGAGTTAATAGAGAAGGATCTAACAGAAGGTATTCAATACATTAATGATGGTGCTTATGAGGTAGCAAAATACCATTTTAATAAAGCTGCTGCAAATACTTTCGCATCAAGATTCTATCTATATAAAGGAGAATGGCTAAATGCAATTCACTTTGCTGACGAGGCGCTAGGAACAAATGCTGAAGTTAAGTTAAGAGATCTTTCTGGAAAATATAAAGAAATGGGACTTAATGAGCAAATGGCTGAATACTCTATTTCTACTGAGCCTGCCAACTTTCTTATAACAAGTAATATTACTTATTGGTTCCATTATTTTCATGCAGTTTTAAGATATGCTTTTACTGAAAAGATAAATACAACGTTGCTTAAAAATATTTTTGTTCAGGGTGATAAAGAGTGGGGACAGCCTGTTGCCAGTTTTGGAGATGATAATAAGCTTATTGTGAAGTGGGGATACTTCTTTAAAAGAATGGATGTAAATTCCGATGTAGGATATTTTTATGCAATGACACCTAAAATTGTTGCTGAAGAGGCATTGTTTAATAGAATTGAAGCAAACATTATGCTTAAAAATTATAGCAATGCAAGAAAGGATTTGAATAATTATTTTGAAAAGAGATTAGTTAATTATTCTGATGCAAATATAGTGACCGAAGCTAAGATAATAAATCACTATAAAGATAATTCTAACGCTGATTCACCTCTTAATCCCTGGTACGAGCTGGATGATAAAACAAGATCGTATTTAAACTGTGTTATCGATACTAGGAGAAGAGAGTTTATTTATAATGGTTTAAGATGGTTCGATATTAGAAGGTTCAATATAAAAGTAATTCATGATGTTCAAGAAGGAACGCCAGTAGTGCTAGAGGAAGAAGATCCCAGAAAATTATTGCAAATTCCGGTAATGGCTCAACAATTTGGATTAAAACCTAATAAACGATAAAATGAATATGAAAAGGATATATATATTATTTATTGTTTCATCGCTAGCCTTGTTTTTCTTTTCGTGTGAAAAAGAGGATAAGCTGCTTGATGAATCGGTAGTTAAAGTTAAGCGAGGAGTAGTTAATGAACTTGACGAATGGATTTATCAAAATCTTACTCTCCCTTATAATCTTGAGGTAAAATATAAGTGGGATGACGGAGAGGTTAGCAATAGCTTTCATGTTGTGCCTCCAAAAGTGGAAAAGGCTAAGGAGTTTCTTGAGGCATATTTGAATATTTGGATAAAGACTTATGAAGCGGAAGCTACTGATGGCGGTAATCCTGATTATATGAAAAAATTTATGCCTAAACTATTAGTACTTATTGGGTGTCCTCAATATAATTCTGATGGAACAATGACTCTTGGTTTGGCAGAGGGAGGTAGAAAGGTTACTATATTTGGTGTTGATCAATTTGCAGAGATTCAGGATGATAAGTCTCTTAGTAATGAAGAAATACTTCAAATGAAGCGAACATCAGTTGCCGAGTCTTTCCATACTTTACACCATGAATTTGCCCATATAATGCATCAGACTAAATTCTATCCAGATGAATTTAAGGAGATATGTAAAGGGGATTATACCGGTAACTGGAAAGATATAGATGATTTAACAGCAAATGTTAAAGGATTTATTACTCCCTATTCTATGTTGAATGAAAACGAAGATTTTGTGGAGACTGTTGCAGGTATGCTTACTAATGTTTTTTATAGTAACGAATCAAAGTTATGGAAAGATTTACCAGCTAAGGACAAGGATGGCAAGCTTATTCCCGGAGAAGTTAATCTAAAACTTTCTCTTTGGGAAGCAAAACTATATTTGTGGGGGGTGTATCTTGATGAAGAAAATAATATTTCCCAAATGCCTGAGGCTATTGAAGGTTTAAATAGGTTCCAAACTAAAGTTGATATGATTACTACATATTATAAAGAAAAATGGGGAATAGACTTATATAGTTTGCAGAAGAGAATTGAAACAGCAATTTACGATGTTGTAAAATAGTTTATGAGGTTGCAATATAATGTTAATTGTAAATAAAAAATGTAAATAAATGAGACGAATAATATATGTTTTTATATTGTTAATGGTTTTTTCTTCATGTGATAATGATTTTGATTATGTATTTGATAAAACTGTAACAGAAAGAATAGAAGATGCAAAAACAGAGTTGACGCATATTTTGACTCAGGCAGAAAATGGATGGAAGACAACTATAATAGTTGGTGATCATTATAAGGCCGGCAGTTTCTACTGTTTTAATTTTACTGAAGAAATTAATAATTGTGGTACAGTAGTAGTAAACAACGGAATGGAAGATCTTACATCGGAGTTTGAAATTGTGCACGAAGCAGGTGTAATATTAAAGTTTTCAACAAGAAATGATGTTTTACATTGGCTTACTGTTCCAAATTTCTTTATGACTCAAGGTTTCGGAGTTGATCTGGAATATATCTTTTTGAAAGAGGAGAATGGAAAATTGATTTTTAGAGGAAAGAAACAAGATTGTGAATTGGTTTTGGAAAAGGCTACAGAAGCAGATTGGGATATGACAGACATTAAAAGTCATTACGAAAAGATGACAGATAATATGAAGAGAAATTTTAGAGTCATAAATATTACTAAAGGAATAGAAGGGGCATCGGAAGATAATCCTCTTATTATAATGCTTAAGCCAGCATTGTTAATAAACCAGTTATATAAGGATAAGGAAGAATTACTTTATAGATGTGAGTATACGGTAGATGATAAAACATATTATACTTTTGATGCTTCATTTATTTATACACACAAGGGAATTTTATTGGCAAATCCTATAGTTATAAAGGGAAAAACTATTCAAAATTTTATTTATAATAAGGAAAAAGATGTGTTTGAGATTGATGGTGATGGATTAGAAGGTGCGATTATTGGGTCTGATTTACCTTTTTATTCTGTTCCAGGTACGGTTGATACCTTTATAAATAAATTACTTACCTATGATATTGGTCTTCGTATTTTTTCATTTAATGCGAGTGTTCCTTTGAATGATTTATTGTTTGAAATCTGGGAAAGTGAAAATACACCTGGATTTGGTAGGTTGTTTATAAAAAGGGGCTATGTTTCTCCTGAAGGGGAAGAACTTGGAGACGGTATTATTTTTGCTGATGATGATTACAAAAAATATGTTTTTATCCCTATAGAGGTAGAAAAACTTTCAAATACACAGTTTAAATTTAAAAGAACTGAGGGTGCAATAGTTTCTAACGTAGAAGGAGGGGCTTACAGAGTTGAAAATGATGTTGATATAAAAAATGTGCTTGATATATTACTTGATGAAAAGGGGTGGAGTATGGCAATGTATCCTGGAGCATACGGTGGTATGGAACTATATGAATGTGAGCTCTTCAGTAATACAGATCCCAAAATGAACGTAAAGACTATTTGGGGTATTTCTGAGGATAAGTAATTTGAATATAGAAAGTTTTTATAGCAAGTGACTAAATCCCTTGTCTATAATAGTTTCTAGACAAGGGGTATTTATTAATATTAAACATTATACTTATGAAAAAAATTTATCGAATTTTAGGGATCTTAGGACTGTTTGCCTTCCTGTTAAGTTGTTCCAAGGATGATGAAGTTATTCCAGATATGGTGTCTTTAGTTAAGGACAATGCGGTTATGACTTCAGAAGGAGGAACACAATCTTTTGAAATTAAGTCTAATGCTGAATGGAGTATTATAGGCTATGCTGAATGGTGTGAATTAAGTGCTACTAAAGGTGAAGGGGATGCAATAATAGAAGTTACTGTTGGAGCCAATGAGATGGCTCAATCTCGTGAAGTTAAATATATCTTTAATGCCGGAATTGCGAAAGATACGTTGATAATCAAACAGAATGGGGCAGAGTATCTTTCTCTTTCTTCAGATACTCTCATTTTTGATTGTGAAGGGAAAATGTCAGTTATAGATGTTAGTGCAAGTGGGAAATGGAGTGTAGAAGGAATGACGGACTGGTGTACTATTGACAAAATAAGCGGAGAGGGTGATGGAGAAGTAAATGTTACAACTTTGCTTAATGAAGGGGCAGACAGAACGACTACACTTGTTTTTACTATGCCTCTTGAAAATCCTATGGATGGACAATCAAGTATTTCTGTAAAAGTGGAAGTAATCCAGAAAGAAAGGGTATTTGAATTTAATGAGGTTGAGATTGGAGGACTTATATGGATGGACAGAAACCTTGGTGCAAAAAGTGTTGATTATGAGAATGAGTGGTATCAATGTGTCGGTAATTATTATCAATGGGGTAGAAATATTCCTTTCAAAGATACTACTACAATTGAAGTAGTTGAGGGACCATTAGCCCTTGATCAGATTGCAATTAATTCTTCTGATGAAGGAGTGAAAGGTTTTGTTACAGTATCTGAGATTCCTTATATATGGTCGACTGAAAAGGATGACAATCTATGGAAAGATAATAATGGACCTTGTCCAAAGGGATGGCGTGTACCAACTTATAAGGATTTTCTTGCCATAGCTCCTAGTAATTGGGATGCAGGAAGTTGGTATGCTGAGGCTATGGTCATTGAGGAGGACGGAAATAGTACTCATTATTTAGGCTATGACGACTGGCCTAACAAAGGGCTTTGGGGGATAAAAAAACAGGGAACAGATAAGGCTTATTATCTTAGATGGGAATTAAAGAATCTTGCTGATCCGGATAGTTATGATGATTTGAGAGTATTGGAAATTTCTGTTTGGGATGCAACTGCAGGGGCCTCTTTTTATAATGATGAAGCAGCAACTGAGCCCAAAACCCGCGAAGAGATCAAGGCCTTATTTGCTGAGTTAGGTGAACCTAAAGGAACATTGTCATTCCTAGCTGCTACATGCAGAAGTTGTTCTTCTGGAAGTTTAGGTTGGGGAATGGGAAGTGATGGTCAATATTGGATTAGTGATTTTGACCCGGAGAGTACTGACGGAAATTTAACTTATTGCTTTAATTTTGGTACTTTATCTACAGAGATCGGTTCCGATTACAGAGCTTTTGGTTGTCCAGTACGTGCAGTTAGAGATAAGTAATATATTTATATTTTAAATAAAATAGAGAAGTCCTGAAAAATGGGCTTCTCTTAAAATGTTTTAGATGTTTGATTTGCTGTTAGTGTTTGAGGATTAATAAAAATATAATTGTATGAAAAAGTTGTTTCGATTGCTATGTGGTGTTTTGCTGTTTTCGCTTTTTTATGCTTGTTCTGATACAGAAGAAGTAAATCCTGATATGGTGAAAGTGGAAAAAAGCATTATAAATAATACAGAGAAAGGTGGGGAACTAGAGATAAAAGTTAATTCTTCTATACCATGGGAGGTTAGAGGGATTTCTTCTTGGTGTACAATAAGCCCCAGAGAGGGAAGCGCAGGAGAAAATATAGTTAATATAAAAGTAAAACTAAATGAAAAGGCCATATCTAGGAAAACATTTTTTGTATTTGTGGGCGGAGCTGTTAGTGATACTTTGGAGATAACTCAGGAAGCAGCTGAGTTTTTATATCTTTCTACAGACACTCTTTTCTTTGAGGATGAAGGAGAGTTAAAAAAGTTGGAAGTTGTTGCTAGTGGGGCATGGACAGTTGAGGGGAGTAATGAATGGTGTAGTTTTGACAAGTTAAGTGGTGAAGGAAATGGAGAATTACAAATTACATGTTTGGAAAATTTAGGTGAAGAAAGGAGTGCCACTTTTAATTTTACAATGGGAGAATATCAGGAAAAGTTTGTTGTAAGGCAAAAGGCCATGGAAGTAGAATCTATTTTGGATAAGGAGAGGAAAGCGCTTGTTGCTTTTTATGAGGCAGCAGAGGGACTATATTGGGTTGATAATGAAGGATGGTTGGATGATGATGTTCCTGTAGGCGAATGGGAAGGAATAATAGTTGATGATGAGGGAAGAGTTACTTCGATAGTATTGACTTCTAATGGGTTAAGGGGTTCGTTGTCAGGGGAAATAGCTAAATTGGAAAGATTGGAGAAATTGCATATAAATGGAGCAGTTTTTAATGATAGTTCTATTCCTGAAGAATTAGGAGAATTAACTGAGTTAAGAGAACTTTCTTTAAAGCAGTGTGGTCTTACCGGAGAAATCCCTGAGAGTTTGGGGAATTTGAAGAAATTGGTGATTCTAGATCTGGAAAATAATTTATTAGAAGGGAGCATTCCCGATTGCATTGGAAAATTAACTAATTTGAAAAAGATTTCTTTACTATTAAACAAATTGACAGGGACTATACCATCATCTTTCTCAAACTTGGTAAAATTAGAAGAAGTGAGATTAGCAAGTAATAGTTTTGAAGGGGGTATTTCATGTTTCTGGGATATGCCTGAACTGGCTTATTTATATCTTTCAGGTAATAACTTTTCTGGAGTAATATCTGAAAAAGTAGGGCAGTTAACGAAATTAAAGAAAATAAATATTGCTAATAATAATTTCACAGGAAATCTTCCAAAAGAATTAGTGTCATCGTCAGTTATTTCGTATTATGATGTTGAGCAAAATAGATTAACAGGAGAAATACCTATAGAAATATTAGAATTTCCAGACTTTGACTGGACAAATAAATATGATTGGAATAGAATATGTAATCAGCAGGAAGGGTTTGGGTTTACTAATGCTCCTGAGGAACCTGCTGATATTGTTTGGTAGTAGAATGGGTTAGTGATATCTTATATTTAATCGAAGATGAAATAAATATTTTAAATTAAAATTGAATATTGTTGGTCGGAGAATTTGGGATCTTCGTCTGAAAAAAAAGGAAAAACTTTCAGTAAAGCGTTACTGTAAATAGGTTTTGATCATTAGCTTTTGTCTTATACCTTAAGTATTTATATGAGATATTGTTCGTAGTTACGCTATAGCGAGCCGTGGGTTATTAATGGTATGAGATGTGGTCTGTCAATATTATTATTGTAGATCTAATGCTTTGATTTTAGATTTGGCATTTCCCGTGTTGTTTTTCCTTTTAAGCCTTTGTTTTTTATAATCAGATGGGAAAATAGATTGTCCTAAAAAACTTTGTATCGTTAGGAAGATATTGATAGAACTCTTTTCCCGACCACAATATTTTAAATTTAAATTGTTACTATAATAGATAAAAGGCGGAATATATACTCAATAGTATATATTCCGCCTTTTATTCATTGGTATTTCTTTCCAGAACTGTTATTGTTTATTCCAGGTTTTATATGGATTTTTACTTAAGTTAGAGTTGAAATACCTTTTGTCTCCTGTGATTTCTTCCCCAAGCCATTCTGGTGTTTCAAAGGTTTCGTTTTCATCTTCTAATTCTATTTCTGCCATTATTAGGCCTTCGTTTTCTCCCTTGAATAAATCTACTTCAAAAGTATGTCCTTTGAAATCTATAAGGTGGCGTATTTTATCTATAATTCCCTTTTCGCATAGTTTTAATAGTTCAAGGGCTTCTTCATAGTTTATTTCTTTTTCAAATTCGTATCTGCTAAGACCAGAATTGTTAGACTTACCTTTAATTGTTAGAAATCCTTCTTTGTCATAAATTCTTACTCTTACAGTGCGTTCTGGAACCCTTGAGAGGTAGCCTTGGGTGATATGGATGGATTCCCTGATGTCTTTTGTGAAATCGCCCTTGACTAAAAATTTGCGTTCTATTTCTGTTGCCATTGATCTGTTGTTTAAAACAAATATAGTTCCTTTTTAATCTATATACATGCTAAATTGTTATATTTTATAAGGTGGGCAAACATCTAAGGATAAATTCTATAATGCCGGACATTATATTTGTAGTTAAAATTATAACATATGTAGAAAAAATAGTACTTAGAGTTGTAAAATCCGATTTTGTTAATATCTGTTTATATATATCCTTCGCAAACGTTATAATGGTTAAATGGTGTTAAAACTGGAAAAAAAAAGACTTTTAGTTCACCCATTTTTCCTTTTTGAGTGTCTTTAGATTGTATAGAGAAATTAATAGTGAGTTTTAGAAAAGATTAAAAGGTTGAAATTAGAAAAGATGAATAAGTTTGTATTAATATTGGGTTTGTTGATGGGTTTTCAGGCTTTATCGTTTGGGATGGAGATAAATGTTGAAAATAGAAATGAGGTTGATATAAAGGTATTAATGAAAAAATTTGAAGCTAATCCATCGAATGTTGAGGTTGCTAAAAATTTGCTTAAAAATATGACTAATGCTGGTTTAGAGACAAGGCATATTGTAGAAAAATATTTTGCAACACAGGAAAAACAAGAATACCTTAAAGAATATAATTGGGAAATAATAAGGGAATATGCATCGGATATTCTTTCTGAACCGCTTAATTATGTATTTAAAAATAAGGATGAATTTATTAGTAAGTATTCTAAAGAAGAGGTTTTTCAAAAGCTTGATTATAGCTGTGTTAGGTATTTAGATGGTTTGTATAAAAATGATGTTGAAAAATTTACTCAATATATCGATTTATTGGAGGAATCTAAATATGAACATCGTGATGTAATACAGGATTATTTTGGAATACGCGAATTGTTGGCTCAAAAAAAGGAAGATGAGTATTTTTATAAGGCAAGAAAGCTTTTTAGGTATTTTCCCGAAGACAGGGAAATGATAAAAGAAATTACTGCAGGTGCTTTAGAGATAATGAATGATGTTTCAAGGCTAAAAGTTATTCAGCTTTGGGCTGGAAAAACTGTGGAGAGAGGGCAGGATTTGGAATCGTTTTATAAGTATTCAAAAATATCTTTTAAGGTAGGATATAACGATGTTGGTTTGCTCTACGCTAAAAAAGCTGCCTTGATGGCAGAAGAAAAAAACGATATTGATTATGTGGAAAAATGTAGAAATCTGGTTGCTACTATAGAGAAGAATCTAAATTTAAAGTGATAATTTCTGAAAAACAATATATATTAGGGATAAGGCTGCCTGGAAATCAGGTGGCTTTATTTTTTTCAAGAAATTTCTTGATTTCATTCATGAATAATAGAAATTCATTTTCAAATATTTCCAGTACATAGGTTAAATCTTCATTGTTTTGTATGGCTCTTTCAATTTGTATGGCTGCATTCTGTAGTTTATATCTACCAAGTGTGGCTGCAAGTGATTTTATGGAATGTGCTGTAATATAGGCAGCTTCGGAATCTTCCTTTAAAGATCTTCTGATATTGCCAATAAGGTCGGGGTATTTTTCATGAAATCGACTGATTAATTTTATATATAAATCAACATCGTGTCCCAGATTTTTCAGTGCTGAATCGATATCTGTATCTGAAAATGTTGTTTTAAGGTTTTCTAAAGTATTTTTACCTACTGGTTTTGGTTCTGTCTTTTTGTTCTCGTTATTGCCTAGTATTTGAGATATCTTTTTAAGTAATATCTTTTTGTTTACAGGTTTGTGAATAAAATCTTTTACGCCCTTGTCTAATAATTCCTGTATTGAGTTGTCCATTGTATACCCGGAGAAGATTATTACGTTTACATTTTTATTGATCTTCTTAAGATTATAAAAGACTTCTTTTCCGGATAGCTCTGGCATAATGATGTCTAGTAAAACTAAATCTACCTTGTTGTAATTATCCTTATAATAGTTAATTGCATCAATACCGTTGCTGAAACTTATTACGTTGTTGTCTGAATTAGTCAGCATGTCTTTTACAATGTTTCTTACAATTTCTTCGTCATCAATAATGAGTATATTTGCTTTACCGTTAATGTTCGGATTTTTCTTTATAGTTATTTCATTGTTTCTTAATCTTGGATTTCTTTTTAATAAGGGTAGTTGGATATAAAATTTACATCCTCCTGTGGCTAAATTTTCTACTTTAATTTTTCCATTATGTGATAAAATTGCTCCTTTTGCAGCAGGAAGACCAAGGCCTTGACCTACTCCTGAGTTTTTGGTAGAATAGAAGGGTTGAAATACTTTTGATATCTTATCATCTTCTATGCCTGGTCCGTTGTCGGTTATTTCAATTACCAGATTTTCATCGTTATTTTCTGAATGTTCATTATTAATAATGTCGTTAGTTGTATTATATGTTCTTATATTTATAATTCCGTCTTCAGGAATTGCTTCAAAAGAATTCATTATAACATTTAATAATGCATTGTGAATTAGTTGTGGTTCGCCCGATATATTGTATTTCGTTGCGTTGGCTTGGAAGTTTATGGTTAGTTTGGGATTTTTGTCTTTAAATATATTTATGATCTTTTTTATAGTGATGTTTATGTTTATAATTACATTTCTGTATTTTCCCTTCCTCGAAAATGCAAGCAGTTGATTTGTTAATCCTGCAGATTTTCTGGCTCCTTCAATTATTATTGATGCGTAATTTTTTAGTTCAGGGTCCTGAACCTGGTCTTTTATTAGATTGGAATAACCTAGTATGCCCATTAGTTGATTGTTGAAATCGTGGGCAATACTTCCTGCAAGCTGTGCAATGGACTCCATTTTTTGTGCTTCAAGAATATTGGTTTCATTTTGTTTTTTGTCGGTAATATCAGTAATTAATATTACTAATTGATTGATCTCTATAGGTATAATGAGAAAATCCAGATGTCGTTCCAGTTTTTTATTGTAAAAATCAAATCTGTATTCTTTTCTGTCTATTATTGACTTTAGTAAATGGTTTTTGAATTGTATATTCAATTTTTTTAAAATATTCTCGGAGCTCTTGTTTATAATGTCTTTCCTTTTTGTGTTTATTAAATCTTCAAATTTTGAATTAATATTAATAACCTGTGAGCTCGCTATTTCGTTTTTTTCAGATAATTCTATGTCAATATGAAGGAATGCCGAGGTCATTTTATTGCTTATATTTCTCCAGAATTTGTTGATTTTATAGTTTGTGGATACTAGTTTCTTTTGTGCATTTAGAAGTTCGTTTTGAGCTTCGTTTCTTTTTCTTATTTCTTTGAATGTGATTAATAATAAAATATATCCTACTATTGCTGCTAATGCTATTGGGATTCCTATGCTGAATAAAAGTGTCCAGTTGGTCTTTTCTTGTATGGTAATATTTGACCATTTATTGACAATTTCTTCAATTTCATGATTGTCTATTGAAAGTATTCCTTTGTCTAGTATGGATTTTAGTATTTTGTTGTTTTTATTAATTCCAAAAGATATGTCATTTGTAATCAGTGTTTTCGTAATTTATTTCGATTTTATCAGTTTTTAATTCTGTTATTGAGTATTTAATTGATGGGAGATCACCAATAAATAAATCAGCGTGCTTATTGACTAGTATTCGGATACCTTCCTGGGCTGATTTAACTCTAATTATTTTATTATTTTGGTATAAATTACTTATAAAGTTATAAACAACAGGATTGTTACATGCAATTATTTTATTATCAAAATTCAAATGTCTTGATTCATTGGAGTTTTTTTCTGATTGCTGTTACTATATCCAGGCTGGTATAGGGGAGAGAGTTTATTATGTAGCTTGTGTCATATTTTGTGTTTGAGGAAGTAATAAAGTTCAGTTTGTTTTTGTTGATTGATTCTGCCAGACTCTTGTAGTCACTCTTGTTAATTGCTTTATATATGAACTCTATATTTAGTTTGTCACCTATTTTTTCCAATACGTCTTTTGTTATTCCTGCAAATTTTTTATCATCGTTTTCGAATTCAATAGGGGTACTGTTGTTATAATATCCTACTGTTAATTGTTTATGTTTGTTTAACCATGATATTTCTTTTTCTGTTAATTCAATTGATTGCCTGCTGTTTGAATAATATCTTGAATGGGGGTTATATATGTATTTTGCTTCTGCCTCTAAATAGTCGTGATAATATAATTGACTAAGGACCATTATATATAAATGGTAATAATTGGTTGTTTTTTTTTGGAAACGGCTACATAAAAGTTTTTTTTCAATAGAAAAAACCTGGCGTCTTTTTTATATTATTGGTAAGATTATTACTGTGAATAAGTTTTAATACACTGGGTTCATTTGATATGAAGGCTCTTATCTTTCCTGAGAGAAGATCTTCGGTCATCTGTTTCCTGTTATTGTATTTTACAAGATGTATATCTGGATAATTTTTCTCAATGAAGTTATTTGCAAATGAATTGTTGATAACTCCCAGTTTTTTTATTACTGAGATTTTTCAATGTTACAGGTGTTTTATATCCTCCGTAAAATATTGCTAATCTTCCGGGGAAGAACATCCTTTTTGCAAATGTTAGATATTTACTTCGTGAATCATTTATTCTTAGACCGGAATGAATATCTATTTTGTTTTTTTATGACAGCAATAACAGCACTGTCGAGAGTGTCATAAAATTTAAATGTTACTTTAATATTACTTTTTTGTGACCATTTTTGCCAGAGATCAATAAGTATTCCGGCTGGTTTCCCTTCTTCAGAAATGTATGTGTAAGGTTCGTTGTATTTCCAACAGGCAATAGTTACTTCTGTAGGTTTTATTGTGCCGTAAGATATTTCCGTGGCTTTAACAGTTGTATTTATAAAAAGAAAACAAATTAATAAAATACGTATTTTTGAGGAAATCATAATTGTAATGTTTGCTATTAAATATATGAAAAAATATTAATAATAGTTATTGCTATTTTGATTTTCTGATGTGTATGTCTATATATTTTATTAATTTGTTTTTTATTTTGATAAAATAGTTGTATTGCTTTATACTTATAAATACACTATATAAAGGCTATAAATAATATTAAAGATCGAAGAATTGAATTTTTGTAATAATAAGATCGCTGTTTTTAATGGAATTTATACTTATCGGGTTATTTAAGTTTAAGTCGTTATTATCAATCCACAAAAGTGCTAATTCGTTTTTCTTTTAAATTTGTATTCCCATTTATTTCTATTTCTCCTTTGTATGTATATATGGCGATAATATTGTAATTTGGAGCATAAGATAATTGATGTGTTCTATTTTTAGGAATATTCAGATGGCTTATAAAACCACTATTACTTCCTGTTGTCATAAGATTAAAATCGGTTACTTTACCCACACTTTTGGTATTCCAGTCCCCTTGAAATTGATCTGTTTCAAATTGTTTTAGTATTTTAGAATATTTTCCCTCATGAATAAGTTTCAGTTCTCCCTCAAGTATCATGATATCCCTTGATACCCCTTCCAGTTTTGTGAATGTGGATTCTTCAATGTCTACCTTTGCAGAACTGAGTCTGAAAGAAAAAGTCTTGCCTTGGTAGCTGGAGTTTTCAGGGAATATTGCCAGTTGTGTAGTTGTCCCTCCCGACCAGTTAGATGTACTTTGTTGTTCTTTTTTTATAATTTTAATATTCATGGTATTTTATATTGTTATCTTTTTAGGATGTATACAAAGTTAAAAACATCTTTTGTTGTTGTACTGGATTTTAGTGATTCTTTTCCATGTGTATTATTGTATGTTGGCTTTTTGAATTGTAATTTATTTTACTGGTTTAAAAGAATACCTTATTTTTGAGATATTGACCCTTATTTTATACATTTGACGTAAACTTTTTAGTGTGGTAATTACAGATAAAGAAATATGTGGGCTTTTAAAAGCCAGAAACAATAAAGGGATGGATCTTCTTTTTGAGAAGTATTATAAGTCCTTGGTTTTATGGGCGGATACTATGCTCAATGATATTGCTTTATCTGAGGATGTTGTTCAGGAGTTTTACGTTAAAATATGGAATAAGGAATTATATAAAACTTTTAAGTCTGAAACATTATCATCTTTTTTATATGTATCTGTAAGAAATGCTTGCTATAACCGTATTGCCAAGGTAGATCTGCTAAAAGGAGGACTTGAAATAAGTGATGTTGAGCCTATTATTGAAGATTATAGGGAAGATGAGGATGTTATAATTTCAAAAGTGATGGAGGAAATTGAAAATCTTCCTACAAGAAGTCGTGAAGTGGTAAAATGTATCTTTCTGAATAATATGAGATATAAGGATACTGCTAGCGAATTAGGTGTTTCTGTTTCTACGGTTAAAACATTGTTGGTTAATGCTTTAAAAAAGCTAAGGGTAAGGCTTGGTGATAAAACAAATTTATTGTTGTTGTTTTTTTTCAAAAAAAAATAAAAATACATTCAACCGTTTTTATATTCTTACTGTACTATTAGTGAAAACTTAAGATTGTTGGGCTAATTTATTAAACGGTTAAAGAGGTGTTTTTATGATTTAGCTTTTCATTACTCTAAAGATTTCAAATAAAATTATAAGTATGAATATTTCTGATGAAAAATATAAGTTATTAATTGACTTTATTCTTGGGGAACTGGATTTTGAACAAACTCAAGAAATTGAACAATGGATTAATCTGAATTCTGAGAATAAGAATATCTATAAGAATATACTTCGGGAGTATATGCTTGTTCGTTTTTCTTGTAAAGATGAATTTATAGATAAAGATAAATCATATTCGTCAATTAATGAATTGTTAGTAAAGCCTAGGAAAAATTTATTTTATTATAGTATAGCTGCTTCTGTGGTTATTTTATTGGGTATTGCAAGTTTATTTGTTATAAATAATAAAACAGAAAATACAGTGCTTGACCCAATTGCAGAGACAAAAATTACTCCTGGTGGGCAAAAGGCTGTTTTGTATTTGTCTTCTGGTGAGAAACTAAATATTTCTGATAGTAATACTTCTTTAAATGAAATTGACGGAACTTCTGTTTTAATAGATAGTTTGAGTGGAGTAAGTTATAAGAAAAAGGGTAAGCCTGAAGACAAAAAGTTAATATATAATAAAATAGTGGTTCCCAGAGGTGGTGAGTATTCGGCTACTCTTTCCGATGGAACTAAGGTTTGGCTGAACGCAGAATCCGAATTAAGATTTCCTGTTGATTTTGTGGGGGCTAAAAGGGTGGTATACTTAAAGGGGGAAGGATATTTTGAGGTGGCTCATGATAAGAATAAACCCTTTATCTTGAGTGTTAATGATTTTAGACTTAAAGTTTTCGGGACTGAGTTTAATGTTAATGCATACAACCATGATGTTATTGAAACCGTATTAGTAAATGGTTCTGTGGGCTTACGTAAGGTAGGTACAGGAAAGGAACATTTGTTAAAACCGGGACAGTTGGGATCTTTAGAGATGGGTTCTGGAAAGGTCGTAGTAAACGATGTTGATGTTAGTCAATATATTGCATGGAAGAATGGGGATTTTGTTTTTGTTAACGAAAATCTTGAATCAATAATGACTAAGTTGGGAAGATGGTACGATGTGGATGTGTTTTATCAGAACTCTGAGTGTAAAGAGTTGAGATTTAGTGGAGATATGAAAAGATATGATGATATTAGGGATTTCTTGTTTTTTATTGAGAAATCATCGGACGTAAAATTTAGAATTAAAGGGAGATCAATAATTATAGGTAAAAAATTATAAAAAAACGGAAGATGCGCTAACATCCTCCGAAATTTTAATAATGAATAAATACTTTGTGGTATCTGTATTTATTCTCATTTCTAACATCAAATTCAAAAGTATGAAAAAAAATGTTTTTTTGTGCCGTTTTCTTGGTAGAAAACGCTTGAAAATTTTAAGAATTATGAAATTGTGTATTGTAATGGTAATGGTTTTTGTGCTTGGTGCTTCTGCAGGCAGTTACTCTCAACAACAGAGGGTAAATCTTGATATGCAGGATGCTAAGGTGCTGGAACTTTTTTCAGCCATAAAAAAACAAACTGGTCTGCGTTTTATTTATAATGTTGACCAAATAGAAAAACTTGCTGGGGTTAGCGTTAAGGCTGAAAATAAAACTGTAAGTGAAGTTTTGGAAAAGGTTTTTAAAGATACTCCTTATCAATGTAAGGTGATTGATGATGTTATTCTTATTCTTGAAAAACCAATTGTATCTGAAGCTCAGCAAATAAAAGAAAACATTATAAATGGTAAGGTTACTGATAAAAATGGTGAGGCTTTACCTGGAGTTTCTGTTTTTGTGAAAGGCACTCAAACTGGTGTTGCAACAGATATAGACGGTAATTTTGAATTAAAATTTCAGGATAAAAAAGGTGTGGTCTTGGTTTTTTCTTTTGTTGGAATGAAAACAAAGGAAGTTGCTTATAAGGGGCAGAAAGATCTAAAAGTTGTTCTTGAATCAAGTGCAGAGAATTTGGATGAGGTTGTAGTTGTCGGTTATGGTACTACATCTGTAAAAGATTTTACAGGTTCTGTTGCACGTATTTCTGAAAAAGATTTAGAAGTGAAAAATGTTCCTTCTGCTGTTTCTTTACTACAGAATATGGCGGCGGGAGTTCAGGTTAGTGGAAATACAGGGCGTCCTGGTGAGACTGTAAGAGTTACAGTGCGTGGTGCTACTTCTCTTTCTGGTGGAAATAATCCTTTGTATGTAATTGATGGTGTTCCTACAGACGATCCTGATATTATGAATTCAATCCCTCCATCAGATATTGCTTCTGTTGATGTTCTAAAAGATGCGTCTGCTTCTGCAATTTATGGTTCTCGTGCTGCAAATGGTGTTGTAATGATTACAACTAAAAAAGGTAGATTAAATGAAAAAGCCAGATTTAGTGTGAATTACAATTCATCTGTAGATTCTCAGATAAAGAACTTTTCTATGCTTGATGGAAATGAGTTCCGTGCTTTTTTGACTGACCTAGCTAATAAGACATTAGTGGTTGATCCGGGAAATACTGCTGCTGAAGATATTCTTGATACTGAAGGTGGTTATGTGGGAAATGCCAATACTGATTGGTTTGATGAAGTAAAACAAGCTGCCTGGAGACATAATCTTGACATGTCTGTAAGAGGTGGTAGTGAGAATATCTCTTATTTTGTTTCTGGATCTATAATGGATCATAAAGGTATGGTTGTGAATGATGACCTTACTCGTTATTCGGCAAGGGCAAATCTGGATATAAATATAAATTCTAAATTTAAGATTGGAACTAAATTAAGTTTGACTTATTCAGATCAAAATATATCTGGAACTTCTATGTTCTCTGCACAGGGACATCGTCCAGATCTTCCAATTTATAAAGAGGATGGTGTTACTTTTTACGATACTAATCCTGTTGCTGAGTCAAAAGAACTTAATAATTCTGATGAATACAGAATATCGGGAAACTTATATGGGGAACTTGAAATATATAAGGATATTAAATTGAAATCCAGTTTTTCGGTTAACCAGTATATGAATTATAACTATAAGTTTAGCCCTAGCTTCTTAAGTTATTATAAGCAAGCTTCTGCTAGTAGATCTGAGGGTAGGGGATTTACTACCATCTTTGATAATACTTTGAGCTATTTGAAAACATTTAACGATATTCATTCCGTTGATTTTGTGGGTGGTGTTTCTTTTGAGAATTCAGAAAGTGAGTCTGGATATTTATCAAAGAATGGATTCCCAATGGATGAAATTTATATTAATGTTGGTGGTGGTACGGAATTCGGTCAGGCTTATGATTCAAAATTGGGAAGAGGATTATTTTCTTCGTTTGCCCGTTTAAATTATAAGTATAACGATAAGTATCTTGTTACTGTTACTGCTCGTTATGATGGCTCTTCAATGTTTGGAAAGAATAATCGTTATGGATTTTTCCCTTCAGGGGCATTGGCATGGAGATTAGATAAAGAGAGTTTCTTGGAAGGTGCTGATTTTATAAATGATCTAAAACTTAAAGTTTCTGCAGGTAAGACTGGTATTCAGAATCTTGAAAGTTATTCTAACAGGGATTTATATAGGGCAACAAAATATAATGATAAGCCTGGTATTGAGCATTCTCAGGTGGGAAATAAAGATATTAAGTGGGAGCTTTCTACACTTTACGATTTGGGAATTGATTATGCATTCTTTAACTACCGTTTGACAGGATCTTTGGGTTATTATATTAAAGATACTGAAGATTTGATTAGGAGATTTGCTTTCCCTTCGAGTATGGCTGTCGATGAGATGTATTATAATATAGGGGCAGTTCGTAACCAGGGATTTGAATTTAATATTAAGGCTAAAGTAATCGAAACGGAGGAACTTAAATTAGATTTAGGATTGAATCTGGCTACAAATAAAAATGAGGTAAGAAAACTGGAAGAGGAAGGTGCTATCGAGAATTCCAGTGGTACTGTTGTACAGGGAAGTGGTTCTCAGGTATTGGCTGTTGGATATGCAATGGGGGCTTTCTTTGGATATAAATATAACGGTATTATTCAGAGCCAGGATCGTATTGATGAGCTTAATGCTAGTGCTGTTGCAAAAGGTCATTCTTCTTATTATGGAACGTTGTACCCTGGTAATCTGGAATTGACTGACCTAAACGAAGATGGTAAAGTTGATAGTAAGGATAGAACTATAATAGGTAGCCCTGATCCTGATTTATTTGGTGGATTCAATGCTTCATTGAAATATAAGAGTTTTTCTGTAATGGCTAATTTTGGATTTCAAATTGGAGGCCTGAAATATTATGGTAAGGCTTTACAGAATGTGCCTAATCAGTTAGTCGGTCTTGTTGATTATAATCTTGATAATCGTTGGTCTCCAGATAATTTGGATGCTAAGATACCTGCAATTTATATTGGACAGGGAGTGCCTGCATTGACTAATCTTAGTCTGTTCGATGCTTCATATCTAAGATTACAGGATTTTAGAATATCTTACGATTTGCCTAAGATAAATAATCTTCCTGTTAATGGACAATTGTATGTGTCAGTAACTAATTTATTTACATTGACTTCTTATCCTGGAACAGATCCAGCAACGGTTAATGCTACAGGAAATTTCGGGGGTAATTATGAAACAAGTTACCCTGGATTAAGAACATTTTCTTTTGGATTGAAGTTGAATTTATAAAAAGAACTTATGATGAAAAAATATATAGAAATATTATTATTCTCCTTTTTGCTGTTTAGCTGTACTACAGTGGATGTATTGGAGAAATTGCCTCCTTATGAGGCTGATTTAGATGGTGCAATAACTAATGCTAAGAAGGTTGAATTAGCATTGGTAGGTGTATATTCTAATTTATCTGCTGATGCATACAATTCAAGAGATGTTATTGTAGCAGGAAGTTTTAAGGCTGGTACAATGAGGAAACCTGAATGGTGGACAAGAGGAAATGCTGTATATTACTATGAGCGTTATTGGCCTGTTTTATCTGGTTCTAGTGATAAGGACTGGGACTTTGATTATGCTTTAATAAAAAATGCGAATTTCTTATTGTCAGCTATAGATGGAATTAATGATTTTGAAGGAAACAGAAAAGATGAGATTGAAGGAGAGTTACATTTTCTAAAGGCTCTGGCTTATAATAGACTGATGTTGAGATTTGCTCAGTATTGGGATATGGATAGTAAGCTTGGGTTAATTGTTAGAAATGAACTTCCTGGTCTTGATAATGTGAGGGTTGAGCGTTCTACTGTTGCTGAGAGTTATCAAATGATTCTTGATGAATTGGATATTGCTATTGATAAGTGTCCTGATTATTCAATTTGTTCTCAGGCGTCAGAGGTGGCAGCAAAAGCTCTTAAAACAAGAGTTCTATTCCAAATGGGAAAATATTCTGATTGTATTGATTTGGCAGATGAGGTATTAGATTATACAGAAAATGGATTAGCTGCTGATTATTCAACTGTTTTCACAGATTATTCAACAACTAATGAAATACTTTTTGCCAGAGAATTTGGTGATTCTGATGCATCAGGATTGGAAACTCGTATAAATTCATTTAGCTCAGGTAAGTGGGGACCTTCTTCAAACTATATAGCATTATTGGGTGATGATCCTCGTTTTAATGCAATAATAGGCGATACTGTTGTGGTTGATTATAATTATGGAACAGCAGGTGTTGTTTACAAAAATGCGACAGTTAAAAAGCTTGTAAATGCCTCTAATAATCTTCCTGTTATTTATCTTAGAACTGCTGAAATTTATCTATTGAAAGCAGAAGCTATTTACCGTAATGGAGGTACTTATGAAGATGCTTATGCTCCAATTGCTGCTATTAGAAATCGTGCAGGTGCTGGTTCTGTTGCCCATGCTACAAAAGAAGAAATAGAAACTGCTATTTGTAATGAGTGGTTGATTGAAATGTCGTTTGAGAACTGGCATGAATATTTTGCATTGAGACGTTTTGGTGTTGAAAAATTACTTGAGAGAAACGATCTTCTAAAAGAAGCGTTGGATAAAGCAATAGAAAAGGGAAGTGAGGCTGAAGCTCAGTATCTTAAGCGAATTGAAGACTTTAGAATACTGCCTATTCCTTCGAGTGAATTGAATGGAAATCCAGTTGACCAGAATCCTGGATACTAAAATAAGTTTATTAAGAGATGGGATTAAATCTTTAGTCTCATCTCTTTTTTAATAAAATCTTGTAACCATTTAATCGTAAATTTTTTTATTAATTATCTGAATAAGGTCTATTTATCCGAATTTGCTTTAATTGTTTAGTATTTGAAGTATAAATTCCTAAAGGGAAAAGTACTGTTTGTTCAGATTTTTTGTTTGTAAGTGAATTTGCGTTATAATTTTAAAACATGAATAAGTTTTTTAAATGTATGGGTTTTATACTCATAGTATTCTGTATCGTTTCTTGTTCTAAACCTTCATTGAATATTAAAGGAAAAATTACAAATGCAAAGGATGCAAGTCTTTTTTTCTGGGTATTTGAAGACGGTGATTTTATAAGGAAAAAGGAAATCAAGGTTAAAAATGGAGAATTTTCATTTTCATATGAAATTGGAAATTCTGAAATAGGATATATAACGAGTGTTGATAAATTCAAATATGGTAAGTTAATATTCTTAGAGAATTTAACTCTTAATATTGAAGGTTTAATTTATGGTGACTTATTTAGAGTAAATAAACTAGAGGGGGAAGGATTAAATTCGTTGTTCTTTGCATTTGAACAGGATAGAATAAAACTACTAAGGGGAGATATAAAAGGAGAATATTATGCAAAAGAAAGGGAACTTAAAGAAAAGTTTATTTCTGATAACAACTCTAATATTCTTGGATTATATGAATTATATGAACTATCAAAGAATCCAGATAATTATTTAAGTGTTAGCAAGATTTTTCTAGATATTCCTGAATCATCCAAAAGTTTTAAGCTATATAATGAGATTGAGAAGAATTTAAAAATATTAAAATCTATAACTCCTGGAAACAGGGCTGTTGATTTTAATTTTAAGACTCTTGAAGGGAAAGATGTAAATCTTGACTACTTCAAAGGTAAAGTATTAATGATTGATTTCTGGGCTTCATGGTGTGCTCCTTGTTGTGCGGAATTACCCCATGTTAAGGAGTTATATGATAAATATCACGATCAGGGATTTGAGGTTCTTGGCATTTCTTTAGACAGTAAAAAGGAAAGATGGTTGTCTGCTATTAAAAAGTTCGAATTAAACTGGCATAATTATTCTGACCTTAATAAATGGGATTGCGCCTTTGCAAAGAAGTATTTTGTTAGAGGAATACCTTATAATGTTATAATTGATAAAAATGGCAATATTGTTGCCAAGGCTATTCATGGCAAGCAATTGGATGAAACAGTTGGGAAATTACTAAAATAGGAATAACTACTTTGAACTCGGGAAAATTTAAAGTGTCTATATATGGGGTTTTTAATAAATCCTAAAATAACTTCAAAATATTATTAGTGATGAATAAAGTTGTATTGAGTATTTTTATTGTGTTGAGTTCTTTATTTGTTTCAGCACAAACAGGAATTAAGTTTCAGCACAAATCATTTGATGAGGTTTGTGAAATGGCTGTTGAGCAAAATAAATTAGTGTTTATTGATTTCTATACACAGTGGTGCGGTCCATGTTTAAATATGGTAAAAACTGTATTTATTTTACCGGAAGTCGGGGAATTTTATAATAAAAATTTTGTTTGTCTTAAAGTTGATGCTGAGACAAAAGAGGGAAGGGTACTTGCACAAAATTATGGAGTTCAATCATATCCAACATATTCTTTTATTAATCCAAAGAATAAAAAATTAGTACACCATTGTGGGGGACGAAAATCTATGGAAGAGTTTTTAGCTGTAGGAAAATCTGCTATAGATCCTCAGAAAACTTCAATATATATTCTTTCTGAATATAATAATGGGAATAGAAGCAAGGATTTTTTGATCTCATATGTGAGGTATATGTCTTCAATTTTTGACAGAAATGCTGTTTCCACTGGATTTGGTGAAATAATAAAAAATGGTGGAAAGTTGACTGAGCCTGAAATATGGAATTTATATAATGATTGTATTTCAGGGTATGATAATCCTTATTTAAAAGAGGTTTCTGATAATTATTCTAAGTTTGTGGAGTTGTTTGGAAAGGAGACTGTTGATACAAAACTGGCTAAAGAAACTGGTTATTGTAGTGAGGATTTTATGGATAAATTATGTGATTTCGAAGGTAAAGGTTTTAATTTAAGGTTTAAGAAAATTTCTGATTTTATATATAAGGATAATAATTATAGTGAGGCTATTATTTTAATCGATTCAGCTATTTCAGATAAATCATTGGATAAGCAGAAAGTAATTGATAGGTTGAAATTTATGGTAAGGATTAATGAGCGATATGGAGCAAATTACACTGATGAATGGTTTTTTAAAAGTGTTGAGTATTTACGCTATATTGCTTATAATAATGCAGACCGCGATGATGCTAGAATTCACTATGAATATGCTTTAGCACTAGAAATGCTAGCTGAAAGAATAGCTCAAAAAGGAAATGAAATCCCAGAATTCTTGAAGAATGTACCTGAATATGGTAAAAAAGAATATTCTACTCGTCCTGATGAATTAAAGCAGAAACCTAAATACAGGAAGAAGTAGTATTTACGACTTTACGGGAAATATATATATTAGTTTGACAGATTTCAAGACTAGATTTAAAAAATAGGCTGCCTTTTCATTTAAGGTAGCCTATTTTAATATTGTATTTTATCTTTTCTTATACTATTCCGGCAAATCCCATAAACGCCATTGCAAGGAGTCCTGCCACTATTAACGCAATTGGTGTACCTTTCATTCCTTTTGGCATTTCAAGAAGATCAAGATGTTCTCTTATACCTGCAAAAATTGTAAGTGCCAGTCCAAATCCTATGGCTGTTGCTGCTGAGAATACTACTGATTCTACCAGGTTATAATCTTTTTGGATAACCATGATTGCTACTCCTAATACAGCACAGTTTGTTGTAATAAGAGGCAGGAATACTCCAAGTGCCTGATATAATGATGGGCTTACTTTTTTAAGAATTATTTCTACCATCTGAACAAGCGCTGCAATAACCAAAATAAATGAAATGGTTTGCATAAATCCTATGCCAAAAGGATCCAGGACAAACTTTTGAATAATATACGTTACTATAGTTGCAAGTACCATTACAAAAGTCACTGCACCTGTCATACCAACGGCTGTTGATACTTTCTTAGAAACACCAAGGAATGGACATATTCCTAAGAATTGTGCCAACACAATATTGTTTACAAATATTGCTGATATTATAATTATTATATATTCCATATCTTATTCTCCTAAGCTTTTCTAAGTTTGTTGATCAAAGCAATTAAGTACCCAAGGGCAATAAATGCTCCTGGTGCAAGTACGAAAATTAACATTCCGTAGCTTTCGTTGAAAATTGCGATATTAAAGAATTTACCACTACCAAGAAGTTCTCTTGTCCCTCCAAGAAGAGTTAGGGCAAAAGCAAATCCTAATCCCATGCTTGCTCCATCTATTATTGAAGATAAAGGACTGTTTTTTGATGCAAAAGCTTCTGCTCTTCCTAGGACAATGCAGTTAACTACAATAAGTGGGATAAATAGCCCTAACGATTCGTGTAAAGATGGAAGATAGGCAGCCATTGACATATCGACAATAGTTACGAATGCAGCGATTATCACAATAAAACCCGGTATACGTACCTTGTCTGGAATTAAGTTCGCAACAACTGATATTACCAGGTTAGACATTACAAGAACAAATGTTGTTGCAAGTCCCATACCCAGTCCGTTTATTGCCGAGGTTGTTACACCAAGCGTTGGACACATACCAAGAAGAAGAACAAATACTGGGTTCTCTTTGATAAATCCTTTAGTAAAATTTTTTACCTGACTCATTTTAATATCTTTTATAACCTATGGGTTAGTTATTATTTCTTGTTTTGGCTATATGCATTGTAAGCTCTCTGCACTGCATCAAGGAATGCTCTTGAACTAATAGTAGCTGCAGTAATTGCATCAACGTCACCTCCGTCTTTCGATACTATCATCTTAGACTGAGAAGGGTTCATTCCTACAATACTGCCTTTACCTTCTTTAGTGAACCACTTGTCCATTTTAGAACCAAGTCCAGGAGTCTCTTTGTGTTCAAGTACCGAGTAGTTGTAGATACTGCCATCTGGTTTAAATCCTACCATTATCCAGAATTGACCGGAGAAACCTTTATTTGTAAAGGTCTTTACAGCTGTTCCTACAAGTTCACCTCCTTTTTTTGCGGGATACATTTCAATTTTTCCTCCGTCTATATCTGCAGCATACATTTCTTCATTAGGATTATTGTCAAAAGAAGGTACAACTGATTTTATAGCCTTTAGTTTTTTATTTTGCTTTGCAGTGGCAATAGGTTCTTTGGTCAATTCATAAACCATTCCAACAGCTGCAGAAGCAATCAGTGTTACAGATAATAACACTAATACCATATTTTTGAATGAAGATTCTAATTTCTTTGCCATAATTCTATATTATAAATATGTGAATTCTTCTGTTTTCTTTATTTAGATTTTTCACCAAATCTTTTTGGCTTACAGAATGCATTTAATAATGGTGTGAAAGCATTCATTATAAGAATGGCAAATGAAACACCTTCAGGGTAAGCTCCGAAAATTCTGATGACCACAGTTAGAATTCCGATTCCAATACCATATATAAGCATTCCTTTGTTTGACATAGGCGATGTTACATAGTCGGTTGCCATAAATATTGCCCCTAGTAATAATCCCCCTGTAAGAAGATGGAATAAAGGATTTGCAAACTGAACAGGATCGGCTAGATGAAGAATTCCAGTAAATACTGCAACTGTTCCTAGTATTGCAACTGGAATATGCCATGTAATTATTTTCTTCACTAGCATATAAGCTAAACCAAGTATAAGTGCCACTCCTGCAACTTCTCCTAAACTTCCTCCCATATTACCCATGAACATATCCTGGTAAGAAGGGAAATTACTCTGAGCCATTACCGAACTGACAGATTCTCCGTTTTTAACGGCTTCTTTAAGTATTGCAAGTGGCGTTGCTCCTGTCTGAACATCTATATATCCCGTCTTTAATCCTTCGGCTACTGGCCATGAAGTCATTTGTACAGGGAAAGATATTAGAAGGAATACACGTCCAACCAAAGCAGGGTTAAAAACATTGTTTCCAAGTCCTCCAAAGCTTAATTTACCCACTCCTATGGCAACTAAAGCTCCTATAATGATTATCCATACAGGAAGATTCGAGGGTACGTTAAAGGCTAATAATAATCCTGTAATTAAGGCGGAACCATCGTTTATACTTGGTGCTGTTTTTAAAAGATATTTTTGAATAATAAATTCAAAGAATAAACATGCTGCTACTGAAGTTAGCGTTACAACAATAGCTCCCATGCCGAAATAAAGGAAAGATAGTACTAATGCAGGTAACATTGCTATTACCACTCCGTACATATTTTTCTGTATGGAATCACCGCTGTGTACATGTGGTGAAGGGGATATAAATAAATTACTCATAGGTTTAAATTTATTTTAAAACACTTACTATAGTGTAATCTTTAATTAATTTTTAAAAGAGATTATTTGCTCTTTCTGTTTCTTATCATTTGTCCCGTACGGCCTTTACCTAAACGTATATAGTCAAGAAGAGGTCTGTTAGCAGGGCATGTGAAGCTACACGATCCACATTCTATACAATCCATTACTTTTTCTGTTTCCAGTCTTTCTAGCATATTCTTGTCTGCAAGAGTCATTAAAAGGAATGGCTCAAGCCCCATGGGGCATACGGAAACACATTTTCCACAACGTATGCAATTTTGCATTTGTCCTCTTTGGGCTTCTTTTTCATTCATGATAAGAACACCTGAACTTCCCTTTGTTAATGCAATATCAGCGTTAATAAGTGCCTTACCCATCATAGGACCACCTCCAATAATTTTCCCTGTATCTTCGGGTAATCCTCCTGCAGCTTCTATAAGATTTGAAATTGGAGTACCAAGACGACAAAGGTAGTTTCCTGGTTTTTTTACGGATTTACCTGTTATTGTAACTACTCTTTCAAAAAGAGGCTTGTTCTTTTGAATTGCCTCATAAACAGCTAAGGCAGTACCTACGTTTTGAACAACAGCTCCAACGGCAATAGGAAGAGCTCCCGATGGAACTTCACGGTTGATTGTTGCCTTTATAAGTTGTTTTTCACCTCCCTGTGGATATTTTACTTTTAGGGGACATATTTCTATCCCTAAATATCTTTGTGCAAGTTCAGTTAAGTGTTTTATTGCATCTGGCTTATTGTTTTCAATACCAATTATGGCTTTGTCAACATTAAGAGATTTCATTAGTATTTGTGTACCTATCATTATTTCTTCGCCCTTTTCCATCATTACAATATGGTCGGAAGTAAGATATGGCTCACATTCTACTGCGTTAATGATAAGAACTTCTGCTTTTGTCCCGGGAGGAGGACTTAATTTTACATTTGTAGGGAAAGTAGCTCCACCAAGACCAACAATCCCGGCATCAGCTATCTTCTTTATTATTTCGTCTTTTTCAAAAGCTACAGTTCTGTTAATGGCAGTTGTTCTGTCGATTTCTTCAGACCATTCATCTCCTTCTACCTTTAAAATTATTGAGGGTTTTGGATAACCGCTTGCATCAGTTACATTATCAATTTTTAGAACAGTACCTGAAACAGAAGAGTGAATATTGGCAGATACAAAACCTGAAGATTTTGCAATAATCTGACCAACTTTTACGTAGTCTCCTTTCTGTACAATTGCTGTTGCTGGAGCACCTATATGTTGAGCGATAGGAATAATTACTTGTTCAGGTAAAGGAAGAACTTCAATGTTTTTACCTGCAGATAATTTATTTTCCGGTGGATGAACACCTCCTATTTTGAATGTTTTTAACATTGTATTATCCTCCTTTATTTATCTGTGTTATTTGTATTGTTATCTGCCTCGGGAGCCTTGTCCTGTTTTTTTTTCTTCAGGCTTATTCTCTTTTTCTTTTTGGGGGGCTACCGGATCTTCAGCAGGTTTAACTTTTTTAGGTGGAAAATTTACTTCCTGAATTGCACCTGTTGGGCAAACAGCAACGCATTTCCTACAAAGTTTACACTTTTCAAAGTCTATATATGCGAGATTGTTTTCAACAACAATGGCATCGAAAGGACATTCCTTAACACATTTCATGCAACCAATACATGCAACGTTGCATGCTTTACGGGCAGGCCCTCCCTTATCTTTATTCATACATGAAACAAAAACTCTTCTTCCTTTAGGTCCTTTGTTCCGCAGTTCAATAAGATTTTTAGGACATGCTGTCACGCAGGCTCCACAAGCAACACATTTTTCTTCATCTACAACCGGGAGACCAGTTGTTTTATCCATGTGAATTGCATCAAAATTACATACATCCACACAGTCGCCACATCCCAGGCATCCGTACTGACATGCCGTCTCTCCTGCATATAACGAAGCTGCAATAGCACAGCTGGCAGCTCCGTCATAATTATTTGTTCTTGGTCTGTTTTCACAACTGCCATTACACTTTACAACTGCAATTTTTGGTGTCTGCGCTTCGGCCTCAAGTCCAAGATACGCTGCAATGGAAGACATTGTTTCAGCTCCACCGGCAGGGCAATTTAAACCTTCCAGGTTATTTGCTTTTACCATAGCTTCTGCAAGTCCTCTACATCCGGGATATCCACATCCTCCACAATTTGCTCCTGGGAGCAAAGCCTCCACCTCATCAATTCGAGGATCCTCGAATACCTTGAATTTTTGTGCTACAAAATATAGAATGACTGCGGCAGTCACTCCAATCGCACATAGTGATAAAATTGTTAATAATACTGTAATACTCATTTTAAATCTGTTTATATTTTTTCTATACTGAATGAAAACTTATTTTTTAATTTTGTCTTAAAAAGACTTAAAATTAAATAATACGGAATTAATATTCCTAATGATATCAATCCACTATATAATTCGCTTAAATTAATTGATGTGCAAATTAGTAGTGTGATTATTACTGTTATAAAAGGAAGTACATATGCCCAGAATAGTGCAATAAATCCCAGTTCTTCATTGCAAAGAACTATAACTTTTTCGCCTTTTTCCCAATCTTGATTGAAAGGAGAAGAAACTTCGATGTACTTTTCTTTTACGTCAGCCATAGAACATGCACCTTTAATATGGCAACCGGCACAGGCAGACTGATTGAGAATTTTGACAGTTATTTTTTCAGGTTCAATATCCTGAATGATGCCTTTATGTTTGATTATTCCTTTTCGTCCCATTTTCTCCCCAAATTACTAACGTCTGCAAAAATAAGGATTTAGAAATAAATTTCATATTATACCTTTGGAGGATTTAATGCGTTGGGAATCAATTTAATATAAAGTAAGTTGATTTAATAGGGAAAGTTTTCTGTATTTGAGATATCTGATAATCAACAATATAGCTTTGTTTGTCTGTTAAATGTATAAGTTAGATAGGTGTGTAATTTATACTCAATATAAATTACTTGTGTGGAGCTTATATCGGAATATTGCATATTCCAAATATAAAAAATATATTTGCTAGTATTCAAACGCGAATAATTTGAGAGAAGATATAAAAATAAATGAGATTACATTAAAAATATCAAAAGGCGAAGAAAGGGCTTTTCGTCAATTGTTTGATATGTATTATCGAAAACTATTTGGAATAGCTATTTCGTATTTAAAGGATAGAAATGAAGCGGAAGAAGTTGTTGCTGATGTTTTTTTTAAGTTGTGGCAATCTAAAGCAAATTTAGTTAATATTGAAAATATTGATGTCTATTTGTATGTTGCTATACGAAATCAAAGTTTTAAATATATTGAAAGGAGAAAAAGAATTGACTATAAGGATGAATTGTCTGGCGATATTGAGGTAGGTGATTTTGGTGTAAATCCTGAGCAATATGTATTTGCCAAGGAGCTAAAAGAACATATAGATATGGTCGTAGATTCTTTACCCTCTCGTTGTAAGGAAATTTTCAGGCTTGCTAAGATTGATGGTCTAAAATATAAGGATATAGCTAAAATGTTGGATATTTCAGTCAAAACCATAGATAGTCAGTTGGTAATAGCCTTAAAAAAGATATCTGAAAGCATTGATATATTGAAATTATTACCCCTGTTTATGCTTTTTTTCTAAAAAACTCAAAAAATATTAATAATTCTTTAGGGGATTTGTTTTTTTAGCAGGTCCTAGGTATATAAGATAATTGCTATAAAGTAAGATGAGAGAAAGATTAAAAAACATATTAAGAGATTTATTGAAACGCAATTCTGTTGATAATCAGAATAATGAAAATGAATTAATGGAGCTTAGGGAGAAAGTGATATCTGATTATTTAATGCATGATAGCCCGGATGTTTCTAGACTTGATATGGATAGGGTTTATGGAATGGTGCAGGAAAAGATAAAAGAAGCTTCAGGAGATGATAGATCAATAATAGGATGGGTGTATAGAGTAGCTGCTGTGCTGGTTATTATTGTTGGATCTTTCTATATATATAAATCTGTGAGTAATCCATTTTCCTTTGTCTATTCAGTGAATAATGAGATAGTACTATTAGAAAGAGGACAAATGAAAAGAATGGATCTTCCGGATGGAAGTAAGGTTTGGTTAAATGCAGATAGTAAACTAAGATATTTTGACAATAATCTTGTTAATGAAAGAGAAGTTTATTTAGAAGGTGAGGCATATTTTGAAGTTGCAAGGGATGAACGCAGGCCCTTTCAGATACATGTTGAAAATTCAGTAGTAAAAGTATTAGGTACTAAATTCAATGTTAGAGGTTATCCTGGAATGGGAAAAGTTGTAACTACTGTGGTTTCAGGATTAGTGGAATTTAGAAAAAATACTGAAAAAGTTCTTTTACCTGCAAATAGTCATGGCATTTATAACAAGAAAGATAAAACCCTTAAAATGTCTGTTTGCGATACTAAGGACGTTAATGCATGGATAGATGGGAAATTAGTATTTAAATCATCTAAATTATCTGATATAGCTGAAGAACTTGAAAGAAGGTATGATGTTGAAATAAATTTAAATGAATCATTGAAAAATAAAATAATTACGGCATCGTTTAAAGAAGAAAATGTTGAAAAGGTGCTTAATCTCTTGAGTTTGACAAATGAATTCAAGTATAAGAAGAATGGAGACGGTTACTCAATATATGAATAAAGCCGGAAGTTGGCTTTTCCGGCTTTAAGGCTTTTAGTAATTCTTTAACTTGTTGGCTTTAGTTTTGAGAATTACGTTGTTGGCTTTGAGAATCAATCTCAAAGTACAAAATTATGAAAATTGAAAGAACTACACAACTGAGACAAGTGAAACACGCTTTAAATAGTGTGTGTGTGGGCGTTTTGTGCTTTGTTTTGATTCTTTTAGCCACTGATTTTAAGGTTTTTAGTCAAGATGTTAAAAAGAGTAAAAAAATTAGCTTTGAGGTAAAACAAGTGGATTTGAAAACAGTGATTTCAATATTAGAAGATAAAAGTGGTTATTCCTTCATTTATAGTGATGAAAGAATAATTCCTGAAGGGAAATTTTCTTTCTCCTTCAAGGATGAACCATTTAATTCTGTATTGGATAAAATATTCCATCCACAGAATATAGACTATATAATAAGCGGAAAATATATCGTCTTAAAGAAAGGATTACCCAAAAGTATTCCTGCTCAACGCATACAACTTATTATTAGTGGTCAGGTTTTAGACGAAAATAATATCCCTATACCAGGGGCATCTATTTATATTAAAGGAGATGTAAAAGGTATTTCAACAGATATCCATGGGAAATTTACTATTTATGCCCATCTGAAAGATACCTTGGTTGTGTCAGCAATAGGGTTTAATTCTCTGCAGGGAGTCATTGGAAAAGATGAGTTTAGTAATGTGAAATTAAAGGTTGATGTTGTCAATCTTGAGGAAGTCGTGGTTGTTGGATACGGGGTTCAGGAAAGAAGAGATGTCCTTGGAGCAGTGTCTTCAATGCGTACAAGAGATATTCCTATTTCTGATAATAGTTTGGATGATATGCTTGGTGGCAGAATGACAGGGGTATTTATGGGAGGTAGCACTCAGTTGTTCAGAGGATCAGGTTATGTCAATATAAGAGGAATAAGCTCATTGAATCCTGAAGTTAATAACCCCCTGATTGTTGTGGATGGTGTACCTATGTTTGGTATGGGGTCAATGCTAAATTCCTACGATTATATAAGATCAAATCCATCAATAGACTATAGTAAAAACACTAAGATTGATTATATGTTCTCAGGACTTAGCTTTGAACGTAATCCTATAAGTGATATAAATATATTTGATATCGAATCGGTTGAGATACTAAAAGATTCATATGCCACGGCTATATATGGTTCCAGAGGTGCAACGGGAGTTGTGCTGGTACAGACAAAAATAGGTAAGGAGTTAAAACCTATATTAAATATTAATAGTGGATTTTCTATTAGTCAACCTGTTAATCTTCCCGATCTTCTTAGTGGGGATGAGTATAGTGAATTGTATTCCGAGTATTACAGACAAAAAGGGGGAGAAGAACAATATTTTCCTAAGGGAGTTAATACCAATTGGTTGGATAAAATCTTAAGAACGGCTGCAGGATATGATTTTAGCATGACTTACGGGGGGAAAGTTGATAATACAAGCTTTTTTCTTGGACTATCTTATCTCAACCAACAGTCTTATATAAAAGGAAGCAACTATAGTAGGTACACGGCAAGATTTAATAGTACTATAGATCTTTATGAGTTTCTAAGCGTTGGAAGCAACATTGGAATGTATTGGGGTAAAAATTCCGCACTTGCAGATAACGAGATATATAAAAATGCATTGTTTAAAGCTCCTAATGTTTCCGTAAGGGATTCTGAAGGGAATTATATTTATAATAATGGAGGAAATACTGTTGGAACTTATTTAGCTAATCCTATAGCTCAGATTAATAAGGATATGGCAGATTTGAGTGATTACCGACTGTATGGCAATATATTTGCAGAAATAAAGATTACTCCTTGGATTACATTTAAAACAGAGAATGGTATTGATTGGTATAAAGGTGATTTCATTAATAGAGTTCATGATAATCCTGGTCATGTAGGTGGAGAAGTCTTGGTTACAGGATCTGTTAACAATAAGTTTGTGACTAGTAATACAATCACATTAAATAAAAGTGTCGATAATCTGCAAATAAATTTTGTTGGTGGACAAAGTTTTGAAAAGGCAGTAGAAAAGACCAGGACTGTCTGGGGTAAAGGTTTTGCCAGCGACCAAGAAAAGAGTGTTGAAGCGGCTCAAACTAAAAAGTTGTTGACCAATGAAAAGAGGGAGTGGGCATTATTTTCATTGTTTTCGAGGATGAATCTTCAATATGATAATAGGTATCTATTGGGTATAACCTATAGATTGGATGGTTCTTCCAGATTTAATAAAAAACAGAGATATGTTGGCTTCCCTTCTTTGTCTTTAGGATGGCGAATATCAGAGATGGATTTTATGCAAAGAAATGATAAAATTACTGATTTGAAACTTAGAGCTAGTTTTGGCTATTCTGGCATCGATGGTTCCGGTGGATATTATGGGAATCAGGGAAGATATATTTCTGAATCTCATGGTTTGAATTACGGGGGTACCGATATTTTATTACTAGATAAGCCATCAAATCCTAATCTAAAATGGGAGGTTACGCGCACTGTTAATCTTGGTTTTGATATTGAAGTGTATGGTGGTGACTATAGTCTGAGTTTTGATTATTACAATAAATACATATCGAATTTATTGTACGAATCAGCTATTGCTGCTTATAAAGGTTTTTCTATCCAACTGCAGAATATTGGAGATATGCGAAATGAGGGGGGTGAAATAGAACTTAAAACAGAACATGAAATTGGAGAAGTGGGTTTACAATCCTATGTAAATTCTTCCTATAATCATAATAAGGTTGTAAAACTTAATTCTACAGGATATGATTACTGGGGAATATCGGATGGCTTAAAATATTTTGTTGAAGGTGAAGCTGCAGGAGTATTTTTACTGTACGACTGGGTGGGCGTAGATCCCCTTACAGGAAATTCTCTATGGAAATATTCAGATGGTTCTGTTTCTAGCGTACCTCCTGCAAAAGTGACAAATAATAGTATTGAAAATAAATATGTTGCTGGTAGTCCTTTGCCTAAATGGTGGGGGGGATTAGGAACAACTATTAATTATAGAAACTGGGATTTTAATTGTCATTTTAGCTATGCTTTAGGTAATAAATTATTTAATTCTACTAAGGCTATATTGACTACATATACTTCTCAGGATGCTAATAATCTCTCCACTGCTATTCTGGATTATTGGAAAGTATCGGGAATGAGAACAGATATTCCTGCTTTAGTGAACAGCTCAAACGAGAAATTGAATTATAACTCTGCATATACTAGTGATAGGTTTCTTGAAAATGCTTCTTACTTAAGATTGGAAAACCTGATGTTGGCTTTCAGGTTTGATATTTCAAGTAAAATGAAGAAGATGGGAATAAGAGATCTTAAAGTATATGCTCAAATAAATAATTTATTTACAATATCCGGTTATTCCGGTACCGATCCTACGGTTAGCTTTTTTGGTTCATCATCTCTGTTGGCTGGATATGATGAGTTGTGCTTACCATCTGTAAGATCGTATAGAATAGGATTTAAAATAGGCTTTTAGTATTTATTTTTTAACTTAAATTTCAAAATTATGAGAAAAATTGGTTTTATGACAAGAACCATGTTGGCAATGCTAATGTGCGCTGCAATGTTTATTGTGACTTCGTGTAGCGATGATGAAAAACTTAGTGATCTCAGTGGTATCACATCTTTTTCAGTTGAAGGTTTTACTAATAAATTTACTATCGATCAGATTGAACTAAAGATTTTTAATCAGGATAGTTTACCTTATGGGACAGAAACCAGCTTTGTTGTTAATTATCAGGGTATAGATGGTGTAAGTGTTTCTGTTGATGGTAATGAAATAACAACAGGAACAACTATTGATTTTTCCAGTCCCGTTACTTTTAAGGCTGTTTCTGAGGATGGTAAAACTATCAAAAATTATACTGTGGATGTAAGAATATCTCAGGTTAATCCCGATGCTGTTTCATGGGTACAGAAAGCTTCTGGTGTCTTCGATGAGTCTTATACTTCTCAGGAAGCTTACTTCTTTAAGGGTAAAGCATGGATGATTGCCGGTAAACTTTTGGAAGAAACGGGTGGTGCTAAATTATATAGTTCTACTGATGGTGTTTCTTGGACTGAGGAAACAATAGATCCTTCTTCTTTCCCAGTTGGAATGTACCAGGATGTTGTAGAATATAATGGTAAGCTTTATGTGGCTGGTGTTTCTACAATGGGGTCTCCTTGGGGATTTCCAATGGCAGAAATAAACAATGATGTATATACTTCAACAGATGGTATTAACTGGACTGTTGCTGCTACAAATCCATTTGGATGGAACAATAAAATACATAGTTATGCTTTCGGAATGACTGATAAATTAGTTTTGGTTGCAGGAAACAATGCTTCTTTTGGTAATTTAAATGGTTCTAAGCCTACAGGTGCAAATTTTTATCCTCCTGCTGGAATTAACGAGAATGTTGCTGTAAGTACAGACGGTGCCACATGGGACCTTTCAGATACTATAGTTGGAGAAGATATGCCATTAAGAAGAGATCAGGCTAATTTTGTTCACAATGGCAAAATGTATATCGCCGGAGGTCTTTCTACCAAAGCTGAAGTTCTGGGAGATGTATGGTCGTCAACAGATGGAGCTAACTGGACTCAGGTGGCTGCTTCTGGTTTTACTCCAAGAATGAAAATGCCAGTTATTGAATACGATGGGAAACTTTATATGATTGGTGGTCAGCTTGCTGACGGTACTTGTACTAAAGATATTCTTGTATCTGAAGATGCTGGTGCAACATGGAATCCTGCTCCTGCAATTATCCAACTTCCTGCGAGTTTTACTCCAAGAGCTGGTCATTCTGCTTTTGTTGATGATAATAATCAGCTGTGGATTGTTGGTGGTTTCTCTACAACTGTTTCTCCGGTTGAGGATGGAATAGAAATTGAAGAGACTCTAATTACCGACGTTTGGGTTGGAAAGCTTAATAAATTTAATGAATAATAAATAAAAATAGCATGCCTCTTTTGGGGGAGGTATGCTAATTCTTAATGTTTGTAATATTCGGTATAATTGTAAATTTTCAGAGATGAATAAGATATTGTTTTTATTATTGTTCATTCCATTATTGATTTGTAATCCAGCTTTTTCTCAGGAAAAGGTCACTGTTAAGGCAAAAATTATTTCTAAGGAAGATGGATTACCTGTGATAGGTGCAACAGTATTGATAAAGGGTACGGCTATAGGAACAGCTGCAAGAGTTGATGGTAGTTTTGATATACAAACTAAAAATAGCGATGTTATAGAAGTTTCTGCTATTGGTTTTGTTTCCCAGCAGATAAAGATTAAAGATATTAAACCGGGAATGCAGATACAGTTAGTTCCCGATATTGTCTCTCTTAAAGAAGTTGCTGTAGTTGGATATGGTGTTCAGGAACGACGTGATCTCACTGGCTCTGTTTCTTCTGTAAATATAAGGGAGTTGGATAAAACAACTGTAAGTCTTGATAATGCTTTGGCCGGTAAGGTTCCCGGTGTGCTCGTTAATTCCAGTTCAGGACAACCTGGTAGTGCTACTTCTATTATTATTAGAGGATTAAGTTCTCTTAACAAAGATGCAAATAATCCTTTAATAGTAATCGACGGAGTGCCAGTATATGGATCAGGCTCTGGTTTTAACTCAAGCGATTATAGCAGTACAAGTGTTAAGGCTGTCTCTATGGATGGAGGTTCCGTTTCTGGTAGTATGGCTGCCGATAAAACGTTTGAGAAAAATCCTTTGGCTAGTATTAATCCTGAAGATATCGAATCTATCGAAATATTAAAGGATGCTTTTGCTACAGCAATTTATGGTTCCAGAGGAGCTGCAGGGGTAATATTGATTACTACAAAAAAAGGCGTTAAGGGTACTCCAAGAGTTGATTTGTCTTACTCTATGTCATTAAGTGAACCTGTAGGTCTTCCTGATTTATTAAATGCTGATGAGTATAGATTGATATATGGTGAATTGGGAAGGTTAAGTTCTGATAACGATTTGGGTCATTCTACTAATTGGTTAAATAAAGTAACGCGTACTGCTTTAACTCAAAACACAACAGCTTCTGTGTCTGCTGGTACAGAAAAAAGTACTTATTATATCAGTCTTTCTAACCTGGATCAACAATCATATATAATTGAAAATGACTTTTCCAGAACCTCGGCAAGGATGAATTTTAATTATAATGCAAGGGAGTCTGTAAAGTTTGGTGTTAATACATCTGTTTCTTTTACAGATAATAATGCTTTAAATGCTGCCAAGGTTTTTAGTGAGGCTGTTATTCGCCGTCCTATAGATCCTATTTACAAAGAAAATGGTTCATATCATTATAACGGATCGAAATTGAATGATGAAAATCCTATTCAAATTGCCTGCGATGATATAAATTTTGTGAAGGATACCAGAGTTGTTAGTAATTTATTTGCTGAAATTAAACCACTGAGCTGGCTAACTTTTAAAACTGAGGTTGGTCTTGACTTAATGTCTTCTGAGTCATATAGTAGATTAAAGTCTCGTCTTTGGCTGGAAGGAGGGAGTGCCAGACAGTCAAACAGAACAAATAAGAAGTATGTTGTCAATAATACTTTAACGGCTATTAAGGTTTTAGGAGACCATTCAATTAATGCTGTTGTGGGACAGAGTTTTGAAAAGTCAAGAGAAAATAATACTACTGTCAGCGGTAGAGAGTTTAATAGCGATAATGAAATTAGTATTAGTGCAGCAGGTAAATCACAGGTAGAGAATGCACTTGTGCAGCAGTGGGCTATCTTCTCTGCTTTTACACGTATAAACTACCAGTATCTGAATAAATATATGGGGGGATTTACGTATAGGGTAGATGGTTCTTCTCGTTTTAATAAATCCAACAGATATATTGGTTTCCCTTCTTTTTCGCTTGGATGGAGGGTTTCTAATGAGGATTTTATGGAACCTTATCCTTTTATTGATGATTTGAAGTTCAGGGGTAGCATTGGTTTTACAGGAACTGATGGTTCTGGTGGTTATTACGGCAATCAGGGTCAATATACTAAACACGGTAAATCTTTCAATTATAACGGGGTATTGATATACGAATTGAATAAACCTAATAATCCAAACTTAAAATGGGAGAGAACTCGTTCTTACGATTTGGGTATGGATTTATCTTTACTTGATAGTAGAATTAAACTTACAGTTGATTATTACTACAAGAAGATTGAAAATATGATTACTAGTTTTAATATACCTACATATAAAGGCTTTGGTAATATACAGAGGAACTTTGGAGATATGCAGAACTCTGGATTTGAGATTGATTTGTATACAGAAAATATTAAAACTGATTTTATGTGGACAACTAGTTTTAATATTGCAAGAAATACTAATAAAGTGCTGAATCTAAACATCGATGGTTCAGTTATTGAAGCTGGGGGAAATAATAGTGTATATATTTCAGGGAAAGCTGCCCCTCAGTTTTATCTGTACCAATGGTTAGGCGTTGATCCTATTACAGGTAATCCCCTGTGGGGCTATCCTGATGGATCTCAGCAACAGATCCCTCCTCAGGATTACTATGATGACGGTGAAGGAAGGAAAGCCTGTGGAACTTATTTGCCTGAGTTTTACGGTGGAATAACTAATAGTTTCAGTTATAAAGGTTTTGAGTTAAACGCATTTTTCTCTTTCTCTTACGGGGGGCAGATGTTAAATGGAACAAAGGCGCAGTTAATGACTTATACAACTAAGGATATGAATAATCTGCACACTGATATTCTTGACTACTGGAAGATCTCAGGGCATAAAACTTCTGTTCCTGCTCTTGATAATAATTCTTTGGTTACTACTGCTATAAGTTCTACTGATTATACTGCAGGGCTTAATACAACGAGGTTTTTAGAAGATAATTCGTTTTTACGCCTTAAGACATTGACATTGTCGTACAATTTCTCGGGTGGTTTTCTGAAAAAATGTAAGGTAAGAAGATTAAGATTGTATGCGCAAGGAACAAATTTATTAACTTTAACTAAGTATTCTGGTATTGATCCTGAAGTTAGTGCTTTTGGCTCTACAGCAGTTTTTGGAGGGTATGATTTATTGACTATGCCTCAAAATAAAACTATACAATTTGGTGTTAATATAGGATTTTAAATTTTTTGTTATGAATAGATATACTTTTATTCTCTTATTGATCTCTTTAACAGGATTGTATTCATGCGACAACCAGCTTGATTTTGCTCCTGAGGATGTATTGATTGAAGATAAGGTTTTTGAGGAGGCAAATTCAGCAGAATCGGCTATAGCCGGAATGTATTTTAAAGTTATTGAGGCTTTTGGATCTGGTGAATACCAGGGGAATTTTGGTGGAGTACCATATTCCTTTGGAGATGTAACTACCGATTTGTTCGTGGTAAATGAAAATGGCGCATCAAATAAATATACTTCGGGATTGGTGTCTCCCGATGATATTGTTGTGGCAACTGCATGGGAACGTTTCTTTTCGGCTATTAATCTGGCTAATATTTTTATTGAAAGGGTACCAGAAAAAGCTTTGTATGCCGATACATTAAAAAAACAGCATGTTGGGGAAGCTTTATTTGTTCGTGCATTATGCTATTTCCAGTTGCTAAAATTGTTTGGAGATGGTGCTATTGCCGGTAATATGGATGGACTTGGACTTCCTTTGCAGTTGACTCCTTACGAGGGGCTTAATATAGATAAATATATTCCTCGTAATACTAATGCTGAAGTTTTTAAACAAATAAAAACAGATTTAACTGATGCTTTAGATTTGTTACCTAAAAAATATGAGTCTATTGTAAATGGGAATTTGGCTTATGATATTTCTAAAACATCATCCAGAGCAACATTGTATTCTGCTTATGCATTATTAACAAGGCTTGCTTTGTATTTGGGTGAAGATGCTGATGTTATAAATTATTCTAATGAGGTTATTTTGTCAGATCAATATGAATTGTGTGATCTTAAAGAAGTGTTTCCTTATCCTTGCACAAAAGATTATTCAGAAGATCATATATTTGCTTTAGATGTCTTTAGTAATGGTGGAAACTGGCAGTTTGGGGCCAACAATATTAATGATTACGAATACACTGAAGTGAATCCTGAATTTGTGGAAGAATATCCTGAAGGTGATGTGCGTAAAGATCACTTGCTTCTCTATGTTAAAGATAAGGGTTATAGAACTAAAAAATTCTATGGCTCAGGTGGACGAAATAACGTTTCTATTATTAGATATAGCGAAGTTATCCTTAACAGAGCTGAGGCATTGGCTAATGGCGGAGTAAACCAGGAGTCGGTTGATCTGCTTAATGATGTGAGAGAAAGGGCTGGTCTAAGTGGGGATGATTTGTATGAACTAGAGGATTTCTCAACTAAAGAAGTACTTTTAAATGCTATTTGGCTGGAGAGAAAACTTGAGTTTGCCGGAGAAGGTCATCAAAGATATGATTTGTTAAGGACTGGAAGACCACTAGGTGATCCTGATCTTCCTGCAAATAAAAAGGTTCTGCCTATACCTCGTGGAGAAATTGTTATTTCTAATGGGGTTATAGAACAAAATCCTGGTTATAAATAAAATACCGAAACTTATACTTTAAAATCTTTCCCGGGGGAATGTTTCCCCGGGGAGGTATTGTACTACAATTAAAATACTAAAACAATGAGACATTTAATGTTGGCCTTGCTTGTGCTTTGTGGGCTGGGGCTTAATGCGCAGGTTAATTTTCATAATCTAAATTGGGATGAGGCATTGGTGAAGGCCAAGGCTGAGAATAAAGATGTATTTGTGGATGCCTACCGTTCTAAGCCTTTCGATAAGGTTAGGGATGAGGTTTATAAAACTGTTTTTGCCGATAAAGAGATATCGGATTTTATGAACAAGAATTTTATCTGTATTGGTATAGATATGTCAACAAAAGAGGGGATGGCTTTTGCTCCAAAACTTTATTCTCTTATGTATCCTTGTATGGTATTTTATACTTCTAATGGGGATCAGCTCGAATCAACTAATGCCTATGCCTTAAAAACTGATAAGTCTAAACTAATAGAGTTGGGTAAAATCTCTATTGAAAAATCTAAGATTAAGGCTCAGAATTCACGTCAGATTCTTTTCTCTCATATTAGTTATGAGGAAGCTTTAGCTATGGCAAAAAAACAAAATAAACTTGTTTTTATTGATGCCTATACTCCATGGTGTCGCCCTTGTGCTCAAATGGCAATGAATGTGTTCACATTGAATAAGGTAGCTGACTTTCACAACGCAAATTTTATAAATCTTAAAATAGATTTCTATAAGGAAAGACCCGATCTTTCCAAACAGTTTGAAGTAAGAGGTTTTCCTGCATTTTTATATATAAACGGTGAAGGAAAACTTGTTCATAAGGAAGGTGGATATTCTGAGGCTGACAAATTTATTGGGTACGGTAAAGAGGCTTTAAAGAAATTTTCCGGAATAAAGTTTGATCATTCTGACTGGAAGGATATTCAGAAAAAGGCTAAAGCTGAAGGTAAAATGATTTTCGTGGATTGTTATACCTCTTGGTGTGGTCCTTGTAAAATGCTTGCAAAAGATGTATTTACCCAGAAGAAGGTTGGTGATTTTTTCAATAAAAATTTTGTTTCACTAAAGCTTGACATGGAAAAAGGTGAAGGTAAAGAGCTTAAATCTTTTTTAGGTGTTAAGGCTTATCCTACTCTTGTTTTTCTCGATTCAGACAATAATATAATCCATAAAATAGTTGGAGGTGTTAAGGCTGAAAAGCTTATTTCAGAGGCACAACTGGCCCTTGAAGGAAAGGGTATTGCTCTTTACGAAAAGAAATATAAAGAGGGTGAAAGAAATCCTGAGTTCCTAATAGATTACCTTTCTATGCTTGAGTCGGCTTATCAAAAAGATAAAATTGCTGAGGTTGTTGAAGTTTACTTTAAAAATGTAAGTAAGAAAGATCTTACAGAAAAGAAAAACTGGGAACTTATAAATAAGTATATCACCGATTACAATTCAAGAGAGTTTAAATATCTTTTCGCTAATAAGTCGAAATATGCTGAATTATTCGATGAAAGGGCTGTAAATAATAAAATCTGGTCTGTTTGGATGATGGGAGCTAATAGCTTTGTTAAAGATTTAGATGGCAATAAGATTCTTGATGAAAAGGCATACGGCAAGTATCTAAAAATGCTAAATCGTAAAAAAGTTGAGAAGTATGGAGAGATTAAATTCTATTCAGGGGTTAATAATGCCTTGGGATTGGGCGATTGGAATGCTTATATCGATCGCATAAATAAAGGTGTTGAGGAAAAAGTAATTGTTGCAAACGACTTTATTGTCTATAACTGGGCTTTAAAAGTAAGTCAGGGGTGTAAAGATAAAGCTCTTAGAATGAAGGCTGCAAAATGGGCAAAAGATGCTGTTGCAAAAGGTAGTGCTTTCGACGATGCCTTTAAAAATTTGATTAAAGATTTAGAAAAATAATAATACTTAAATAATATAAAATGATGAAGAATTTAATTTGGGGTTTGTTGATTTTGTTGATGGCTTCTTGCGCTAAGAAAGCTGACAATACTATTACTATTAGCGGAAAAGTAAAATTTCCTGATAACAATTTTAAAATGATGATTTATCAAAGAGATGGCTTTGATAAGGTTATTGTCGATTCTTTTCAGGTGAATAAGGATAATTCTTATTCGTATACAATGAAAGTAGAAAAACCAGGGGTTTATACTCTTGATTGTCAAAAATGGCAGATGGTTAATTTCTGGGCAGAGGATGAGAATTTGGAAATTGATTTCAGGGGTCAGGATACTGCAAAAATGAAGATTAAAAATCCTCCTTTCGTTTATATAAAGGGAGGTGAATCTAATGAGGTAATGAATTTATTAAATTATAACTCATATAGAGATTATCAGTTGATGATAGGACTTTCGCAGGCTGCTTACCGTAATTTAAGCAAGGTTCCCGAGTACGGGCCAATGATTGGCGATGTTTATTCTGTCTTGGGAGACGATTCAAAAGCTCGTACAAGATATATTGCAGAGCGTTATGCTGAACGCAATAGTGTGATTGCTGCAATTAACTATCTTAATCCTGAAAAAGATAAAGATATAATAGAAAAGTCTCTTTCAAGACTTGAGGCGAAAAATCCAAACTATGCACCTCTTGTAAAATATAAGAAAGATAAAGCTGAGGCTAAAGCTGCAAAAGAGCGTCTTGCTCTTGGTAAATTAGCTCCTGATTTTTCTTATCCAACTCCTGATGGTAAAAATATCTCTCCTAGAGATTTTAAAGGTAAATATCTTCTTATTGATTTTTGGGCTTCGTGGTGCGGTCCTTGTAGAAGTGAGATTCCTAATGTAGATAAGCTATATAATGAATATAAGGATAAAGGTCTTGCTGTTTTAAGTGTATCTATTGATAAGAGCAAAAAGGATTGGCTTAAGGCATTGGATGAAGAGAATATGTCTTGGCCTCAGGTTAATGCTCCTAAGTCAGGAAAACAGATAATGAAAGATTACCAATTCTCTGGTATACCTTATATTATCCTTCTTGATAAAGATGGGAAAATTATTGCAAAAGGTCTTCGTGGAGAACAGATGCATAAGAAAGTAGAAGAGTTGTTGAAATAGAATAGTTAAGCAATTTGTATAAAGCTGTCTCGTTTAGGGGCAGCTTTTACTCTAACATTTATTTAAGAACTCGTTAACTATTTTTAACTACGACAGATGTTAAAAATTATACGTTTTAGTTATTTTTGCTAATGACAATTTATAATTAAAAATATAAACTAATTATTATGAAGAAGTTTTTAGTTTTAGTTCTTTTTGCAAGCTTGTTTACTGGTGCTCTTAATGCACAGATTATGAAGCCTGTAAAATGGAAAATCTCTACTAAAAAAGTTAGTGCCGGTGTTTATGATATAGTATGTGAAGCAACTATTGATGGTGGATGGCACTTATATGATACTAAATTACCTGATGGTGGTCCTCTTCCAACTACATTCAATATGGATGAAGATGAAACTACCGGTATTGAAGCAGTAGGTGATTTTAAAGCAACTACAAAACCTCATGTAGAATTTTCTGATGCTTTTGGAATTGAAGTTAAATTCTTTGAGAAAAAAGCTACTTTTATTCAAAGAGTAAAAGTGACTAAAGATGGAGCCAAACTAGTTGGCTATGTAGAATTTATGGCTTGTAGTGGTGGTCAGTGTATACCTCCTGGAGAAGAAGAATTTGAATTCGATCTTAAGAAATAAGTATAAAAACTTTTATATATTGAGCTGTTCCTAAATTAGGGGCGGCTCTTTTTATTTTCAAATATTCTCTATTATTTATTTATATTTGACAAATATTTCTTGTTTTGAAAATAGACAAGGTTTAATATTTCAATAATGGAGCATTCCGTATTATTAAAAATTAAAGATGGAGATGAAAGTGCATATCAAATGCTCTTTATAGAATTCTATGCCCCTTTGGTTTCTTTTGCAACAAATTTTATTTCAGATAAGAGCATAGCCGAGGATATTGTTCAGGATATCTTTATTAAAATATGGGAAGGAAGAGATAAAATAGGAACAGTAAAAAATATTTCTGCTTATTTATATCAAACGGTCAGATTTACTTGCTATAACCATATTCGTGATAAAAAGATATTTCCCGAGGATAATATCGATTTTACTGAACATGTGAAAATTAGCTCTTCTATAGAGGAAATGATAATAGAGGAGGAGTCTTTCAGATTGTATTTAAAGGAAATGGAAAAATTACCACCCAAATGCAGGAAGATATTTTCTCTTAGTATTGAAGGATTAATGGCAAAGGAAATTGCTGAGGAGTTAGATATATCTATTGAGACTGTTAAGAAGCAAAAGAAGATAGCAAGAAAAATATTAAGAGAGAAATTTAATGGACTACTTTTGTTTTTAGGGGCTTTCGGAGCATAATCAATTTCCATTCTTTTAATATTGAAGTTCCATTTTTCTTTTATTCAAACTTGTACCAAGGTCGTATTTCACTCGTGTCAAGTCTCCTCTTTCCGGTAACTTACTGGATATTTACTGGTGTTTTTCTACGGGATTTAATACAGAAAGTATTCGGAAAGAATGGGCAAACTAATAGTTTGGTCATAGTAAATTCCTGTTTTAGTGAAAATGATGATTGGCTTATAAATGTAAGTGGCTGAATAGTAGTTTTCTATTGTTTAATAGGAATTTTTCCTTAAAAAATGTGAAAAATTTTTATCCCCTGATCCACATTTTTGTGTCATATATGTGAACGAGGAAAACATTTTAAGCTCAAATGGAGAAAATTATATACATATCAGGTCTTATTTCTGCTTCTGTATCAAGGGAATTAACCCTTGAAGAAAATAAAAATCTGCAGAAATGGTTAGAGGAAGATGAAAAGCATAAGGATATTTACAATAAACTTAGAAAGGAAGAATTTTTAAAATCTAAGATTGATTTTTATTCTAAGGTCGATATAGTTAAAGCTTATTCAAAAATAAATAATCAGCTGGAAAAAAGAAGAAAGAACAGGCGAATGTTTTCTATTATGAAATATGCTGCTTCATTTCTTTTACCTATTGCAATTATCGCCATAGTATGGAATTATTATCCACAGAACAATCAATTTGTACAAAAAGAGCCTGCTGTTATTAAAGCCGGAAATAAAAAAGCTCAGCTTATTCTTGCAGATGGAAATAGAATAGAAATTTCGGAAATTACTGCTGATACTACTTTAAAAGAAAATGGGACTAAGATTTATTCGTCTAATAATAAATTGAAGTACGATGCCGCTAAATCCAAATTACTAAGTGAAGAGTATAATACTTTGGTCGTTCCAAGAGGAGGAGAATATCTTTTGGAATTATCAGATGGAACGACAATATGGATGAATTCAGAGAGTAAATTAAAATATCCCGTTAAATTTATTGGCAATAAACGTAAGGTTTACCTTGAAGGGGAGGCCTATTTTAAGGTTGCTCATAATAAAGAGAAGCCATTTTTAATTGATGTTAACGGTTCGGAAGTTAAGGTTCTTGGAACATCTTTCAATCTAAGGGCATATGAAAATGAATCAAATATTGTTGCTACACTTATTGAAGGTAAGATTTCTTTATCTACAAGTATTGATAATAAATCTGCTTCTTTAATCCTTAATCCTGGCGAACAGGGAAAGGTTTATTCTAATGGCGAAATTTCCAAGAAAAAAGTGGATGTACGACTTTTTACTTCATGGAAGGATGGTAGAATTGTATTTAAGAATCAGACTCTCGGGGATATTATGAATTCTATTTACAGATGGTACGATATTGAGGTGTTTTACATGAATCCATCACTTAAGGATATTGAATATACGGGAAATATTAAAAGATATAATGATTTTAATGATGTAATAGAATTGCTTGAAATGGCAGGATTAGTTAAATTCGAAATAAAAGGGAGGACAGTTACTATAAAAGAAAAATAAAAACAAAGACAGGATAATTGGACCCTATCCTGCCTTTTAATACTCATTTGAGTCAAAAGTATCTTGTTTGTAGTACTGTTTCTAAATAGCGATCCACTCCCAATACATTGATTTCATCATAGAATCTAGTAGATAATCAATGTCGTTTTTATCAAGTTTTTCTGTATTTGATATTCTAAAGCAGTCAGTATTATTTATTTTACCGGGGTAGATTGTAAAACCGTAGTTTTTTAGCTCACTAAAAAATATGTTGAAATCGTAGAATTCATCATCAGGACTAATAAATGTTGTACTCGTTGAAATACCATGACTTTGAATCGGCCTAAACCCTAGGTTTATCATCCCTTCTGTTAATAATTTCTGATTCTTGGATAGTTGTTCGTAATTCATTTTGCAAGCTTTTGATTTCACAATAATGTTCTTTTTTTACAGATGTGAATTAATAATAAGTTTGTTACAAGCTTGTTAAGTTGTTGTTAATGAGGTGTTACTAATTAGAGATGATGTTTTTATAATTTTCTAATGTAAGAATGGTAGAGAGATGATTTTTGATAATATGAAATTATATAATATAACAATATGAGCAGTATATGGCAATAGTGGTTATTGTTTATTAACTTATATAGCTCCAGTTAATCTTTGTCTTGGATAGTCTTTTTATTTGTTGATTGAAAATAAAGTTTTGTTGCTTTTCCAGCAATGGATCATCTTCCAGTATTTCTGTGGCTACATCTCTTACAAATTGTAGAATCTGCCCGTCTTTTCCCAGGTGGGCAATCTTTAAATCGTATGATATTCCACTTTGCTGTGTTCCTTCTATGTCTCCCGGACCTCTTAGCTTTAGGTCTGCTTCTGCTATCTCAAAGCCGTCGTTGGTGCTGACCATTGTATCTAGTCTTTGTCTCGATTCTTTAGATACTTTATACGATGTCATTAGTACACAGTACGATTGTTCTGCTCCTCTGCCTACTCTTCCTCTTAACTGGTGAAGCTGGGCAAGTCCGAAACGTTCGGCACTTTCAATGACCATTACTGAGGCATTTGGGACATTAACTCCCACTTCTATAACTGTAGTGGCAACAAGTATATGACTTTCTCCGTTGGCGAACTTTTGCATCTCGGTGTCCTTTATATTTGCTTTCATCTTTCCATGTACCATGCTAAGCTTGTATCCTAAGGGCGCAAATTCATCGTGTATCTGCTCAAAGCCTGTTTCAAGATTTTTATAATCCATCTTTTCTGATTCCTGGATAAGTGGATATACCAAATATATCTGTCGTCCTTTTTCCAGCTGTTTGCGAATGAAATCATATACTGACCTTCTTCTGCCTTCGAAATAATGTACTGTTTGTATTGGTTTCCTGCCTGGGGGTAATTCGTCAATAACCGATACATCAAGATCTCCGTAAAGTGTCATAGCGAGAGTTCTGGGTATGGGGGTGGCTGTCATTACAAGAATATGAGGGGGTATTGTGCTTTTTTGCCACAACCGTGCTCTTTGGGCAACACCAAACCTGTGTTGCTCGTCTATGACTACTAGGCCAAGACTCTTAAATTGAACAACATCTTCGAGAAGTGCATGTGTGCCTATTAATATGTGCAGGCTACCGTCCCTTAGAGATGTATGCAGTTCGTCTCTCTCTTTCTTTTTTGTAGATCCGGTAAGTAAGCCTACCTTAACATCCATTCCTTTTAAAAAGGCTGCAATTGACTCATAATGCTGATTGGCTAATATCTCTGTGGGTGCCATAATACAGGCCTGGAAATTATTGTCCAGTGCCATAAGCATACACATTAGGGCAACCATTGTTTTTCCACTCCCTACATCTCCTTGTAAAAGGCGGTTCATTTGTTTTCCCGAGCCGCAGTCTTTTCTTATTTCTTTAAGTACTCTCTTTTGCGCTCCGGTTAATTCGAATGGAAGGTTGTTGTTGTAAAAATCGTTGAAATATTCTCCTATGCGTTCAAATATATTTCCCTTGAATACAACTTTTCGCTTCATCTTTATTTTTAAAAGATTAAGCTGTATATAAAAGAGTTCTTCGAATTTAAGCCTGTACTCGGCTTTTTTCAGCAGTGCGGGACTTTGGGGGAAATGTATATTTACCAAAGAATCATGGAGACTTAATAAATTATACTTTTGAGTGAACCATGCAGGTAGTGTTTCTGGAATTTTACCGTTTAAACTTTCCAGTATATTAGCCTGAAGCTTGTTTATTGCCCTTGAATGGAGAAAACTTTTCTTCATTTTCTCTGAAGTGGGGTAAAATGCCTGTAAGCCTGAATCTATCTTTTTTTGCTTCTCCTCGTATTTTTCAACTTCGGGGTGTACAACATTAATCTTTCTGTTGAATTCTGAAGGTTTTCCAAATATAACGTATTCAATTCCCGGTTTTATATTTTGCTGAATATATTTGTGCCCCTTAAACCATATAAGTTCTAATGTTCCCGTTCCGTCGGTTACATTTCCTACCAGTCTTTTTTGCTTGCCTTCTCCTTCCATTTCAAGACTTACAAATTCTCCCTTTATCTGGATATACGCAAGACTGGGGGTTAATTCCTTTATGTTGTAAAATTTCGATCTGTCTACATATTTATAGGGGAAATGGTATAGAAGATCTTCATAGCTGTAAACATTCAGTTCTTCATTTAGAACCGCTGCTCGCTTTGGACCTACTCCGTTTAAAAACGTTATTTCTTTTCCCGATAGTTCTGACATCTCTGATTTTTTTGTAAAAATATCAAATCTTTATTTCTTTTTCCTCTTCTGGCTTATTAATTTTGGTTTAGTATTTTTACTTAATTGCTAAAAAGATGATTTGTGAAATTTAAATCAGCATTATTATGGGAAGTATCAACTTGGGTTATTGACCTTTTATTAAAGCTGTTTTTTAGTATTTCAAAATTTGTATTTGCTTTACTATAGTTTAACTTTGTGGAAAAATATTTTAATGAAGAAGCTTAAGTATTTGTGTTTTAAGAGAAGAAATCGTCTTTTTGTTAGAGGTAGCAGAGGATTTGGAATTCATTCTCCTTTTGTTTTTAATTTAATTACCGGAGTTTTTAAGGACAAAAGTAAATACTATGCTTTTGATGAAATGCTTGAGGTGCAACATAATTTTAATAAAAGGGAATTAAAATATTCAAAGTTGATTTACAGATTGGCCAATCATTTAAAAATTAATTCTATTTATGGTAATAATATTAGTTGTTCTAATGAATTAAAATTGCTTTCTAAACTTCATTCTAATATTATTATTAAAGATATTTTGTCTGTTGAAGATTGCCCTGAATTTTTGCTGCTTGGAAAAAAGGATTTTGATTTATATATCAAGATAAAAACAGATTTGATTAATGTGTTTAAAGAAAAAGGGGTAACTATTGTAATAAAGGATATGTATAAATACGATAGGCTTTTTGCAATCTGGAGTCAGCTGAAAGATGAGTGTATTGTTAGTATCGACCTTTTCCATTTGGGGATACTCTTTTTTAATAAAAAATTGCAGAAGGGAAATTATACTGCAAATATTTAGTCTTACCGAATAATACTTATTTTAATATAAAAATTTATGGGATATAAAGTATATACAAAAACAGGAGATAAGGGTAAAACGGGACTTATTGGCGGAACTCGTGTTCCTAAATATCATGAACGACTTGAGGCTTATGGATCGGTTGATGAATTAAATTCATATATTGGTCTGATTCGTTCCTGTGATATTGATGCTCATCAGAAGGAAGTTCTTGTGAGTATTCAAAATAAGTTATTCGTAATAGGGGCGTGTTTGGCTACCGATGAGAAAAAGTCCGATATGAGGACTAAACTTGCTTGTACCAATAATGATGTGGAGTTTTTGGAAAATGAGATAGACCTCTTGGATAATGAATTACCTAAGCTTACAAGTTTTGTTCTTCCTGGTGGGAATACTGTGGTCTCTTTCTGTCATATTGCCAGAACTGTTTGCAGGAGAGCTGAACGTAGAGTGATTTTGCTTTCTGAGAAGGTAAATGTTGATGAAAATCTTATTAAATACATAAATAGACTATCCGATTATCTTTTTGTTTTATCTCGAAAATTTTCTCTTGACTTTAATGCAGAAGAAATTACTTGGGAAGTGTAATTATAGATAATATTGTTTTTATGTAAAAATTTATATATATAGGTTAATTATATTTGTTCTTTTGCAAAAAAAAATTATATTCGCAAGCTGAATGAAACATTAAAAACTTCTTATATGTATTGGACATTAGAATTAGCTTCAAAATTAGAGGATGCTCCATGGCCGGCTTCAAAAGATGAACTGATTGATTATGCAATCCGTTCGGGTGCTCCATTGGAAGTTATTGAAAACTTACAGGAGATAGAAGATGACGAAGAAGTCTTTGAGAGTATTGAAGACATTTGGCCTGATTATCCAAGTAAAGATGATTTTTTCTTTAATGAAGATGAATATTAAAAAATAAAGCCGAAGTTGACTTCGGCTTTATTTTTTAAGGTCTTTTATCTGTATGTCTTTCAATTCATGTAATTCTTTAAGTTTTCCTCTCTTGGTATTCTTCTGTTTCTCTTTATTTTCTTTTATGAAAATATCTTCCTTACTCTGGGGTTGCCTCATCTTTTCCCACCTAAAGTTTTTCAGTTTTAACTTCTCTGCCTGAATCTTGGATAGGGGATAAATTGTTCCATCGGGTTTTTGAATAAATACTACCGATTCTATCTTCCTTTCTTTAAGGTGTATTCTTATTTTTGAGCATTTTGTTTTATTTACTCCTGCAATAACTCCTGCATCTACAGGGAAATATATAACCTCTCCGTTACCTGTTACATCTACCATTTTTAATTCATTGTTTTTATCGAAATAACCGGTCATCTCCCTGCCGCTTATTTGATTAAACATGCTGGTATCTGCCTGCGTAACAATCAGGGAAGATTCTTCTATGTAAAACTGTTTTAGACTACTCTTTCCGGTAATAAGACTTATTTTTGTTCCTGTTATCTGACTGTTGTTAGCCCATATAACAGGATTGTTAAATAGTCTTATTGTTGAATCCACGAGTGTGTAGGCCATGCTGTCGCATACTCCCTGTAAATCTTTCCTGAAAAATTTAACATGGTTGTATGCCCTCATAACAGAATTTTTTGAACTGTCTTTTTCAACATACAAAGTGTCTGCATGTAAAAATAAACTGTCTTGCTCTCCTGCCTGTATTAGTACGGCATTCTGGGTTGCAAATGCAACTTCCTTGTCCTTGTGGGCTTCAATATAATCTGCCTTTACTATAATGTTATTTACAGTATCAACCAATACTCCGTTGCTCTTTATTATTCCTGTCTGTGAAATATTATCTATAGATATAAAATCACCAAAACATGAATATGATTCACGGAATGCCTTGTTGTTTAGTGTTAGTTCTGCTCTTTTGGAAATAGTATTGTACCATCCCTGTTCTGAATACAGGCTGTCCTTCTCACCTATAATTGTTGTTGGACCTGTTATAAATGCAATTTTTGTTTCTGTTGTGTATTTTAATGTGTCTGAATATAGTTTGTAATCGGGAGTAGTCACTACAACATCTTCTTTGAAGAATAGTTGTTTGTCGTTGGCATAATATTTTCCAACCTTACTTTCCAGTGTGTTTTGACTATCCTTAATAGTACCGTTATTGTAATAATACCCTATATTATTATTTGCATCATAATCAAGATGGTTGGTTGTAAGAGTTATTTTGGGATCTGTCATCTTTACATTGCCTCTCATCTGGGCAAGCTTGGTGTTTCCAAAATATACCAGGCTGTCTCCGTAAAGATTAATGGTGTCTCCTTGTATAATATGTACCTTTCCGAAAGCTCTTACTTTGTTTTCCTTATTGTATTGATATGCACTGTCACAATAAAGTTTAATGTCTTTATGGGTAAAGAGTACATTACCTCTGAAAACAGTCATATCTAAATCTGTATAGAAATTAAGTTTGTCCGACTTTTGTATCTTAATCTTTGTCTTTTCCTGACCACTTAAGTTTGAAGATAAAAGTAAAACAAACAAAATAGAGAAGACTCTGACGATACTTCTCTTATTTGATGATAATAAACTCATAGATAATACCTGTGTTGCGAATCTATAATATTCAGAAAATGTGAATATTATTTAATCCATCCTTTATATTTAAATTTTGAATTTTTGTAGTTGTCGTCTATATGGATATAAGTGCTTTTCAATTTTTCCTGTATCCATTTCTCCATAACCTTTTGACTTTTTTTAGCTATTAGCATTTGTTCAAAATTGTTCCAGTCATCGTTTAGGTTTGCCTTATGCGATTTGTGTATAGCTTTAATCTTTATTATTTTATATTCGTCTCCACTTCTTGTACTTTCAAGGAATGGTGATGATATTTCGCCTGGCTTAAGGGAGTTCGCTTGTTTTGAAATGGTTGGAGGCAAGGCTGCTAATGGAATTCTTGAATTAGATGTTCTCTTGTCAACTATAAGACCTCCATTGTTTTTTGTGTCCTTATCTTCTGAAAAGTAAAAAGCTGCTGTCTCAAAATCTCCCTTGCCTTCTTTTATCCCCTTTGTTATGCTGTCCAGTCTTTCTATAGCTTTTTCTCTTTCTGATTCAGCAATTTTAGGTTTTAAAAGAATATGACTTACATTAATTCTTTCTCCTTGTCTGTCTATAAGTTTTATAATGTGGAAACCGTACTCGGTTTCAACTATCTTTGATATTTTTCCTGGTTTAAGATTGAATGCTGCATTTGCAAATTCAGGAACCAGACTTGTTCTTACTGTATATCCTAGCTCGCCTCCTTTTGCTGCAGATCCTGGGTCTTCGGAGTATAAAACTGCAAGAGTTGAAAAACTTTCACCGTTTAGTATTCTTTCCCTGAATTCCCTTAGTCTTTTTCTTATGCGTTCTTTTTCTGCTACTGTTATCTTAGGCTTTACAACTATTTGTTGTATTTCTAATTCTGCAGGTACTTCAGGAAGACTGTCTTTCGGAAGTGTTTTGTAGAAATATCTTACTTCTGATGGGGTAACCCTTATGTGTTCTGTGATTTTTCCCTGCATCCTTTGAGTAATCATACTCTTTTTTATGTCTTCACGGAATTCATCTTTTATTTCAATCAGAGATTTTTGAAAATATTTCTCAAGTTTTTCCTTTGAACCTATTCTTTGGGTGAATACTTCTATTTGTTGGTTTAATCTATTCTCAACCTCTGTTTCTGTAACTGTGATACTATCCAGTTGTGCCTGAGCAAGAAGTAATTTTTGTATTAATAGTTCTTCTAGTAAGAATGCTTTGTAATCGAAAGCTCCGGAAATTCTGTTGTCGGCCTGTGCTCTGATAAATTCGTTTTCTATATCCGATTTTAATACCGGCTCGTTACCAACAATGGCAACTATCTGGTCAACAATATTGTTTTGAGCCTTAACTAACGATAAGCTTGAAAGAACTGTTAATACTGCTATAAAAATTAATTTTCGCATATGTAGGTTTTTAAAATTTCAGTTTATTCTAATATATAATGTAAAGATTTTTCTCTTTAGCATCTTGGTTGAGTTCTTTCTCTAGTTGAGATTCGAACTCAATCTTTCTTTTGTTTTTTAGGATTTCTTTAATATCATCCATTACATAGTCGAAAGGAGATATACTATTTCTTAGTCTATATTCCTTTATTTTTACAAAGTAAATATATTCTTCGTCTTCTTCCTCAATATGGGTGATTTTTTTTAGATATTTTTCTTTGTTATCAATCTTAACAGGAATCCTGTTAAGTAGAGTCTCTGCAGGTATCCATTCTTCATTAAAATTGTCAAATTTTGTTGCGTTTAAGATACAATAATCTTCTAATTCCTCCAAATCGTTGGTGTTGTCTGATTTATACAACTTTTTTAATCTGGATAAACCAGGTGCATTTTTTGGTAGTTTTATATAAAGAGCTTTTACTATATCGTGGGTAAGAGTAAAATTGAATTTATATTTATCGTAGTAATTTTTTAAATCCTCTTCTTCGATAGTAATATTAAGTTTCTGTTCCAATAGCTTCTGCTTGTATCTGTATATTAGAAGGGATGTACGGTAATCGTTCACCAGTTTAGTAATATCTTTTTCTTCTTCTGTCAGATTTAACTCCGCATTATGCAGTAGTAACTGTTTTGTGATCCACTGGTTAATATAGCTTCTGGCAAGAAGAATACTGTCTTCTTTTGTGCCGTTGTTTGGAATGATATCTCTTATTTCGTCAAGGTAAAGATATTTGTCAATTACTTTGGCTACTGGTTTGCCTGTGTCTGAATCCATGTTCTTACATGCATAAAATGAAAGTGTGATTATAAATATTCCCGCAAGTAGTCTCATCTTTTGTTATCTTGTATGGTATTAGGAATCCTTTACAGCTCCCTGGTTTATTTATCTGCTATAGTTTTGTGTTTCTCTTGTAATCTTCTCTTCTATGAATGACATCTGTTTGAGTTTTTGAGAGTTTCATATTGTGGCGAAAATACAAAAAATCACAGTATTAATAACTACCTCTTTAATAAAAAAAGGGTAATGAAGATGTTTTTTTATATGCTTTGTGTAATTTTGTCATCCTAATTTTGCATTATCAAATTAATTGGTTCTTTTGAAAGATTATACTGAGATATTAAAAAAATACTGGGGATACGAAAGTTTCAGACCTCTGCAGGAGGATATTATTGCTTCCGTATGCAAAGGGGAAGATACTCTTGCCTTGATGCCTACCGGTGGTGGTAAATCTATTACTTTTCAGGTGCCTGCTCTTGCAATGAATGGTCTCTGTGTGGTTATTACTCCTCTTATTGCCCTTATGAAGGACCAGGTGGAGAATCTTAAAAGGAAGAATATTCAGGCTGTCGCCGTTTATACTGGTCTTAACAGGAAGGAAATAAATACTAATCTTGATAAATGTATATATGGGGATGTCAAGTTTCTTTATATCTCTCCTGAGCGTCTGGCAAGTAGGGTCTTTAAAATAAAACTGCAACAAATGAATCTTTGTCTTGTTGCTGTTGATGAAGCTCACTGTATTTCGGAATGGGGCTACGATTTTCGCCCTTCGTATTTGAAGATTGCTGAGATAAGGGAGTTTTTTCCTGATATTCCTGTGCTTGCTCTTACTGCTACGGCAACACCGGATGTGGTTAAAGATATTCAGGAAAAACTTAACTTTAAGAAAGAAAATGTCTTACAGAAAAGTTTTGAAAGAAAAAATCTTACTTATGTAGTAAGAAAAACAGAAAATAAAGAGGGACAGCTTATTTCTATCTTTAAAAGCATCCAGGGCTGTGGAATAGTGTATGTAAGAAACAGGAAAAGGGCAAAAGAAATTGCGGATTTTCTGACAGCTAATAATATAAAGGCAGGATTTTACCATGCTGGACTTTCTTATATGCAAAGAAATTCAAGACAAGAGGCATGGATGAAAAATCAATTCCGGATAATGGTGGCGACAAATGCTTTCGGAATGGGTATTGATAAACCCGATGTGAGAATTGTTGTCCATTATGATATACCAGATACAATAGAGGCTTATTTTCAGGAGGCAGGGAGAGCAGGGAGAGATGGTAACCGTTCCTATGCCGTACAGATGTGGGATCCTGCTGATAAAGCAAAATTAAAGCAAAGAATAGATAATAATTATCCTGCCAAAGATCTTGTGAAAAAGGTGTATGTTTCTCTTGGTAATTATCTGCAAATTCAGGAAGGGGAAGGACAGGAGTCCAGCTTTAAATTTAATCTTGCTGAATTCTCAAGGTTGTTTAAATTTAATGTACTTCAGGCGTTTAGTGCCCTTAAGATATTGCAGCGTTCTGGTTATATCGAGCTCACAGATGAGGTAAATAAACCGACTTCGCTTATGTTTCTTCCCAGACGAGATGAGTTGTATGAGTATAAGTCTGTTGATGAAAAAGAGGAAGAGCTAATAAAGTTTTTATTGAGAACATATACTGGTCTTTTTAGTGGATTTACCCATATTGATGAGGAATATATTGCGGAGAAACTTAATATCTCTATAGAAAAAGTCTGGGACTATTTTAAATTAATGAGTAAGCAAAGAATTATTAGGATTATACCGAGATTAAAAACTCCTTACATTGTTTATACTCAGCCTCGTTTGCCAGAGAGTTATATAAGTTTGTCGACAAAGGCATATAAAAATCGTAAGAAAAGATTTATTCAGAGAATAAGATCTGTCTGGTTTTATGTATCTACAGATAGTAAATGTCGTTCTCAGTTGCTTCTCGAATATTTTGGACAGAAAGAAAGTCAAGCTTGTGGAAGGTGCGATGTTTGTATTGAAAATAAGCGTAAAGAATTGTCGTCTAGTGAAATGGATGAGCTTAAGGAAAAAATAATATCTAAAGTTAAGGATTATCCTGTTGAACCAGAGAGCCTGGTTGAGAATCTTGCAGAGGATAAACAATCTGTATTAAATGCTTTGACAATGTTGCTTGATGAAGATGTTATTCATTACAATTCTGTGGGTGAACTTGATATTAAATCATAGTCTTTCTCCAGATTTATTTCATTTTTTTTACCTTTGCATGAAAATAATAGAATATGACAGATAATTTCGAACATCCTGTATATAGTACTGAGGTAATTGAATTTGTTACTGTAGCTAAGGAATTTTGTGCGTTTCTTGAGCAGGCGGACAGTTTTGAATTGAGGGATTTTCTTGAAAAATTACGTAAGTTTTTGCCTCTTTTATATTTAAAGGGGACTCTTCTTCCTAAAGTGGAGTCAGATCTTGAAGAATCGGTTGAGAGATTTGTTTCTGAAGAAGACTGGCTTTTTATGAGAGAGAAAATCAGATCGGTTATTGGACAGTACGATGAATATACAGAGGAGTTTGAAGAACGTATGTATGAAAGCGATGATCCTGATGTGGCTAGTGTCTCGGAGAATCTTACCGATATTTATAATACTCTTAAAGATTTTCTTATCAACTACAGAAATGGTGTGGTTGATGTAATGAACGAGTCTTTATGGATTCTTAATGATGATTTCGACCTTTATTGGGGAAGCGCTTGTGTTAAGTCCTTGAGGAAGATTCATGATTTACTGTCAGGCGATTTGGATGATGAAGATTTTAATAAAGATAACAGTGAAGATGATCCGGATGTCAGTGGTTCTTTTATTGCCAGAAGACAAAGGGACTGGGGAAGGAGATAGTAATGATTGAATTAAAGACAACTATATCAAAAGAGGAACTTGCAGAATTACCTCTTACGGCATTTGAAGGAGAGATACATTGCATAGATAATGTTGATGAAGTGTTTCCTGCAGTTGAATATTTAATGCAGCAGGAAATTATTGGATTCGATTCAGAGACTAAGCCTTCTTTTAAGAAGGGGGTGATTAATAATGTGTGCCTTCTTCAGCTTTCAACTCTTGAGCATGCCTTTTTATTCCGGTTGAACATGATAGGGATGACTCCTGAATTGACAGGAGTTCTTGCAGATCCAAATATTTTAAAAGTAGGGGTCGGTATACATGATGATATTCTTGGGCTGAAAAAGCTTAGGTCTTTCAAAGATGCCGGCTTTGTTGAATTGCAGACTGTTGCTAAAGAAATAGGTGTTGAAAACTATTCACTGAAAAAACTATGTGGTATTGTTCTGGGGGGAAGAATATCCAAGCGTCAGCAGGTGTCTAATTGGGAACAGGAAGAATTAACTCAGGCTCAAAAGCTTTATGCAGCCACAGATGCCTGGGCTGCACTAGCTATATTTAATGAATTAAACTCCAGCTACAATTTCATATAAATCTTCCGGATTTAAATATTTATTTGCTAAAGCTTTAAGTCTTTCAGGGGTTACTGATTTTATGTCTTCCAGAAACTTCTGATAATGATTGTCTCCCAGATTGTATGGTAAGTCGGCTCTCACCACTTCAGCAATAGCAAAAGGACCATCGAAAGTTCTTAGGAGTTCTCCTGTGAGATAATTCTGAACAATCTTTAATTCTTCTTCGGGTATTAATTCATTTTGTAGTTTTTCTATCTCAAAATAGATCTCTTTTAGGGCTTCTTCTCTTACATGGTTTCCAACATCTGTTGATATTCCAAAATAACCGCAGTCGGGCATTGATGAAAGGGTGGAGTGTATTCCGTAAGTATAACCTTTTTCTTCTCGTATGTTCGACATTAGTCTGGAACCAAAATATCCTCCTAAAATGGTGTTTAGTATTTTGAAATGATTGTAGTCCTGATGTGTCTTATTAATAGTTGTACGTCCTATTTTTATTGTTGACTGAACAGAGTCTGCTTTTGTTACATGGTGCTTTCTCTGTTTATCTGAAATTATACAATAGTCTCTATTCCCTGCAGAAGGAAGTTCTTTGCCATAACTGCCAAAAAGTTCCTCTATCCTATTTATTATTTTGTCGGTGACTTTTCCACTTGCTATTATTTCACAGTTAGCCGGTGTGTAGTATTGCTTATGGAAATTATATAAATCGTCCCTGGTAAGGTTGTCAAAATCTTCTTTCTCAACAATATTGGAATAGGAATGCTTATCCCCAAAAAGTACTCTTAGAAACTGTTTATTTGCCAGTGCAGAAGTTTTTTCAAGACTTATTAGGTAAGAATTCTTTTTGTTTTTTCTTATTACCTCAAGTTCTTTTTCCGGGAAAGATGGAGTTTTAATAATCTCCTCCATCATTGGCAAAAGCTTCTCAATATGCTTATTGAGACTAAAAAGACTAAGTTGCCCGAAGTGATGGGAGAAACTGTTGTGGTAATATGAGCCGTGAAAATCAAAAATCTCCGCCAGTTGAGAAGAACTATATGATTTTGTTCCTTCACCTAGCATGGCATTAGTCATTGATGCCACCACGGGTTTTTTCTGGTAATATAATCCTGCCTTGTAAACCCAGTCAAGTTTTACTATGTCCTGACTGCCTCCCTTAATTATATGTAATTTTGTCCCGTTAGAAAGTGTCAGTCTTTCTGTTTTTGGAATATCTATCTTTTTAATTTCCTTGAATTCAGGTGAAATATCTCTATTTAATTTCATACTTTAGGTATGTATATATTTATGTATTGGTATCAGATCTTATTTATTTTTCTTTCTGTAGTAAAGGGTAGAACAATTTATATCCTTTAGAATAGAGTTAGCTATATTGTTAATATCCTTAGGGCTCACGTTGCTATACATCTCTGCATCTTTGTTAATAAGGGAAGCATCGCCCATAAGTTCGTAATAGCAAAGATTCATTGCTTTATTCATAAAGTTTACCTCGGAATAAATAAGATTGGATTCTATTTTATTCTTTACCTTCTGAAGTTCATATGAATCAACTATAGTGTTTTTTATTTCCTGTATCTCTATGTCAAGTTCTTTCTCAGCGTCTTCTATTTTTATGCCTTCCGATACTTTTCCTGTAAATAAAAATAAGCCTGGATCTATGTCTCCTGTCACATATGCATCTATGTTCTGGAATATCCTTTTTTCTTTTACCAGTCGTTGGTAAAGTCTTGATGAATCACCATTTGATAGCACATCAGAAAGAAGATCGGCGCAGTAAAACTCATCATCTTTTTTACCGCACATATGATATGCTTTATAAAGAGCATCCATAGGTACATCTCTTTCTAGTTCAAGAAATCTTGCTTCTGTCTGTTCTGGCTCTTGTGGCAGGATTGTTTTTCCCAACTCTCTTTTTTCTATTCCTCCGAACCATTTTTGGCTTAGATCCTTTACCTGTTCCAGTTCTATATTGCCTGATACGCACATAATAGCATTGTTTGGAGCGTAATGACGATAAAAGAAGTTTTCAACATCTTTAAGTGTGGCGCCTTCTATGTGTTCTATGCTTTTACCGATTGTAGGCCATAAGTATGGATGTACTTTGTATGCAAGTGGTCGTAGATTTAACCATATGTCGCCGTATGGCTGGTTGAAATATCGCTGACGGAATTCCTCAATTACTACGTTTTTTTGTGTATCAAGACTCTTTTGATTGAAGTCAAGGCTTAGCATCCTGTCGGATTCCAGCCAGAATCCTGTCTCTATATTTTCTTTAGGTAAAGTAAGATAATAATTGGTATAATCGTTTGAAGTAAAGGCATTATTATCTCCGCCTGCTTTTTGAAGAGGGGTATCATAATCAGGAATGTTTACTGACCCACCGAACATTAAATGTTCAAAAAGATGGGCAAAACCTGTCCTGTCTTCGCTTTCGTGCTTTGAGCCCACATTATATAGAATATTAATACCTGCAAAAGGAGTTAATTTATCCTGATGAAATAATACAGTGAGACCATTATCTAGTTTGAATTTTTCAAATTCTATCATTAGTTTATTTATTATTAATATCTATAGGGACATTACTTATTAGTTCTAATAATATAATCAAAAATTCTTTTGTGTTTGAAATTTATAGTAGATTATATTATTCCAGACAAAAGTATGGAAAATATTTTAATACTGTTTATGAGGTTTATATAGATAAAGAAATAAAGTAAGAGAGATTGAAATGAACTTTTCTCTTTTGTCTTTATATTCGCTATTTCTATCTCAAAAACACATATATATAATTTTTACACCACTCCTTATTTTTCTTTTGTTTAAGCTTTCTTTTTATTATAGTGGCAGCTGAAAGCTAGTACAAGCCTTATGAAAATACCTGCGGTTATACAGCGGAAATATCGATTGTGTACAGATTATTTATAGTTTCTTAAAGTGTAGAAAATAATCTCTAAAATGGTAGTTTTAGATTTGCCATATTTGATGAGGTAAGGTTAAAATCTTTGACTATATCTTCAATTATTTCATTTACTGGCTTAACCCACTTAATTAGTGAGGCAACCTGACCAATTTCAAGTTCTCCTTCCAGCATATCGCCCTCAAATATTCCTTTCTTTGCTCTTCCTATTCCCAGAACTTGTTGTAATTCTTCATTAGAAGTACCCTTGAGTTGAAGTTTATTGATTTCTTCGAAGAATTCATTTTTTATAAGTCTTACAGGGGCAAGTTGTTTAAGGGTTAGTATAGTATCACCCTCCGATAATTGACAAATCAGTTCTTTGAAAAGAAAATTAGCAGAAGATTCTTTAGAAACAGCAAAAGCAGATCCTATTTGAGCTCCTTCTGCTCCCAATGCCATTGCTGCATACATTGCTTTGCCGCTTCCTATTCCTCCCGCAGCTATAAGTGGTATGTTAATGGCTTCTCTTACTCCTGGAATAAGAGTCATTGTAGTTGTTTCCTCCCTTCCGTTATGTCCTCCTGCCTCAAAGCCTTCCGCAACTACCGCATCAACACCTGCATCTTCACATTTTTTGGCAAATAGAGAACTGGAAACTACATGTGCTACCTTTATTCCGTGACTTTTAAGGAATGAAGTCCACTTCCTGGGACTTCCAGCCGAAGTGAATACAATCTTTACATCTTCTTCAACAATAATGTCCATTAACCTATCTATTTCTGGATAGAGTAGTGGGACATTAACTCCAAAAGGTTTGTCTGTTGCTTCTTTTGTTTTTTGAATATGGTGTCTTAAGGTCTCGGGATGCATAGAGCCAGATCCGATTAGCCCGAGTCCTCCAGAATTACTAACAGCACTGGCCAGTCGCCATCCACTGCACCAGACCATTCCTCCCTGTATTATTGGGTACTTTATTCCAAATAAATCTGTAATTCTGTTTTCCATTGCAGTGATTGTTTTCAGTTATTCAAATATATGTATTACTCCGATATATTTATAGCTTCTTATTTAATAATGTAAATGTGAAATTATTCCTCTATATTTTTTTATTTTTACAATCGAAAATATGGACTAAGATATAATCGGTTAATAAGTTTAAATTTATTGACAGATTTGTTGTGTATAAATTAAGGACAACTGAAAATAAAACTTAACTGATATGACTAAAAAAATCCTACTGTTGATGGGCGTATTGTTTCTCGCCTGTCACATTTTTGCTTGCACTACTGCTATTGTTTCCGGTAAGTATACTAAAGATGGTCGTCCTATTTTGTGGAAACTCCGCGATACAGAATCATTTGATAATAAACTGAGGTATTTTACGGATGGTATGTATTCTTATATTGGGCTTATAAATTCGGGGGATGAAAATGGTGAAATGGTGTGGGGTGGCTATAATTCTTCCGGTTTTGCTATTATGAATTCTGCTTCTTTTAATACTAATCTTGGAGATACAACTACTTTTAAGGATCAGGAGGGGGTAGTAATGAAGATGGCTCTTCAAAAATGTGCTACTCTTGAAGATTTTGAAAAATTGATAGCTAATCTTCCCAAACCGATGGGCCTTAATGCCAATTTTGGTGTTATAGATGCTAACGGGGGTGCTGCTTTTTACGAAACAGATAACTATCATTTCGTAAAGTACGATGCTAATGATTCTCAGGTGGCTCCTAATGGCTATATTATAAGGTCTAATTTTTCAAATATTGGTAAAAAAGATATAGGTTATGGCTTTATTAGGTACCAGACTGCAGTGGAGATGTTTGATTGTGCTGATGCTATGGGGAGTCTGAATGTAAATACATTTATAAAGTCGTTTTCAAGAAGCCTTAAGCATTCTCTTTTAAATATAGATTATTCTGAAGTGACACCTTCACAGCAAAAGGGCTATTTTATTAATTCCGGTGATTTTATATGCAGGCATGGTTCTGCGTCTTCTATTATAATAGAGGGTGTAAGAAATGGGGAAGATCCTCAATTGACTACTTTCTGGTCTATGATTTCTTTTCCTTTGACTACGGTTGTGGTTCCTGTTTGGATTACTAAAGATGGACAATTGCCAAAGATTTGTTCTGCAGAAAAGGGTGAATCTGCTTTGCTGGGGGAATATGGATTAAAGCTAAAAGATAGATGTTATCCTGTTCGTCGTTCATCTGGATATAAATATATGGATTTGGCAGCCTATCAAAATAGTGTTGATGGTGGAATTAAATCTCATATTGATAAAATAGAGGATAATATAATAATCAGGGCGGAAGAGTATCTTAATAAGTGGAGAAGGGGAAAGATTAATGACAGTGAGGTTATAGAATTCTTTTCATGGTTGGATAATTATATAATGCAATCGTATAATTCAAAGTTTTTTTCGAATAGTTGTAAATAAAATTTTGCAGGTGTCTTGCTATTATAGAAGATGTATATATTGTGTGTATTGTTTTTTGTGTAATTCTCGATGTCATGGTTATTCCATATTTATGCTAAGTCTCCTCTTTCCGTATGTATTGATGATACTTCATGGATGTATTTATATATATCGAGAAAGATTGTATAAAGATATAGTCAGTTTAGAGTATGGTCTTTAATAACGGCATGTTTTTTTTAGGATTTATGTTTTAAGACGTTAATTCATTTCAAAGTAGATGGCTATTTGTTTTATCTTTCTTAAATCTTCAGTTTAAATAGCTATTAATAATATTGGAACAGCACGAAAAATTATCTGATTCCAATTTGTTGGAAGGCTTTCTTCTCTTGACTCAATTTATTTGGTGTTTTAGCTTTAAAAAGATTCTCATTTGATAAAACAAATAGGAATTCTCCGAAGGTTGTTTGAATTATTGGTACTATTATTGGGTTAAATCACTATTTTATTATCGAATAATGGAGGGTGTTATTGGCATAAATTCTCTTTGTCATGGACAAATTTAAAAGACCATAAAGAAAATTTAAAATTAATTATCCAAGGAATCAATGCATTAGTAAAAACTTTCAAAAAAAGTATTTATTATATTTGGAGACTTGGAAAAAATGCTCTTATTTTGCATCCGCTTTCGAGAGAGAGGGCAGTAGACAGAGAGGGAGAATGGAGGAGTTGAAATGTTGAGAATATCACTAAAGAGTAAGATAACAACAGTAATCAGATTTTACTTTTTTATGATATGAAATACTGAAAGGCAAAAGCGAAAAACTTTTTGAAAAAAACTTCAGAAACATTTGGAGTGAAAAGAAAAAAGACATACTTTTGTCCCCGCTTTCAAACGATAATAGAGAGATAGAGAAGGTCAACGGACCGAAAAGAGAGGGAAGCAAAACTACAGACAAAGAGAAGGATTGAAGGGATAGTAAAGATCAGAAAAGATACGTTCTTTGATAATATTTAATAAGCACAAAAAACAAGGTAAGTGTAACCTGAGGATTTAGGAGATATTAATCTGTATAAGGAATAATATTTTAATTTTTTATTACAACGAAGAGTTTGATCCTGGCTCAGGATGAACGCTAGCGACAGGCCTAACACATGCAAGTCGAGGGGTAACAGATAAGAAGCTTGCTTCTTTGCTGACGACCGGCGCACGGGTGAGTAACGCGTATGCAACCTACCTCTTACAGAGGAATAGCCCGAAGAAATTCGGATTAATGCCTCATAGTTCTGGAAGATCGCATGGTTTTTCAGATAAAGTTCCGGCGGTAAGAGATGGGCATGCGTTCCATTAGTTAGTTGGTAGAGTAACGGCCTACCAAGGCATCGATGGATAGGGGTTCTGAGAGGATAGTCCCCCACACTGGTACTGAGACACGGACCAGACTCCTACGGGAGGCAGCAGTGAGGAATATTGGTCAATGGGCGAAAGCCTGAACCAGCCATGTCGCGTGCAGGAAGACGGCCCTATGGGTTGTAAACTGCTTTTCTATAGGAAGAACTATATCTACGTGTAGGTATTTGCCTGTACTATAGGAATAAGCATCGGCTAACTCCGTGCCAGCAGCCGCGGTAATACGGAGGATGCGAGCGTTATCCGGATTCATTGGGTTTAAAGGGTGCGTAGGCGGCCTTTTAAGTCAGTGGTGAAATTTTGTAGCTCAACTACAAACGTGCCATTGAAACTGAAGGGCTTGAGTGCGGACGAGGAAGGCGGAATGTGTTATGTAGCGGTGAAATGCATAGATATAACACAGAACACCGATTGCGAAGGCAGCTTTCCAGACCGTAACTGACGCTGATGCACGAAAGCGTGGGTAGCGAACAGGATTAGATACCCTGGTAGTCCACGCCGTAAACGATGATCACTGGTTGTAGGCGATACACCGTCTGTGACTGAGCGAAAGTATTAAGTGATCCACCTGGGGAGTACGTCGGCAACGATGAAACTCAAAGGAATTGACGGGGGCCCGCACAAGCGGAGGAACATGTGGTTTAATTCGATGATACGCGAGGAACCTTACCTGGACTTAAATGTAGATTGCATAGAGTAGAGATATTCTTTCCCTTCGGGGCTATTTACAAGGTGCTGCATGGTTGTCGTCAGCTCGTGCCGTGAGGTGTCGGGTTAAGTCCCATAACGAGCGCAACCCCTATTGTTAGTTGCTAACAGGTAATGCTGAGGACTCTAGCGAGACTGCCACCGTAAGGTGTGAGGAAGGTGGGGATGACGTCAAATCAGCACGGCCCTTACGTCCAGGGCTACACACGTGTTACAATGGCAGGTACAGTGGGCAGCTACACAGCGATGTGATGCTAATCTCCAAAGCCTGTCACAGTTCGGATTGGAGTCTGCAACTCGACTCCATGAAGCTGGATTCGCTAGTAATCGCGCATCAGCCATGGCGCGGTGAATACGTTCCCGGGCCTTGTACACACCGCCCGTCAAGCCATGGAAGCTGGGGGTACCTAAAGTCCGTAACCGCAAGGATCGGCCTAGGGTAAAACTGGTAACTGGGGCTAAGTCGTAACAAGGTAGCCGTACCGGAAGGTGTGGCTGGAACACCTCCTTTCTGGAGCAGATTAATTATCTGCACTTATTTTGTCTTGTGCTTATTATTTATATATACAGTCCCTTAGCTCAGCTGGTTAGAGCGCTACACTGATAATGTAGAGGTCCGCAGTTCAAGTCTGCGAGGGACTACAAAACCAATAAAAATCATATGGGGGATTAGCTCAGCTGGCTAGAGCGCCTGCCTTGCACGCAGGAGGTCATCGGTTCGACTCCGATATTCTCCACGTATAAAGTTCTTTGACATGTTGTAATCAGAATCATAAAGTAAAGAGATAATTATATCAATAAACTATATAAGCAAATAAGGGCGTATGGTGGATGCCTAGGCTCTCAGAGGCGAAGAAGGACGTGATAAGCTGCGATAAGTCTCGTATAGGTGCAAATAACCGATCAGACGAGAATTTCCGAATGGGGCAACCCGGCTACTTGAAGAGTAGTCATTCCGTAAGGAAGGCAAACGCAGGGAACTGAAACATCTTAGTACCTGCAGGAGAAGAAAATAATAATGATTCCCTAAGTAGTGGCGAGCGAACGGGGAAGAGCCCAAACCAAGAATGTTTCGGCATTTTTGGGGTTGTAGGACTCACACAACGGTATATGATACGAAGTAGAACAAACTGGAAAGTTTGGCCACAGCGGGTGATAGCCCCTTACACGTAAGTAGATTATATTAGTGAGTATCCTGAGTAGCGCGGGACACGAGAAATCCTGTGTGAAACTGCCGGGACCATCCGGTAAGGCTAAATACTCCTGAGAGACCGATAGTGAACCAGTACCGTGAGGGAAAGGTGAAAAGCACCCTGAACAAGGGAGTGAAATAGATCCTGAAACCGTACGCCTACAAGCGGTCGGAGCATCTCCGTGATGTGACGGCGTGCCTTTTGCATAATGAGCCTACGAGTTAGTCGTCCCTAGCGAGGTTAAGTACTTCAGGTACGCAACCGAAGCGAAAGCGAGTCTTAACAGGGCGTTAAGTTAGTGGCGCTAGACGCGAAACCTTGTGATCTACCCATGGTCAGGTTGAAGGGGCAGTAACATGTTCTGGAGGACCGAACCCGTTGACGTTGAAAAGTCTTGGGATGAACTGTGGGTAGGGGTGAAAGGCCAATCAAACTAGGAAATAGCTCGTACTCCCCGAAATGCATTTAGGTGCAGCCTCATAAGTTTTGATATAGAGGTAGAGCTACTGATTGGATGCGAGGGCTTCACCGCCTATCAAATCCAGACAAACTCCGAATGCTATATCATGAATTATGGGAGTGAGCCCGTGGGTGCTAAGGTCCACGGACGAAAGGGAAAGAACCCAGACCATCAGCTAAGG
>CAXXRT010000012.1:70000-132595 GCA_963666945.2 Marinifilaceae bacterium
TGGGTTCTGATTTTCGAACTTAGGCTATTTAGAAAAATGTCCTGGAATAGTATATATCCTTTGTCCTTTATTTCGTAGTGAGTATATTTGCTAACCTCTAACCTTGACCTGAATTCCCAATTTTCGGAGGGTGTAATATTTATTTGATATCTCAGGTACTGTCTGATGTTGTAAGGAATGCTTGTTACTTTTTCAAGTGTTAGATTTTTGGGTTTTTTCTCGTATTTATATTTACAGTACATGTTTGTTTTTTCTGAAATTATATATTCTGTATTTATTAAGTACTCCAATCCATGCCCAGGTATATTTATACAATATCTTTTATATGGGAATTTAAAATAGTCGTAGTAGGCATTTACTTTTATTTTTTTTAAAGGAAAGGCTTCTAGTCCGATATACATACCTTCTTCATTCCTTGTGTCTGAAAATTCTCCAAATCCTTTTGCATATAGAGATTGATAATCTTTATCATAGTTTCTGTAAATTAGCGATAGCTCAGAGGAATTTGTTGCTTTAAGGTTTATTCCTATTATATGTGCTTGTGCTTTATTTGAACTAATGGCTGATTCTCCGAAGAAATATATTTTCCTTAAGTTAAATTTATAGTCTATGCTTATATTTTCGTTTTTTCTTCCGGCAAGATCGTATGTTTGCCAATATCTGTTACTTTGATCGATGGGAGGCGTAATATAACTATTAAGGTAATTTATATTTATTGAGAAAGCTGAATTATTTAGGCTTAACCTGCACCCATATATCTTTTCCGTGGCTTTATGTTTATTTCTGGACTCTGTCAATGTGCGATGAAAGCCTGTATTAACAAGATTAGATAATATTATTGTATCATTTATATTTGATAAATTTCCTGGTTTTTCAGCATCATTAAAGCTTTCCTTTATTATTTTAGCATCTCTTTTTTTATAAGATATAAATGGATTTATTATAAGGTATTTAAATAAATTGTATTGCAGGGATATACCCCTGAAGAAATTGTTTTCGTCTGTTGAATTGTATCTTTTTATCGACTGGGAAGAGTTTCCCCTGATTATTGAAAATGCGGATTTTCCTGAAAATAATCCGTTCCACGAGATTAATCCTTGTCCCCAGTTTGCTTTGAAATCTCCTATGTTTATTTGCTTAAATTTGCTATTTGACTTTATTTGTATGTATCCTGAATAGAAATCGAATCCTTTCTTTTGATTTCCTGTGAAGAATTCTTCTCCTGCATCTTTTTCTGCCAGTAGACCTGCCTCTATTTTGTTGTTGTGTAAATATTTATATCGTAAGCTGTGTTTCCATGGAGTCCCTTCATAATTGTTTTTTTCCTTTGGTGTTTTGTATGTTATTTGTGATTTCCAGTTTATATCGTGCCTGGATTTTGTCTGTTTTCTTGGAGTGTCTATAGGGGAAGATGATTCCGCAAAGATAAATGGATATATAAGCTTTAGCATGTTGAGATTGAATCCTTCTACTAGTTTTAATTCGTAAATTGATATGAAATCCCCATGCTTCTTTCTGTATTTTTTGATATTGCTTATAACTTCAGGGTAGAGAATACAAATATCTGTAAGCTTCTGTATATCGTCACTGTTGATATTAATTGGGTTCTCCGATAATTCGTGTAGTTCAAGCACTAAAGATTGTTTGTTTTCTTCGGCTACGTTTTCTATTAGTTTTTCAATAATTATATCTAGGTTATTTTTTTGGCTTTGAGCTTTAAGTGTACAGTTTGTAATTAGCCATATTATAATTAGAATTATTCTGTATTGCATGATAGCTGATTAATGAAAATTAGTGATTTTTTCCAGATTTTTATAAACTATAAGAGGTATGTTGTTTAGTTGTTTTATGAAAAACAAATGTTTTTTCAGTAGGGAAAAATATTTAACAGCATATGTTTCCTTTTATAGTCGGGGGACTAAGGTCTTTTATTTGATTTAGAAATGGTATCACTGTAAGTGATATGCAGAAATTATTGTTTGGTATCATAATTAGTGATTAAAGTTATGATAATAAACCAATATTTCAAATTAAAACGATAAAATATTATGTGCATTAAATATAGAAAAAAAAACCTGGTAAAATTATTTACCAGGTTAAAAATCTTTGTTGTTGATCTTTGAGGATGAATTTTAATATTTTTAAGAGATATTAGTTTGTTTTATATTCAAATTTAACCTCAGCAAGTTCTTTGTTAGCTTTTACAATTTTTTCTTTAAGATTTTCTTTAAAAGAAATAATTTTCTCTTTTAGGTTGTCATCACCTACAGCAAGAATTTGTGCTGCAAGAATTCCTGCATTCATTGCACCGTTTATAGCAACAGTAGCAACGGGTATCCCCGGAGGCATTTGTGCAATAGCAAGAAGAGCATCCATTCCATCAAGACTGGCTTTGATAGGTACACCAATTACCGGGATTGGTGTCATAGCAGCAATTACACCAGGTAGATGTGCAGCCATTCCGGCTCCTGCGATGATAACTTCTATACCTCTTTTACTGGCTCCTTTAGAAAAGATTTCTACTTCTTCTGGAGTCCTGTGTGCTGATAAAGCATTGATTTCGAACGGTATTTGGAAGTCATTAAGTGCTTTGGCGGCCTTTTCCATAACAGGTAGGTCGGATGTGCTACCCATAATAATGCTTACTTTTGGATTCATTCTTTCAGGTATTAATTAAAATTCTTACTTTTGCGCAAATATATTCATATTTAGACAAAAGTAAAAATGAAAGTTACATTACACGATAAGACATTTGAGTTGACTATACCTGCCAGAGACATCGACAAGGTGGTTGAGGGTATTGCAGAAAAGATGAATAATGATCTTGCAGGCAAGAAACCATTATTTCTTTGTGTACTAAATGGATCGTTTATGTTCGCTTCTGATTTGATGAAGAATATTACTGTGGCTGATTCTGAAATTAGCTTTGTAAAACTTTCTTCTTATCAGGGAACAGAATCCAATGGAAAGATAAAACAGTTGATTGGAATCAATGAGAATATTAATGGAAGAACTGTTGTTATTCTTGAAGATATTGTCGATACCGGTATCACAATGGCTGGTCTTAGAAAACAGGTTGAGGAATTAAAGGCAAAAGAAGTTTTTGTTGCAACTTTATTTTTTAAGCCAGAGGCTCTTACTAATGAGGTAAAACTTGATTATGTTGGGATGGAAATACCTAACGATTTTATTGTTGGAAGAGGATTGGATTACGATGGATTAGGTAGAAATTATCCAGATCTTTATACTTTAGTAGAAGAATAATATAAAAATATTATGGCATCGACAAATTTTGTAGATTACGTGAAAATATTTTGTCGTTCAGGGGCAGGTGGTAAAGGATCTGCCCATCTCTATAGAGATAAACTGACGGCAAAAGGGGGGCCTGATGGTGGAGATGGTGGTCGTGGTGGCCATATTATTATAAGAGGTAATAAAAATTTATGGACTCTTATACATCTAAAGTTTAAAAGACATATCTATGCCGGTGATGGAGGTGATGGTAGTGGAAGCAGGAGTACCGGGCATGATGGTGAGGATATTATTGTAGAGGTTCCATTGGGGACTGTTGCAAGAGATATTGAAACTGGTGAATTAATTTGTGAGATAACCGAAGAGGGAGAGGAGCAAATAGTAGTTAGAGGAGGTAGAGGAGGTCTTGGTAACTGGCATTTTAAGTCACCAACGAATCAGACGCCTCGCTATTCTCAGCCAGGGGAACCTAGGGTTGATAGGTCTGTTGTTTTAGAACTGAAAGTTCTTGCTGATGTTGGTTTGGTTGGCTTTCCTTCAGTAGGAAAATCTACTCTTTTGTCAGTTGTTTCTGCTGCTAAACCTAAGATTGCAGAATATCATTTTACAACTTTAGTGCCTAATCTTGGTATAGTGTCATATCGTGATGACAGGTCGTTTGTCATGGCAGATATTCCAGGTATTATTGAGGGTGCTCATACAGGAAAGGGACTAGGTTTAAGATTCCTTAGGCATATAGAGAGGAATTCTGTTCTTTTGTTTATGGTTCCATCCGATAGTGATGATATTCATAAGGAGTATAAAATTCTTATTAATGAGCTAAAAGAGTATAATCCTGAATTGCTTGATAAAAGAAGATTGTTGGCAATTACAAAATCTGATTTACTTGATCAGGAACTGATGAATGAAATTAAACTTGATCTTCCTGATGTGCCTTGTGTGTTCATATCTGCTGCAACTATGCAGGGTATAACAGAACTTAAAGATATGATCTGGAAGACAATTAACGAATAGTTTTTTTTGTTTAAATGGGCTATTTTCAGTGTGTTTGCTGTTAATAACTTTGTCCGTTATTACTAGCAAAAAATAAGTGTTTTCGTTATATTTGTGCAAAAACCGGATTATTTATGGTTGCTAAGTATTCAGAAGATTCTATTCGTACATTAGATTGGAAAGAGCATATAAGGAGACGTCCTGGTATGTATATCGGAAAACTGGGGGATGGTTCGTCTCAGGATGATGGTATATATATACTGTTGAAGGAAGTTGTTGATAACTCTATTGATGAATTTGCCATGGGGGTAGGTTCTGATATAAAAATAGAGATAAAAGATGATATGGTTACCGTGAGAGATTACGGTAGGGGGATTCCTTTGACCAAGCTTGTGGATGTTACTTCAAAAATGAATACAGGGGCTAAATACGACTCTGAGGCGTTTAAAAAGTCTGTTGGTCTTAACGGGGTAGGTATAAAAGCTGTTAATGCCTTGTCTGATCAGTTTGTTATAGAATCCTTCCGTGAGGGGCAATGTAAAAGGGTAGAATACTGCAGGGGAGAAATTGTTGCTGAGAACGATATTTGTGAGAGTGATGAGAAATCAGGTGTAAAGGTGGTGTTTCATGCCGACAAGGAGATATTTGGTAACTATAGTTATGTGACAGATTACGTTGAGGCCCTGCTTAAAAATTACTCCTTTCTTAATTCAGGTTTAAGTATATATTTAAATGGACAGAGATATTTTTCCCGTAAAGGTTTATACGATCTTTTAACGGAGAATATGCATGGAGAGGGGTTATACCCTCTTATTCATCTTAAAGGTGATGATATTGAGGTTGCTATGACTCATGGTCGTCAGTATGGTGAGGAATATTATTCTTTTGTTAATGGTCAGCATACTACGCAAGGGGGGACTCACCTTGCAGCTTTTAAAGAGGCTGTAGTAAAGACTATAAGGGATTTTTATAAAAAAGATTTCGATGTCTCTGATATCAGGACATCAATAATTGCTGCTGTAAGTATAAAGGTTCAGGAGCCTGTTTTTGAGTCACAGACCAAAACAAAGCTTGGATCTAAAGATATTGGTCCTGATGGACCAAGTGTTCGTAATTTTATTATGGACTTTGTTACTGCCAATCTTGATAATTATTTGCATAAAAATTCTGAGATAGCTGATCTACTTCTTAGAAAGATTCATGAATCAGAGAAGGAAAGAAAGGCTATGATGGGGGTTAAAAAGATTGCAAGGGAAAGAGCTAAGAAGGCTAATCTTCATAACCGTAAATTAAGGGATTGCAGGGTTCATTTTAATTCTAATGATGAAAGAAATACGGAGACATCTTTGTTTATTACCGAGGGAGATTCGGCAAGTGGATCTATTACAAAATCCAGAGATGTAAACACGCAGGCCGTTTTTAGTTTGAGAGGTAAGCCTCTTAATTCTTATGGATTGACTAAAAAGGTGGTTTATGAGAATGAAGAGTTTAATCTTTTACAGGCGGCTCTTAATATTGAAGATGGATTAGATGATTTAAGATATAATAATGTGATAGTCGCTACCGATGCTGATGTTGATGGTATGCATATTCGCCTTTTGCTGCTAACGTTCTTTTTGCAGTTTTTTCCTGACCTGGTGCGTTCGGGACATTTATATATCTTACAAACGCCTCTTTTTAGGGTTAGAAATAAAAAATCAACATCGTATTGTTATTCCGATGATGAAAAAGAAAAGGCAATCAAAAAGCATGGTCCCAATCCTGAAATAACACGATTCAAAGGTTTAGGAGAGATTTCTCCAGATGAGTTTAAGCATTTTATAGGTAAAGATATCAGGCTTGAACCAGTGAGAATGACTAAGAACGAATCTATAAAAGAAATCCTGCAATATTATATGGGAAAAAATACTCCTGAACGTCAGGATTTTATTATTAATAACTTGTATGTAGAAAAAGACGATATTTAATATTCCGGATTAACCTAAATACCTACAATGAGCGAAGAAAAAAATATTACAGGAAACGGCGAAGTAAAAGAACGGGAAGTTGAGAAAGTGCTAACAGAGAATCTAATACCCAAAAAGGAGATGCGTAACATTACTCATCTTTCTGGTATGTATCAGAATTGGTTTCTTGATTATGCTTCTTATGTTATTTTAGAAAGAGCTGTTCCTTATGTGAATGATGGATTAAAGCCTGTTCAAAGGCGTATTCTTCATTCAATGAAACAGCTCGACGATGGCAGGTATAATAAAGTTGCAAATATTATTGGTCATACAATGCAGTATCATCCTCATGGAGATGCTTCCATTGGAGATGCTCTTGTTCAGTTGGGGCAAAAAGATTTGCTTATAGACTGCCAGGGTAACTGGGGAAATATTTTAACTGGTGATTCTGCTGCTGCTTCCCGTTATATTGAGGCAAGATTGTCTAAATTTGCTCTTGATGTATTATTTAATGTAAAGACTACATCGTGGAAATTATCATACGATGGAAGAAATAAGGAACCTATTACTTTGCCTGTTAAGTTTCCTTTGTTATTGGCTCAGGGGGTTGAAGGTATCGCTGTTGGTCTGGCTTCAAAAATATTACCTCATAACTTTATTGAAATTATTGACGCATGTGTTAATTATCTGAAGGGAAATGATTTTGAACTTTATCCTGATTTTCCTACAGGAGGAATGATGGATGTAAGTCGTTACAATGAAGGCATTAGGGGAGGGAATGTTAAGGTTAGGGCTAGAATAGAGAAGGAAAATAATAAAGTCTTAAAAATTACGGATATCCCTTACGGAAGGACTACTTCCAGTCTTATTGATTCTATTCTAAAGGCTAATGACAAAGGGAAAATTAAAATTAAGAAAATTGATGATAATACTGCTTCAAATGTAGAGATTCTTGTTCATTTGGCCAGTGGGGTATCCTCAGATAAAACCATTGATGCTCTCTATGCATTCACAGATTGTGAAATTTCTATTTCACCAAATTCATGTGTTATAGAAGATGATAAGCCAGTGTTTTTAGGTGTGAGTGAATTACTTAGAAGATCAGCTGATTTAACTGTTATTCTTCTAAAGAAAGAGCTTGAGATAAGATTAGATGAATTGCAAAATGAATGGCATTATTCATCATTAGAAAAGATATTTATTGAGGAGAGAATTTATAAGGATAAGGAATTCGAAGAGAGTGCTAATATTGATGAAGTTGTGGCTCATGTGGATAAAAGATTGGAGCCTTTTAAGCCTGGTCTTTATAAGGAGATAGTAAAAGAGGATATAGTGAAGCTTCTTGAGATTAAGATGCGCAGGATTCTTAAATTTAATTCAGATAAAGCTAATGATAATCTTTTAAGAATTGAAGCAGAAATTGAGGAAGTTAAAAATGATATAGAGAATATTATTCCTTATACGATTAAGTATTATAAGAGAATTAAGAAAAAGTATGGTGAAGGACGGGAGAGAAAAACTGAGATAAGAAGTTTTGAAAATATAGAGGCAACTAAGGTTGCTGTGGCTAACGAAAAGCTTTATATAAATAGGGAGGAGGGATTTGTTGGCACAAGCCTTAAGAAAGATGAGTTTGTGTGCGAATGCTCAGATATAGATGATATTATTCTTTTTAGGAAGAATGGAACTTATATGGTGACTAAGGTTGCAGAAAAGTTGTTTGTTGGAAAGGATGTTATCTATATTAATGTATACAGGAAGAATGATAAAAGAACGACATATAACGTTGCCTACAGGGATGGTAAAAATGGTACTTCTTATGTGAAAAGATTTAATGTTACAAGTATTACAAGAGATAAAGAATATGATGTAACTCAGGGTACGAATGGCTCCAGAGTTCTTTATTTTAGTGCAAATCCTAATGGTGAGGCTGAAGTATTAAAGATATGTTTAAAGCCAAAACCGGGTCTTAAAAAGATTGTTTTTGATTATGATTTCTCTGAACTTGCTATTAAAGGCAGGGCTGCAATGGGGAATATTCTTACTAAAAGTGATATTCATAAAGTTGCTCTGAAAAGTAAGGGAGTTTCGACCTTAGGAGGAAGAAAGATATGGTTCGATAAGGATATTCTTAGATTAAATACTATGGAAAATGGTATATTTCTTGGGGAATTCTTAGGTGATGATAAGATATTGGTTATTACGAAAGATGGAAGGTTTTATCAGTCTGATTTTGATTTGAATAATCATTATGAAGATAATATTCTTACAATTGAGAAGTTCGATATAAATAAAGTATGGACTGCCATATTTTACGATGCAGATCAGGAATATTTTTATCTAAAACGTTTTACTTTTGATGATGTTAATAAGTTGACAAGCTTTGTCGGCGATAATGAAAATTCCTATTTTGTCTGCCTGAGTTGTGAGAAACATCCTCAGTTTGAGATTTTTTATGGTGGTAAATATAAAGATAGACCTTCTGATGTTGTTGTTGCTGAAGATTTTATTGCTGTTAAGTCATTTAAAGCAAGAGGGAAGCGTATTTCTACCTTTGATATTGATAAGATAGTAGAACTTGATCCTTTGGTATTTGAAGAAGATTCCTTGGAAGGAACGGCTGTTAATGGATCATCTTTAATGTCTGATGAATTCGAGGGTGAAGATGGTGATGATTTAGTTGAAGTGGATACTGAAGGACAGACTGCATTAAGTTTTGAATAATATGGTGATTTTTCTTATTGGTTATATGGCTTCTGGCAAGACAACTTTAGGCGTTGAACTTGCACAAAGTCTTTCTATTCCTTTTATTGATATTGATGAATATATTGAATCCAGAGAGGGAAAGACTATTTCACAGATATTTGCAGAAGAAGGGGAGTCTTACTTCAGGGAGCTGGAACATGACTGCCTTGAGGAGATTGCCTCTACAATGAATGCTGTTGTATCTACAGGAGGAGGACTTCCTTGTTTTAATAATAATATGGAGTTAATTAATAAGGCCGGTATAAGTGTTTATTTGGAAGCGTCTGTCGATGTTCTTGTTGATCGATTATTGATTATGGGGGAATCAAGGCCATTAGTCAGAGGAAAGAGTAGGGACGAATTATTTAACTTCGTTAGCAAACATCTCAAATCCAGGCTTAAGTGGTATAAAATGGCAAGTTATAAATGTGATGTAAATGATTTTGACGCATATCGCTTAGTCAAAGAGATAAAACAGTTACTTTAGGTATTACATCAATACAGATTTATTTGTCTATATTTTGATCTATTTTACACGTCCAGGGTTTTGTTTTATGAAATCGCCCCAGCTTTTACTTTTATTTTCTGATTTTATAGCATTTGCCTGTAAAAAATGACAGTATGCTATTGCTAGCGCATCGGTTTCATCCAGGGATCTTGGGGTGGATTTTATTGTAAGAAAGTTTTTTAAAAGTATTGCGATCTGTTCTTTAGAAGCTGTTCCTGTTCCCGTTATAGACATCTTTATCTTTCTTGGAGCATATTCAAATATTGGCATATCCCTTTCAAGGGCTGCTGCTATGGCTACCCCCTGGGCTCTTCCCAGTTTAAGCATACTTTGTATATTGTTTCCGTAGAACTGTGATTCAATAGCAAGCTCATCGGGTTTATACTGGTCAATTATCTGTAAAGTCTTTTTGAATATTTTCTGAAGTTTAAGGTATTGGTTATCTAATTTTTTCATATCTACTACTCCCGAGACAACAACCTCTACCTGCTGTTTTCCTTTTACCTTTATGATTCCATAGCCCATTAGGTTGGTGCCTGGATCAATGCCTAGTATTAGTTTTTCTGTTTTCATTCAAATAAGTGAGTAGAGATAGTTGCCCTTGTTTTATTAAGGGCAACATATATTTTAGATTAGTCTATATATTCAAATCCGGTGTATTTAACCAATGCTTCAGGAATCTTTATTCCTCTTTCTGTTTGGTTATTTTCAAGAAGTGCTGCCATTATACGGGGAAGAGCCAATGCACTTCCGTTAAGAGTATGGGCTAACTTAGCCTTTTTTTCGCCTTTTTCTTTAAAACGTAATTTAAGTCTGTTTGCCTGGTACGATTCAAAGTTAGATACCGAACTGACTTCAAGCCATTTCTCCTGAGCTGCAGAGAATACCTCGAAGTCGAATGTTAAGGCAGAAGTGAAGCTTGTATCACCACCGCAAAGCCTTAGTATTCTGTAAGGTAATTCAAGTTTGTCTAGTATATGTCCAACATGCTCTACCATGGTGTCAAGGATTTTGTATGATTCGTCAGGATGAGCTATCTGAACGATTTCTACCTTGTCAAACTGGTGAAGTCTGTTTAGTCCTCTCACATCTTTGCCGTACGATCCAGCCTCTCTTCTGAAACAGGCAGAGTAGGCTGTGTTTTTTACAGGAAGATCTTCCCCTGAGAGAATCACATCGCGATAAATGTTTGTTACTGGTACCTCGGCTGTTGGTATAAGGTAGAGATTATCTTCTGTTGCGTGATACATCTGTCCTTCTTTATCAGGAAGCTGACCTGTACCATAACCAGAATCTTCATTAACAAGATAAGGCGGAATTACTTCCTGATAACCTGCATTTGTATTTTCATCAAGGAAGAAGTTGATAAGGGCTCTTTGAAGTCTTGCACCTTTCCCTTTATAAACAGGGAAACCAGCTCCTGTTATTTTAACACCAAGTTCAAAATCTATTATATCATACTTCTTTGCAAGTTCCCAGTGAGGAATCTTTGCTCCTTCAAATTGAAGGTCGTTTTCGCAAGGCATGAATATTTCGTTATCTTCTTCTCCTTTTCCCGCAGGTACTGTCTCGTGAGGAATATTTGGAATTTGTAGAAGTAAAGAATTTAACGATGATAATGTTTCTGATTGCGATTTATTCAGGTCTGCAATAAGTTCTTTTACTTGAGAAGTCTTTTCTTTTGCATTATTGGCTTCTTCTGTTTTCTTTTCTTTAAATAGTTTACCTATCTCCTTTGATAAGTTATTTAGCTCCGATTGTGCATCATCCAGTTCTTTCTGTGTATTTTTTCTTTTCTCATCAAGAGAAATTACCTCTTCGATAATATCTTTTGCATCGAAGTTTTTTATACTTAACCGGCTTATTACTAAATCTTTATTTTCCTGAATAAATTTTAATGTCAACATATCTTAAATTTGTTTATATATTGAAATATTTAGAGGTAAAGATAAAAAAAAGCTGCACTTTAAGTGCAGCTTTTTTTATATATTTTGTGAGTTCAATTAAGCCATTGGCTCAATTGAAACGAATGATCTGTTGTCTTTTCTTTTTCTGAAAACAACTTTACCATCAACAAGAGAAAATAAGGTGTGGTCTCTACCAATTCCTACATTTTCACCAGCGTGATGTTTTGTACCTCTTTGACGAACTATGATATTACCAGCTTTAGCGAACTGACCACCATAGATTTTTACTCCTAATCTTTTGCTTTCCGATTCACGGCCGTTCTTAGAACTACCGACTCCTTTCTTATGTGCCATATCTTAATACTTTTCTGAATTTACAAATTAAAACTAAAATTAAGCGTTGATTCCTTCAATCTGAATCTGAGATAAGAATTGACGGTGTCCGTTTTTCTTCTTATAACTTTTTCTTCTTTTCTTTTTGAAAACAATCACTTTGTCACCTTTAAGGTGAGATAATACTTTTGCAGTAATTTTAGCACCTTCAACTTTTGGAGTACCTACGTTTACTTCTCCTTCGTTGTCGATTAATAATACATTGTCAAATTCAACCTGCGCACCTTCTTCTGCTTGTAATCTGTGCACATAAAGTTTTTGATCTTTTTCTACTTTAAATTGCTGTCCTGCAATCTCTACAATAGCGTACATTTTCGTTACTTTTAAATGTTTGCTCCAAGGGGTGGGAAATTTGTCCGCTTTTTAAACCCCTGAGGAAGATTATGATTTCGAACCGCAAATATATGAATTATTAATTTACAAACAAATACAGATATATCTTTTTATTGAGAATTAATAATTTGATATAAACTTAATACGCGGAAATCTTTCTTTATGTTTTTTACGTATGCTTAAATATTAGTTGTTTTAAAATATGAATTAAGTTTACATCATTGCTTATTATGATATAAAGTGTTGCAATAATGGGTTGTTATGTTATAATTTTTTATATTTGTAAAAAATAGGGGATAATGCAGAATATACGATTAAATGTTTTAGGTTTATCTTACAGTCAGGCACAAACAGGTGCATATGCTTTAATTCTTGCTGACGAAGCTGATGAAAAAAGAATTCCAATTGTTATTGGAGCTGCAGAGGCTCAGTCTATTGCTATTACTCTTGAAAAGATGACTACCCCGCGTCCATTGACTCACGATCTTTTTAAAAAGTTTTTCTGATGGTTTTGGTATAGATGTTATTGAGGTCAATATTTATAGATTGGAGGCAGGTATATTTTATGCAGAGATAGTATGCGAACGTAAGAAAACAAGAATTCGTATAGATGCCCGTACTTCCGATGCTGTGGCTATTGCACTCAGGTTTGAGTGTCCTATTTATACAACTACTGAAATAATGAATAAAGCCGGAATTTCTATGGCAGAAAAAGAGGACTTTACAAAGGAAGAAAGGAAAGAGAGGAAACCAAGAATAATAAAAGAAGAAACTCAGGAAACCCCTCATAAATCTGAAAGTGTATTTTCCGGTTATACTATCAGTCAACTAAAGGCTCTTATGGATGAAGCTATCAAAAATGAAGATTACGAAAGGGCTTCACAAATAAGAGATGAAATTAATAAACGAGAGGCCTAGGCGTTTGAATACCTCATATTAGAACTTTAAATTTATTATTTAATGAAGCATTTAAGTATTGATGTTGATAAAGCATTAGAGTTTATAGATGTCGATAAGAGATCTAAGTATATCAATAAAATCACTGAAACTATTAAAAATCTTCATTCTTCTAAGGGTAAAGGTAATGATTTTATGGGATGGGTGAAATTACCCTCTCTAATATCGGATAGTATATTGTCAGATATTGAGGAAACCGCTAATGTGTTGAGGAAGACCATTGATGTAATGGTTGTTATTGGTATAGGGGGCTCTTATTTGGGGGCGAAGGCCGTAAATACTGCTCTTTCTGATAGTTTTTCTGATTTTAGAGAAGGAGGGGTAAAAGTTGTCTATGCTGGACAGAATATTAGTGAAGATTATTTAAGTGAGCTTATAGAATATCTTAAAGACAAATCTTTTGCTCTTTGTGTTATATCTAAGTCGGGAACAACAACAGAACCTGCTATAGCTTTCAGATTATTAAAATCGCTTCTTGAAAATAAAGAAGGATTGGAAGAAGCCAGGAAAAGAATAGTTGCGATAACCGATGAAAGTAAAGGGGCTCTCAGAGTGCTTTCGGACAGAGAGGGGTACAAGTCGTATGTTATTCCCGATAATGTAGGAGGACGGTATTCTGTATTGACTCCCGTGGGACTTTTACCTATTGCCGTTGCAGGTTTTGATATTCGTAAAATAGTTGAAGGTGCATCTTATATGCAGGATATTGTTGAGAAAAATGATTATGAAAATAACCCTTCAGCTCAGTATGCAAATATCCGTAATATATTACTTGATAATGGCTATAATATAGAATTACTTGCTAATTTTGAGCCCAAATTACACTATATCTCAGAATGGTGGAAGCAGCTGTATGGTGAAAGTGAAGGTAAGGAGGGTAAAGGTATATTTCCTGCTTCTGTCGATTTTACAACCGATCTCCATTCTATGGGACAATATGTTCAGGAGGGAAGGAGAGAGTTGTTTGAAACGGTTATTTCAGTAGAAAGAGTATCGCGCAACCTTGAGATACCTTTTGATGAGGATAATCTTGATAAACTCAATTATCTGGCCGGCAAAAGGATTAGTGAGGTTAATAAAATGGCAGAGCTGGGGACAAAGATTGCCCATGTGGAAGGAGGTGTCCCAAATATCAGGATAGAACTGCCTGAGTTGGATGAATATTATTTGGGTGAATTGATATATTTCTTTGAAATAGCCTGTGGTATAAGTGGAAATATTTTAAATGTTAATCCTTTTGATCAGCCAGGTGTAGAAGAATATAAAAGCAATATGTTTGCTTTGCTGGGGAAGCCGGGATTTGAACAAGAGAGTGAGAAAATAAAAAAGAAATTATAGACGAGTATTAAGTAGGTTTTTATGGATTATCTGTTGTTGGTTATAGGTTTTGTTATTTTATTATATAGTGGTGATTTGCTTGTAAAGGCAGGGGTTGCCCTGTCTGGACATTTTAAGATATCCCCTCTTGTTACAGGTGTTACTATCGTTGCCTTGGGGACTTCGGCCCCAGAGTTTTTTGTGAGTCTTGGTGCTGCTATAAAAGGCAGTCCGGATATTGCGATGGGTAATGTTGTCGGTTCTAATATCGCAAATATTGCCCTGGTTCTTGGTGTTACTGCTATGCTTCTTCCTGTACCGGTATTAAAAAAGACAATGCATTTTGATTGGGTGGTTATGATGGTTGCATCATTGTTGCTATTAGTCTTTGCATTCGATGGTGCTCTTGTTTTATGGGAAGGATTTGTATTGGTGACAATATTAACTTGGTATCTTGCAAGCTCTGTATATAAATCAAGAAAAGATATAAAGAACAACGAGATGGAGCCCTTGACTCCCAGGTTATCTCTTTTAAAGGCATTTGGTCTTGTAGCCTTCGCATCTGTCGGTTTATATTTTGGTGCAGATATACTTGTAGAGAGTGCAAAAAATATTGCAATTACATTTGGAGTGAGCGAAAGAATTGTTGCCATAACAGTTGTTGCGCTCGGGACATCCCTCCCGGAGTTGGCTACCTCTGTTATTGCTGCCTGTAGAAAACAAATGGATATATCTGTTGGTAATATAATAGGTTCAAATATATTTAATATACTGGGAGTATTGGGAGTTACCTCTATAATAAAAAAGATTAGTGTAGATAAATCAATTCTTGAATTTGATATATTCTGGATGATAGCAATATCCTTTTTGCTATATATTTTAGTCGCTGTGCCAAGAAGACAGATATTGCAAAGATGGAATGGAATAGTCTTTGTAATGGTTTATCTGTCATATATTGCTATTGTTTTTTGTTCTAAGATTTGATGTTTCTAAGATTATTTAAAAATGAACCTCTATTTAAAAGATAGGGGTTTTTTATTGGAATGAGTGGCTATGGATCTTAGAGGCAGAAATAATTGGGCCTGTTTTTATTGTAGTATAAGAAATATAATAATCATAGAATGTGTTATTTATATATTGGTTCTTTAATGAATAATATTTAATTATTATAAAAATTATATGTTTTAAGATTGACTTTTATACAGAGCTCAAATAGATAAGTGATAATTGCCTAAAAAAAGAAACTGCCTCAAATTACTTGAGACAGCCTCCATTTGATGAATAGTTGTATAATAAAGGGTTAGTAGAAGCTTTTAGTTGAATTCAGCTAAAGTCTTCTCAATAATCCCAACCGCTTTCAAAATTTCCTCTTTGTTAATAACCAAAGGAGGAGCAAAACGAATGATATGATCGTGTGTTGGTTTAGCCAACAGACCATTGTCTCTTAAAGCAAGACACACATCCCATGCCTGTTTTCCATTCTTTGGCTTAATAACAACAGCATTAAGAAGTCCTTTTCCCCTGACAAGTTCAATCATGTCAGACTTAATCTTTTTAACCTCTTCACGGAATATTATTCCTAATTCTTCTGCATTTTTAGCAAGTTTCTCATCTTTTACTACCTCAAGGGCGGCAATAGAAACTTTAGCAGCAATAGGATTTCCTCCGTAAGTCGATCCGTGTTCTCCCGGCTTAATGCAAAGCATTATATAATCATCTGCCAAAACAGCAGAAACCGGCATAGCACCTCCCGATACAGCTTTACCCAGTATGAGTATATCCGGACGAACATCTTCATGATCACATGCAAGAAGTTTACCTGTGCGAGCAATACCTGTTTGAACTTCGTCTGCAATGAATAACACGTTATTCTGCTTACAAAGATCGTAACTTTTTTTCAAATAACCATCATTTGGCACATAAACTCCTGCTTCTCCCTGAATAGGTTCTACTAGAAAACCAGCTACATTAGGATCTTTAAGTTCTTTTTCAAGTGCCTCAATATCATTATACGGAACCGTTACAAAGCCCGGTGTGTAAGGACCAAACCCCTTGTAGGCATCAGGATCCGTACTCATAGATATTATTGTAACTGTTCTGCCGTGAAAATTATTTTCGCATACAATTATTTTTGCCTGATTCTCGGGTATGCCTTTTTTCTCATATCCCCACTTGCGGCAAAGTTTAATAGCTGTCTCATCTGCCTCAGCTCCTGTATTCATAGGAAGAACCTTGTCATATTTGAAATATCTTGTGATATATTCTTCCCATTCTCCAAGTACATTATTATAAAAAGCTCTCGATGTCAGGGTTAATTTTTGAGCTTGTTCTTTCATTGCACCTATAATCCTTGGGTGACAGTGTCCTTGGTTGACTGCCGAATATGCAGATAAAAAGTCGAAATATTTTTTACCATCAGTGTCCCAAACATAAATTCCCTCTCCTTTTTCAAGTACAACGGGAAGTGGGTGGTAGTTATGAGCACCATATTGTGCTTCTCTTTCCATGTAGTCTTTAGCGGTCATTTTTATAATTTCTGGGTTTAGTAATACGTTTGGAAATTCTGTTAAAGAATTTCCGAGGTCTAAGATGCAAAAAAATGTTAAGAAACTAACTATTTTGCCTGATTATTTTAAAGTTGATGAATGTTAAAAAATGTTAATACAATACAATATATATGCTTGTTATATAGTGTTTGTAGGCTTTGTATGGTAGTTAATATATCATGATTTATAGTAATTCTTATTCAATTTTGTTGAAACCACTATTCATTGTTGGCGTAAAAGTATATAAGAAAATATATTTTGTGTAATGGATAAAACAGTTTTTATTACAGGAGGAGCCAAAAGAATTGGTCGTGAGATGGCTATACATATGGCCTCTGCGGGGTGGAATGTGGCGATTCATTACAATGAATCACAAAAGGAGGCTTTTGAACTTGTTGATTTTCTTCATTCGGAATATAAGTGCTGCAAGTATATGCTGTTTAGGGCAGATCTCGATAAGATATATAGGCTCAATAATTTGTTCGATTCTCTTGTTGACGAAATGGGGGTGCCGGACCTTATAATCAACAATGCCTCAATTTTCCCTCAGTCAAATATATCTGGAAGTAACCTGGATTTATTAGATAGAATAATGAGAATTAATTTTTATGCGCCATTTGTTTTTACACAAAAGTATGCCTCTTATAAAAAACAAGGACAAATTATAAATATTTTGGATACCCAAATTACAACAAATAGAAGCAGTCATGCTGCATATCTTTTATCAAAAAAGGTTTTGTGGGATTTTACAAAGATGTCGGCACTGGAGTATGCCCCGGATATAAGGATTAATGCTATCGCTCCCGGGCTTATTTTACCTCCGGATGGCAAAGGTGATGATTATTTGGAAAGACAGGCAGAGTATACTCCCATGAAGATGATCGCAGGTATGGGTTCTGTGATGAATGCCCTGGATTACCTCATAAATAATAGAAACATAACCGGACAAACATTATTTTGTGATAGCGGGGAATCAATAAAAATTTCCTGAGAATATTAATAGGGTATTATTTAAAAAAAACAGAGAAGATAAGTCATAGTGCTTGTTTGAGATATAGAGAATTGAATTCAGGAGGAGTGGTTGACAATTCAATGGGAAATGAATGTTTGTACAGTAATTGATTAAAAAATATTGAGCAGATGAAAATGACAATTTATATAAAGGACTTATTGCTCAGAACCTATGTAGGGGTCAATGCAGATGAAAAACAAAGGAAGCAAGATGTGGTAATAAATATAAAACTATCTACCGATGCATCAAGGGCTATTTATACCGACGATATTTCCAATACTTACAATTATAGGGATTTGTCTAAAAAGATAATCCATATGGTCGAAAACGGCAGGTATAATCTGTTGGAGAAGTTATGTTCCGACATTCTTAATGCCGTAATTCAAGACAATAGGGTGATTGAGGCAGAAGTAGAAGTCGATAAGCCCCATGCTTTAAGGTTTTCGCGTTCTGTGTCGGTTAAAATGAAAGCAGAAAGGGAAAAAAATTAGTTTTTGCATAGAGGTAGAAAATAAATATAGTAGTATAAATAGCCCATGCTTGTAGAATTACTTTGTGATGATTATAAAATAGACGAAGGCTCTGTATGGCAACTTAAAAAATAAATATTCATATGAATAAAGCAATAGTATTTATAGGGTCAAATATCGAGGCTGAAAAGAATATTAAGTCTGTATTGGATATTCTTGCCGTGGAAAATGTGGTAATAAAGCATACTGATTTTATAAAGACTAAACCCATAGGGGAAACTGAGCAAGACGACTTTACCAATGGTGCAGTTCTTATAAGAACACATCATACCCTGGAGGGTTTGGTGGTGTACCTGAAATCATTGGAAGATAGGTTAGGGCGAGACAGGACAAGAGAAAAATTTGGGCCACGTGAAATAGACCTTGATGTGGTGGAATGGAATGGAGTTATTGTTGATAAAGATTATTACGAACGAGATTTCATGAAAGAATTGGTCGATCAGTTAAGGTATATTTATTAAATTTGTGCAGATTGGATAATGGAAACGCAAATTTAATAAAGTGAATAAAGACATATTTGTATTGATAGGAGTGTGTGTATTGGCATTCCTTTTAGGTACCAGGCTTAAAAAAGCATTGGGAAATAAGAAAAAAGTCTCAGATAAAAAGATTAATAAAAATCAAAGAGGCAAGGTCGCCTACGAAATACCCGAAGAACACAAAGAACGGCCAGGCAAGGCAAAGACCAAGAGGGTTTTTACATGGATAGTTGTGGGTGTCTTATTTGTTATGGTACTGTATATGATACCCGCATTGATCAGGGACCTTGTCATGGTGAATGATATTTACTCACCAACCTTATTTTTAAGACTTGTTATTGTTGTGTTTGCACTTTTCACAATGATAAGTGGCTATTTAAAACTCACTAAAAAGAAAAAGTAGCTTTCATTAAAAAGAAGAAAAAGTATTTCTTTTGTTATTAGATAGTGAAAGTTGTATTGTTATGCTGCTTTAAGCAATGTTATGCAGTGTTAATAGTGAATATACTTAACACAAATTAACCTTGAATGTATTTGAAAAATGAGCGATAATGCTAATTTTGAAGGTACTAAAGTAAATTAGATAAATCTAAAATCACAATATTATGGAGACTGTTGATATTAAAGCACTAAATGAACGTATTCAAATTGAGAGTTCTTTTGTTGATATGATAACAATGGAAATGAATAAAGTTATCGTAGGTCAAAAACATCTTGTAGAGAGTTTATTAATAGGTCTTTTATCCGATGGACACATATTGCTTGAGGGTGTTCCAGGACTAGCGAAGACGCTTGCTATTAATACCCTTTCAACAAGTATAGATGCCAAATTCAGCAGAATTCAGTTTACACCCGATTTGTTGCCTGCCGACCTTTTAGGTACTATGATTTATTCTCAGAAGAAAGAAGAATTTCAGGTTAAGAAAGGACCTGTGTTTGCGAACTTCATTCTTGCCGATGAGATTAACCGTGCTCCGGCTAAAGTTCAGTCAGCTCTTCTTGAGGCTATGCAGGAACGCCAGGTTACCATAGGTGAAAATACATATAAGCTTGATGAGCCTTTCCTTGTTATGGCAACCCAAAACCCTCTGGAGCAGGAAGGTACCTATCCTCTTCCCGAAGCTCAGGTAGACAGATTTATGCTTAAGGTGATTATCGATTATCCTAAAAAAGAGGAAGAAAAGGCAATCATGCGCATGAATATGAGTAAAATATTCCCTAAAGCCAGTCAGATTCTTAAGCCTGAAGATATTATCAAGGCAAGAAATGTGGTTAAGGATGTTTATATGGACGAGAAAATTGAGAAATATATTGTTGATATTGTATTTGCAACACGTTTCCCTGCAGATCAGGGTCTTGAGAAATTTACTAATATGATATCTTACGGGGGGTCTCCTCGTGCCAGTATTTCCCTTGCTCAGGCAGCCAAAGCTTATGCTTTCATAAAAAGAAGAGGTTATGTGATTCCTGAAGACGTTAGGGCTGTTTGTCCCGATGTTCTTCGTCACCGTATCGGTCTTACTTATGAGGCAGAAGCTAACAATATTACATCAGAACAAATTATCAACGAAATTTTGAATACTGTTGAAGTACCTTAAGAGATAGTGATTCTAATTTTCTTTAATTGTTTAATTAAAAATCATGTCTCGTGGAAACTAATGAACTATTAAAAAAAGTAAGAAAGATTGAGATTAAGACCCGTGGTCTTTCCCGTAATATCTTTGCTGGTGAATACCATTCAGCCTTCAAGGGTAGGGGTATGACTTTTAGTGAGGTTCGTGAATACCAGTATGGCGATGATATTCGTAATATTGACTGGAATGTTACTGCCCGCTACAATCACCCTTACATAAAAGTATTCGAGGAAGAAAGGGAATTAACAGTCATGCTTCTTATCGATGTCTCCGGTTCCAGGGAGTTTGGTACCATATCTAAACTTAAAAAGAACCAGATAACGGAGATAGCCGCAGTTCTTGCTTTTTCAGCTATTCAAAACAACGATAAGATAGGAGTGATATTTTTCTCCGATAAGATAGAGAAATTTATTCCTCCCAAGAAAGGTAAAACACATATCCTTCATATAATCAGGGAGCTTATCGATTTTAAACCCGAGAGCAGAAAGACAGATATTACCAATGCATTGCGATATCTGACAAATGCCATAAAAAAGAGGTGTACCGCATTTGTTATCTCCGACTTTATGGATGAGAAGTTTGAGGATGCTCTTAAGATTGCCAATAATAAGCACGATGTGATGGCATTAAAGGTATTTGATGCCAGAGAAAAGGATCTTCCATCGGTAGGACTTATAAAGTTTAAAGATGCAGAAACAGGTGAAGATATCTGGATTGATACATCCGACAGCAAATTAAGAAATCAATATGCACAGTACTGGAGAAATAAAGAGGCTGAGCATAAAGATATATTCTCCAGGGCAGGGGTGGATTATGGAACTGTAAGAACCGATGAGGATTACGTAAAGACACTAATGAACCTGTTTAAGCGCAGGGCAATGTCTTATTAGACAAAACAAAAAATCAATAACAGATGAACATTAAGAACATAGTCTCGTTAAAAGTTTTACTTCCTTTTATGTTCCTGTTGTTATCACTGGGAAACCTTGTGGCACAGGATATAGAATATGGGGTTGAAGTAGATACTAATATGATTGTTATCGGCGATCAGATACATTTAAAATTAAAAGTTAAGAAGCCCGATAATGTCACTGTAGTATTTCCTCAGCTGAATGATACTATTGTTAGTGGCATAGAAATATTAGAGAAAAAGCCAATAGATTCAACAAAATTGGAGAATAACTGGAGAATGCTCGTTCAGGAATATGTTGTAACCTCCTTCGATACCGGGCTTTATCATATACCTGCTCTTCCATTTGTTGTTAAAAGTCAGAATTTCGATAATGTAGTTCGATCAAACGATTTCTATATAGGTGTTACATCTTTTGCCGTCGATACGACAAAAGGATTTTTCGATATAGTATTACCTATCGATACACCATTGAGTCTTGCCGAGATTCTCCCTTATGTGTATTGGACCGTATTGGGAATACTTGTTGCATTACTGTTGTTATGGTTATATAAAAAATACAGAAGGAAAGAATCCGTCTTTGTTAAGCACGAAAAAAAGAAAGAGCCTCCTCATATTATTGCCTTTAGCAGTCTTGACCTCATAAAGGGAGAGAATTTATGGCAAAGAGGAAAAGTCAAGGAATACTATACCAGGGTGACCGAGGTTATTAGGGTTTATCTTGAAGATCAGTTTGGTATTTATGCTCTTGAACAAACAACCGATGAGATAATGGAGGATGTTAAAGCAGATCCGCTTATCTCAAAAGATGTTTGCGATAAACTTAAAGATATGCTTACAAGAGCCGACTTTGTCAAGTTTGCTAAGGCAGAACCACTGCCTGATGAAAACCATAAAACTCTTACCGATGCCTATGAGGTTGTAACACAGACAAGGAAAATCCTTGCTGACAAACAACAAAAAGAGGAAGAGGCCAGAATTGCTGCCGAAGCAGGTAAGAGAGCTGCAGAGGAGGCCGAAAAGAATAAAAATAACTTTATTCCCGGGCAACCATCGGTTGAAATAAAAAAAGAGGCAGAGGAATCAGCTGCCCAAAGTCATGAAACTAATAATAATTAGTAGCTATGAGTAATATTGAATTCGCTAATCCCAACTATTTCTACCTGTTATTGTTGCTGTTGCCAATGATAGCATGGTATATATTTAAGGAAAAGACTGCAAGTGCAGATTTACAGATATCCTCAACAAATGCATTTAAGGGAATCAAAACCTCTACAAAGGTTTATGTCAGGCATTTGTTATTTGTTTTAAGACTGATGGCACTGTCGCTACTTATTACAGTATTGGCACGACCACAATCTTCAACATCGTGGAACGAGACAACAACGGAAGGTATAGATATTGTGCTTGCCCTTGATATATCGTCAAGTATGCTTGCTCAGGACTTTAAGCCCGACAGACTAAGTGCTGCCAAAGATGTGGCTACTAAATTTATTCTGGGCAGGGAAAACGATAAGATTGGTCTTGTTGTATTCGCAGGGGAAAGTTTCACACAATGTCCCCTGACAACCGATCATGCAGTGCTTGTAAATCTCTTCAAGGATATAAAAAGTGGAATGATAGAAGATGGTACAGCCATAGGCTTAGGGCTTGCAAATGCAGTAAACCGTCTTAAAGAAAGTAAGTCCAAGTCTAAGGTTGTCATTCTTCTTACCGACGGTGTAAACAATCGTGGAGAGATTGCACCGGTTACTGCATCGGAACTGGCATCTACTTATGGAATCAGGGTTTATACTGTTGGAGTAGGTAGCATGGGAACTGCTCCTTATCCTGTTCAGACAATGTTCGGAACTCAGATACAGCAAATGCCTGTGGAAATTGATGAGGCAGTACTTAAGGAAATTGCCGAAAAAACCGGAGGACAATATTTCAGGGCAACAAGCAATACCAAGCTTAAGGAAATATACGAGGAAATAGATAAGCTTGAAAAAAGCAAGATAGATGTTAAGCACTATAGTAAAAAGAACGAGATGTATCTTAACTTCGGTATGCTGGCTCTGTTGCTGCTAGTATTGGAATTATTAATGAAACAAACGGTATTACGTAGTATACCTTAATAAAATATTGAGTATGTTTAGATTTGCACATAATGAAATATTATACTTATTGCTTCTGATACCTGTCTTTACAGTCCTTTTTGTACTGGCAAGGAGGTCGAAGAAGAAAGCAATAATGCGATTTGGGGATTTATCCGTAATCTCTCAACTGATGCCTCTGGTGTCTTTTAAACGACCTGTTTATAAGTTTTCTGTTCTTATGCTGTCCCTTGCTTTTATTATATTGGGACTGGCAGGACCACAGTTTGGCAGTAAGCTACAGAAAGTTAAACGTAAAGGTGTTGAGATAGTAATTGCCCTCGATGTGTCAAACTCCATGCTCGCCAACGATATTAAACCCAATAGACTTGAAAAGGCCAAAAGGGCTATATCCGGATTGGTGGAAAAGCTGGGTGATGATAAGATAGGACTGGTGGTTTTTGCCGGAGAAGCCTATACTCAATTACCTATTACTTCCGATTATTCTTCAGCACGTCTGTTCCTGTCGGGGATAACTACCGATATAGTCCCAATTCAGGGTACGGCTATCGGGGCTGCTATACAGCTTGCATCCAATTCGTTTACTCCCGAGAGTGAATCGAGCAAGGCTATTGTTGTTATTACCGATGGTGAGAACCATCAGGACGACGCCATTAAGGCTGCCGAAGCTGCCAGGGAAAAGGGAATCATTGTACACACTATAGGTATGGGACTTCCCGAAGGAGCTCCGGTACCTATAAAGGGAAAACCTGGGGTGTTCAGAAAAGATGCCAACGGTAATGTTGTGGTGACAAAGCTCGATGAAAATATGCTTAAGCAGATAGCCGCTGCAGGAGAGGGGGCTTATATCAGGGCCAACAATACAAATGTTGGGCTAAATGCTCTTTTTAAAGAGATTAATAAAATGGATAAAACCCTCCTTGAATCTAAGGTTTATGCGGAATACGACGAGCGTTTCCAGTATTTTATACTTGCAGGGTTATTCTTCTTGCTTTTAGAGTTTTTATTGCTGGGAAGAAAAAACAGGAAGTTTATGAAGATAAATATTTTCGGAAAAAACGAACCGAAAACACAGGAGGCTTAAACAGATAAGTCCGGATAAATTAATGTATAGAGAATGAGAGGAGCGGGCGGCTCCGGATTGTGTATTAAAGTTTTGCACATTTATTAATACAAAATATATTGAACAAATGGACTGTCCATTATTTTAGAATTATTGACTGGAATTTTAATAATGATTATAAAATAAGGTTAAGCTACATTTGAAAAATAAAATAAAACAAGTACAGATGAAGTATATAGTTTTTTCTTTGGTAATGGTTTTCAGCGTTTTGTCCCTTTCGGCACAAAAGGAAAGAAAATTTATCCGTCAGGGGAACGATCTTTTTAATAAAAACGATTTTGAGAAATCCGAAGTTGAATACCGTAAGGCACTAGATAAAAAAGATTCTTCTTTCGAAGGGGGATTCAATCTGGGTGATGCCATGTATAAGCAGAAAAAGTTTGAAGAGGCTTTAAATACTTTTCAGGATCTTGCCGCCAAAGAAAAAAACAAGGCTAATCTTGGAAAGATTTACCACAATATAGGTAATACCTATCTTTCAATGCAGAAACTGGACGAGGCTATTGATGCCTACAAGAATTCGCTGCGCAATTCCCCTGATTCAAAAGAGACAAAGTATAATCTTGAATGGGCAAGGGCACAGAAAAAGCAACAGCAACAGCAGCAACAAAATAAGGATCAGCAGAATAAAGATCAGAAAAATAAAGATCAGCAGGACAAGGATAAACAGGATCAACAGCAAAATAAAGATCAGAAGGACCAGAATAAGGATCAGAAGGATCAGCAAAAAGATCAACAGAATAAGGATCAGCAAAAGCAAAACGAACAGAAAGACAAGAAGGATCAACAGCAGGATCAGGGAGAGAAAAAAGAGCAGAAAGGGAAAATTAGTGAAGATGCAGCCAAGAGATTACTTGAAGCCTTAGAGAATGATGAAAAGAAGGTGCAGGATAAAGTGAAAAAGGCCAAGGTAAAAGAGCAAAAAGCTAAAAAAAGAAAGATTTCCAAAGACTGGTAGTATAATAACATTATTTTCGCATTTGAAAAAAATATTATAAGCAGATGAATCGATTTATTACAATATTGGTATTAATTTTTACAGTGGGCATTGCAAATGCACAAAAGGTAACATTTAATGCCTCTGCCCCAAGGGTTGTTGAGGTAGGTGAACAATTCCGGCTGACCTATTCCCTTAATAAAAAAGGTACGGGAATTAAGATTGGCAATATCGAGGGCTTCCAACTCCTTATGGGTCCCTCTGTGTCCCAGAGTTTCAGTACTCAGATTATTAATGGTAAAATGACATCTCAGACAGATTACTCCTTCACCTATGTATTGATGGCTGAGAAAGAGGGGGTTTTTACCATTCCTTCGGCAACAGTAAATGCCGATGGGAAAACTGTTGAGTCCAATACTCTTAAAATTGAGGTGGTTAAGGCTACAGAAAAGAAACAGGATACAAATTCTCAAAGAGGAAGGCCTCAGCAGAGAACTTATAGTATTACGGAAGATAATTTATTTGTTAAGGTTGAGGTCGATAGAAATTCCCTTTATCTGGGGGAATATGTTATTGCAAGCCTTAAGCTATACTCAAAAATTAATGTATCAAATCTGGGAAGATCGAAGTTTCCCGCTTTTGATGGATTTCTGACACAGGATATAGATATGCCTCAGCAGATAACCCTGAAAAGGGAAAATGTGGGAGGTACTATTTATAATGTTGGAGAGCTAAGAAAACTTGTGTTGTTCCCTCAGCATAGCGGGGAGATTGTTATAGATCCTTTCGAACTGGATGTATATGTGCGCCAGCGTATGCAGTCCTCCGGCGGTGGTTTCTTCGATGACTTTTTCGACAATTATCAGGATGTAAAGGTCAGCAGAAAAAGTAAGCCAATAAAGATTAGGGTAAAAGAACTGCCTGCTCAGGGTAAACCTCTCGGTTTTAAAGGTACTGTAGGTAATATTACAATGACATCATCCATAAGCAGGGATTCGGTACTGGCCAACGATGCTGTTACTCTTAAAGTCAGCCTGAAAGGTAATGGTAACCTTAAACTAATAGAACCACTCGATATTAAATTCCCAGCGGATTTTGAAGTTTACGATCCTAAGACCTCTCAGGATATCACATCGGGTAAAAGGGGTACAAGCGGAACAGTGAGTTTCGAATATGTTGTAATTCCCCGTTCCGCAGGTGATTATACAATACCTTCCTCGCAATTCAGTTATTTCGATCCAAAGGACAAGAAATACAAGCTTCTTAACACCAGGGAATTTGTTGTCCATGTTAAAAAAGGAAATCAAACAGCAAGCAGAGGCGATGTGGTAACATCATTTACCAAGGAAGATGTTAAGTTCATAGGTAAAGATATAAGGTATATCAAGACCGGTAAAGTTAATCTTAACTCCAAGGGTGAATTCTTCTTTGGTAGTATGAAATTTGTTCTTTTTTATCTTGTTTCACTTCTTCTTTTCGTAGTTGCAATATTGCTTAATCAGAGAAGAATCAAGAATAATGCTGATATAGCCAGGGTTAAAAACAAGAGGGCAACCAAGATTGCTAAAAAACGACTTAAGGCTGCGGAAGTTGGTATGAAATCCAATAAGAGGGAGGTGTTCTACGATGAATTACTGAAAGCCTTATGGGGATATACTTCCGATAAGCTGAATATTCCATTGTCCGACCTTTCAAGGGAGAATATCGCAGAGGTCTTCAGGCAAAGAGGATTGTCGGATGAGGATATAAATAATTATATGGAAATTCTTGATAGCTGCGAGTTTGCACGCTATGCACCGGCAAGCAGTGAAGGTGAGTTAGGCCATATGTATGACAAGACAACTGAAGTTATACTCAACCTGGAAAAAAACATTAAATAAGAACGTTAGCTTAAAAACTATATAAAGATGAACCGAATATATTTAGTACTGTTGGCATTGATGTTTTCTTTTAATCTTTCGGCTCAGGAAGGTTCAATGAAGGATGCCAATAATTTATATCAATCAGGGAAATTCAAAGAGGCCGTTGAGGCTTATGAAAACATTATAAAGACTAATCAGGAGGCTCCTGAACTTTACTTTAATCTTGGTAATGCATATTACAAGACAGGAAATGTTCCTGCCGCAATATTGAACTACGAGAGGGCTCTTTTGCTTTCTCCCGGAGATAGCGATATTAAGTATAACCTTGAGATGAGCAGAAAAATGGTTGTTGATAAACTGGAGGCTATCCCTCAGTTTTTCCTTAACCGTTGGATAAATGGTATTGTAATGACTATGTCCTCCAATGCCTGGGCATGGGTTTCTATTGTTACTTTTATTTTGGTGCTGGTATTGGCCTTAGCTTTTTTCTTTTCATCAACAACATCGCTTAAGAAGCTATCGTTTGGTCTTGCAATAATATTGCTATTAATGTCAGTTACCGCCTTCAGCTTCTCTTACTCACAAAAGAAAAAGCTGGAGAACAGGAATCAGGCTATAATATTTGCACCCAGTGTTACCATAAAGGGCTCCCCCGATGAAAGCGGAACAGATCTTTTCCTTTTACACGAAGGAACAAAGGTGAAAGTGCTTGAAACACTTGGTGAGTGGGCTAATATTCAGGTAAGTGACGGTAACGAAGGATGGATAGCTCAGTCGGCTATTGAAATTATTTAGGCAAATACTTTTTTACATATCTTTTAGTAATAAGATTCTTTTCCTATCTTTACGCTTGAAAAAGAATCTAACTATTTCTGTATGGAAAACTTTATAGTTTCGGCAAGAAAATATCGTCCATCGACATTCGATCTGGTAGTGGGGCAACCCTCCATTACAACTACTCTTAAGAATGCCATAAAAAACAATCATCTGGCACATGCTTATTTGTTTTGTGGACCAAGGGGTGTTGGTAAAACTACCTGTGCCCGTATATTTGCCAAGACTATTAATTGTTTTAATCTAACGGAAAAAGGGGAGGCTTGTAACCAGTGTGAATCATGCCAGAGTTTTAACTCATCGCGCTCATACAATATCCACGAACTCGATGCTGCCTCAAACAATTCAGTAGAGGATATACGAAATCTTATTGATCAGGTACGCATCCCACCACAGATTGGGAAATACAGTATCTATATTATCGATGAGGTTCATATGCTGAGTTCAGCTGCTTTTAATGCATTCTTAAAAACATTGGAAGAACCGCCTGCTCATGCAATATTTATTCTTGCAACTACCGAGAAGCATAAAATACTGCCGACCATATTATCCCGCTGTCAGATATTCGACTTTAACAGGATAACTGTATCGGATACTGTTGAACATCTTCTGTATATTGCAAACAACGAGGGTGTGACAGTCGATGAAGAGGCTCTTAATGTAGTGGCTCAAAAAGCCGACGGAGCAATGAGGGATGCCCTTTCTATCTTCGACCAGTTGGTTAGTTTCTGCGGAAAGCAACTTACTTACGAGGGGGTAATAGAAACTCTTAATGTGCTGGATTACGAGTATTACTTCCGTCTTGTCAATTGCTTCCGTGAGGGTAAGGTAGCCGAGACTCTTATAGTGTTCAACGAAATACTCGAAAAGGGATTCGATGCCCTTCATTTTATCAATGGTCTTGGTAAACACTTAAGAGATGTTCTGGTTTGTAAAGATCAGATATCCGTTCAGCTTCTTGAAGTCAGCGGTAAGATAAAAGAGAGATATATCACTCAGGCTAAGGAATGTGCACAGGACTTCCTGTATGAGGCACTAAAAATCACCGACCAGTGTGATATACAGTACCGTCAGAGTACAGAGAAACGATTGTGTGTTGAGATAGCCTTGATAAGGCTGGCACAGATCGAGGAGCTAAAAAAAAAAGCTTAGTATCTAAATCTGACAAACCATTAATTCTTAAGATTAAGGGTAGTAAATCTATACTTCCCGGAGAGCAACCTCCTGCTTCCAATAAGGCTAAGTCAGTCAGTATCAATAATGCTCCGGCTTCAGATGCAGATGTGACCGTGCGAAAGGTATCACGACCAAGGACAGTTTCTATAACAGAGGGACTGGCTATGGGGTTTGATTCTTTAAGGGAAAGAAAAAGTACTTATAAGACAGAGGTTAAGGAAAAAGCAGAGGTTATTGGAACCGATAGCTTTTCTGTTGAGGCGGTCGTTAAGGTAATAAATGAGTTTGTGAAAGAGCAGAATATTGGTGCTTCAAGGAAAACGGCATTTACATCATATAAACCCGAGATAAAGGATATATCAAATATTACGTTTATTGTTGAAAACAGCTACGAAGAAGATGCTATTAAGGAATACAGAGGAGGATTGGTAAGGAGTCTTAGGAAAAAGCTAAACAACAAAAATATAGAGGTGTTTACAAGAATGGTGGAAGCCGGTGAAGAAAAAATCCTTTTGGTAACAGATAAACAACGATATGATTATCTTGTGGATAAGTATCCGGCTCTTGACAAGCTGAGGAAAACCTTTAGTCTTGATTTACAGTAATATATATAACTGGATATTATTAACATTTTAAAAATTAAACAGATGAAACTAAACAAAAGAGTTGAAGATGTTTTAAACAAGCAAATTAATGCAGAATTATGGTCTGCATATCTTTATTTATCAATGTCAACATACCTTGAATCAGAAGGTCTAAGCGGTTTTGCCAACTGGATGCGTGTACAGTACCAGGAAGAGACTTCTCATGCAATGAAGATTCTTGACTATGTTAACGAAAGAAGTGGAAGAGTAATTCTTGAGCCTATCGCTGAGGTGCCTACAGCATGGAAAAATGTTGAAGAAGTATTCCAGGCTACTTACGATCATGAGTGTCATGTATCTGAGTTGATTAACAACTGTGTTACTGTTGCTATGGAAGAGAAAGATTACGCAACATCTAATATGCTACAGTGGTTTGTTGACGAACAGGTAGAGGAAGAAGCAAATGCTTCGGAACTTCTTGACCAGCTTAAAATGCTTGGTGGTGCCGGTCATGGTTTATTTATGATGAACAAAGAATTAGCTGCAAGAGTATTTGTTGACGATACACAGAAAGCTTAATAAGCTTTAAAAATATTTTTAGCCTGGGTTCTGTTTTCGGAACTCAGGCTTTTTAGTATTATTTAACCATTATCAGTCTTTATTTTTATCCTATCTTTTTATTTTTGCCTTTCATTTATTAATAAAAAATTTATAGATATGTCTATTAAAAGAATTGACTCTACACCCAGAATGAGCCGTATTGTTGAGCATGGTAATACAATTTATCTTTGCGGTCAGACAGCAAAAGATGCTACTAAAGATATAAAAGAACAGACTATTACCACACTTGAAAAGGTTGAAGAACTATTGGGAAAGGCCGGTTCTGATAAAAAACATATTCTTTCAGTTACAATCTATATCCGTGATATGAAGGACTTTGAGGCAATGAACGAAGTTTGGGACGCATGGGTAGAAGATGGTTATCAGCCGGCAAGAGCCTGTGTAGAGGCAAGAATGGCCCGTCCTGAACTGTTGGTTGAGATGTCGGTTATCGCAGCTAAAAATTAAGAAAATCACATACACAGAAAGGAGTTTTTATAAAGCTCCTTTTGTTTTTACTCCCCGGTATTTTTAGAATTTCCCCAAAACGAATATTTATGCTGCATGACATATTGTTTCTTCTTTTCTTTTTTGCTTAATTTGTCCTACACTAAGCAATAAGCAATTAAAATTTTGCAGTTATGAATGAAAAAATGTTTAATATGAACCCTGATATTCTGGTGCGCTATATTCAGAAGCCCAGAGAGGAGTTCACTAAGAACGATATCATCTCTTTTGTTGAAGAGTATGGAATAGAGATGTTGAATTTTAGATATCTTGCTGAAGACGGGAAGCTAAAGACACTTAATTTTGTTATAAGCAGCCAGGAGCACCTGGAAAGTATATTGAATTGCGGTGAAAGAGTAGATGGCTCAAGTCTTTTCTCTTTTATCTGTGCCGGTTCAAGCGACCTGTATGTAATCCCTAAATTCAGGACAGCATTTGTCAATCCATTCGAAGAAATCCCAACATTGGAAATCCTTTGTTCGTTTTACGATGCAAACGGAAAACCTCTTGAGAGTTCTCCCGAATATATTATGAACAAAGCTCATGAAGCATTGAAAGAGTCAACAGGATATTCTTTCAAATGTATGGGAGAGCTTGAGTATTATATCTCTGCACCTATCGAAGGTATTTACAGAAGTAAAGAGCAGAGAGGGTACCACGAGTCTTCTCCGTTTGTTAAGTGGGAAGGATTAAGAAGAGAAGCTATCCGTTTAATCGCCGAGTGTGGTGGTAAAGTAAAATACGGACACACAGAGGTAGGATCGTTTACATACGAAAACTACAGCTACGAGCAGCACGAAATAGAATTCCTTCCTGTTGCCCCTGAGCATGCAGTACAGGATTTATTAATCGCTAAGTGGATAGTAAGAAAACTTGCCGCAAGAGAGAACGCTCTTGTCAGCTGGGCTCCAAAAATTACTGAAGGTAATGCAGGTAGCGGTCTTCATATCCACATGTTATTGGAAAAAGACGGTAAGAACGTTTGTATAGAAGATGGAAAACTAAGCGATGCTGCTAAAAGTGGTATCTCGGGTGTTCTTGATCTTGCCACAGCCCTTACTGCTTTCGGTAACACTATACCTACATCTTATTTAAGACTTGTTCCTCATCAGGAAGCGCCAACTTACGTATGCTGGGGAGACAGAAACCGTTCAGTTCTTGTGAGGGTACCTCTAGGATGGACAAACGGTGTGGATATGGTAAGAGATGCCAACCCATTCGACGGAGCATCAGCAAGTCCTGAAGGAAAGCAGACATTCGAATTCCGTGTGCCTGATGGTTCGGCTGACTTATATCTTCTTATCGCTGGTCTTATAGTAGGTGTTAAGCGTGGTCTTGAAAACAAAGATGCAGTTAAAAATGCAGAAGCACACTATGCACCTGTTGATATATTCAGCGATGAGTACAAAGATAAACTGGATACTCTTGAGCAATTGCCAGGAAGCTGTTGGGATTCAGCAATCTGCCTTGAAGAGAAAAGAGCCGCTTTCGAAAAAGACGGTATTTTCCCTGCAGGAACAATCGACGCATTGATTGCCAACCTTAAGAGCTATAACGATAAAGGTCTTAACGAAAAACTATTGGGAAGAACAAAAGATACAATGGATGTGGTTAAAAAATACATTCACTGTCAGTAAACCCTGATTGTTTACACAAAAATATATAAAGAGTGCTCAAATTGTTGAGTGCTCTTTTTTTATCCCTTATATTCAAGGGAATTTCCCCATTTTTACGCCTATTTTGGGCCAGATTTTGTGGGGTGTTGACGTTGGTTTTTTATGGACTTCCTGTGTCATTTACACACACAAGACACACAGAAAACACACAGAAAACACACAAAAAACCCGTTTTTTTATCGATTGTGTCGTCTGTGTCGTCCTAAGAAAAGTTAAGCAAAAGGTTAGTGGATTTTTCAATACCTCTAAGGGGGGCTGAGAACTATGTTATTTTTAGGTATTGTATTCAAACTGCTATAAAGCAAGGGATAAAACCTTTGGATGCCATGAAATCTAATGCTTTAAATTAGGACTGAATAGTTTCTAGGCCAATAACATTTCAACTGCCTTTTCCGGCTTGTGTAGAGATTATCAAACATAAAAAACTGTATAAATTATTATTAATTTAAAATAATATTATATATTTGTAAAGTCTGGTTTTTAGAAATGGTACGAGTAACAAATTAACCTTAACTAAATTATTTGTGCTATGAGCTATTTTATTGAATCTTCAAAGTATTCCTGATTTTAAAAGAAGTCTAGTTAGTCGTTGTATATATTGACTTATCGTTATAAAGAATAAGTTAGTATAAATTACTTATTCTGGCATATCTCCAGATATGCATCCATATTCTAAATTATTGTTAAAATTTAATATATGAATAAAAAGACGTATTTTATTTGTGTTTTATTATTAGGGGTATTTAATATCAGCAATGGACAAACAGTTATTCCCCCATCACCAGAATCTTCAGCATTAATACGAAGTATAAATATTCCTGTTAATCATTATACGGGAACAGCTAGTATAGGGGTTCCTTTAATGAATATACAATCAGGAGGAATAAACATACCAATATCATTAAGTTATCAGACTTCAGGAATAAAAGTTCAGGATATAGCACCATGGACAGGGCTGGGTTGGAATTTGTCAGCTGGAGGAAAGATTACAAGGTTAGTCAGAGGTAAACCTGATGAAGGAGGATATTGTAAGGAAGATGGAAGAGCTGCCAGTCAATCATGGAATGAGGAAAAGTATATTTCCAGATTGGTCAGTGATTTCGATGGACAACCGGATATTTTTTATTTTCAGTTACCCGGACGTTCAGGAATGTTTGTTTGTAACTATAATGGGAAAGCATATACAATACCCTATCAGAATATAGAAATAGAATGGGTGGATAAGAAGTATTGGGTAATAACAGACGAAAATGGTTGTAAATATTATTTCGGGAATACATCTGCTGAAAGAGAAATAACAAAAGCAACAAGTATTGATAAAAAGATTGCAGGTGGAGGAGGTTTGAGTGGTGCAACGGAATCAATTGCCAATGCAATTTGGGGGGAAGACTATGAGAAATCGGGAGTAACAAGTGAAATGTATTATACTTCTACGTGGCATTTGAGTAAGATAGTCTCATCTGAAAATGAAAGTGTTGAACTTGAATATATAAAAGGGAAAGCTATAGAGTATAAAATGTATAATTGGAGGAAATCCTGTATAGGGGTTCAGTGGGATGCATATATTTCCGATATAGAGTGGTATAAGGATTCAGATATATCAACAACAATACATATTGAAGAGCCCAAATACTTAAATAGAATAATCTATTCGGGAGGAGATGTTCTGTTTAATTCTTTGGATAACCGCTTGGACCTGACAGGTGCAAGAAGATTGGATGCCATCATAAAAAAGGACAGAAATGAAGCTGTAAGTGATAAAATAGAACTAAAGTATAATTATTTTTTGAGTTGTGATGGAAGTACTGCAAAGAGATTGAAGTTAGAGGAAATAAATAGAATTGCTAATAACGGAGAAATAATTCCAATTTCCCGATTTGAGTACTATGGAACTGGATTACCAGAAAGAAATTCTAAGGATTTTGATCATTGGGGATATTGTAATAGTGGCGGGAATATTTCTTTTTTTCCAGTTACTGATATTGTTGGCAATCTACTAAATGTAGATAGAAGTGCATCCTTTTATAATACGATTTCCTCTTCCTTGAAAAAAGTATATTTTAATACAGGAGGGCATAAAGAGTTTATTTATGAGCTAAATGACGGTTATTATACCTCAGGGCAACAAACCCATTATATGAAAGTAGGAGGTTTGAGAATAAAAACCATAAAAGAATATGAAAACAAATTTAGTACACCATTGATAATAAATTATAGATATGAAAAGGAGGAGAACGGAGTTGTAATGAGTAGTGGGGAGGTATTTAATCCTAAGACTGAATATTATATGTTTATGGGAGATATTCTGGATAATGGAACGCCCAAAGGAGCAGGTTATATATATTCAAGCAGCTATGAGAATTTATTCGATGTAATGGGGGCTCCTGTTGGTTATACTAATATTATAGAGGAATGTTCATCAGGAGGAGAAACCCACTATAGTTATATTTCATATTCTGAAATTAATGATATTGAGCCTGAACAATATAACGTTGTCGATCAATATTGCATTGATTTAGAAACAAATCTGATAAAACAGGGTATACAGAGTACAAGTAATTTCTGGAAAAGAGGACTATTGCAGGAAATAAAGGTATATGATTCTAATAAAAAATTGTTGTCCAGAAAAAGGACTAAATATAAATATGATTCGCCTTTAAAACAGAAAATAGCAGCGTATGTACTTGCTCCTGAGGTAATTGCTTCTTCTGTTGCAGAAGATCATTTAAAGAGGTTGTTTTATAAATATTATTGGATTTCACAACCCTTATATCAGATATGCGATTCAATTTCAGGTTCCCAGGTACTGGAAGCATCAAATACCTATGTTTATGATGAAGATTATTTGGTACCTGTAAAAGTCACTTCTAAAAATGCAGAGAATGAAGTTGTTGAAAAAGAAATTTATTACCCTTTTAACTATAATGTTTTAGATGTAGTAGAACAAAATATAGAAGGTATGGCTATTAGGACAATGCTCGAAAGGCATATGTTTAATATACCTATAGAAAAGATAACTAGTAAAAACAATAAAGTCATAGATGCAGAATTAAATACATTCAAAGTAGTGAATCCTATGCCCGATGATAATATAGTTGTCTCCGATAGTCATTATAAAATGTTTACGGATATGCCAATTTCTTCTGGATTCAATAGATATATGGTGTCAGGAACAAATACTGAAAAGGATTCAAGATATAAACTTATAAGCAAATCCGATAATTACTGTAATAATGGTAAGTTAAAACAATATCATATAAATAACGATGTAGATATATCTTATATATACGGATATAATAATACATTGCCAATAGCGGAAGTTATAAACGCAAAAAGTTCAATTCCACATAGAGAAGGTTTTAATATTTATAAGTATGTTGATTTTAGTAAAGGAACTATTTCAAGTGCCACTAAATTGTTTTCCCTGCAGTATGACCAAGCCGTAAAAGTATCACTTGAAAATATTGTTTATAGCACAGGAGATCCGGTAAATGAGAGAGAGGTGTTAATTGAAATAAAAGATTTAAATGGAATAAGTGTTTGGACCGACTATTTATCCTTAAATAATAAAATGCTTGTGTCTCCTGTTTTGAAAGAGGGTAATTATTCTCTGGACATCTTATCTCTTGGTCAGTTATCCTTTTCATTAGAAATATTTTATAAAGGATTTCAGTCAGTTTATAATCGGACAAATGAGGTCTTTTATACAAGTTTTGAAGATGTCAATGACGCGATATCTTTAAGTTCGGCAAAGACAGGCTCTAAGGCCTGTAAGAAACAATTCAGTATTGAAACAAGAGATTTTATTCCGGGATCATATTTTCTAAGTTACTGGAAGAGTTATGATGGAATCAATTGGACAAATATAGAGCAAACAATAAATATTAGTAGTAATACTAATTCATATTCGCTAGGGAGTACAAGTTATTATATAGATGAATTACGATTACTTCCTAAAGATGCCGGGATTACAACTTTTACTTATAAAGAAAATGTTGGAAAGTCTTCTGAAACAGATAATAATGGAATTACCACTTATTACCAATATGATGTATTCGGAAGGCTTAAAAGAGTTTTGGATAATGACAGGAATGTTATAAAAGAATATGATTATAAGTATGCAAACTAAACAACTGAAAAATGAATAATTATAAGTACAAATATATAATATTGTTTTGCGTATTCTTAATTGGAGGATTAAAAATACAGTCTCAGACATTACTTAATATAGTGGAATTCTCGCCGGATTATATTAATGTTTCTGCAAGTGGAGGGGTTTATGAGACAACCTTTACTGCAATGAGAGGTTTCGATAGTTATGAATTGGAAAGTTATATATATAATAGTTCAAACTTTGATAATTGGAATGGAGATTTAACTCTTCAATTGATTGATGTTAACTCTTCAGGTGGAGTAATTCAAATAACAGCAAAAGTAAATAAATCCTCGTCTGAAAGAAGAAGTGTAATACAAATAGGAAGGGCTTCTTTTACGGTAAAGCAATTGGCAGGTAAGGTTTTTAAAATATACAACGTTTCCAAAGGGGGAATAGTGTACGGAACAACAGGGGTTAGTATCCTATTGAGTGGTTCAGAAACGGGAGTGACATACCGGCTAAAGCTTGGAGATAATATAAAAGCATCTTTAACCGGAACCGGAAGTGCGATCTCTTTCAATAATATAGTAGAAGAAGGTGTTTATTCAATTGAAGCTTATTTAAATGGAAGTATGCAGATGATGAATGGAACCGCAACAGTGATAAAAAAAGTAGAGAATAGTGTAATAGAAGTTATCCCTATAACTGAAGTAAAAATTACGGCAAAAAAAGCAGATGGAAGTTACAGTACAGTAAATCAACTGGTGAATATAGCTTTTTACGACGGACTAGGAAGAGTAAAACAAAATGTTGCCGTAGAGGCTAGTCCCAGTGGAAAGGATTTGGTTGGGCTGGCAAAATACGATGAGTTTGGAAGAAGTACAAAGCAATACTTGTCTTATACCATAAATGGAAGTGGTGAGTATAGGTATAACGATTTATCAGAACAAAATGCCTTCTATACTAGCATGTATGGCAGCAATCATTGTGCATATACTGAAACAAAATATGATAATACACCTTTAAACAAGGCAATAGAGCAAAGTGCACCTGGTGAAAATTATCGTATGTCTTCAGGTCACACAGTATGTACAGATAACTGTGTTGATTCATCAAATAAGATAAAGAAGTTCATTATTGGAGACCAAAGTATTACTTGTACTTCAAAATACACCCCAGGTAAATTAATGGTTAAGAAAGTAATTGACAGGGATGATAAGGAAAGTTTTGAGTATATAGATGCTAACGGGAAGTTAATAGCCAAGGAGGCAAAAATAAGTGATACGAAAAGTTTTTTTACTTACTATGTGTACGATGTTTTTGGCCTTTTGAGGTATATCATTCCTCCTAAATTAGAAAAAGATTTAGTTGTGGGAGGTATATATAGCTATGCCAATATAAAGAGTTTATGCTATTACAACGAATATGATAAATATCACAGGTTAACTAAGCAATATTTGCCTGGAGTTAATAGACCATTAATAAAACTATACGATAAAAAAGGGCGGGCAGTATTAATTCAGGATGGTGAGCTTAAAAATGAGGATAAATGGATATTTACTAAATACGATATTTTTAACAGGGCTGTAATGACAGGTATCTGTATAGGAACAGAGTCATCTCATATTGCGGCACTTGAGTCACAGACTGTGTTTTATGAAAGCAGGGGGGGAAATATTCATGGCTATACAAATAACTCATATCCAAATGTATCAGATGTAAACTCATATTTGACTATATCTTATTACGATGATTACAATTTCCCGGGAGCAGTAAATTATTCTTTTAATGTATCGGATGCCCTCGATGTAAATAAATCAAATAAGGTAGTTGGCAATATTACAGCAGAGAAGGTAAAGGTGCTTGGAATATCATCGAATCTTTGGCTGACAACGGTTAGTCATTACAACGATAAAAATGAGATTATCCAGACGGTATCCGATTTATATCCTTCGGGAACAGAAGTAATATCAACTAAATATGACTTTACGGGTAATATTGTTGAAAACAGGGTTAGACAAAGTGTAAATGGTTTAACTACTGTGGTACGAAAATATAACAGCTATGATAGTCATGGCAGATTAAAGAAAGTCAGTCAGAAGATAGATGGCGATGCAATAAACAATACAGTAGAGCTTGCAGCCCTGGAATACGATGAGCTGGGAAGGGTAAAAAATAAGAAGATTCATAATAAGGCTGAGACCATAGGATATACCTATGATATAGGAGGAAGAGTAACTTCTGTATCTTGTTCAAAATTCCGATATAATTTAGGGTACGATAATACGGGGGGATTACCTTCGGCAAAATCATATTATGGAGGAAATATCTCTTATATGGGCTGGCAAAATGGAACTGGTGCAAATAGGGCTTATGTATATAATTACGACAGTTTAAATCAATTGAAAAAGGCAGATTTTCTTGAGAAATCCGGCTCTTCATGGGTGAATTCTTCAAAGTACGATGTGGAAGGACTTGAGTATGACGATAATGGAAACATTGAGGGTTTAGTAAGGAAGAATGGCAGTGGTGGAATCCTGCACAATCTTTCTTATGCGTATAGCGGGAATAAGTTGACCAGTGTTAATACAAATGGCTCTAAGTCCTCTGGCTATTTGTATAATGAAAATGGCAATATGACTTTCGATGGCAGAAAAGGAATAAACATTAGTTATAATATCTTAAATTTGCCTGAGAAAATTAGTAAAGGGAGCCAAAGTATTTCGTATATTTATAGTGCAGGAGGCGAGAAGCTTGCCATGGAGTTTGGAAGTTCTTTGATATATTACCGTGGAGGATTTATCTATAGTGGAAATGCTTTGGATAAGATTATTCATGAAGAAGGCTCTGTCATAAAAACCAGTGGAGGATATAACTATTATTACGCTTTGAAAGATCACTTGGGAAGTACAAGAGTCCTTTGTAAAGGCAGTGGAACTAGTTTGATAACAGAGCAAACCACCGAGTATTATCCTTTTGGATTGGCGTATAGCTATAATTCAGTTGATAAGAATGCATACTTGTTCAGTGGTAAGGAATACCAGAATGAGGTTATTGACGGCACAAAGCTTGAGCTTTATGACTTTGGTAGCAGGTTCTATGATACCGAAATAGGAAGGTGGTCTGCTGTGGATCCGGCCTTGCAGTTGGTTAGTCCTTATGGGTATTGCATGAATAACCCTGTTTGTTGTGTTGACCCGGATGGGGAGTTTATATTTACAGCTCTTAGTTTAATTATCCCGGGAGCACAAGCGTTACTTCCAATTGCAATAGGTGCTGATATCGGAGCAATTAGCGGAGGAATCCGAGGTGCGAATACGAAAGGAAAGACCTTTTGGGGTGGAGTATGGAGAGGCGCAACAGTCGGGGCTGTTGGTGGTGCCTTGTCTATGGTAGGTGGTGGTACTTTTGTTGCAAATATTTCATGGGGAATAGGAGAAGGAGCAATAACTGGAGGACTTGACGCCGCATTATGGGGAAATGATATTGGACAATGCATGCTATATGGAGCTTCTATTGGCGGAGTATTTGCTTTAGGTCAATCTACATTTCAATCTGTCAGAAATTATAAAGATTATGGTATGTTGGGTACAAATGATGGGGTATTCAATAGAATGGTTGATAATGCTATTTCTGGTGGGACAGTAAATGCAACTAAGGCTCAAACTGCATTAGATTTCTGGACAGATAGGTTTGGAGGACCAGCAATGAAATATAGTACAGGATCAACAACAACATCAGCTTTAACTGGAAATATTGATATAGGACAAGCAAAGTTTTTAGGAGGAGCTGGTCATGTACGTAGAGCAATTGCGCATGAACACGGCCATTACTTTGATGATATTGTTTGGCAAAATGATAAAGTTGGAGGAACGCCATTAGGTCGCTGGCATGATAATAGTGGATATTACCGTGGAGATGGTATACTAGGTTATCATCATTCAATTGAGAACTCTGGCAAATATCACATCCCATTATCGGCTATAATAGATAAAAACCAGTTAACAAGTGCATATAGTAAGATGGCTTGGGCAAATTATGCTTTACGCTCAGGTAAGCCAGGCTGGTTAAGATATTTGTACTTAATTCCCAAAAGGTTTTAAAATTATGAGAACGTTTAGTTTAATAATACTTGTTTTTTGTTTTAGAGTAGTAATTGCTCAAGAAATGAATATAGATATCAATAAGGAGTTAACAGTTGAAGATACTGTATGTTTTACTATTAGTAACTGTATGTCTTATGATTGCTGGTTTTATACACTAGGTCTTGGTAATAGGATTTGTTTAAAAGATGCGGATGGCGAAATTATTTCACCTGTTAGAAAAATTGAGGCTAATCCATTGGAGATGCAAGAATTTGTTCTGATAAAAGCAAATAGCACTAAAAATATTTTTTTCCCAATTGGAAAAGTTCTAAGTCAATATGAGTTGAAAAAGGGGAAACAATATTATTTATTTTTTAAGTATGAAAATTATATAAAGAAAAAAAGAACAAAAATTAAAACGTATACTGGAAAAGTTAAGATTAAGTCTTTAAAGCTATGATGCATTCTTAAATAAGTTGACAGGTTTTATAATAAAATCATTTAAGACCATTGGTGTTAGCATCAATGGTCTTAAATGAATAAAGCTATTTATATTGATTCTTGTAGTATTAAATTTTTAATAATGGACTTTGGTTTTATATTCAAAGGGATTGGAGTAATTAGCTATTGTTTGAATATTTGTATGCCCTAGTGTTTCAGAAATATATTTACTAGGGGTTCCATATCTTTTTAGTACATATGCAAAGGAGTTACGAGCGCTATAGGCTGTTATCTTACCAGGAATTTCAAGCATTATTCCTGTTCTTATCATGTATTTTTTGTCTGATTTCTATGCAAAAAATTTAATTGAGAATAACCTAATGAAGAATTTTCCTAAAAGTAGAATAGGTTTCTTGTTTAGTTATTTTATATGTTTAAAAGTATAGTAGGCTAGGAGCTTGCCATGCAGCCAGGGAATTAGTTGGCATAATTAAAGGCTATCATTAATCTTTGTCTGGATAAACTGACTGATGTAATAATTTCCCAACTGCTTTAGACTATACTATTATTGGAGGAGGGGCTTGGGTTCAAAGGCTAAAAAATGCTGCGAATTGGTTTGAAGCTTCTGCTATAATTATATGGTACTCGTGGATTTTATCAGATCGGAAGAAATAAAAAAGGGCGGGCAGTATTAATTCAGGATGGTGAGCTTAAAAACGAAAATAAATGGATATTTACTAAATACGATATTTTTAACAGGGCTGTAATGACAGGTATCTGTATAGGAACAGAGTCATCTCATATTGCGGCACTTGAGTCACAGACTGTGTTTTATGAAAGCAGGGGGGGGAATATTCATGGCTATACAAATAACTCATATCCAAATGTATCAGATGTAAACTCATATTTGACTATATCTTATTACGATGATTACAATTTCCCGGGAGCAGTAAATTATTCTTTTAATGTATCGGATGCCCTCGATGTAAATAAATCAAATAAGGTAGTTGGCAATATTACAGCAGAGAAGGTAAAGGTGTTGGGAATATCTTCAAATATTTGGCTGACAACGGTTAGTCATTACAACGATAAAAATGAGATTATCCAGACGGTATCCGATTTATATCCTTCGGGAACAGAGGTAATATCAACTAAATATGACTTTACGGGTAATATTGTTGAAAACAGGGTTAGACAAAGTGTAAATGGTTTAACTACTGTGGTACGAAAATATAACAGCTATGATAGTCATGGCAGATTAAAGAAAGTCAGTCAGAAGATAGATGGCGATGCAATAAACAATACAGTAGAGCTTGCAGCCCTGGAATACGATGAGCTGGGAAGGGTAAAAAATAAGAAAATTCATAATAAAGCAGAAACAATAGGATATACCTATGATATAGGAGGAAGAGTAACTTCTGTATCTTGTTCAAAATTCCGATATAATTTAGGGTACGATAATACGGGGGGATTACCTTCGGCAAAATCATATTATGGAGGAAATATCTCTTATATGGGCTGGCAAAATGGAACTGGTGCAAATAGGGCTTATGTATATAATTACGACAGTTTAAATCAATTGAAAAAGGCAGATTTTCTTGAGAAATCCGGCTCTTCATGGGTGAATTCTTCAAAGTACGATGTGGAAGGACTTGAGTATGACGATAATGGAAACATTGAGGGTTTAGTAAGGAAGAATGGCAGTGGTGGAATCCTGCACAATCTTTCTTATGCGTATAGCGGGAATAAGTTGACCAGTGTTAATACAAATGGCTCTAAGTCCTCAGGCTATTTGTATAATGAAAATGGCAATATGACTTTCGATGGCAGGAAAGGAATAAACATTAGTTATAATATTTTAAATTTGCCTGAGAAAATCAGTAAGGGGAGCCAAAGTATTTTGTATATTTATAGTGCCGCAGGCGAGAAGCTTGCCATGGAGTTTGGAAGTTCTTTGATATATTACCGTGGAGGATTTATCTATAGTGGCAATAGCCTTGACAGGATAATACATGAGGAAGGTCTGGTTGTAAAGACAAGTGGTGGCTATAGCTATTACTACGCTCTGAAAGATCACTTGGGAAGTACAAGGGTGCTTTGTAAGGGCAGCGGAACCAGCCTTATAACCGAGCAAACTACGGAGTATTATCCTTTTGGATTGGCGTATAGCTATAATTCAGTGGATAAGAATGCATACTTGTTCAGTGGCAAGGAATACCAGAATGAGGTGATTGGTGGCACAAAGCTTGAGCTTTATGACTTTGGTAGCAGGTTCTATGATACCGAAATTGGAAGATGGTCTGCAGTTGATCCAGCATTGCAGCTGGTTAGTCCTTATGGGTATTGTGGAAATAATCCAATGATATATGTGGATCCTGATGGAGAATGGTTTTTTACTTTTATATTACCAGTAGCCGGTCCATTTATTGATGCATTTTTATGGTCTGCAACAATTGATTATGCCACCCAGGTAGCAACTAACTATATAAATAAACAGCAGGGTGAAGGTTTCTCAGATTGGGCTTTTAAAAATGTTGATTTTCTGGATGTAGGTATCTCTGGAGTCACTAGTGTCGCTACCATGGGAATGGATAAGCTATATAAAGCGGGGAAAATTGGAAAAACTTTATTTAATTCAGCTAGTTTAGCTATTGATTTTGGTATGCCTGCCATTTCTTCGAAGTTTGATTTAAGGCCCAAATATCACGGTATTACTAGTAATAAAAACCAAGAATTTATGACTAATTATATATTCTCTGTTGGAAAACAAAAGACCGCAACATCTGGAACTAAAAAAATTATTAAGCGATGGTATAAAGATACACCCTGGATTTTGAGTAAAAATCCAGTAAGAAAATATCTTACTGAATTTGCTTCTGATCTTCCTGCTATATTTATTTTTGATGGATGGAAAAATAAATATGAGAATAGTTTAATACCTAAGGAAGCAAATTTAAAACCTATTATAATTCCACTTGCGACAGAAGAAAATTAGCTTTATTATATTAAATAATAAGAAATACATATTATTTGAAAATTAAATTTTGTAAGTAATGTTGACTCGTAAACAAAAGATAAAGAAATCAATTCCTGGCATTATTGTAGGTACAATAATGATTAGTATAATGGTATGGGGAATTAGTGGAGAAATAGAATGTAAACAATTATTGAAAAAGGATAATTGCATTCAGCAAATGGTTTTTTGTAAGTACTCAAAAAAACGTCTTGAAGGATCTGGATTAAAAGTAGCAACTGGGTTTATTAGTCCTAGAGATACATCTTTATATTTTCTCACAGGACTATTCATTAAGCCAATTCCTAAAGGCCTCCCGATAATTGTTAGATATTCACCAGAATCAGAAAAATGTTATGATTTTTTATGGGATTCTATTGTTGAATATGTTGGATATAAAATACGATATTTAAAATTAGAGGGTGGAAGGATGGATTATGAGTTATCAAAGAATGAAAAATAGAATTTAGAATATCTTCAAGCCTGTTAGTAGGGTAATCTGATATGATTTCAAGAACATCCTTAAGCCAAACATAAGGTTCTACATTATTCATTTTACATGTACCAAAGAATTAATATGCCATGGCAGCATATTGTGCTACCTGATGTAATCCGGCAAACATGTAATTTTACGACTTAGTGCCACTGGTCTAATATGTAATAGTCAGGACATCATCTGACTATTACACTTTAGGTCACACAGTATGTACAGATAATTATGTTGATTCATCAAATAAGATAAAGAAGTTCATTATTGGAGACCAAAGTATTACTTGTACTTCAAAATACACCCCAGGTAAATTAATGGTTAAGAAAGTAATTGACAGGGATGATAAGGAAAGTTTTGAGTATATAGATGCTAACGGGAAGTTAATAGCCAAGGAGGCAAAAATAAGTGATACGAAAAGTTTTTTTACTTACTATGTGTACGATGTTTTTGGCCTTTTGAGGTATATCATTCCTCCTAAATTAGAAAAAGATTTAGTTGTGGGAGGAACTTATAACTATGCCAATATAAAGAGTTTATGCTATTACAACGAATATGATAAATATCACAGGTTAACTAAGCAATATTTGCCTGGAGTTAATAGACCATTAATAAAACTATACGATAAAAAAGGGCGGGCAGTATTAATTCAGGATGGTGAGCTTAAAAATGAGGATAAATGGATATTTACTAAATACGATATTTTTAACAGGGCTGTAATGACAGGTATCTGTATAGGAACAGAGTCATCTCATATTGCGGCACTTGAGTCACAGACTGTGTTTTATGAAAGCAGGGGGGGAAATATTCATGGCTATACAAATAACTCATATCCAAATGTATCAGATGTAAACTCATATTTGACTATATCTTATTACGATGATTACAATTTCCCGGGAGCAGTAAATTATTCTTTTAATGTATCGGATGCCCTCGATGTAAATAAATCAAATAAGGTAGTTGGCAATATTACAGCAGAGAAGGTAAAGGTGTTGGGAATATCTTCAAATATTTGGCTGACAACGGTTAGTCATTACAACGATAAAAATGAGATTATCCAGACGGTATCCGATTTATATCCTTCGGGAACAGAAGTAATATCAACTAAATATGACTTTACGGGTAATATTGTTGAAAACAGGGTTAGACAAAGTGTAAATGGTTTAACTACTGTGGTACGAAAATATAACAGCTATGATAGTCATGGCAGATTAAAGAAAGTCAGTCAGAAGATAGATGGCGATGCAATAAACAATACAGTAGAGCTTGCAGCCCTGGAATACGATGAGCTGGGAAGGGTAAAAAATAAGAAGATTCATAATAAGGCTGAGACCATAGGATATACCTATGATATAGGAGGAAGAGTAACTTCTGTATCTTGTTCAAAATTCCGATATAATTTAGGGTACGATAATACGGGGGGATTACCTTCGGCAAAATCATATTATGGAGGAAATATCTCTTATATGGGCTGGCAAAATGGAACTGGTGCAAATAGGGCTTATGTATATAATTACGACAGTTTAAATCAATTGAAAAAGGCAGATTTTCTTGAGAAATCCGGCTCTTCATGGGTGAATTCTTCAAAGTACGATGTGGAAGGACTTGAGTATGACGATAATGGAAACATTGAGGGTTTAGTAAGGAAGAATGGCAGTGGTGGAATCCTGCACAATCTTTCTTATGCGTATAGCGGGAATAAGTTGACCAGTGTTAATACAAATGGCTCTAAGTCCTCAGGCTATTTGTATAATGAAAATGGCAATATGACTTTCGATGGGAGGAAAGAAATAAACATTAGTTATAATATCTTAAATTTGCCTGAGAAAATCAGTAAGGGGAGCCAAAGTATTTTGTATATTTATAGTGCAGCAGGCGAGAAGCTTGCCATGGAGTTTGGAAGTTCTTTGATATATTACCGGGGAGGATTTGTCTATAGCGGCAATAGCCTTGACAGGATAATACATGAAGAAGGCTCGGTTATAAAAACCAGTGGAGGCTATAACTATTACTACGCTCTGAAAGATCATCTTGGAAGTACAAGAGTCCTTTGTAAAGGCAGCGGAACCAGCCTTATAACAGAGCAAACTACTGAGTATTATCCGTTTGGACTGGCATATAGCTATAATTCAGTAGATAAGAATGCATATTTGTTCAGCGGAAAGGAATACCAAAATGAGGTTATTGACGGCACAAAGCTTGAGCTTTATGACTTTGGTAGCAGGTTCTATGATACCGAAATAGGAAGATGGTCTGCAGTAGATCCGGCCTTGCAGTTGGTTAGTCCTTATGGGTATTGTGGAAATAATCCAATGATATATGTAGATCCTGATGGAGAATGGTTCTGGTTAATTCCAGTTGCAATAGCAGGTACTATTAACGTGATTGATAACTGGGACAATATTGAAGCTGCATGGAATGAGAACGGATGGAAAGGTGTAGGTAAAGGGTTAGGGTATTTTGCTGTTGGAGGCGGTAAGGCTGCAGCCACCTATTTTGGAGGTCCATTGGGTATGATAGCAAGTTCTTATGCTGGCGATATGACCAACAGTCTATTAACCGATGGCACCCTGAATAATTTTGATGCAGGGGTAACTACACAAGGTCTCTTTGTTAATTTAGCTGTTGGGCAATTGGGTTTGGGCAATACGGTTGGAAATGCAGAGACAAAAAACATTGGTAATGAGTTTTTGAAAAATGCAACAAAGCAAGTAATTGGACAGAATATTGATGGGCTAATATCAAGTGTAGGGCAAAGGACGTGGCAATATGGATTAGAAGATGGTTTAAAAGTTGCATGGGATGACTATACCAAACGAGGAGGTTGGGCTAAATCAACCGTTTCTGGTTTAGGGCAAGGAGTGATGGATAACTATGATTTTAGAACAATTGCACGAAATGAAAACCAAGAGGCAATGAAAGAGTATCACTCTAAGAATAAAAGTCTAAAAGGTTTTGAATATACATTGCAACCTGATACATGGATGGAAGGTTTGTATCACTCTCAAATGAAATACAACATGAAACTGAATCTTAATGTATATAAGCCCAATAGGCAATTCTTTAACTATACTCTTCCTAGATGGTATTACCCGAATTTATATCCAGGTTATAATGGTAGATAAATAATAATTGAAATGAATAAAACAACATTAATAATAATTATCATTTTTGTCATAGGAGGCATTGTGTTTGTTCAGTTTGGCAAAAAAGGGAAAGCCAGTCAAAGGGCTTTATTGAACAAGAATGGCATCCTTGGGATTGGCGTATTTGAAGGTCGCGTAAGCTCAAATGGCAGAACCTACTCAATTTCTTTTAGCTATGTTGTCGAAGGTGAGAAGTTAAAAAATGGGGATACTGATTGTCCATTGGACTCCCCAAAAGCAGCTGATGCTTTTGCAGATAAAAAGAAAGCTAAAAGATTAGACAAGTTTTTAGTCCTGTATAATGAAGTAAACCCCAAAGAATCAATTATCAGGTTGGATTATCCTGTTAAAGACAGCATCGATTTTAAACTGTATGTAAAGGAGTTTAAGCAGATGCGGAAAGAGAAAGCTAAAGAATAAAATAATAAAGCCCGGCAAGTCCGGGCTTTGCTTTATAATGTCTAGTACATTGAGACTTATTTGTCATGACAATATATGTTTGTACAAATGATTCTTGTCCAAATAGTCCTGATGTTAATTCTTATTAAAAGATTACTTACATATGCGTATAGTGGGAATAAGTTGACCAGTGTTAATACAAATGGCTCTCAGTCGTCATGCTATTTGTATAACGAAAATGGCAATATGACTTTCGATGGCAGGAAAGGAATAAACATTAGTTATAATATCTTAAATTTGCCTGAGAAAATCAGTAAGGGGAGCCAAAGTATTTTGTATATTTATAGTGCCGCAGGCGAGAAGCTTGCCATGGAGTTTGGAAGTTCTTTGATATATTACCGGGGAGGATTTATCTATAGCGGCAATAGCCTTGACAGGATAATACATGAAGAAGGCTCGGTTATAAAATCCAGTGGAGGCTATAACTACTACTACGCCCTGAAAGATCACTTGGGAAGTACAAGAGTCCTTTGTAAAGGCAGCGGAACCAGCCTTATAACCGAGCAAACTACCGAGTATTATCCGTTTGGACTGGCATATAGCTATAATTCAGTAGATAAGAATCCATATCTTTTCAGTGGCAAGGAATACCAGAATGAAGTGATTGATGGCACAAAGCTTGAACTTTATGACTTTGGTAGCAGGTTCTATGATACCGAAATTGGAAGGTGGTCTGCAGTGGATCCGGCCTTGCAGCTGGTTAGTCCTTATGGGCATTGCATGAATAACCCTGTTTGTTGTGTTGACCCGGATGGTGAGTTTGTACATATAATAATTGGAGCAGCTACAGGAGGTGCTGCTTTTATGGGTGCTGGAGGTGCTGCAGGTGGAGTTGGTGGATTTGCTGCTGGTTTTGCAGGAGGTGCAGTTGGAGCAGTTTTTTCCATGCCTGTTCAAAATTTGGGTAATGCAGTATACTTTGGAGATCCTTTAATGACAGCAGAACAATATGGATTAGGTATTTTAGCTGGAGGGGCTCTTGGAGGTGTAATTAATGGAGGTTTAGCAAGACTTAATGGTAGGTCATTCTTTACAGGAGAAGTTGAATCACCCAATGTTATGCGTCAATCTATTGCAATTAAGATGGAAAAACCAAAGATAAAATTGCATAATGATGGTAAATCTGAGCTTAAGCCTTTTGCTGATAATAATAGATATTCAGTATATACAAAGAAGGGGGAATTGCCTTTTGCTGCCCCATAAAATAAAAATATTAATTTTGTTAGGCCAGAAATTAAAGGCTATCATTCATCACTGTCTGGGGAAACTGACTTATATCAAAATTTTCCAACTGCTTTAGACAAAACTATTGTTGAGGGAGGGGCGTGGGCGCAAAGGCTAAAAGATGCTGCAAATTGGTTTGAAGCACCTGGTATGATTAATGGTACTCGTGGATTTTACCAGATCGGAATAAATGATAATGGAGTAATATTTCATAGAACTTTTATTCCTTTGAAATAAAAATATAAGAATTATGGATTTAGTTTTAAATGATAAGTTTAATACCAAAGTAATTACATTTACGGAGATAAGGTTTGATATAGACGATGTTTTAGAACGTGTATTATTTAAACTTTTTGTTGATTTTGATGTATTTAACGTTGAATTAACAACAGAAGCTGAGCTTAGTGATTTTTTAAGTTTAAAGGAGGGGTTACTAAATATATATAGTAATAAAATGAAAACATATATTTTTAATCCTATTGGAGACTTGCTATTTATGAAGTTTGACTTAGAAGAAACCGGAAATATAAATATTGAGGTTGTTATTAATAATATAACTTTTTCTGGTAGGTTAAATTTTCAATTCAGTATGGATCAATCGTTTTTACCTGAAATTGATGAAAGTTTAGAATGTATTTTATCTAACGTATACTAGATAGTGTCTCTTTTTTTAATAAGTTGACATAGCTATTTATATAAATACCTGAACTATTGCAATAAACAATACCGTAGAGCTGGCAGCCCTGGAATACGATGAGCTGGGAAGGGTAAAAAATAAGAAAATTCATAATAAGGCTGAGACCATAGGATATATCTATGATATAGGAGGAAGAGTAACTTCTGTATCTTGTTCAAAATTCCGATATAATTTAGGGTACGATAATACGGGGGGATTACCTTCAGCAAAATCATATTATGGAGGAAATATCTCTTATATGGGCTGGCAAAATGGCACTGGTACAAATAGGGCTTATGTATATAATTACGACAGTTTAAATCAATTGAAAAAGGCAGATTTTCTTGAGAAATCCGGCTCTTCATGGGTGAATTCTTCAAAGTACGATGTGGAAGGACTTGAGTATGACGATAATGGAAACATTGAGGGTTTAGTAAGGAAGAATGGCAGTGGTGGAATCCTGCACAATCTTTCTTATGCGTATAGCGGGAATAAGTTGACCAGTGTTAATACAAATGGCTCTAAGTCGTCAGGCTATTTGTATAACGAAAATGGCAATATGACTTTCGATGGCAGGAAAGGAATAAACATTAGTTATAATATTTTAAATTTGCCTGAGAAAATCAGTAAGGGGAGCCAAAGTATTTCGTATATTTATAGTGCTGCAGACTAGAAGCTTGCCATGCAGTTTGGAAGTTCTTTGATATATTACCGGGGAGGATTTATCTATAGCGGCAATAGCCTTTACAGGATAATACATGAAGAAGGCTCGGTTATAAAAACTAGTGGAGGCTATAGCTATTACTACGCTCTGAAAGATCACTTGGGAAGTACAAAAGTCCTTTGTAAAGGCAGCGGAACCAGCCTTATAACAGAGCAAACTACCGAGTATTATCCGTTTGGACTGGCATATAGCTATAATTCAGTTGATAAGAATGCATATTTGTTCAGCGGTAAGGAATACCAGAAGGAGGTTATTGGTGGCACAAAGCTTGAGCTTTATGACTTTGGTAGCAGGTTCTATGATACCGAATTAGGAATATGGTCTGCTGTGGATCCGGCCTTGCAGCTGGTTAGTCCTTATGGGTATTGCATGAATAATCCTGTTTGTTGTGTTGACCCGGATGGTGAGTTTGCATTTACTGCGATGTTCATTGGTATGGCAATGAATTTAGGAATGCAAGCAGGAACAGGTAATATTAATAGTTGGGGGGATTTTTTTAAGTCAGCAGGTGTAGGTGCACTGTCTGGTCTTGCCGGAGCAGGGGCAGGGAAATTGGTATCAGGGGCTTTAAAATTAGGTGGATTTTCAGGAGGATTTTTTACTGGGGCAGCTGGAGGTTTTTCAGGAGGATTTGTTGGAAGTGCTGGAAATGCTTGGACTAATGGAGCAAGTTTTGGTGACGCATTAAATTCAGGATTAAGGTCAGGAGCAGGTGGTGCCTTAGTTGGAGGAGTGTTGGAAGGAGTTATAAGAGGATTTTCAGTTAAAAAAGGTTATAGGTTTTTGGATGGTGGTCCAGACTTAGAAACAAAGTTGAAAATTCTAGTAGAAAAGAATAAAAATGAACTTATTAGTGAAATTGGAGAGGGTGGAGTTAAAGATGTATATTTAGGGAATAGAAAGAATCTAGAAGGAACAGGTTATAAAAATTCATTTGGTGGGATGTTAAATTCAAAAAACATACCGGTGAATGGTTTTCATGTTCAAGGTAATGCAGTAACCCTTTCAGTGGATAAATATGCAAAAATTAGTGGAAATGAAATTTATTTATCTAAAAGAACAGTGAGAAAAATGTGGCAAGGGAGTTTGTCCGCAAAAGAAACTTTATTTCATGAATGGTATCATGCTAGGGATTATTATACTGGGCATGCTTCATATTTAAGTAGTAAATATCCGAATAATTATATAAATATGCTTGAATTTAGAGCACATTCATTTAATTATAATAGATTGCCTACCCCTGAACGTCTTTTACGAATGGAACATTATGCAAGAAAATTTTGGGGATTACCTGGTCTTTTTTAATTTTATTCAATTATGAAAACAATAAGTGTTATATTTTTCGTGTTTTTATTTAATTCTTTGTACAGTCAGAATTATAGTGCTGGAAATATTGAGATTAAAGATTCGGTTGTTATAAAAAAGAAAAAACAAGATGTGATAAGATTAAATATTAAGATCTCTTGTGTTGATTGCAAATCTCATAAATGTTATTTTTATAACTTTCATAAGATGGTGCCATCTATACCTTTTGTCAATAGTTCTGAGTTATTAAATAAATATAGAGATTCTTCAGTTGGTTTAAATTATATCATTGAAGATTATAAAGGAAATATTGTTCTTGCTAAAGAAAATTTGTATCCATCATATGTAGATTTTAAAGATGAAATAACAAGTACATTAAAGAATCCATTAATAGATACAAATAAGCTTAAATTAGTACATAGGATAAAAAATGCAAATGTTGCTCGCAACTCTATATTATCTAAACTTATATTGGATAGAGAAGAAAAATCTTTAATAGTGTATCCTTTGTTAAAAATATATCATGATTTATCTAGAGGAGAATATTTCTTATATCTTTTTTATTCTTTTAATAGTGCAGTAGAAATGTCTCCTCCCACTTTTGGTATTTGGGATGCTAATAAGCCTTGTGACAAGAATATATTTAGAGGAACTATTTCATCAAATAAGATAAAGTTAATTGTGGAATGATACATATATTATAAATTTGTAAATAAAAAGCTCATCTTTAGGTTCATTATTAGCTTTTTGTTTACAAATGTTTTGATGTAAAAATAAGGTAGTTGGCAGTTTTACCGCAGAGAAAGTAAGGAAGAATGGCAGTGGTGGAATCCTGCACAATCTTTCTTATGCGTATAGCGGGAATAAGTTGACCAGTGTTAATACAAATGGCTCTAAGTCCTCAGGCTATTTGTATAACGAAAATGGCAATATGACTTTCGATGGGAGGAAAGGAATAAACATTAGTTATAATATTTTAAATTTGCCTGAGAAAATCAGTAAGGGGAGCCAAAGTATTTTGTATATTTATAGTTCAGCAGGCGAGAAACTTGCCATGGAGTTTGGAAGTTCTTTGATATATTACCGGGGAGGATTTATTTATAGCGGCAATAGCCTTGACAGGATAATACATGAAGAAGGCTCGGTTATAAAATCCAGTGGAGGCTATAACTACTACTACGCCCTGAAAGATCATATTGGAAGTACAAGAGTCCTTTGCAAAGGAAGTGGAACCAGCCTTATAACCGAGCAAACTACTGAGTATTATCCATTTGGATTGGCATTTAGTTATAATTCAGTAGATAAGAATCCTTATCTGTTCAGTGGAAAGGAATACCAAAATGAAGTTATAGGAGGGACAAAGCTGGAACTGTATGATTTTGGTAGCAGATATTACGATACTGAACTGGGAAGATGGTTTGCTGTTGATCCGGCCTTGCAGTTGGTTAGTCCTTATGGGTATTGCATGAATAATCCTGTTTGTTGTGTTGACCCGGATGGTGAGTTTGCATTTTTAGTGTTTGCAGCAGCAGTAATTGGAGGAGGAACTAACTTATGGAGCAATTGGAATAAAGTTGATAATTTATGGGATGGTCTAGGATATTTTGTAAGTGGTGCAGCAGGAGGTGCGGTTGCTGTGGTAAATCCAGTATTAGGAGGAAGTATTGCCAGTGGAGGAAATGTACTTACTGATGTTTTGGGAGGAGATATTCCAGATTTTAGCAATCCGGAGGAAGCGTTTAAATATATTGGGAAGACAGCTCTAGATGGTGTTGGAATAGGAGGAACAGGGCAATATACAAGACCAAGCACAACTTTCTCTGCTCCATTACAAAAACTAATCAATAAAGGAAGTATTAATGTTTATACTATACCAGGTTTATAATTTGAAAGCAAATGGAAGAAAGAAATAAGATAATTGAAGCATTAAAAAAAGTAGGTATTGCGATTGAGGATATTTATGATTTGGTTGAATAAAATAAACCATATCCTGAAGCTATACCTGTATTAATGCAACTACTAAAGGAAGGAATAACGAATATTGGGGATAGAGAAGGTGTAATAAGGGCATTGGCAGTGCCAGAAGCTAAAGGGGAAGTAGGTTCATTATTAATAGACGAATTTTACAAAATCCCAAGCGACAATATGCTGCTTAGGTGGACAGTTGGTAATACAATGGAAGTTGTTATTTCTGAGGAAGATATTGATGCCGTTATTAAAATTATCGCAGACAAGTCAAACGGAATGTCCCGTCAAATGTTTGCTTTAGCTTTAGGAAATGTTCCATCGGAAAAAAGTGAAGATGTTTTAATACAAGTATTGGACGATGACGAAATAGCACCGCATGCATTAGAGGCATTGGGGAAGTTGAAATCTAAAAAAGCACGGGATAAAATATCTGAACTTATTAAACACTCTAAACCATTGATTAAAAAAGAAGCTAAAAAAGCTTTGAAAAAAATAGGTTAAATAAAAAAAAAGCTGTCCATTGTGGCAGCTTATTTTATTACATGATACTGTCTCGTCCTAAAAATACTTTTTCAAAAGTCCCCAATATTTACTATAATTGTATTAAATTAAATGACAAAAAATTAAATTATGAAATATAAAAACATTGGTAAGGTTAAGGCTTTCACATTGTCGGAACTGTTGGTGGTTTTGGTGATTATTGGGATTTTGGTTCTTATTGCTTTGCCTAATTTGATGCCCTTGATTTCTAAGGCTAAGAGTACGGAGGCTCAGATGCAGTTGGGTCATGTTTATACTTTGGAGAAGAATTATTTTTATATGTATTCTAAGTATTCTGATGATTTGAAGGCTGTTGGTTTTGAGCATCAGAAGCTTGTTTCTGAGGATGGTACTGCTAATTATAGGATAGAGATTATTGAGGCTAAGGCTAATGTGTTTAAGGTCAGGGCAACGGCTATTACTGACTTTGATGGTGATGGTACTTTTAATGTGTGGGAGATGGATCAGGATAAGAAGCTTGTTGAGGTAACTAAGGATTAGGCTTATGTTGCTTATTGCTAATCTTGTCTTATTGATTCTTCTTGTTCTTGTTTCTTTTCAGGATTTTAAGGAGAGGGCTGTTAGTATTTGGGTTTTCCCTTTGCTGGTGACTGTTTTTTCGTATAAGGCTTGGTTGGTCAACGGATGGGCTTTTTTTAGGTTCGATTTGGTGTTTAATCTTGCCTTGTTAGGCATTCAGCTTTTAGTCCTGTTACTGTATTTAAAGCTTGTAAAGAAGTCTGTGGTTAATATGCTTGGGGCTGGTGATGTGCTGTTTTTCTTTGTGATGGCATTTGCATTTTCTACAGTCGGTTTTGTCTTCTTTTTTAGTCTTTCTTTACTGGTATCTTTGCTTGTATGGTTATTGACTAATAGAAATAAAAACAGGCTTATTCCTTTGGCGGGATTACAGTCGGCCTGTCTTATTATCTTTTTTATTGCAGAGCTGATGTTCTCTGTTAATCCTTATGAAAGTGCATATATTTTAAAACTTTTGAATTTACTCGGATGATGATTGATAAAGAAACAAACTTCGTCTGAGAATCTGTATTGCGAATATTAATATTTAATCAAATATTATTTATTGTTTTTTCTAATAAGTGTTAGAGAAGAATTGTATCTTTGGATGAGTATATCAATTCGTGTAGATATTTACTTTGGGATATGGAAACAGAATCAAGTTTATTAGAATATAAAGTATGGATAGGGGAATTAAAATCAAAAATTCATGCTGCCCATAGAAAGGTGGCTTTTTCAATAAATTCTCAGCTTCTTGAGATGTATTGGGAATTGGGTAAGGATATTTCTGAGAAACAAGTGGAATCAAAATGGGGAAGTAAGTTTATTGAGCAGATAGCAATTGAATTGAAACATGAATTTCCAAATATAAAAGGTTTTTCACGCAGAAATATATATGCAATAAAGCAATGGTATAGTTTTTATTCAACCAGATATCAATTTGTGCCACAGTGCGTGGCACAAATTCCATGGGGACATAATCGTTTGATTATAACAAAAGTAAAGAATATTGAGGAAGCTGAATTTTATTGTAAAAAAACAATAAAAAATGGATGGGATAGAGATACTTTAGAAATTCAGATTGAAAATAATTTATATAAGCGAATAGGATACTCTGATAATAATTTTGCTCAAACACTTCCGGAGCAACAATCAAGACTAGCTTTAGAAGCATTAAAAGATCCATATAATTTTGATTTTTTAGGCCTGCATGATGATGCATTAGAATTGGCTATTGAAAATGAATTGGTAAAAAACATAACTAATTTTCTACTAGAGTTAGGAAAAGGGTTTGCTTTTTTAGGTAGGCAATATAAAATTGAAGTTAGCGAAACAGACTATTTTATAGATATGTTGTTTTATCATATGGAACTCAGGAGTTATATTGTTATAGAGTTAAAGGCCGGAAAATTTAAGCCTGAATTTGCGGGAAAGTTAAACTTTTATCTTTCTGCTGTAGATAGTCAATTGAAGCGTGAAGAGGATAATCCTTCGATAGGAATACTTTTATGTAAAAAGAAGGATAAAATAGAGGCTGAATATGCTTTAAGAGATATAAATAAGCCAATGGGGATTAGTGAATATCGCTTGACTGATGCAATCCCTGACGATATGAAAGCTAAACTTCCTACAATAGAGGAGCTAGAGAATAAGTTGATTAGTATGGTGAAATGATGTTCTCTGTTAATCCTTATGGAAGTGCAGATATTTTAAAACTTTTGAATTTAGTCGGATGATGATTGATAAAGATATTCCTTTAGAAGTGATACAGATGGTTGATGCTGTTATGGCATGGAGTTATATGGTTGTGCCTAAGAGTAAAAATAACGGCAGTATTGATATGTATATATTAGATAAGAAAGATATGTCTCAGACGTTGACCGAGCTTTCTGTTCTTCTTGGAAAGAATGTCGATCTGACCCCTTTGGATGATGTTAGCATAAATAAGTTGTTGTTGAAATATTATCCGGGTGGTGCAGTTAAGGGCAATAAAAAGCAGATCAATCTTTCCGAAGATTTTCTTTCAGGTATTATTTCTGAGGCCAGTAATTTGCATTCGAGTGATATTCATATTGAGACTTATGAGGACAGGTGCAGGGTTCGTTTTCGTGTTGACGGTAAGCTTGTGGAGCGTTATAAGATAGAGAAGCACGATTATCCGGCTCTTGTTAATAAGATAAAGATAAGGGCTAATCTTGATATAGCAGAAAAAAGATTGCCTCAGGATGGAAGGATAAATTTTAGTAACGATGTTGATAAGTTTGATATAAGGGTATCTGTTTTGCCGACTCTTGAGGGTGAGAAGGTTGTGCTAAGACTTTTGAGTAAAGATGCAGCGGACATTGGTCTTGAAAGACTAGGCATGTCGAAAGATCAGGAGGCAGTGTATAAGAAGGCAATAACAAAGCCTAACGGGATAATCCTGATTAGTGGTCCTACAGGTTCGGGAAAGACAACTACTTTATATGCCACCTTGAAAGAACTAAACAGGGAGGACAGTAATATCCTGACTATTGAGGATCCGGTAGAGTACACTCTAGAGGGTGTTAATCAGGTTCAGGTAAAGGAAGATATAGGAATGACTTATGCCCAAGCCTTAAGGACTTTCCTGAGGCAGGATCCGGATATAATAATGTTGGGTGAGATAAGGGATAATGAGACCGCACAGATGGCAGTGAGGGCTGCGTTGACCGGTCACCTGGTTTTTTCAACTATACATACTAACTCAGCATGGGGAACAGTATCACGATTGTTGGATATGGATATCCCTCCTTACTTGTTGTCCAATACCCTAAATCTTTCCGTAGCACAACGATTAGTCCGTATGTTATGCCCCAAGTGCAAGCAAGAAATAAAAGTAGGAGAAGGGGATGAGGCCCTTGAACAATACCTGCCTGATGATATCGGGCATTACTTTGTAGCTAACGGCTGTCCCGATTGTTTTTATACAGGCTATAAAGGTCGAAAAGCGGTTTACGAAATGATAAGCGTGGATAAGGATATAGAAAACTGTATTAAAGCTTCGGGGGAGGATTCGGATACGGTACTTTCACAAAAGAATATTCATTTCTTAAAAGATTCGGTTCTTGAATTATTGAAATCTGGGGAAACTAGCCCTGAGGAGGTGCTTAGTTATTTGATTGTTTAGAAATCAGGACTATTACAAAAGATTTTAAATCAAATATGTGTGATATTTTATAATAAACATATTAGTTTGTTATGATTATGATTTTATAGTGTAAGTATAAAATATATTATTATATTTGGAACATGCAGATATCTGTAAGATTATCCGTAGTTTTTATTTTATGAGGTTTATTTTTTACGCACAATCAATATTTGTTAAATATAACTAGTTTAAATGAAATTATGAAAAAAATTCTTTTATTAATTTTGACAATTGTTATTATAAATACATATGGTCAAGAGAAGTATGATCCGGATATTTTAGGATTAATTTGAAAGTTTCTCTAATTTAAAATGAGAAATACGGAGTTTACCGTATGCTTATATTTAATCACTTCTCCTTAAGAGCAGGACTTAAAGCTACCATTATCACAACTAATTTAGCATTTAACAGGTGGAATGAGATATTTTCAGATACTGTTCTGACCGCTGCTCTTGTTGACAGATTAACCCATAAAGCACATATAATAAATATGAATGGAAAATCTTACAGACTTAAAGAAACAATGGAAATTTTAAACAATAAGAAGCAAAATATTTAAATTAAATATTGTTTTTAACAATAAATATATTGGTGATAAAATATTATCACTTATTTTGAATAAAAGTGGTGCACTTTTCAAATGCTACGATGGTTCGCTTTTCGAGTAGAATATAAACAAGATATTAAGCTTTATATTTTGGATAATAATTCTATAATGAATTGAAGTAAAATAATAGATACACCGAATTAGTAAATGTAAAATATATAGAATTTATGAAATTAAGATTATTAATGGTATTGTTGCTAATGAATATAACTTTAGCAAATGCTCAAATAGAAGAGCCCATTCCTCCATCACCAACTCCATCAGCATTAGGAAAATTTGTTGATAATCCAGTCTCATTGTATACAGGAAAACCTGTAATTAATATTCCTCTTTGCGAATTGTCAGAAAAGGACTTTACATTACCAATATCTTTGGTATATGATGCTGGAGGTGTAAAGGTTGGGGATATAGCCTCACATGTAGGGCTTGGATGGAGTTTAAATGCAGGAGGAGTTATTACTCGCGCAGTACATGGCTATCCTGATGATATAGAGTGGGATAAAGTGCCTGGAGAACCATTCTGGAGTGCATGTATAAGAAATAAAAGAGGAATACTAAGGCATGGTATAGATCTGAATATTGATATGAGTAAGACTTTAAGAGGTAGTCCATTTAAAAAATGTAGAGATAATAATTTTTTGTTTCCAGTAACTTTGCCTGCTATTGATTATTATATACTTAATGAAACAGAGCCAGATGTTTTTTATTTTAATTTTTGTGGGCTTGAAGGGAAATTCTTTTTTAAAGTTGAAAATGGACAAGCAGTTATTAAATCAATACCATATCAAGGATTAATTATTGAACATCAGACAACTAATGGTGAAATAACAAGTTTTACTGTAAAAGACACGAAAGGAATTGTCTATACTTTTGATGAAGTAGAAAGGACAGTACTTAGAGAAAGCATCGCAGGATATATGCCAGTGATAAATCGTAGTAACTTCTTCGATAGATATGCAAAGTTATCTTCAGATGATTATTATCATGATAGAACAGAGTATAATTCAAGTTGGTATCTCAAAAAAATAGAGCTTCCAAACGGTGATATTATTGATTTTAAATATGCGGAGCAGAGAGTAAAATATTATAGGCAACCAGGAGAGCAATCATGGGGACATTATTACGGTGATTCCTATTTTGAAGGAGGATATAATCCCAATGATGAGATGGCAAATACTTATTCTGCAAAGTTATCAATTGTTGCAGAAGTCTCAGAGAAACGATTAGAGCAAATATCTACACCCAGTGAATTTGTCGAATTTGAGGCAGATCATTTAAGGCAAGATATTCATTCCATTGACGGTATAGCAGAACATTTCCCTAGAGCTATTACTGGTTTGTCTTTACATTTATTGTTTGATTGTGAAAATAACAGAATAAAGAAGTGGAAGTTTAACTTCGGTTATTTTCAAAGTAATAGTGAAGAAGATATTCGATACAGGCCTGGTGAGGTTTGGAAGTATAATGAGGGTGAAAATTACAAATATTATAAAAGATTATTTTTAAAAAGTATACAGGAATTCGGAGCAACTGATATTTCAAAGAAACCTCAATATCAATTTGAATATAAATATAAAGATTATACCGGAAATAGTGCTCATGTACTTCCGCATAGGTTCTCCTTGCAAAGGGATTTATGGGGGTATTATAACGGAGCTGTTAGTAATAATACACTGTTACCTAAATTATACAGGTATCAGGATATGTTTTTAGATGAAAGAGGATTTTCCGTATATAAATTATCAGGATCTGCATTTGAATTATTGGGTGCTAATAGATTACCCAATGCAGAGTTAGTGGATGTTGAAACTTTAAGTAAAATATTTTATCCCACAGGAGGATACACTAGTTACGAATTTCAACCACATAAATTTATGTATGCAGGGAAGCAGTTGGAAGGAGGTGGTATTCGGATTAAAACAATAGCTAAACATAGCTTGGAAGATGGGAAAAGCATAGTTAGTAATTATGAATATAAACAATCAAATAATGAAAACACAAGTGGAACTTTGATAAGTATGCCTGTGTTTGCTGAGTTTGATAGATCTCAAGTTCTATTATCTGATGTTGGTTCTGCTACTCCTTTACCAGGTATTAAAGTTTTTAGTTGCCCAAGTAATCAGTTGGGAGGCACACATGGATCTCCAGTAGGTTATAAAAGAGTAAGTGAGAGTATAATGGATAATGGAAAGACTGTGTATAATTATACCATACCATCTCGGAATGAGGACTCTCCCAAAATATATATACATAAGCTAATTTATTGGTACATGGGGCCGGATGGAGTTGCTTTTGGTTATGAAGACAAAAATCAATCAATAATGGATGAGACATCACACGAATGCTATTCAGCTTTTTCAGTAAATGCTTTTTATAACTCGGAAGCTACTTATATATCGGATAATAATTATGAAATATTTAATATAGTAGATGAAGGTCACACCCACGAGGTTTATTATGACGTTGTTAAAGAGATTATAGAGGGAGCTGGTATTGATAACATAGAAAATCCATCACATTCGTTACTATATCCTTTTCCTCCTATGGTTAATTCTGATTGGAATCGAGGCCAACTGATCTCAAAAAAATATTACAATAATACGGGTAAGATAATAAAAGAGGAGTTGTTTTCTTATGACTTGTATTACCCTTTTGGAGAATCCAGTCCAGAGGAAGTTTATGGGCTAAAGTTAGGAGGTATAAATGGTACAGAAGAAAATTTGTATTTTTCTAGTGCCCGGTATAAATATCTAACTAATGTAGCCAAAGTACTTTCATCTAAAACCGTTACTGATTATAGTATTAGTGGAAATACAATTTCTAAGACAACTACATATCAGTATAATGGACAATATCATAAAAATCCAACCAAGGTAGTAGAAGAAAATAGCACTGGAGACAAAATTATAACGAAATATACGTACACAGGGGATTTTCATAGTAGCCAAGAGTCAACTCCTTTATATGATTTGTATCAAAAGAATATTAAAGATATCCCTATTGAGGTTTCTGAATTTATAGAAAAGGATTCTATAAATTATCTATTGAGAACAAATGTTACTACGTATGATTTTACAGAAGGTAAACCTTTTCCGGATAAATACTATGAGATAGAAACAAATAAATTACTGGATGATTTTAAGCATTGTTTAAACTTGACTTTTGAAAGTTTTCCTTCTTGGCCGGATGTAGGTCTAGTTTATACATCTTTTGAGAAAGATTCAAGATATTCAGAAAAATTACATTATAAAAAATATGATTCAAGAGGAAATATTTTGG